>NZ_JBFUPT010000002.1:0-670288 GCF_041360715.1 Caballeronia sp. RCC_10
GCAGGCAAACTGGACTTCTCCGCCTTCAACTCGCATGCCCGCTGAAGGCCGTTACCCACTCCGTTTTCAAAAGAGCCAGATTTAGTCGTCTGGCTGTGCCGCAACACTAAGCTCCGGGTTTTGGCTTGTCGACGTTCGAGCTCTCGATTCGAAAATGAAATGCTGGGACCACGTGCAACGATACGTTCTAAAGTCAGGCGCTTTTCATACCGGACGCACGCTTCGACTTGACCGGACAACGGCTATGTAGCGGGGGCGCTCGTGAGCCTTGTGTTGCCCCTTGGAAGTGCCTCGCCGTGAACGCCGAGGAGATGGCCGTTTGCTCTGGTACGTCCGATGTCTTCGGCTAGGGTTTGCTGCCCGACAGCGCTCCGTTCGCGCACATGCAATTCAGTCGAGGTCACGTAGGAATGAACAACGCGATTCAATGTGAACAACCGCAAGCCAAACCCGGTGGAGTGCATTAAGTCGGCGACAGATGGCCGTTGCTGCGGCGCAACGCTAATTGGAATCAGAGCAAGGGACCTGGCGCACGGCACGCCGCAACTTCGCACCGCGCTTCAATTGTTGCGGATTTGTGAATCGTTCTTGCGTCTGTAGCAAGGGATCATTGCAAGGTGATGCCCTTGTCTGGCCGACCTGGCTTCTTATACTCACGGCGTTTTCCGTCGTCTTGAAGAACTGGAGTGATTCAATGAAAAGAATTTCCCTTGCTGTCGCCGGCTATGCAGCTCTTGCGGCGTCCGCTGCCAACGCACAGAGCTCGGTTACGCTGTACGGCCTGGTCGATGCCGGCATCGCATATACGAACAATGTTCAGAACGGTGCCCCCAGCCATGGGAGCTCACGCGTGGCACTGGCGAGCGGCAACATCAGCGGTAGCCGGTTCGGCCTGCGCGGTGCGGAGGATCTCGGTGGTGGGCTGAAGGCTATCTTCGTGCTCGAAAACGGCTTCAACGTCAACAACGGCACGCTCGGTCAGGGTGGCCGCATGTTTGGCCGTCAAGCGTTCGTTGGCCTGAGCGCCAACAACTACGGCACCGTGACGATGGGCCGCCAGTATGACTCGATGGTCGACTTCGTCGCGCCGCTGTCCGGCACGGCGGGCACGTTCGGCGACTCGGGCTTCGCGCACGTGTACGACAACGACAACCTGCAACACAGCGTCCGCTTCAGCAACTCGGTGAAATTCGCGAGCGTCGACTACGCCGGCTTCAAGATCGGCGGCATGTACGCATTCAGCAACAGTACCAGTTTCACCGTCGATCGTGCGTACAGCGCCGGCGCGAGCTACAACAACGGGCCGCTGCGACTGGCAGCGGCCTACCTTCAGATCAACGGCTCGGCGGCGGCGAGTACCCCTGCAGGAGCAGCAAATCAGAACGTTGCGGCTGATCCGAGCGAGTTCAGGTCGACAGCGGGTGGCGGCAACCTGACGGCGGATGTGCAGCGCACGGTCGGCGCAGGCGTCGGCTATACGTTCGGCCCGGCAGCGGTCAACTTCGTCTACACGCACAGCCAGTTCCAGAATACGAACGCGTTCGGCATGTCGAGCGGTTCGGCTCACTTCGACAACTACGAACTGAACGTCAAGTACGCACTGACGCCGGCGCTCTCGGTCGGCCTGATGGATACGTACACGGACGCTCACCTGAACGGTGTGGCGAAGGTCGGTGCCGATCCGAAGTGGAATCAAGTGAATGCGATTACGCGCTACTCGCTGTCGAAGCGCACGGAACTGTACGCTGAAGCAATGTATCAGCATGCAATCGGCGGCAATAACCGCGCAGTGATGTACAACGCGGGCGGCACTTCGGCGACGAGCAACCAGGTGATGGGTGCGGTCGGCATGCTGACCCGGTTCTAAGACGTACTGCCAATTCGTTCATGCCCCATCGAGCGGCCGGTGGGGCCTGGCGGCGCGCGCGTTCGCTCAAAGACATCCTTGCTGGCGAGATTGAAAGATGCCCGCCCATTCGCACCTGTGCGAAGTCGAGCAGGTCACTGACCATCTTTGCCATGATGCCGGCGCTGCTCACGATTCGCCCGGCCGCTCTAGTCTCGGCGTCGCGCAGCGCCTCACTACGCACAAGAAACTGCGCGGACATTGCGATTGCCCCCAAGGGGAGTGCGCAGATCATGAGTGATGACTCCCGAGAGCAGCTCCCGCGAGCGGTCTCTTTCTGCCGTGAACCACGCGATTGACTCCGTGAGCGCCTGATCGATGGCCTCATTGAAGCGAACCGCCTCCTCTAAAGCCGTAACGGGATCAGCGACGCCTGCCTCCCGCCATCGCCGCATAACACTCGCACGCAGATCGCGGCATTTCGACACCATTTCGTTGAGCGAGAAGCTCTCAGCGAGACGACCTTGTGCGTGACTCTGTGCGTCGCCGACAAGTGATGGCGCGTTCAGCGGCGAGTCACCCTGGCTCTTGTTGGACCATTCCAGTTCGCTCTGCCGCGCGTCCATGTCTTCTGCGATGTGGTTCAGCAGCTCAGCTGCGGTGTCTCGCAAATCATGCTCAGACAGTCGCGACGCGCTCCCCAGATGACGACGCGCGAACTCCGCGAACTCGTCGACAATGGCGTCAACCTCATCGCGGATTAACTGTGAGAGTCTGGCTTGGTGCTGTCGGCGATTGTCAGTCCCGGCTTCGTCCATGGGCGCCTTGGGCGATAGCAAGCAGGCCCAAGACCCGCATCACTCAGACTGCTATGCGTTCGTCCGTTCAAAACCGTCCCTAGGTCGAAGCCCAGCGGAGCTGCACGAGCATGGCGAGAGAGGTTGCCACCAGAAGCGGCAAATCGCGAACACCAGAGAACGTACACGCCGTTTTGGTCAGCAATAGTGCCGACCTCATCATCTGCAGCTTGATGTTCTTCGTATGACACAGCGTCCGACCGTCATGGCGAGCTTGCCAGAGTGCGAGCACCGTATCGCAAGAAGGGCAGGATCAGGAGCGGGAATCGTGGCCATCGAACAGTTGGGCGATCCGATGGAGCGTGTCACCTTTGCGCCACCGCTCCCATATCAGTGCCTTTTGCGTCTCGGTGTAGTACATCCTGCGCCGCTGTTTCACTTGCAACACCTCCACTGCTTACGCAGCGTGTAGTGTGTTGCATCGACCGGTTGCATTCGCCACCCAACTCGCCGTTCGACTCTCGGTACCCTGGGCGTTCTTAACCAAGTGCACTGCCAGTCGCCCTCGGTCCCGTCCGACGCGGCCGGACACAGCCGACTTTGAACGACGCGAACCGTCCGGCATGCGCGAAACAGCGATTTTGGACGCCTTACTCTGCCACCAAAGCTGACGCGGAGTTTGAAATTCGCGGGGGAAGACTCGCATTTCTTCCCGAATGACATTTGCATCGTATTCCCCGGACGGCTCAGAGCAGTTCTGAATACTGCCTCTGTTAAAGACTTTGATTGGACGTGTGGATGGCGGAGCCAAGCAGGCCCAATGTATGCCACGCCGTATTGCACCGTTTGAGCAAACCCATGCGTCCAGCGTTCGACGCGCCATAGCAACATCGAAGCTCGGCGCAAGTCGAATGTAATACGACGCGAGCGCAAAGAGCCCGGTAATTCCAGCGCGCCGCCCGCCCGCGAGCCCGGGCAAATGCGAGACGGCGTTGGGGCGGTGTAGGCGCGCTAAGCGGCGAAAGGAGACATGCTTTTCGACAACGAGGCCGCTATTTCTGCACGTTTTTTTGCGTGCTGCTAGATTACCTGTCGGTCCAACGCCTATCGAGAGAGAGTCCGATGGTCGACAAGTCGAGCAAACCTGCATCCCATCTTGCGTCGCTGGCGACGATTGCTGCAGTGCTGGTCGTGCTGGTTGGCGCTTTTGCGTACACCGCCGGTTGGCTGTCGCCTGGACGACTCACACCCGCGAAGATGGTGAACGCGCTTGCGCCGGCGAGCGGCCCCGCTCCGGGCTTTCGACGCAATCATGCAAAGGGTATCTGCTTTACCGGCAGTTTCGATTCCACTGGCGCCGCTGCGGACCTCTCCAGAGCGCAACTGTTTGCGGCGGGTTCTTATCCGGTCACGGGACGCTTCAATCTCGGCACGCCCGATCCGAAAGCGAGCGACGCCATGTCACGTGTCCGCGGCCTCAGCCTGCGCGTGCAAACGCCCGACGGCAGCGAATGGCGTGCCGCTATGATCGACGCGCCCTTCTTTCCTGTCTCGACGCCTCAAGCCTTCTACGATCTGCAGCGCGCGCTCGCCAACAAGCGCGATCCTGACGCGATGAAGAGATTCGCGGCCGCGCACCCGGAAATCGGCGCGTTCGGCAAGTGGGCGAGCAGCGCGCCGTTCACGGCATCGTATGCGGAAGACCGTTACAACGGACTGAACAGTTTCGTCTTCACGAATGCGTCGGGCAATGATCGGGTCGTGCGATGGTCCTTCGTCCCGCTCGCGCAGCCCGAGAACCTGACCGGCGATCAGTTGAAGGCGCGCGGCGACAACTTCCTCGCAGCGGACATCGCGAAGAGAGTACAAACCGCTCCGCAACGCTGGACGATGTTGGTCACCGTGGCGAATCCGGGCGACCCGACTGCGGACCCGAGCAAGGCGTGGCCCGAAGACCGCCGCACCGTCAACGCGGGCACGCTGGTGGTGAAACAGATCGAAGCCGAACCGGACGGTCCGTGTCGCGACCTCAACTTCGATCCGACCGTGCTGCCCGCAGGCATGCACGTCTCCGACGATCCATTTCCGGCGGCGCGCTCGGCGGCGTATTCGGTGTCGTTCAATCGCAGGACGGCCGAGGACAAGGACTATCCGCACACCGGCGAAGGAGCGCAGCAATGAGTACGACGATCCGAACCGCCGCGCGTCCGATTCACGCGCGCTTTTCCCCGCTGCAACGCGCGCTGCACTGGATCATGGCCGTCTGCATCCTGGCGATGCTGTTCATCGGGGTGGGCATGGTGTCGACTGTGAGGCCAGACTACCTGACGCTCGTTTCAATCCATAAGCCGCTGGGCATCGTCATCCTGATACTCGGCCTGATTCGTCTCGCCGTGCGGATCGTGCGTGGCGCGCCGCCCCTGCCCGCCGACATGCCCGAGCCAATGAAGCTCGCCGCGCATCTGTCTCACTATGCGTTCTATGCGTTGATGATCGCGTTGCCGCTCATCGGGTACGGCATGTTGTCCGCGGCGGATTTTCCAGTGGTCGTGTTCGGCGTGCGTCTGCCGTCGTTGCTGCCGCACAGTAACAGCCTGCATTCGCTGCTGTGGAACGCGCATCGGTTTCTCGCGCTATGCTTTTTTGCGCTGATCGTCGTTCATTTAGCGGCGGCGCTGTTTCACGCGCTGATCCGCCGCGATGGCGTGTTTCAGGCGATGGCTTCGTGGCGTAAGTAAGCGGTGATCCATCGCTTCAGAGGCCGAGCGAATCGTCGGAATGGAACGCAAGGTCCGTTGGCATCGCGGCACGAAATCTAGTGGTTCTGTTCAGCCAGAAAGGCTGATGTTCAGCGTGGAATATCCGCCGGGCGCTCATGGCGAAGCCGCTTTCCCCGACGATGGCTTCGGGCGCGGCATGCGGCGTATTCCCGGCAAGCGCCGCACATCCGGCAACGAGCGCCACGTCCCGCGCGTTTGATGCTGTGCATGACCGGTTCTCCGTGATCGAATGATGGCGCTCGCGGTTCTCCCGCAAACTGCGCGCACACGCGTGCAAAAACTCGTCGGTACGCCATGCTCGGACACGCGCGTCAGTACTTCGCGTTGAAATCGCGCGTGGCGTCGCCCGATGGCAAGCGACTTGGTTCGTAAGCGGACTACGTGCAGCACCCTCGTTCATCCATACCCTGGGCCTACGCCTTGCCCTGCGAGCGCGCGACGATCTCGTGACGTTGCTGGCCGACGGTTTCGCAAATTACTGATGGGTTGCTCGTCGTCGGCTTGGGCGGCGTCGATAGACTGCAGCGTCCATGCGGCGTTCGATGCGGTGTCGCGTCCTTGCGCTTTTTGTGTCGCCGCCCACACGGACCAGTTCGAGAGCTCGCCGCACTTACTGACGGGAAGTCGTCCACCGAACGTAAAACCTTTTGCCCGCCCAGGAGCGGACAGTCGTGCCACTGTCCCCCGCTCGTTCTCGATCGCAAGCCATTCAATGTGCTTGCGACCGTACGCGAGGCGTCGGCAGGACAGCGTCGTGAACAACATCGTGCAATGTTCCCCAAAGACCATCCCTTCTACCGAGCCCGTAAATCAAAAAGGTCGCGATGATGCAGGATTCCGACACGTTCCGACGGAAACCAGAAAGAAACGCCGGCCCCCTGCCCATAGACTTGCTCCGGTCGCTCGAAAGGTTGTGGTCAAAAATAGCGATCGACGAATCGATCAGAGTGTCGGCCTGACCGGTGTGGAAGCCCGCGACGAGCAAGCTGAAGAGTCCGGACGGACTTTTCGCCGTCCGTGGGAGAGAGCATGTTTACTCCGAATTCCATTCCCTATCAGCAACAACCTGGCTTCCAGCGCACGTACCGCGAAGGCCGCCTGAGCCTGGGTCTTTTCTTCCCCCTCGAAGCCTTTACCGGCGATACGCCGAGCATGCGCAACCAGGTGAGCCTCGCCCAGCGCGCCGAAGAACTGGGCTTCTCTACCCTCTGGTTTCGCGACGTGCCGTTACGTGACCCCAGCTTCGGTGATTCGGGCCAGGTCTTCGATTCCTGGGTCTACCTGGGTTTTATGGCGGCACACACTCGCTCGATTGCGCTGGGTACCGCGTCGGTCATCCTGCCAATCCGCAATCCGCTACACACCGCCAAGGCCGCAACCAGTGTCGATCAGCTCAGTGGCGGCCGCCTGTTACTCGGCGTGGCTTCCGGTGACCGTCCAGTAGAGTTCCCAGCATTCGGTGTTGACCCGGAGCAACGTGGCAACCTGTTCCGCGAATACCTTAGGGTATTTCGCGAGGTTCAGCGCAGCAGTTTCGTGCCTTTGACCTGGCCCGGCGGCAGACTCGAGGGAGCAGATCTGATCCCGAAGCCGACCACGGCGGAGATTCCTTTCTTCGTCACCGGCCATAGCCGCCAGACGCTGGAGTGGATCGCCCGCTGCAGTCATGGCTGGATCAGCTATCCGCGTGCACCGAGGGTTCAGCAAATGATTGTCGAGGGCTGGCGCGCGGCGGTCCGTGCCGAATGCGGTGAACTGTTCAAACCCTTCACCCAGTCGCTATACATCGACCTGACAGGCAACCCGCAGACACCGCCACGGCCGATCCACCTGGGCTTCCAACTGGGGCGATCTGCCTTGATCGCGCTGCTGCACACTTTGCAGGACGTCGGCGTGAACCATGTGATCATCAATCTGAAATACGGCCAACGCCCCGCAGGTGAGGTGATCGAGGAGCTTGGTGAGTTCGTTCTCCCTGACTTCGTCGTGCCAGCATGAGCCGGCACGGTGCTGAAAAGCGACGACCGGAGCTTGCTATCGGGTCGCCGCGCCGTGCGCGAGATCGGCACCCTGGCCGCCGCCACGCCCGGCGCATCTGCACCGTCGACAGCCATCGTCGGCACCGACGAGGACAAGCCGCCATTGCGAATCCGGGTCAGCGGTCGCAACAGTCAGATTTGCTTCATCCGCTTCGATGCCGTCCCTAATCATCTGCTGCGGGAAGAAAGACGGCTTCGCCCCGCAGCTTCCCCCTGAACCCGCAATCGCTGTCCGATGACGGGGTCGATGCGCACCGCAACGACTTTCACCTTACTCTCCGCCGCTCGCCGTGACCGTCGGCGCATATGGGGCGCCAACCGGCGAACGACACCGCGTCCGCACACCGCTCAGGCGTCAACGCATCAAGGCGTCGGCGGCGTTCCCAGGTCACCCGCATCCGATCGCTCCGCATCGAACACGATGCGCCGGGTATCCGGGTCGTACCGGCAAAGCACGCGCGCGCCCTCCGCGATATCGCCCTTGAGCAGCTCCTTCGCCAACTCGTTCTCGATCAACTGACGAATCTGCCGCCGCAGCTCGCGCGCGCCGAATTCCGGCCGATACCCCACCTCGGCCAGATGGCTGATCACGGATTCATCGAATTCGAGCGCAATGTCCTGACTGTGCGCCATGCGCTTTACCTGTTCGAGCTGCAGTCGCACGATTTGCCCGATCTCGTCGCGCCCAAGAGCTTTGAACAGGATGATGTCGTCGATGCGGTTGAGAAACTCCGGCCTGAAATGCTGGCGCAGCACGCTCATTACGCCGCTTTGCACCGATGCGTCGGCGTCGGCATCCGTGCTCGTAAAGCCGAGCGTTGCGCGCCGTTGTCCGGCGATCAGATCCGACCCGAGATTGCTCGTCGCGATGATCAGCGTATTGCTGAAATCGACGACACGGCCCTTGCCATCGGTGAGGCGGCCATCGTCGAACACTTGCAACAGCACGTTATAGACATCGGGGTGCGCCTTCTCGATCTCGTCGAGCAGAATCACGCTATAGGGGCGACGGCGTACGCGCTCGGTCAACTGTCCGCCTTCCTCGTAGCCGACGTAACCCGGCGGCGAACCGATCAGGCGCGCGACCGCATGACGCTCCATGTATTCGCTCATATCGACGCGCAGCATCGCGTCTTCATCGCCGAACACGACGCCCGCGAGCGCCTTCGCAAGCTCGGTCTTGCCAACGCCTGTCGGCCCGAGAAACAGGAACACGGCAATCGGCCGATTCCGCCCTTGCAGCCCAGTGCGCGCCCGACGCACGGCATCGCTGACCGCGCTCACTGCCTCTTCCTGGCCGATCACACGCTCATGCAAACGCGCTTCCATGTTGAGCAGACGCTCGCGCTCCTGTTCGGTCAGTTGCGTGACGGGAATGCCCGTCAATGTCGCGACGATCTCGGCAATGTGCGCCACCGTCACGTTCGACGTATTCGTGCCGATGCGCTTTTTCCAGTCGTCAGTGCCTTCGGCGAGCTGCTTTTCCTTGTCCGCGATTTCCGCATCGAGCGCGTGCGCGCGATCGAACTGCTTGCGCGATGCGGCATAGTCCTGCTCGCGTCGCAATTGCGCGAGTTCCGATTCGAGTTCGAGAATCGCGGCGGGCCGCGATGTCGCCGAAAGATTGACGCGAGCCGCTGCCTGATCGACGAGATCGATCGCCTTGTCAGGCAGAAAGCGCCCGGTGATATAGCGGTCCGACAACTCCGCCGCGCCGACGATCGCATCGTCCTGAATCGTCACCTTGTGATGCGCTTCGAGCCTGTCGCGCAGGCCGCGCAGAATGTTGATCGTCTGTGCGACGCTCGGCTCCGAAACGAGCACGGGCTGAAAGCGCCGCTCGAGCGCAGCGTCTTTCTCGATGTGCTTCTGGTACTCAGCGAGTGTCGTCGCACCGATCAGGTTGAGTTCGCCGCGCGCCATCGCCGGCTTGAAGACGTTCGCGATATCGAGGCCGCCTTCGCCGCCACCCTGGCCGGCGCCGACGATCGTGTGCACTTCATCGACGAAGAGCAGCAGCGTCTCGCGGTTCGCGGTGATTTCATCGACGATCTGCTTCACGCGCTCTTCGAATTCACCGCGATACTTCGCGCCCGCGACGAGCGAATTCACGTTCAGTTCGATGAGGCGCTTGTCGCGCAGCGATTCGGGCACGTCGCCGCCGATCATGCGCTGCGCGAGTCCTTCGACCACCGCCGTCTTGCCCACGCCGGGCTCGCCGATCAGGACCGGGTTGTTCTTGCGCCGGCGTGCGAGCACTTCGACCATCGTTTCAATTTCGGTCGCGCGGCCGATCACCGGATCGAGATTGCCTTCACGCGCGAGCGCGGTCAGATCGCGGGCGAACTTGTCGAGATGCGGCGTGCGAGAAGGCGGTCCATCGCCGGGCGGCGGCCCGCCCGCGCCGACAGTCTGCGCGGTCTCGCGGCGCAGCGCCTCCACATCGACGCTCATCTTGCGCAGCAGCAGCCCCGCGAAGCTGTCGGGCACTTCGGCGAGACCGATCAGCAAATGCTCGGGCGCGACATAGCTATGCCGCAGCTGCCGCGACGCGATAAACGCGCGATCGAGCGCGCTTTTCAGACGCGGCGACACGCGGATCGTGCCATTGGGGGGCGGCGTTGCGCCCTCGCGGCGCTGCGCGGTTGTATCGATTACCCGGCGCAACTCGGCCGGATCGATGCCCATGCCCTTGAGCATGGTTTCGATGACGGCGTTGTCGGCCAGTTCGTAAAGCAGATGCTCCGTGTCCACTTCCGGGCGGCCGAATTGCGCGGCTCGCTCGGCCGCGCGCATCAACATCTCCTTCGCGCCGTCGCTCAGATAGCGTTCCAGGCCGACGCCTTCCGCGCCGGTCGCGCGTTCTGCCGGCGCATCCGGCACGGTCGCGACCGGTTGTTCCGGCATGCCGCCCATGAACAGCGCCTCGAACGGCGAGAGCGCACGCTGGTGTCGCGTCAGTTGCGCGTAGTGGAAGTCGCATACATCGAGGACGTGCCGGCGGCCATCGCGCAGCACCGCAAGCCGCACGGTCGCCGGACGCGCGCCGCATACATCGCACATGTGGGGCATTGTCGGGTCCTGTTTCGTGGAATTGAAAGAGGGTGCAACTGCCCTGCCCGGGCAGAGCACGGGCACGAGGCGCATGAGGATATGGGCGTACAGCGTCACGCGACGACGTACCGGATTCAAGCAATGCATGTTCCGCGCTTCTGAATGGCCGATGCATGGCGCCTAATCGTTGCAAGGATGAAAACGCCGGCGCGCGTGCTACAGATTCGTTACGAACGCTATGCTCGAGCGCGCCGTCGCGGAAAGCGGCAGCACTGCGGCAATCGGTACAATGGCTCAATGAACTCGACTTCGGCAGCATCAAATGCGAGGAGCTTGACATCCTTCTTCCGGAGCGGCGACGTCATGCGCAGTCGGAGCGTCAGCGACGTTGTCCTAACCGCCACGCTCGATGTGCCTGTGCCGGGCGCGCCCGTCATCGCAGACTGGCAAAGGGAAACATCGACGCGGCTCGCCCTCGAACCCGGGGATGTCGAGGTCATGCCATTGGCGCGAACGCAAGTGCGCTGGCCTGAGTACAAGCGCTGCGTGCAGGCCATGTCCGACTGGCTCTGCGCCCTTGGACTGCCTGACGTCCTCGCCGATAGCGACATGGCGCTCATGGCCTGTCGCGGCGCGAGATATCACCACGATGCCGAGCAATATGGCGCTGCGGCCTTCTGCAATCTCTTTCTTAGCGAAGACAAGGGCATGGACTTGCATTTCCCCAATACGGGTCAACGCATTCCCCTTGAGCACGGAACAGCCGTGATCTTCGATACCTGTCAGCCGCATGGCGTTATTCAGCGCAGCAGCGACAGTTTCATCGCAGAGGCTGTCACGCCGGACGAGAGTTTCACTCAGGTATTCCTGACCTGGGAGCTGCCGATCGAAAACGCCGATGTCGCTGACGCACTGAAAGTGGTATTCGATATTGCCGGCTCGGCGTCGCTGCAATTGGAAGATGAGCAAGTCTGGTTCAACGGCGCCCCGGGCATCGTGTGCCCGGAATCAGGTCGCTGGCTCACGTCGCTATCCGCGCCTTCCGCCTGAAGTTGCGGACGAACCGCCGCTAGACCCAAAGCGCCGTTCAACCACCCATAGCGTTTCGGCACCTTCCTGGCGTTCAACGGCCCTTCCCTGCCGTCGTGGCCATCTTCCGCGGCCTGCAAATTGGCAGCAAAAGGCGCCTGACCTGACGAGCGTCGACGACAAACGGCGTCTAACATCCATTGAAGATCGACTTTGCTGGCCAATTGCCGTTCTGGATCCCCGCATGTTGGCTGAACCATCATGTAAGCGTTGCTGGAGCAGATGCAATGCGCGCACTTCCCTCCGATGATCACGTGTTGTTCCCGAGTTCGCCTTGCGCTGCTCAAGAAGAAGATCCTGCCGGACATCGAACGGCGTCACATCTGAAGTGCAACACGTGTTTCGTACAAGGGAAGCTCTGCAGAACGCGGTTTAAAAAATCTGCGCACCATGTAGGCATTGAGCAGATTCTTTCTTGCTCATGTTCTACGCTTTGCGCAGCGCCTTGCGCACCATCCATGAACTTTTCAACGCAGATAATGTGGTGATCTGAGGGGTGTTATTCGCCAGCCCCCGGTATCGCGCCTTCAAGTAACCCAACTGTTGCTTGAGAATTCGGAACGGGTGTTCGACCTTTGCACGAATGCCGACTTTCAGTCGTTCGATCTTGTCGTATATCTCATTGAGAAGATCCTTCAAGTTTCTTCTCTTGCCGGGCCGCATCGCGACGTGCGATCGAGCGGAGCCCATTGGTTACGCTTTTCGACCGCACGATCGCGTCGAGAGAGCTCGCCTATGAACACCTGCAATCAACAATGCGGCCGCTTGCTGTCTCGGGCGGCCGCGTTGTTCCCGAACCTACATGCCAATGCTCCCGCCTGCGCTTGAACTGGTTCCGCTGCTCCCACCTGTCGTCGAACTCGACGCAGACGGCGGCACAACATCGATCCTCCCATAAACGCCATCCGCTTCATCATTGGGCCCCGCAGCGAAGAAAAGGGTACTGGACGGCTGGTTGTTGAGATCGTTGCCGAACGCGATACCCCAAAGGCCCTGCTCCACGATGGCATTCCCGTGTGAGTCATTGATCGGACCGACAAACTGACCGCTTGATGCGTTGAACGCGTTGATCCTGCCATCGCCAAAGTTGCCGATAAGGATCGCGCCGCTCAGGGAGCCAAAGTTGCTCGGCCCTTGAACAACGCCCCATGGCGCGTTCAGCGCGCCGGCCGTCGCAAAGCGACGCTTCAGATTGCCCGACGTATCGAATATGTCGACCATGCCAAGTCCTGCGCCGGCAACATTGTCATGCCTTGCGGAGTCCTGCTTCGCATAGGTCACGAACAAGCTCGATCCAACCAACTGGATGCCAAACGGTGCAAACCCTGCAGGAATCGCGGGGTCCGTGAATCCGCCGGGCATTGCCACCTTAGCGAAGTTGGCGTCGAAGACATCGATTTTGCTGTTATGGAAATCAGTGGCGTAGAGAAAATTGTTGCCATTGTTTGCAGCGAGTGCGAGCCCTTTATAGACGGCGCCGCCCGCACCGTCGTCATACATGACGAACGCATTGGTCGGCCCAACGGCAGGCGCCCATGCAGTAATTGTGCCCCCTTCGCCCGCGAAGATAAACGCCGCGACGCCGGTTTGGCCTTTTTCCGTCACCTTGAAGCTTTGCGTGCCATTGAAGACGATGCCCGTTGGCGCCGCTGATCCGTTTCTGCCGTCGGGTATTGTCACGACCAGCGATTGAGGCACGCCGTTGCCGTCATAGAGTGTCGCGAGATTTGTGCCGTTATCCGCGACCCAGACGAATCCTTTTGGATTGAACGCGACGCCCCAAGCGTTCTTCAGGTTGAGGTCCGTGTGAGTCGCTGGCACTGGACCATTCGAAACGAGCGCTGTCGCGGCGAACGAAGACTGCACAGGCGAACCAGAGCTGTTGGAGCTGGAACCGCCGCCGCATGACATGAGTGTCGCTAAAGCGGCGCTGCAGGCCAAGACTGTGAACGTTGCGATTTTCATGAGCGCGCTCCTTGTTCCGTCCTTGGGACACACCGTTATGAACGGGCGAGCGAGCGGCATTATTCCAATGCGGTAAACGCATTCTCGCTTTCATCACTGAATGAACTGACTAGCGAAAAGAGCACGTGTTCAAGGGGCGCTGCGATGCGCGCCCTACCAGAGATGGATGCCTCTCGCTCGGTCGTTCACAATGTCGGCGAGCACGCCGGGGATGCAAAGGAGGCCTGCCGTGAACAGTCGTATCAGGCGTCATCGACTGTTTAACGCGCATCTGTAAACGGCGAAGTCATTGTCTTCGAGACACAAACTTCTGGGTCCTGGCACGCATTGGTAACATCGCTGCAGTGCATGGGATGCTCGTCGTTCCCCAACTGTCGCGTGTTTATGCTTCCGCGACAGGCGCAAATGAAGTCGTGGCAATCAGCGAGGCCACCTTGATACTTACCGCGCGTACACCGGGTGGCTTCTCTCCGGGTGATATGCCCTATGCGCCGGATGCCGGAACGCTCTACGCGTCGAACGAGGCGCGCGGTACCGGAACGATCACGCCGCGAAAAATACGAATCAAGTGACTCACGCCGCTTGAGGCTCGAACGGAAACTGCTCGACATCGCCGCCTTGCGCGACCACCACTGTGCTCTCCGGAATCTCTTGCCACCAACCGGGCAAATCGGCGAGGGGCTCGGACACGACCAGAAAGGCGTCCTCTCCGGCCATCGCGATGCGAGGATCGTCGGGATACAACTCATGCAAATGACGGAACGACGTGTTGTGAAACAGCGAGCGTGACCGCCTTTCGCTCGAATATCGTACCGCGACGATTTGCTCGCCGTCAGTCGCGCAAACCGTCATGTTGAGCGGTTCAGCGACGCCATGATGGCGGCCGGTTTCCTCGACGAATGCCACCATTCGTTTGAGCGCACTAACAGGCGCCAACGCAAGACCGAACGTGAGCGCGAGCAGAAACAGTACTTCTGAATCGGTCGATCCCTCGATAGACGGGAACAGTTCGGGAGCGATCGCGACCATCAGATCGCGACGCATCACCGGATAGTTGCGCACCAGGCCGTTGTGTACGAACAGCCACCGGCCGTAGCGAAATGGATGACAGTTGGTTTCCTGCGACGGCGTGCCGGTCGCCGAGCGCACGTGCGCGACGAACAGCGGCGCGTGGATAGCGCGCGCGGCTTCGCGCAAGTTCCGGTCGCTCCACGCCGGTTGAATGCAACGATAGCGAAAGGGAATGTCGGTAGGTTGTCCGTACCACCCAATCCCGAAGCCATCACCGTTGGTGGTCGTCTGGCCGAGCCTCGAATGCAGGCTCTGGTCGATTAACGAGTGCTTTGCGTTGTAAAGCACGGTCTCGAGCTGAAGGGGTTTGCCGGAATAAGCGAGCCAGCGGCACATGATCGTCTCCTGTCAATGGGGCTTGCGTTGCGGCGGGTTGCCGCCACGATAAAGACCGGCACTTCATACAAGCAACGCCTAGCAGATGATGACGATGTCTCGCATGATGCGCGGAGAAAGCAGTCGCCGTGCAGGACACCGATAAAGCGCGCCGCAGGAGATGGTGCGCCGATTGCTCCCCGGATAGCAACCACTTCATCACCGGGGACATGCATGAAACAGTACAAAGCTCTTGTGGCGGGCGGCGTCGGCGTGATCGGGCGTCAACTCGTGAATCATCTCGCGTCGCAGCCGGAATGGGATGTCATCGGCCTGTCACGACGCACACCGGACGATGCAACGCCGGGCGAGCACATCGCGGTCGATCTGCTGGATCCCGAAGACGTGCGCGCGAAGCTCGCCGGTCTGGACGGCATAACGCACATCTTTCACGCCGCATATCAGGAGAAGCCGACGCCGCAAGCGCTCATCGACGCAAACCTCGGCATGCTGCGCAACCTGGTGAGCGTGGTGGCGGAGCATTCGCCAGCGCTCAGGCGTGTGGTGCTTTATGAGGGCGCGAAGTACTACGGCGCACATCTCGGACGTTTCAAAACGCCCGCGCGAGAAAGCGATGCCCGTCACATGCCGCCAAACTTTTATTACGACATGGAAGACTGGCTCGCGCACGAAGCGGCGGGCAAACACTGGGATGCCGTCGTGCTTCGGCCGGACGTGGTGTGCGGCTTCGCGCTCGGCAATCCGATGAACCTGTCGATGGTCATCGCCGTCTATGCAGCGATTAGCAAGGAGCTCGGCCTGCCGCTGCGCTTTCCCGGAACCGCGACCTGCTATGGCAAGCTCGCGCAGGTCACCGACGCGGCGCAGCTCGCGCGAGGTTCCGTCTGGGCCGCGACCGAAGCGCCGGGCGGCGAGAGCTACAACCTCACGAACGGCGACGTGTTCCGTTGGGACCAGCTCTGGCCCGCCATCGCCGATCACTTCGACATGCCGCTCGCCGAACCACAAACCATCAACCTGCGCGAGTACATGGCGGACAAGGGACCGCTGTGGGAGCGTATGGTGAAGCAGCACGGACTTGTCGATATTCCGTACGAGCACGTCGCGGCGTGGGGCTTTGGTGACTTCATTTTTCGCTGCGACTGGGATGTGGTGTCCAGCACGACGAAGATCCGACAGGCCGGGTTTCACGATGTCGTCGATAGCACGGACATGTTCCTGCGTCTCTTCGACGAATTCCGCGAGCGAAAGGCGATTCCATGAGCTTCATGCGCGGCGCGGAGTCCGAGCCGTTGCCGGCTAACGGGAGCCTGCAAGCAATACCATCCAGCCACCGTTTCGATCGCCGGCGCGGGCTTCTCACCCCACCTTCTGCGGTGGCAGGCCAAACGCGCGCATGAACGCTTCGCGCATACGCCGACAATCGCGAAAGCCCGTATCTTTTGCAATTATCTTTAAGCGAATGCCGGCTCTTTTCGATCGTTAACCGTGCCGCTTCGAGCCGCAGCCCTTTAATCGCCTTCTCCAACGAATTTCCCGTCTTCATCACAAACACTCGACCGAACTGCCGCGGGCTCAAATGTGCAGCACTCGCGAGCCCTTCGACAGTGAGCGGTCGGCTGACGTTGCCACGCGCGTAATGAGCGCGTTTCGAATGCGACAGACTTTGGCGCGGGATTGGGTTCCGTTGCAGTAAGGCAGTCCGCTATCGTGTGTGGAACGAGGGACGGCGAAAAGCGCCCGAGCGTCATGGGTTGCGGCACGGACCCTATTCATTCAACTGATATCTTAGATATCAATCTTCGAGGCAACGACCGCCCCGTGCTAATATTTCACGCAAACCATCGGCGCATCGCTGCAGCGGTCCTTTGTGGTCATACGAGCGATCGTCGAAGCCCCTTAAACATGAAGATCGAGAAACTTGCAGAGCGTCCGAAGTCACTGACGGCGATCGCAAAGGACATGATTCGCAATGCGATCGTCGACGGCGAGCTGGCCTTCGGCAGCCAACTGTCGGAAAGCGCGCTTGCGCTCGAATTCGGATTCAGCAAGACGCCGGTGCGCGAGGCGCTGCTGCAACTCAAGCTCGAAGGACTCGTGGAAGTGTGGCCGCAGTCCGGCACGCTGGTGTTCAAGCCGACCATTGACCAGGTGCGCGAAATCTGCCGCTTTCGCGAAATCATCGAATTATCGGCGCTCGAACTGGCCATGCGTCGCGATGCCAGGCAACTCGCCAAGCAACTCACTGCGGCGCTAAGAATGCGCCGCGAAGAAGGCGTGGACGATGACACGCGCCGTCGTCAGCAGGACGCGCATTTTCATGGGGCGATTCTCGCGTGCTCGGGCAACGCGTATCTGCAGTCCGCGTATCAACTCGTCGCCGACAAGATTCAGGCGTTGCGTGCCCGGCTTGCCGTCGACGACAAACGCGTGGACTCGTGCCACGACACGCATTCGGAAATCATGCAACTGATTCGCGACGGCAACGTGCGCAAGGCCTGCACCGCACTGCGCGCGCATATTCAAAGCACCGAAGACTCGTATATCCGCGCGAGCCAGACTGACGAGGCGCGTGCGGATTCATTGCGCTAAGGTAAAAGGCTTCGCTGGCTGCATTCTCTAGGAAAGAAGCGTCGAACCATGAATGAACTGATCCAGTCGCTTGGCGACATCGTTGGCAGCGCCTACGTCTTCACGGGCGCGACTGAAACGCGCCGCTTTCGCCAGGGCTATCGATACGGCGGCGGACCGGTGCTCGCCGCCATTCAGCCTGGCACGCTCGTCGAAATGTGGCGGGCATTGCAGGCGTGTC
Organism: Caballeronia sp. RCC_10; assembly: GCF_041360715.1. Taxonomy (NCBI): domain Bacteria; kingdom Pseudomonadati; phylum Pseudomonadota; class Betaproteobacteria; order Burkholderiales; family Burkholderiaceae; genus Caballeronia; species Caballeronia sp. RCC_10. The sequence goes on from NZ_JBFUPT010000002.1 coordinate 17,790, forward strand.
ATCGTGCGAACGTCATCGTCATCTGTCAGGCGGCGAATACCGGACTGACCGGTGGATCGACGCCTGCCGCCGAGGGCTATGATCGCCCTGTCGTCGTCATCAATACCATGCGCTTGCGCCGGCTTGATCTCATTCGCAATGGCGAGCAGGTGATCTGTCAGCCGGGCGTGACGCTGGATCAGTTGGAAAAGCGCCTCAAGCCGCTCAAACGCGAGCCGCATTCGGTGATCGGTTCGAGTTGCATCGGCGCATCGGTGACCGGCGGCGTGTGCAACAACTCGGGGGGCTCGCTGATTCGCCGCGGCCCCGCGTTCACTCAGCTTTCGATACATGCGCGCATCACCGCCGACGGCGAACTGAAGCTCGTCAACCATCTGGGAATCGATCTGGGCGGCTCCGCCGAAGCCATTCTCGCTCGTCTCGATGCAGGCGAATTGCCGGACAACATCCCCGAAGCCAACGGACTGCTCGCGTCCGATCACGAGTACGGCACGCATGTGCGCGACATCGCGGCATCCACGCCCGCGCGGTTCAATGCGGACCCGCGCCGTCTTTACGAAGCATCGGGGTCGGCCGGACACCTCGCGGTCTTCGCGCTGCGTCTCGATACCTTCGCTGCCGACGAACAGACGCAAGTGTTCTACATCGGCAGCAACGATCCAGCCGAGCTCGAAACGATTCGCCGCGACATTCTGGGCGGCTTCAGGAGCCTGCCTATCGCGGGTGAGTACATGCACCGCGGCGCGTTCGATATCAGCCGCCGCTACGGCAAGGACATGTACGTGTACATCCGCACCTTCGGCACCGACAAGGTGCCGCGTGCGTTCGCAGCCAAAAGCCGCTTCGATGGCTTTACCGAGAAGGCGGGACTCGGCAACGCGATTAGCGATCGGCTGTTACAGGCAGTAAGCCGGCTCTTGCCCGAACATCTGCCGCGACGACTAATCGAGTACCGGGACAGGTTCGAGCATCATCTGTTGCTCAAGATGGGTAACGACGGCGTGCAGGAAGCGCGAAGCTATTTGCAATCGCGGTTTCCCACGCAACAGGGCGACTATTTCGAATGTACGGCGAAGGAAGGCGAAGCGGCGTTTCTCAACCGCTTCACCGTCGGCGGTGCGATGGTGCGGTATCGCGCGGTCCATCCCCGGACCGTCGAGGATATCGTCGCGCTCGATATCGCCCTGCCGCGCAACGCGACCGACTGGTTCGAACGGCTACCGCCGGAGATTTCGAAGGACATCGAGTTTTCGATGTACTGCGGCCATTTCTTCTGCCATGTGCTGCATCAGGAATATCTGGTGAAGAAAGGCGTCGATTGCGACCGGATCAAGGACGACATTCTCGCGCTGCTGGCTGCACGCGGCGCGGAGTATCCTGCCGAGCACAACGTGGGGCACTTGTACGAAGCGAAGGCGTCGCTCAGGCAGTTCTACGAGGAGCTCGATCCGACTAACTCATTCAACCCGGGCATCGGGAAGACGTCGCGATTGTTCAAATGGGGGCAGTCGAATTATCGCTGTGCTTGCGAATCCGATCGCGCGCCTGTGCAGCAGGCTGAATGAGGACACGCGGCTGCCTACGCAGCGGGTGGATCAATCGGAAAGGTCGCTCAAGGTACGGCCGCAACCGCTGATTTTCGCAGACGCGGAAGGCGTCGTCGTGATTCCGCCGCGCATCGAAAAGCGCCTTACTGAAGCGATATTTAAGGCGGCGAACGAGAAGAAAATTTCACATCAATAATGGCCTGCTCACTTTATCCAGTGAGCGGGCCATGTACAGCTATCGCAACCGCAGCGGCATCACCGGGACATCACCGATTCGACCACAGCCATGATTTGCTTCGATGCGGTCTTGACGTGCTCTTCCAGGAGCTTCGCACCGAGCTTCGGATCGCGAGCTTTGCATGCCTTGACCAAAGCCATGTGCTCGTCATGCGACTGTTCGCGAACAGGCACCTGAACCGCTTGAAACCGGAAATAGCGGTCGCTACGGTCGTGCAGCACGCGAAGCATCTGAAGTGTAATTTCTTTCTGAGCGGGCACGTACAGCGTTTCGTGGAGACGCCAGTTAAGCTGCCCCCAAACGCCCGAGTCCGCTTTATCCATCTCTTTGACGAGACGCTCTGCTTTGCCGATTTCGGCATCGGTGATTCGCGGTATCGCTTCAGCGAAGATCCACGGTTCGAGTCGAAGCCGGATGTCGAAGGTCTCCTTCACCTCGTCGACCGACAGTTCCGCTACATAAGCGCCTTTATGCGGAACGCTGGTCAATAACCCTTCCGCAGTCAGTCGCGTAATCGCTTCGCGAATAGGCACACGGCTGACTCCGAGTTCGTCGGCAAGCGCCTCTTGCCGCAGCACTTCCCCGGGCGCGTATTCGCCGCTCAGAATGCGTTGCCGCACTGCAGTGGTCACCAGTTCGACTGTCGTGGGTCTGACGATCTTCCGCGTGCTTGCATCTGAAAGAACGTCGCTCACGACGGGCGCTTCTTTGCTTCGACGTTTGGCGGCAACCGGGGACATGATGGTGGTTCTAATGTTGTATACAGAAAACATCGTACCACGGTGCCGCATGCGGTATACAAAATCCAGCGCTACGTTTCTACAGCAGTGTTTGGCGAACCCACGCTCCATTTTTCATCACGCCGGACATCCGTTCGCCTTGACCGGTCAGGACGCTGATGTCCTTCAAAGGATCACCGTCGACTACAAGCAAGTCCGCGTAAGCACCTTCGCTCACCACGCCGAGTTTGCCGGGCTGGCCGACAATTTCAGCGCCGATGGCAGTGGCCTGACAAATCGTCTCGAACGCACCGAGAATCTCCGCGCGAATGGTGAGTTCGTCGTTTTGATATTGATGCATGTCGCCCAGCAGGTCGGTGCCGAGTCCCATCCTGACGCCGTGCCGCTTCAATAACTCCAGCGCCTTGAGGCCTTGAACACGGACGTTCTCGTTCTTGACCAAGGCGCTCTCGACGACGCCCGCTTTCGCGCCGACTTTGCTCATTGCGTCATAAGTAACGAGCGTCGGGACCGCGAATGCGCCGTACTCAGCCATGACGTCGGCGGCTTCATCGTCGATCAGGTTGCCGTGCTCGATAGTGCGAACCCCCAGCTTGACCACGCGAGAAATGGCTTTGCCCGTGTAGGCGTGCGCCATCACGTACGTTTGGTGCGACGCGGCTTCCTCCACGATTGCTTTCACCTCATCGACCGAGAACTGGAGGTTGCCGATCGGGTCTGTCGGCGATGCGACGCCGCCCGACGCCATGATCTTGATGTGATGCGCGCCCGCGCGCATATCTTCGCGCACTGCCTTGCGAACATCGTCGACGCCGTCAACGATGCGGCCAATCGCTCCGAGATTGCGATGGCATCCGCAGGGGTCCGGATCGGAATTGTCGAAGCGCTCCCGAAAATCTCCGTGCCCGCCCGTCTGCGATAGCGCCTTGCCTGCGACGAAAAGCCGTGGTCCGGCGATGACGCCCTCTTCGATCGCCCGCGAGAGCGCGTAGTCGGCGCCACCGGCATCGCGAACCGTCGTGAAGCCGCGATTGAGCATGCCGCTGAGAATGGGGACCGCGCGAAGCACGGCAAACGTATTGGGCAGACGGCCGTTGTTGCCGAGGTGTGCGACAGATGCAATGACGTGTACGTGGCAATCGATCATGCCGGGCATCACGGTCTTGCCGCCTAAGTCGATGACCTGCGCACCTTCGATGGATACCGGCTCGCGCGTGACTTCCTTGATGAGTTCTCCGTCAACGACGATCGAATAATGCGCGTAATCGTTCTCGTGATTGACATCGAGTACGCGTGCGTTCTTCAGGACCAGCATGTGATATCCCCAAAGCGAAGGCGCGGTAAAGCCGGGTCGTTTCGCTACTTGAGCAGGAAGCCGTTGGCCAAAGGGTCGCGATCGTCGACGAAGATGGTGTTATGGCCCGTTACGCGCGCCCAGCCTTCGATACTGGGGACGATGGCTTCGAACGTACCGACCTTTGTCGCCGACTCGGGAACGCCCGTGAATAGCGTGCCGATGATGCTCTCATGCACGAAGCGCTCGCCGATAGCGAGTCTCCCCTTTCCGACGAGATGAGCCATGCGAGCCGATGTGCCCGTCCCACACGGCGAACGGTCGATTGCCTTGTCACCGTAGAACACGGCATTGCGTGCGTGTGCACTCGCGACTGTAGGCTCGCCGGTCCACATGACATGACTCAAGCCACGGATTGCAGGGGTTTCCGGGTGAACGAACTCGTACTTCTCGTTGGCCTTCTGACGAAGAATCGGGCTTAACCGCTGTATGTCCGACGGTTTGAGCGTATGAAGGCCAGCGTAGTTGTGTTGCGGTTCGATGATGGCGTAGAAGTTTCCGCCGTAAGCGACATCGAACCTGACCTCTCCCAACCCATCGACCTCCACGGACAAATTCGTTGAGTGGAGGAACGACGGAACGTTAGTGAGTTGCACGGAGTCGACGTGCTCACCGTCCATCTTGTATCTTGCGACGACAACGCCCGCTGGCGTATCGAGCTTCAGCACTCCGGCTTGTTTCGGGCGAACGAGGCCATGCTCGATAGCCGATGTCACCGTGCCGATCGTGCCGTGGCCGCACATCGGCAAGCACCCGCTCACCTCGATGAACAGAATCGCAACGTCGCAATCGGGGCGAGTCGGCGGATAGAGAATGCTGCCCGACATGACATCGTGACCGCGAGGCTCGAACATGAGGGACGTGCGAATCCAGTCGAACTCGCGTTCGAAGTGGGATCGCCGTTCGATCATGTTCGCGCCTTCGAGTTGCGGCGCGCCTCCCGCGACGACGCGCACAGGATTCCCGCATGTATGTCCGTCGATGCAGAAGAAGGTCGATTTCATCGCTCGGTTCCGTCGTGGAAGTGTCGGATAGTGGCCTGACAATGCAAAGCAGATCGCCAGGCTTGAACATTACTTCGAAAGCGAGCGCAAGTCGGCCATCGTCTTTTCAACGATAGCGACGACCTTCTGACGTTCGTCACCTTCGAGCTTCAGACGCGGAGCCTTCACGTTCTCGGAATAGCCGGCGGTAATGTTCTCGGCCAGCTTGATGTACTGCACCAGCTTGACGTGCGTGTCGAGATGGAACAGGTCAATCAATACGCGATACAGCTTGCGCGCTTGCTCGTAGTTGCCGGCCACCGCCAGGTCGATAAGCTCGACCGATTCCTTCGGAACCGCGTTCGCCATGCCGGACACCCAGCACTTGGCACCGAGCGCAACGGACTCGAGCACGAGGTCATCCACGCCGCACACCACGTTCAGGCGGCCCTCGAATCGGCTGAGCAGGTCCGTCACGCGCGTCGTGTCGTACGACTCTTCCTTGATGGCCGTGATGGTCGGCTCTTCGAGCAGTTCGGCGACGACATCAGGGGTAAGGTCGACGCCATAGCCGCGCGGGTTGTTGTACAGCAGGATTTCGAGCTTCGAAGCCTTCGCAATGGTCTTGTAGAACGCGATAGTTTCACGGTTCTCCGACTTGTACGTGAGCCCAGGAAACACCATCAGGCCTTGCACGCCGAGCGCTTCGGCGTCTTTCGCGTACTGCTCTGCGGCCGCCGTGTTCGTTTCCGCCAGACCGGAGATCACCGGCACACGACCGTTAATGGTTTCGATGGCAATTTTCAGGACGGTTCGCTTTTCTTCGGGCGTGAGTTGCGCGTTTTCGCCGACCATGCCCATCATGACGACGCCGCTCACGCCGTTTTCAACGAGGCGATTCAAACCTGCCTTGATTGCTTCGTGATCGAGCGAGCCATCGTCTTTCAGCTTCGTCGTCACTGCGGGGAAAACGCCTTTCCAGTTCACTGCCATGACACACCTCTTAATTAAGTAGTGCGGGATTCCCGCTGATAAATAGAGGTCGCGGGGACCCCGTTAATGCCGAAAGCGACTAATCGAGTAAGGCTCTAGGTTGATTCCGGGTGTTCGGTTGGCAAGCAGATCCGCGACGAGCGCACCCGTGGTTGCCGATTGCGTGAGACCAAGGTGACCGTGACCAAACGCGTAAATCACTGACGACGCGTGCGGTGAACGGCCGATCACCGGAAGTGAATCGGGCGTGGCTGGCCGATGACCCATCCACTTGACCGCGCCTGCGTCGTTGATGCCGGGCAGGAAGCGCTTGCCGAGTTCCAGCAGCGCATCGCTGCGCTTGTAGTTCGGCGGCGCTTTCAGTCCTGCGAACTCGGCAGCTCCGCCAATGCGGATGCCGATGTCGAGCGGAGTGGCGACAAACTTGCGTTCCGCAAAAATCACTTCACGCGACAGGCTGATTCCGTGCGCGGGCAACGTCGTGTTATAGCCCCGCTCGCTGTCCAGCAGCACGCGGTCGCCGATGGACTCCGCCAGTGCAGCGGACCACGCACCCGTTGCGACTACGATTCGACGTCCGTTGATGCGCTCTCCCACTTCGGTGACTGCGGCAGGGGCAAGCGAATCCGACACGTCGAGGTTCTTCACCGTGCCCGTGACGAAGCTGGCGCCGAGTGATCGAACGCGGTCACGCAACAGCGTCACGAGCCGCTTCGGATCACCGATGTGCGACCAGTCTTCGAGAAACACGCCGCGCCGGAAAACCGGTGCAAGCGACGGTTCGCATTCGCGAATTTCTGCCTCCGACATGGCATGCCAGCGCACGCCCAGTTCACGCTTGAATTGCCACTCGTGCTGGTCCGCGGCGAAGGCCTCGTCGGTTTCATAGACAGTCATCGCACCGCGACGGTAGAAGCTGTCCATCGCTCCGATGTCTTCGAACATGGGCACGATGTCGTCGTACACGCGATTGTTCAGTTGCGCCAGCGCCAACGAGATGGCCCGGAAGCGGTCCTTGTTCGCGCAACGCTGAAACGCCATGAACCACGGCAACGCCGACGGCAGGTGCTTCCAGTCGAGGGACAACGGGCCCAAGGGGTCGAAGAGCCACTTCAACGCCTTCGTGTACATCCCGCTCACTGCGATCGGCGTGCTTTCCGTCACCGCGATGCCGCCTGCGTTCCCGTGCGACGTGCGGTCACCTTCGAAGTCGCGGTCCACGAGCGTGACGGTAGCGCCATCGCGCAGCGCCGACCATGCACAGGACAGGCCGACAATTCCGCTTCCGATTACGACCACGTCGGAGATCTTCTGCGAGTTTTGAGCTTGCTGAGTCATTTCGTGAGTTGAGATTGCCCGGCCAGGCAGCGTGATCGCCGCCCGGCGTTGCCGTGCTTACTTCGAGCCGAGCACCGTCTGGGGCTTCCACTGCCCGTTCTCGCACTTGTAGACGGTGATGATTGCGTCGCGCAGGTCGCCATACTGGTCATAGGCGAAGTGGTCGCTCGTCACGCCCTTCATGTCGGTTTTGGCGAGCACGGGCAGATACACCGACGGGTCCGACGAGTTGGCCTTCTGCATTGCCTGCATCATCGCCATTGCGCCGTCGTAGGTGTACGGCGCGTAGGTCGTCGGCTCGGAGCCGAACTTCGCCTTGTAGCGCTGAGTGAATCCTGCGCCGCCGGGCATCTTGTCGAGCGGCAGGCCCGCGAGCGACACGATCGCGCCGTCCGCTGCGGGGCCGGCGATCTTGATGAAGTCCTCGGTCTTCGACATCTCTCCCGAAGCGAATGTCGACTTGATCGCGAGGCCACGCGCCTGCTTGATCATCGGCGCCGACTGCGCATCGGCTCCCGCGTAGTAGATGAAGTCGGGGTTCTTCGACTTGATGCCCGTCAGGATGGCGCGGAAGTCGACCGCCTTGTCGGACGTGAACTGATGGTCGACGATATTGCCGCCCGCTGCCTTCACCGCCGTCTCGAACTGCTCGGCGAGACCCTGGCCATAGGCGGTGCGGTCGTCGATGATCGCGATGCGCTTTGCATGCAGCGACTCCACCACGTACTTGCCCATGACGCTGCCCTGCTGCGTATCGGACGTCATCATCCGGAACGTCGTCTTGAAGCCCTGGCGCGTGTACGCGGGAGCGGTCGCGGTCGAGACTTGCGGGATGCCAGCGCGCGAGTAGATCGCCGAGGCCGGGATGGTCACGCCCGAATTGAAGTGACCGAGCATGCCCTTGATGCCATCGTCGACGAGCTTCTGCGCAACGACGTGCCCGTCTTCGGGTCCGCCTGATCGTCCAGCGACTCGAGCACGAACTTGGTTTCCTTGCCGTCTATCTTTGGCCTGGTCGCGTTGAAATCGTCGATGGCGAGTTGCACGCCGGACGCGAAGTCCTTGCCGTACTGTGCCTGCGCGCCTGTCATCGGAGCCGCGAGCCCCAGCTTGACGGACTGCGCTTCGGCAGCATGCGCACCGAACGACAGAACCATTGCACTCGATGCGGCCGCGATTGCAGTCTTGCGAACTCTCATACCAGTCTCCTCACTATCAAAGGAATACCGCATCCGGACGGGTAGTTCGTTTTTTGGATCCAGTATCCATCTATGCCGTTCATCTTGCCGCCCGTCCGCGGGTCTGTCAATCCACTTTTCTACGCAGAGCACCTACCCTCATCACACTTGCTCCATGAATTCGGGGTCCGGCATGCCGCGCAGACGTGCCGCTTCTTCTTCGAGCGTCGAAGCTGCGAGTTGCCCAAAGACCAGCGCGAGTTCCTGGTCGGCGTGATCGTACTTGCCGGCGGCATCGAGGAGATTGAGCGTCCCTACCGTCACGCCCCGCCTGCGCACGGGAATGTTCAACACGCTCTCGCAGCCGATCGACCATAAAACCTCATACTCCGAGAACACCGATTTGATGTCCTCGCGCGTCGAGCCAATCAGAATCTCGCCGCGTTGAAGAACCTGCTGCGTCCAACGGCTCTGAGTCACTCGCTTGATGCCGCCTATTGGATTGGTGTCGAGCCGGTTGGTGTACAGCCGGCAGAGCCGACTCGAATCAGCGTCGTAGGCCAGCACCGTGAAGAGTCTTTGACCGAATATTTCAGTCAGAGACCAATCGAGTTCGCTCCAGAACGCCTGATTCGAGCGGCCCGCCTGCAGTGTCCCAGCAACGCGCTTGATCGCTGACAGTTCCACCAATCCCTGCTCTGGCTTCATACGTTCTCCTTACTTTGCCGTTTTCAGATTGGCGGCAGTCGCACCGGAGCTACCGTCGCCGTACTCTTCAGCCGTGATTTCTTCGAGCGTCTTGCCGCTCGTCGACACGCCGAGGAAGATGACCGCAAGCGCCCCGAGCATGAGAATGGCGGTCGTCATGCCGAATACGCCTGCAAAGCCCCAAATCGGATAGACGTACCCGACGAGCATCGGCGAACAGATTGCCCCGATTCGACCGAATGCCGAAGCCGTACCCATGCCGGTTGCACGGAGGTGCGTCGGAAACACTTCCGGGGTATAGGCATATTCACCTGCGTTGACGCCATTCATCGAAAACGACATGAAGATGGACGCCATGACAACCGATGTATCGCTACCCGCGTTCGCGAGCCAGATACCGGCGAAGCACGCGAGTCCCATATAGGTGACGATGGTTGCCTTGCGCCCGAGCTTCTCGCAGAAATATGCCGACGAGTAATAACCCGGAATCTGCGCCAGATAAATAAGGATGGACACCGAGAAGCTCTTCGTAATGGTCATGCCGCGCTGCATGAGCAGGCCCGGAATCCACACGAAGAACGCATACGAGCAGAACGTGACCGACAACCACAGACACCAGCTCATCAGCGTCGTCTTCGCCATCGGCGGTTTCCAGAGCAGCTTCAGGTTGCCGAAGAACGAGCCCGTGTGTTCGTAGGTCGCAGCCACATTGCCGCTGACCGACGCAACCGGCGCGAGCTTGACGCCCGTGCTTTCGACTTGCCGCTCGATGTCCGCTACGACCGCTTCTGCTTCAGCGTGCCGCCCGCGAATTTCGAGCCAACGCGGTGATTCATGCAGCGAGCGACGCCACCACAAAAGCACGATGACAGGTAGCGACACGAGGACCAGGGCATAACGCCATCCTTCCGGTCCTAGAGGAATCACGAAGTAACCGATCAAGGCCGCTGCGACGAAACCGAAAGAGAAAAAACCAGCCAGCGCGCCGGTAAATGCGCCGCGATAGCGATTGCTCACGAATTCGACGAGAAACGGAGCGATGATCGCGCCTTCCGCGCCCATGCCGATGCCCGCGATCGCCCGCAGCGCCGCGAAGGTATGCCAGTCATTCACGAAGGCGTTGGCGAAGGTCATGACGCAGAAGAACGTCAGGGCCCACATCATCACGACGCGCCGGCCGAATCGGTCGCCCAGCAAGCCTGCGAACAGTGCACCGACAAGAAAGCCCACATAAGTGCTGCTTCCAAGGATGCCGGTTTCGAAGCTCGTCAGATGCCACTTCGTCCGGACGACAGGAAGAATGAAGGCGATGATCGCGGCGTCGATGGCCTCGAACATGAAACCCAGGCCACCCATGATGAGTAGCTTGAAGTGAAAGCGGCTGAACGGGAGACGCTCGAGCCGCGCTGCAATTGGAGACATACGAAACTCCCGAGGGGTGCCGCGAAGGACGCCGGCGCATGCCAACAATATCCTGTATCCAAAATCCAGAGTCAAGTGCGAGTTTGCGCCGACGGCTTTCTCAGGCAACGCGCATGGTGGCGCAGTCTGCTATGCAATGTTGGGGACGTGGCTTAGAACGAGTGCCGGATACCGGCGCGGACGGCTGCCTGATTCCCAGTCGACGATGGCGTAAGGAACGACAGCGCAGCGACAGCCGGCTTGGCGGTGGAATCCGCACCCAGGGCGCGTTCCCATGGCGTAGTGGCGCAAAGGAGCGTGCGCTTAGACAGGTGTACTGCGTGCCGACGTTCAATTGCAAATACTTCGCTGATTCGGCCTTCGTATAGTCATAGGCCGCGCCGAGCAGCAGCAACGGGCTGACGTTATAGGTCGCGAGCGCCTCGGAGTTGTTGAAGGCCGCGGTTCCCGAAAACGGAGTCGATGATGTCCTTACTACGCTGCAGGCGCGTGTGCGTGTGCGTGTAGGTGAAGTCGACGAACGCTGAGCCGAACCGGTAGTTGACGCCCGCGCCTGCAACTTGCAGCGTGTGCGCCGAAACGCAGCCGCTAAAGCTAGGGTTGCTGATTGGGTTGTTGAACGTGCCTCCAGCGACCGGGTTGGGCGGTTGCGTCGTAAAGCGAGGTGGCAGGATTGTTGATACGAGAGAACAGCGCGACAGCGCTGAACGAACCGTTCGCGTAGCTTAGTGCGACCGATTCTGTCTTGCCGTTCGAGAAATCACCGGCGACGCCTCCGTGGCTGAACAGTGCCGAGACCCGGAAGCCGCCGAATATCGGCGACAGGTACTTGATGAAATTGCTGAGCGGTAATCGCCCCATCCGTTGTCCACGCGTGGGCTTAGCAACAAAAAAATGCGACGGCTGAACCTTCAGCCGTCGCAAGCGTATGAGATGGGCCTCGCACTCGGCCATCGCACGTTAAAGCCGGAAGCCCGCGAGCCAGCAAAAACCAGCGCCTGGCCCGCGCGTTGCCATTGCGTTATCCCCTCACTTCGCCCCCAGCAAATGCGGCAGAAACTGCGGAATATGCGGGAAGAAGATGATCAGCAGCAGGTCGATCACCAGCGCGAGGATGAATGGCATGATTGCGCGTGTCGCCTTCTCCACCGATACCCCGCCAATCGACGCCGCCGTGAACAGACAGAAGCCGATCGGCGGCAGGTTGATGCCGATCGCCGAGTTGATCAGCACGATTACGCCAAACACGACCGGGTCGATATGCATCTGCACGACCAGCGGCAGAAACACGGGAATGACCACCGCGATGCTCGAGATGGTTTCGAGCACGGTGTGCGCGACGATCAAGAACAGGTTGATCAGGATCAGCAGCACGATGGCGCTCGTCGTGACGGCGAGAAAACTGTTCGCCACGTGAAGCGGAATCTGCGCTTCGATCAGATAACGGCCGAGCACGAATGCGAGCCCAAGCAGGAAGGACACGCGCGTCGTGTTCACCGCAGTGCGGACCAGAATATCCTTGAAATGCGAGAGCTTAAGCGTCCGGAAGATGAACGCGCTCACCAGCGTCACATAGACCGCCGCAACCACGCCCGCTTCCACCGGCGTAAATATGCCGCCGAGAATGCCGCCCAGGATGATGATCGGCGTGAGCAACGCCCAGAACGCCTCGCGGAACGTGGTCCACAGCTTGCGCCCATCGAACGGCTCGACTGCGCTGTAGTCGTGCCTGACTGCGGTCACGTAGTTGACGATCATGAACGATGCGACCACCAGCAGCATCGGAATGATGCCGGCGATGAACATCGTGCCGACCGAAACGTTCGCCGTGTACGCATACACGAGCATGCTCATCGACACGGGCGATAGCAGCCCGAGCGACCCCGCCGCCGATTGCAGCGCCACCGCGAAGGCGCGGTTGTATCCCTTCTTCACCATGCCCGGAATCATCACCGAGCCGATCGCGGCGGTATCGGCCGTGGCCGAGCCGGACAGGTCCGCGAAGAACATGCTCGCGACGATCGTCACCTGACCGATGCCGCCGCGCATGAACCCGACCAGCGACTGCGAGAACTCGATGATGCGCTTCGATACGCCGCCCGAATCCATGATCGCGCCCGTCAGCATGAAGAACGGAATGGCGAGCAAGCCGACGTTGTTCAGATTCGAGAAGAGCTGCTGAGGAATCACCAGCAGCGGCGTGCCGTTCAGCGACAGCGCGAGCGTGGCTGCGATGCCGATGCAGATCGCAACGGGCACGCCCAGCCCGAGCAGTCCTGCGCCAAAAGCGATTGCCCACATGATATTTATCCTAGAGATGTTCGGATACGCCCTCGACCAGCGTGGCGTTGCTCTGTGCCTGCGGTGCGAGATGCGATACGACGATGCGCACCAGCGAGTGAAACGCGAGCAGCGCGCCGCACACGGGAATCGATAGATACGGATAGACCATCGAGATGGGAATCGATGCGGCCGTCTCGGTGCCCATCAGCGCGAGCATGTCCGCGCCGTACAGCACGAACACCGCGCCGAGCGCAAGAATCGCGCAGTCGGTAAAGTCTTTGAGCAACGGCGCGAACGCAGCGGGCACGCGATCGGCCAGCACGCGCACTTCCGGATGCGCGCGCAGCTTCACGCCGGCTGCCGCGCCCAGGCACGTGAGCCACACGAACAGATAGGCGGAGACTTCATCGGACCACGACAGAGAATCGTGCAGTACGAAGCGGAAGATCACGCCGAGACCGGCCACGATCACCGCCCCGAGCAGCAGGCAACTACAGATGAACAGATTGATCTTCAGCACGATGTCGTCGACCAACATCAAGCCGCGCGCGAGCTTTTCCATGCGTGTCATCTCCGATGCCAGGTGGGAGCCACGGCCGTCGTTCGCATCCGTCATTTGGATGCCACCGCCGACGCTTGCTTGGCCGCGTTGATCTCCTGATAAAGCGCCGGGCCGTCGGGAATCTTCGCGATCAGTTCGTCGCGCGCGGCTTTGGTGGCTTGCTCCCACGGCGCGGTATCGACCATCGTCACCTGGATGCCCTTCGATTTCATCGCGGTGATGGCAGCGTCGTACTCATGCTTGTATTCCTTCAGGTCGTAGTCCGCTGCAATCTTCGCGGACTCCTGAAACGCCTTCTGATCAGCAGGCGAGAGCTTGTCCCACGACGCCTTGCTCATCGCCAGCACGACCGGCAGGTAGTTCACGTGCGTCACGTAGAAATGCTTGGCGACATCGGAGAACTTGTCCTGAACGAACTGTTCCGGCGACGTGTCCGCGCCATCCACGAGACCTTGCGAGAGCGCGAGAAACAACTGGTTGTACGCGAGCGGCGTCGGATTCGCGCCTAGCGCCTTGTAGCCCGCGATATAGCCGGGGCTTTGCATCACACGCACCTTGAGGTCCTTCATGTCCGCGAGGGAAGTCACGGGGCGCTTGGTCGTGAACAGGTTGCGTTCGCCCACTGCGAGCCACGTGAGGCCGATCATGTTCACGGGCTTCATCATGTCGAGATACTTGCGGCCTACCGGACCTTGCAGCACGCCATTCGCCTGGTCCATGCTGGAGAACAGATACGGCATGTCGAAGATCTGCCACTGCTTGATCGTATTGTCGATGGGCGCCTGCGCCGAAATCATCAGTTCCTGCGTGCCCGTGCGCAATGCCTGCGCCATCTGCACTTCGCCGCCGAGCTGCGATTGCGGGAAGAGCTGAATCTCGACATGGCCATGCGTTCGCGCCGCCACTTCCTTGGCGAACACCTGCGCGGTGAGCTGATAGTGGTTATCGGGAGCCAGCGTGTGGCCGAGCTTCATCACGACCTTGTCTTGCGCCATCACGCCGGACGACGCGCTGATGGACATCACGGCGAGCGCCGCGCTCATCGCCACGCGCAGCATGCTCATCGCCACGCGCAGCATGCTCTGCGCTTTGGAAAGCGAACTCATATTGTCTCCTTGCTCGATATGGACACCGGCCCGCGCATGGCTCGTCTGGACATTTCCAATTGCAGGCCAGCGGGTTGACGCCAGTATTTGTGATCGCGTGAAAGGTGCGTTAGGACCGCGCTTCGGATTTCTTGGACTTTTTAACGGCACGAATGCGCGTCTCGCGACGCGCTGCAAAAAAGTCCAAAAGATCGCGCGAACCGTCCTACCCGTTGAATGGGGCCTCTCTTTAAAGTGACTTCACGCTGACGGCCCGGTGTGAGAACGCATCCCGCCGTATCGACTCAACTCACCACGACAATTCACGACATGGCCAAACGTCCTCATATGGATTGCTATGCAATCGGCGACACCGCCGACTTCGCCAAGACCGTATCCGAATACGACATCTATGGTTTCGCCGGCATCGTCGGCGACTTTTACGCCGTGCATCTCAACGAGGAATACGCGAAAGGCACGCGCTTCGAGAAGCGCATTGCGCAAGGCTGCTTGTCGGTCGGCTTCCTGTCCACGGTCATGGGCTATATGGCGCAGAAGGCGCCGAGTCCGGGCGCCGTCTCGTATCGCTACGACATCACGTTCAATGCGCCGGTGTTTATCGGCGATACGGTGACTGCGCGTCTGACGCTCGCGGAGAAGGACGAAGAACGCAACGTGTGCGTCTTCACCGCCGATGTTACACGCCAGGATGGCGTCGTCGTGGCGTCGGGCAACACCTATTTGAAAGTGCTGTGACGCCATGCAGACATCTTCCCTACCCGTTGTCGTCACTCAGCACGGCCCGTTGCGTCTATTGACGCTCAATCGCGCCGACAAGCTCAACGCATTCACACCCGAAATGCTGGCCTCGCTCGACGAAGGCATCGAGCACGCGCTTGCCGACGATTCCACGCGCGTCATTGCGATCACCGGCAGCGGCCCGAAGGCGTTCGCGGCCGGCAACGATATCGAACGGCTCGTCTCGATGGATGGCGTCGCTGCCTATCGCGACATGGTGGCCGGGCAGCGCGCGCTGCTGCGGCTGCACGAGTGTGCGAAGCCGACCATCGCGATGGTCAACGGCTATGCGCTCGGCGGCGGCTTCGAACTGGCGCTCGCATGCGATTTCATTGTGGCGTCGACGAATGCGAGCTTCGCATTCCCGGAGATCACGCTCAACACGATGCCCGGCTGGGGCGGCACGCAACTCGCCGTCGCCAAGATGGGACTCGCATGCGCAAAGCGCTTTGTGCTGAGCGGCCGGCGCTTCTCCGCGCAGGAATGCGAGCCGTTCGGCTTCATTCATGAATTCGCCGCGCCCGAAGCCTTGTTCGATGCCGTTCAGTCGCTCGCAGAAACACTCGCTTCATACGATCCCTTCGCGGTCGAGATGGCCAAGCGCGCGTTGAATCGTGCAAACGAATTACCCCTGTCCGCAGGGCTCGATTTCGAAGCCGCGCATTACACCGTGAACTTTGCGAGCGAAGGCGCGCGCGCCGGTCTCAGGCAATTCATCGAGCGAAGAGGCGCGCGGCACGCTGCTCAAATTCAACCTGCACCGGTCACGCCATGACGAACTCGATCAATCAACCGCACTGGCTTGGCGAACAGCACGCGATGATCCGCGAAGCCGTCCGACGCTTCGCGGAAAAGGAAATCGCACCGCAATCGGAGACGCTTTGGGAACAGGAAGCCTTTCCGTACACGCTCTGGCGACAGGCGTGCGAGCTGGGCTTCACTGGCCTGCCCTACTCCGAACGATTCGGCGGCGGCGGTGGCGACTGGCTCTCCTTTGTGATCGTGCTGGAAGAACTTGCGCGCGTGGATTGCGCCGT
Organism: Caballeronia sp. RCC_10; assembly: GCF_041360715.1. Classification (NCBI taxonomy): domain Bacteria; kingdom Pseudomonadati; phylum Pseudomonadota; class Betaproteobacteria; order Burkholderiales; family Burkholderiaceae; genus Caballeronia; species Caballeronia sp. RCC_10. The sequence continues at coordinate 34,056 of NZ_JBFUPT010000002.1, forward strand.
CGCCAATGCGCTGATGGCCAATTCGACGGTCGCGAGCCTGCTCAGCAACTACGGCACCACCGAGCAAAAGGAGCGCTTCCTGCGGCCTATTCTGGATGGCTCGCAGATCGGCTCCATCGGGCTGTCCGAGCCCGACGCCGGATCGGACGCCGCGAACATCGGCACGCGCGCGACGTTCGATGGCGACCGATGGATCATCGATGGCGCAAAGACGTTCATCAGTAACTCGGGCACGGAAATCGGCGGGCCAACGGTGATCGCGGCGGTGACGGGCACGCGGCCCGACGGCCGCAAGGAGATCTCCAGCTTCATCGTGCCGCAGGGCCTACCTGGCTTCAGCAAGGGCCGCAAGCTGCGCAAGATCGGCTGGCGCGCGTCGATCACGCACGAACTGTTCTTCGAGCGATGCGCGATTCCTGCGGACCACCTGCTCGGCGAACGCGGCGCGGGATTGCGCCAGACGCTCGCGCAGATCAGCACGGGGCGCATTCTCATTGGTGCGCTCGCGCTCGGGATTCTGCAGGGATCACTGGATCGTTCCATCGCCTACATGAAGGAGCGCCGCGCGTTCGGGCGCGCGATCGCAGAGTTTCAGGGCCTTCAGTTCAAGATCGCCGACATGGCGACCGATGCCCATGCCGCGCGCCTCATGCTCTACGACGCCGCCGCGCTCAAGGATGGGGGCGCGCCCTTCGACGCAGCGGCGTCGCAAGCCAAGCTATTCGCGAGCGAACACGCGATGAAGGCCGCGCATCAGGCGGTGCAGATTCATGGCGGCTACGGCGTGATGGCCGAGTTCGCAGTCGCCCGCGCGTTCGGCGACGCGAAGGTGCTGGAGATCGTCGAAGGCACATCGGAAATACAACGCATGATCATCGCGCGCACGCTGCTGGCGTGAACGATCGCTGCAACCGAGGGGGAATGGATATGCTGGAAGGCATCAAGGTACTGAGCTTCACCCACTTTTTGCAAGGCCCCGCCGCCGTTCAGATGCTCGCCGATGTCGGTGCGGACGTCATCAAGATCGAACCTCCGGGCGGCGCATTTGAACGCAGCTGGACCGGCGCGGACGCGTTTATCGAAGGCGTGAGCGTCTTCTTTCTGCTCGGCAACCGCAATCAGCGCAGCATCTCGCTCGATCTGCGCGAAGAAGCGGCGCGCGAGATCGTGTGGCGTCTGATTCGCGAAGCCGATGTGATCGTCGAGAGCTATCGTCCCGGCGTGCTGGACAAGATGGGCTTCGGTTATGCGCAGGTGCACGAAGTCAATCCGCGTCTCGTCTACTGCTCATGCACCGGTTACGGATCGTCCGGACCATATTTGAGGCGCCCCGGCCAGGACTTGCTGTTGCAGGCGATGAGCGGCATGACGCTGCTTTCCGGCGATGCCGAATCGCCGCCGACGCCGGTGGGCTCCGCAATCGTCGATCAGCACGCCGCCGCGCTCGCCGCGTTCGGCGTCGTCGCTGCGTTGCAGGCGCGCGAGCGCACGGGCGTAGGCGCGCGCATTGAAAGCAATCTGCTGAATGCTGCGCTCGATCTTCAGATCGAGCCGTTCACCTACTACATGAACAAGGGGCCGCTGTGGGCGCGCACGCATCCGCCGACTGGCAGCCGCTTTCATCCGGCGCCCTACGGTGTGTACAAGACGCGCGATGGCTACATTGCGATGTCGCTCACGCCGACGCAAAAGCTCGCGGGGGCATTGTCGTGTCCGGCGCTTGCGGAGTTCACGCATCCGAAGGACAACGTGATGCGCCGCGACGAAATCAATCGTCTTGTCTACGACACGCTCAAGACGCGCACAACCGAAGAGTGGATGCGCACCTTCGAGGAACACGACATCTGGTTCGCGCCGGTCAACGACTATGAGCAGGTCGAGCATGATCCGCAAGTCGCGCACAACCAGATGATCATGTCGTTCGACCATGAGGAAGCCGGCCCCGTGCGCGTGCTCGCGCATCCGGTGCGCTATGACGGGGAAGCGCCGGGTCTGCGTCGCCATCCGCCGAAACAGGGACAACATACCCGCGAAGTGCTCGCGGAACTGGGTTATACGCCGCAAGAGATCGACGCCTATGTCGAAGGCGGCATCGCATTGACATCGAGGAGAGAAGCGTGAGCGCACAAACGAACAACTGGCCCGCGCTCCTGCGCTTCGACGATGTCGATATCGGCCGCACGCAGGTGATCGTGCACACGATTTCCGAAGCTGAAGTCAACGCGTTCGCGCATCTCTCGGGCGACCTGAACCCGCTGCACATGGAAGACGCATTCGCCGAATGCTCGCCTTTCGGCCGGCGCGTCGTGCATGGGCTGCTGACCGCGGCGCTCGTGTCGGCGGCGCATACGCAACTGACGGGGCCGGGCTTCGCGTATGTCGGACAGGAATTGCGCTTCCTGGGGCCGGTATATATCGGCGATACGGTCACGATCAACGTTTGCGTCGTCGAAAAGAAGCCGGCCAAGCACATCCTCGTAATGGATACGACCGTTCGAAATCAGCTTGGGCGCGTCGTGCTGAGCGGGCTTTCCGCGCTGAAGGAACTGCGTTTCGACGAAGCGATGATGGCGCGCAATCTCGCCGCATGAGTTTGCGCCGCGCATTAACGGTGTAAATGCCAGTAACGTCGAGGGCCCATGCACGGCTACACTCCTACATGGGTCCGAGAATCGCCGGACCGCTGGCAGGCGCCACGACAGAGCGCCACCGACGAGGAGGAGACAGTTGGATACCGCATGTTGCTGCCACGTCCCGGTCATCAAGATCGACGACTACGAATACGGCGCGCACGTCAAGACACGGGACTTCCATCTCGCACCGATCGAGGCGCTGAAATCGACGCTGGTATATCCGCATCGCCACGACTTCTATCACGTGATGTGGGTAATCGAAGGAAGCGGCTCGCACGTTATCGATTCGGTGCGCTATGACGTGCGCCCGCATACGCTGTATTTCATGACGCCGGGACAGATCCACGACCTGGACCTGTCCGCCGACACCCTCGGCTATTCGATCAGCTTTTCATCCGAGTTCTTCGCGTTTCGAGTGCAGAACCGTCATACCGAAACCGAAGTTCCCGCCTACAACTTCGAGCAGCTCGACGCCTGCCTCCATCTGAGCGATGCTCAGGTCCGCGAACTGATGCGCGTGATGGACGGCATCCGCGAAGAGTACCGGAATGAAGAGGTCGGCTACACCGATGCAATCTGGGCCTGGCTGCATGTGTTTCTCATCAAGGTTGCGCGCATGTGCGATGCCGCCGCCATGCGCGACGCCGCTGCGTCGCGCAGCGTGCTGCTGTCGCGCCGCTTCAAGAGCCTGCTCGAAAAGCATTTCCGCTCCGTCAACGAAGCGGCGGATTACGCTCGTCTGCTCAACGTCACCGAGCGCGCGCTCAACGAGGCAACGCGTCAGGCGCTCGGCAGTACCGCGCCGAAGCTCATCCGCGAGCGCGTGATGCTCGAGGCGAAGCGATTACTGTTGCACTCCGAAGTAAATGTCGCGGAGATTGCGGCGATGCTGTCCTTCGACGATCCGGCCTATTTCAGCCGCTGCTTTCGCAAACACACGGGCCGCTCGCCGATCGACTATCGGCGCAGCCTCGAGAAACTGCATATCTGATTTGGCGCTGGCGCTTCAGCGCGGAAATGTCCAACAGTTCACGCGTTTCATCCTAACGCCGTCGCATGAGCGGTTCTTAGAATCGACTTGCGCATGACGAACTCAAGGAGACAACGTGTCGAACGCAACGAATCCGCTGGCGCTGCACGCAGAACAGATCAGGCTTTTTAGCGAAACGCTCGATAAGACCGCACGGAAGGTGGCCAACGACGAACTAACCTTCGGCGTGGAGTTTCCGCAAGTGACGGGTCCGGATGGCGAATGGGTGCGACTGCCTGCCTCGCTTTCGGCAGGCTACGACGGCGACGCCTGGAGCCACGGCAACTGGTTTTGCGGCTTCTGGGTCGGGCTTTTGCTGACCTCGTACGTGCATACCGGCGAGGCACGATTCCTCGAATGGGCGCGTGCCCGCATGCTGCTGGTCGCGCAGCGCGCACAGGATCCGAACACGCACGACATCGGCTTCATCTTCGACAGCAGCGCGATACCGGGCCATCACATCACGGGCGACGAATGGTTCGCGAGCATCGCGCTGGAAGCGGCCGACAAGCTGCGCGCGAGGCTCGTGACAACACGTGACGGCGCGTATCTCGCGTCATGGGGACCGCTCTCCGATCCACGTGGCCGCAGCGCATCCGCGATCGATACGATGGCGAATCTCTCGCTGCTGTACTGGGCCGCGAATCATGCCGATGATGGCAGCTACCGGCAAGCCGCCGACGCCCACGCCGAGATGACCGCGCGTGCCTTCGTCCGCGCCGACGACTCGACGTATCACGCCGTCGAATACGATGTTGAAAGCGGCGCACGCAAACGCGGCTACACGTTTCAGGGCGCTTTCGACGAGTCCGCGTGGAGCCGTGGCCAGGCGTGGGCGATCTACGGATACGTCAACTCTGCGCGCGAGACCGGCAAGCGCGTGTATCTGAATCTGGCGGAACGGCTTGCCGACTACTACATGCGTCGCCTCGATGGCCGGCAGGTGCCGCCTTGGGACTTCGACGCCACAGGCCGCGACGCCGAGATCAAGGACACGGCTGCGGCTGCGGTGGTCGCATCGGCGCTCTTCGAAATGGCGCGTCTGCATCCCGATGCGCAAGCCGCCGCGAAGTGGCAGCGTCATGGCGCCGCGATGCTCGAAGCGCTGTGTCGCGATGAGTTCACGAAGGAAGGCCAGCATGGCCTGCTTCACAACTCGTGCTATTCGAAGCCGCACAATATCGGCGTGGACGGGGCGACCATGTTCGGCGACTTCTTCTTCGTCGAGGCGCTGTGCCGCGCGGTGCATCCGGGCAAGCTGCGCCCGCTCGACGATGCGCGTATTCCGCTTGCCTGACGCCTTCGGTTTTTTGAACGAAGCCGGCATCGCACGATGCCGGCTTTTTTTATGCTCAAGCCTTTTCGATAAGCTCGAGATTAAGCTACCACTTGGTGATCCATTTCGGCTCTTAAGTATTCGCTCCAAGCGGAATAGTTTCTGCGGATCATTCACCCGACGACGACTCCACCCGACCCGCGAACCTGCTTGGGATTGCGCTATGCTGAGGAAGCCTTGCTTCATTCAAATAACGCGATCTACAGCGGGTGCCCATCGGATATGGACGTTCAGCGTAAAGCCATCACTGTCGATTCTTTGTCCGTACTGCTGCTGACGGTTGACCAGGACGGCGCTGTGACGCACCAGAACGAAGGCGCGCGGCGTTTCTTCGGCCCCGCTGCTCACACCGACGCCGTGCTTCTGCGACAACTCGTTTGCCCGGCCGATGTTCCCGCACTCGACGACGCCATCGCGTCGCTCGGCCCGGCCTGCCCCGAGCACGCCGTCTACGCGAGACTGCTTCGACTGGACGGCGAACCTATGTGGCATCGGCTGTGCCTGCAGTGCGTCGAGAACCGCGCGTCGGCGTTCACGGTGATCGGTGTCGATGTCCACGAATGCAAGCATGCCGCCGAAGTTCAAGCCGAGAACGAGGCGCGTCTTCTGTCTGCTTTCGAGGCGGCGGACCTCGGGGCATGGGAATGGGACCTCGAAGCCGGAGTCGCCTGGATAACACCCGTTCTCGCCCGGCTGTATGGCATCGAAGGTGCCCCTGTAAAGGTGCCGCTTCGCTTGCTTTGGGACAAGGTGCCCCCGGAGGACCGGCAGCGGTTTCTCGTCTCAATCGATGACGCCCTCGCTAAAGGCGGCCCCTTTGAGCTCGAGTTCCCTGTCTCGCCGTGCAGCGGGACAGTCCGCTGGCTGCGAATGCGGGCACACGTTACACGGCAAGCCCAGACCGGAGCACAGCGCGTGTTCGGCATCACCTCCGATGTGTCGGAGATTCGTGCTGCGGCGGCGAGCCTTACGCTAAGCGAGCGCCGTTACCGCGAATTGGCGCGCTCGTCGGGGGCGCTCGTGTGGTCGGCCAATCGCGATGGCGAGATGCAACCCATCGACGGAGACTGGGAAGCTTTCACCGGTTTGCCGCCGGAGCGGCTGGTTGGACATGCATGGATGGAACTCGTGCATCCGGATGACAAGGCCGAGCTGAGTGCCAAATGGGGCGAGGCGCTGCGTGAGCTAGGCGTTCGTGACGCCAGCTTCCGCATGCGAAGAGCCGACGGCGCGTACAGGATAATGCTCGCGAGAGCCGTACCCCTGTGCGACGAACGCGGCGGACTGTACGAATGGTTTGGTACGACCATCGATGTGACAGAACAACGGCACGCCCAGGCGATCAGTGAGGCGCGCAATCTCCGGCTCGCGGTGGCGATGGAAGCGGCGAGCATCATCATCGTCACGCTGGATCTCGAGAAGTACCTCTTCTCCATTGAAGGCGCCAGTACGAGCGCGCCTTTGAATCCGGGTTCGACCACAGCGACCACGCTCACGTATGACGAAGCGATGGCCCGCGTTCATACCGACGACCGCGGCATGCTCGAGGTCGGTATTCGACAACTGCGGGCGAGCCGCAAAAACGCGATTCATTTCGAAGTGCGAATTCATCTGTCCGGAGAAGAACATTGGATGCACGGCAGTGCAGTGATGCAGCGCGGACAAGACGGCCGCGCCGACGTCATCGTCGCCAGTCTCTCGGATGTCAGCGAGCGCAAGCGTATGGAAATCGCGTTGCGTGATGCTGACAAGCGAAAAGACGAGTTCCTCGCGATGCTCGCGCATGAACTCAGGAATCCGCTCGCACCGCTGAGAACCGTGGTGAGCCTGCTTCGTCGCGGGGCATCGGCGGGCGACCCTGAGCCGCTCATCGCTTCGATGGAACGCCAGATTTCACACATGACGCGGCTCGTGGACGACCTGCTGGAAGTGTCGCGCATCACGCAGGGCCGCATAGTTCTTCAGCGCGAGCCGCTTCTGATAGGCGGGGTCGTCTACGGCGCTGCGGAGTCGGTCGCTCAACAGGTCGACGAGAATAAGCAGACGATGACCATCGATGTTCCGAGGGAGACCGTCTGGGTATGCGGTGACACCACGCGCATGGCGCAAATCGTGATCAACGTCCTGCACAACGCATGCAAATACACGCCTGCTGGCGGCGAGATTCGTGTGCGCGTGTCGGCGGACGCCGCGCAAGTTCATATCGTCGTTGAAGATACCGGCGCTGGCATTGCCGCCGACTTACTGCCGCGAATTTTCGATTTGTTCTCGCAGGGCGAACGCACGCTCGATCGTTCCAAAGGAGGACTGGGCATTGGACTGTCTTTGGTGCGCAAGCTGGTCGAAATGCATGAAGGCTCGATTCGTATCGAAAGCCAGGGGCCCGGATCCGGGACAACGGTCACCATGTCGTTTCCGCGCTTGAATTCACCGGACGATGTCGTTCCCACTATCGTCGGGCAGATGCCCTTGCGTCCGGCGCGAAACGGCCTCCGCATCCTGATCGTCGATGACAACCGCGATGCGGCCGATTCCTTGTCACTGGTTTGCCAGTCAGAGGGCCATGTGACGCGCGCCTGTTACGGGCCCAACGAAGCCCTGGAACAATACGTGGCGTTCGGTGCTGACGTCGCGCTGCTGGACATCGGCTTGCCCGGGATGAACGGATATGAGCTCGCGAAGCACTTGCGCGCCAAGGGACACAAGTCTCCCGTGCTCGTTGCAATCACAGGCTATGGACAGGCGGAGGACCGCCTAAAAGCCCAGGCAGCTGGCTTCGATCATCATTTCGTCAAGCCAGTCGACATCGATGCGTTGCTCAGTCTGCTGGCAACGTGCGACTCCAGAGACGATATCTAAGGGGATATCGCCATCGTCACTTGCGCTCAGTGAGTTTCCGTTCCGGCCAGTGACTCCTGACGAGGCGTCGGCTCGTACATGGCCGCTGTCGCTGCGCTCACCTGATTGCGACCGCGCCGTTTCGCTGCATAGACGGCTCGATCGGCCGCGAGCAAGGCTGTCGCCGTCGTTGCGCCGTTACTTGGCATGATCACGCTGCATCCGACGCTCACCGTCACGGGATGCGCGCCGCTTTGCTCTCTTCCCTGCGAACTGCTCTGGATGCAAGCACGTATGCTCTCGCCGACTCGGACCGCGTCAGAAAGCCCCGCACCGGGAAGCACGATAACGAACTCTTCTCCGCCGTAACGCGCGACGACGTCGATGCCCGACCTCGTTTGCGCCTTCAGACAGTCGGCGATCAGTCGTAGCGCCGCATCGCCGGCTGCGTGGCCGAATTTGTCGTTGTAGGCCTTGAACCGGTCTGCGTCGACGAACAGCAGGGACATGGGCACGTTGGAGGCGCTGCATTCGTTCCACACGCGTCGCAGCGACGTTTCGAGCGAACCTCGGTTCGACAGTTGTGTCAGCGCGTCGGTGTGAGCGACGTGAGTCACATGCGCTTGCAGCGCTATCCGGTAACGCAGTCCGAAAGCGAGCGCCCACACGACGTAAGTGAACGCGGTGCTCAAGACGAGTGCTAACGCCCCGATGATGGTGGACCGGTGACGCCAGCCCGATAGAACGTCGTCATACGAAGGCGCGACGACCGCGATGAGATTCGTGTCGGGCACTTGTGCGAATGAATATAGGCGAGTCAGGCCATCGACAGGCGAGCGCGCGATGTAGAAGCCCTGTTCGGTCGCCAGCATTTGCCCGAACGTGGGCGAATGCGCGACGCTGCTTGGTTCACCGGCTTTGAGCCGGGGGTTCCGGGCAACGACAGTACCGTCTTTTTGCAGGATCAACGATGCGCCGTGCGGACCGACCGCGAGGGCTTGCATCATGGACTGAAAGTAGTCGGTGTTGACGGCAAGCAACGCGATACCGCCGAAAGAGCCATCGGACAGCGTGATACGGCGACTGAGCGCGATAGAAGATGCGCCACCGCGCGCTCGTGACTGGTACGGCCGCGATATGAACACGCCTTCCTGGCCGCGAGCGATCTGCGCGACGAAGTAATCGCGATCCGCGACGTTGGCGTGCACGGCAGTTTCGTCTCGGGCTTCTTTGAAATTTCCCTCACGGTCGATTACGAACACGCCGCTCACGTATCGAGCCGTCGTTGAACGATCGAAGAGGACCCTATGCCGCAGGTCTTTCGGAAGCGACTGGACGCGACTGTCTGCTGCACCTTCGGCGACTGCTTCGAGCGAAAGGTCGTATAGCTCGACGTTTCGCGCGATCTCGCGGCTCAAGGTGACGGCGACGTTCATCGAACTGGCCGCAGCGCGGTCCAGCTCCTGTTGTCGCCCCATCGCAAGGACCGTGAATGTCAGGATGAGCACGCACGCGCTGATTGCCGTGCCGGTCGCGCCTGCGAGCATCGGCTTGCGGGCGACCAGGCGGCCGAAGAGCCCTAAGGGAAGCGACGGGAAACTGATATCGAAACGTCGCATCGGGCGGGGCGTTTGCAGAGGGGAAAAGGGCCAGCGGGCGGAACGTTCCCCGCAACATTACGGATTACGGCATGAATGAGGGTTTCTGAAGGCTGGCTGGGTCGCTGTGCTTGCTCATTGAAGCCATGCTGGAGAGGCCGATTCAACGTGCGCGGCGGGCTGCGAACGTGGGCGCGCCGTCTCGTGTCGATGATCCGCTCGTGAGACTGTCGAGCCGCTCGAAAATGTCGCTGCGGATCTTTGGTGGGTTGCCGCTTCCACGTAAAGCTCGTTTGCCGCACCGCTGCAGCCAACGCCCATCCGCAAAGCGCCCCCGCGTCTTGAATCGCTTGTATCCGCAGCTATGCTGTAAGGGAGTCCAATCGAGCGCGCGACTCGCTTGAGTGTCCCCAAGTTACGGATGGCGCCAAAACTTGAATGAGCCTGCCCGCCCCCAGGCGACAAGGCTAACAACAACGGTATGCCAACATGCGTTTCGTTCATACGTGCTTATTGTCATGCTCCTTCGGACTGTCGGTCCTTGCAGCGATGGCAGTATGCGCCGCGCCCAAGCCGCCCTCCGCGCCATCGAATGCCGCTTCGGCTACCGCGGCCGCTTCCGCCCCGCTTCCTGCCAGCGCGACGCGTCGGATAGATCTGACCAACAGGTCATGGCGCGGCGATTTCGACGCGATGATGGCCCGGCGCGTGATTCGCGTGCTAGTCCCCTTCAGCCGCACGCTGTATTTCAATGACCGCGGACGCGAACGCGGCCTGACTGCCGATTTCGTCCGTGACTTCGATCGCTTTATCAACAAGACGTACGCCGATCGCCTCGGCAAACGCCCGATCACTGTAGTAATGATTCCCACCACTCGCGACAGGTTGCTTACCGGCCTCACGGACGGCATTGGCGACATCGCGGCCGGTAATCTGACGGTGACAGACGATCGCCTCAAGCAAGTCGACTTCGTCACGGCGCGCGGGCTCAAACCGACGCGTGAAGTGGTCTTGACAGGGCCGAAGTCGCCCGCGCTCTCCACGGTGGAGGACCTTAGCGGGAAAACGGTGCACGTCCGCCGTCAAAGCAGCTACTACGAGAGCCTGAGCGCACTGAACAACCGGTTTCGTCAGACAGGCAAGCCGCTCATGCAAGTCTTTCTGCTTCCGGAAGCTCTCGAGGACGAGGACGCGATGGAAATGCTGAATGTCGGCCTGCTTCAGATTCTGGTCGTTGACGACTGGAAGGCTCGCATGTGGGCGCAGCTGTTGCCGCAGGTGAAGGTGCACGAAAACATCGTAGTGCGTGAAGGCGGATACATCGGCTGGGCGATTCGCAAACAAAGTCCGCAACTGCAGGCGGTTATCAGCAACTTCTACGACAATTTCATAAAGAAGCAAAGTGTGGCGGAAGTCCGCATGAAGCAGTACATGCAAGGCATCAAGCAGATTCATAACAACGCGGAAAGCGCCGAACTGAACCGATTCAAGCAAACCGTGGCTTTCTTCGAGCAATATGGTCAGCAATACGGTTTCGATCCCTTGATGCTGGCGGCTCAAGGATTCCAGGAGTCGCAACTCAACCAGAACGCGAAGAGCCGCGTCGGAGCGGTCGGCATCATGCAACTCATGCCGGCCACTGGAAAAGAGTTGAACGTCGGTGACATCAAGATAGCGCAGTCGAATATTCATGCTGGCGCAAAGTATCTTGATCATCTGATGACCCGATACTTCCAGGACGCCCATTTTTCCGACGTCGACAGGCCGCTGTTTGCTTTCGCCAGCTATAACGCCGGACCCGGCACCATCGCGAAGATGCGAAAAATCACTGCCGAGCGTGGTTTGAATCCTGACGTCTGGTTCAATAACGTGGAGATCGTTGTCGCGGAGAAGGTCGGCATCGAGACGACCACGTATGTACGAAACATCTTCAAATACTATGCTTCGTACCGTCTGCTTCAGGATGCACAGGCGCGGCGAATGCAGGCAATTCAGCGGAGCGGTCGTTGAGGGAGCCGCGGATCAGCAAGGAGGCGCAGCACCGCGCGAGTACGCGAGTGTCGATTCGACCGTCATGACCGCGTCCGCAATCGGCTTTCGATGTGTCCCGACTCGTCGGGCTTCTTGCATCATCGTTACGACTCGGGAGACGATTCATGCGCGCATTTGACCGCTGGCTGTTGTCACTGGCCGCAGCTTTTTTCGTATGCTCCTGGCCGACTCCGTCGTCGGCGACACACCAGGCACAGGAGCGGCGAGCCGGCCGCGATGTGCGTCAGGAAACGCGCCAAGGCGCGCGGCATACCAAGCATGACTGCCGCGCCGCCAACCAGCAGAGCAACGCTGAGTGCAGACAGGACAAGCGCCAATCGAAGCAGCACGGACGTCAAACCGCGAGAGACATCAAATACTGATCATGCGTTCGCTATCGGCTGTGTTCGGCGACGACACGCATTGCCGTGGATGCGACAGGCTGCGTGCACCGAGAGGTCGATTGAACAGTCGCGCTTCCTGCGCCCCTATTGCGTGGCAGGGAGAAAAGGCCCCATCCGAACCGCGAACGCGGCATAGGCATCCTGGCTTGCTTACGGCGCAATCGCGATAGGGTGAAAGCCTGCGCCCTCGATTGCAGAGGCAACCTGTCCCTGTTCCAAAAGCGATTCGACCTTCACCAACTTCGCTGCGACGTCAACTTCCACCCTGGCAGTCGCATCCAGCTTTGTAATTGCCCTGCTGATGGCGCTGGCACATCCGCCGCACGACATATCGGCTACGGTGAATTCCATTCTCACGCTCCTTGACCTGAATGAGTTCATGATGAACCCTGCCACACTGGGAAGGTCAACAGGGACTACATCATCGGCGCCGTGAGCATGATAAAGGCGCTGAACGATTACAGCGCTTACAGCGGTCGTAACCCCGTGCTAGACTTTGCCCCCATGTCTTACTGGCGCAAACTCATTCTCGTCGTGCTGCTTGTACTGAGCCTTCCGGTTCAGTCGTTTGCGGCCGTCTCGATGTTTTGCGTGCCTTCACACGTAGCCGATAACGAAGCATCGCCTTCAGATCATTTCCATGAATCCGTAGCTGACAGCGATGACCACGGCGGTCATCACCACAACGGCGGTCACCATGTTCATGCCTGTCTGACGTGTGCGTCTTGCTGCGTCGGTGCAGCGCTACCCGTTGTCCCTACCGTTTCCGCTTCGAGCGATCTGATTCATTTCTCTGTCCCCTTGCCTCCTGATGCCGACGTCGTGTTGTTTCTGACCGACGGCATCGAACGGCCTCCCCGCTCCCTTCTCGTCTAGTCCGCGCACTCGCAGCCACTCGCTGCGACCAGCAAGCTTTTCTGGCGTCCTTCACGGCCGCCGGATGATTTACGACGAGAAAAATTCATGCGAACAATATCTGCGGCGCTCCTGGGCGCAGGTGCAGTGTTGCCGTTGCTCGCGCACGCCACGACCGTCGTGCCCGACCCGACGGATGCCGGTGCATCGGTGCCGGCTGTCATCATGCAGTCCGCGTTCAGCGGCTATCAGTCCTGGCAGGATGGCGACGCGCCGAGCTGGCAGGAGTTAAACCGTGCCGTTGCGCCCAGCCGAGGCAGGACCGCCGTTAAGCACAGCCGGCAACCGGTTGCGGCACAGGAAGGAACGAACGGTCACGAGCACGGAGGCGAGTCGAAATGATTCGAAACTTGGGCTCGAACCGCGTTGCACTCATTGCGATCGCGGCGACACTGCTGGCCGGCTGCACGACGTTTTCGAAGGACGGTGGATTCAATACCGTGTCGACAACCGCGTCCGAGCGCCTTGGCAAGGATGCGGTGTACGTCAGGACCGACGAAGACCGCGATGCTGCGTTCAAGCGTACGCAGGAACTGCTGTCAAAGCTGCTCGGCATCGACGAGGCGGTCCAGGTCGCGCTGCTGAACAACCGCGGACTCCAGGCTTCATACGGCGATCTCGGCATTTCCGAGGCAGATCTCGTGCAGGCGAGCCGCCTGTCCAATCCGGGCTTCACGTTCAGCCGGACGCACTGGAGCGACGGCTTCGGAATCAGCCGGACCTTCTCCATGGGCGTCCTGGGGATTCTCACGCTGCCCGTGGCGACGCGCATCGAGAGCCGTCGCTTCGAACAGACGAAACTCGAGACGGCCAACGCGATGCTTGCCGTCGCCGCCGACGCCCGTAAAGCGTATGTCAACGCTGTCGCTGCGGAGCAGGCCGCCCATTACGCAGCTCAGGTCAAGGACTCGGCCGAGGCCGGAGCGGAGCTGGCCTTGCGCATGCGACAGGCGGGCAATTCCAGCAAGCTCGACTACGCGCGGGAGCAGGCCTTTTACGCGGAGTCGGTCGCCCAGTTGGCCAAGGCCCGGCAGCAGTCAGTCGCGGCTCGCGAAAAACTCACTCGCACGATGGGACTATGGGGATCGGGAACGCAGTACCAGTTGCCCGACCGTCTGCCTGACCTGCCGAAGAACCGGCCCGACCTGAACGAACTCGAGCGTTTTGCGATGCAGAACCGCCTCGACATTCAGGCGGCGAAGCTGCGGACCGAGAGCGTCGCGTCGTCGCTAGGGCTCAGCAAGGCGACGCGTTTCATCAATGCGCTCGATGTCGGCTATCTGAATAACTTCGAGACCGACAAGGGCCATGAGCGCGGATACGAAATCAGCGTCGAGATACCTGTCTTCGACTGGGGCGGCGCAAAAGTCGCGCGGGCCGACGCCATCTATATGCAGTCGGCGAACCGGCTCGCCCAGACCGCGATCGACGCTCGTTCCGAGGTGCGTGAGTCGTACGCCGCTTACGTGACGAGCTACGACGTGGCGAAGCACTATCGCGACGAGGTCGTGCCTCTACGCAAGACCATCTCCGATGAAATGCTGCTGCGTTACAACGGCATGCTCGCGAGCGTGTTCGAGCTGCTCTCCGATTCGCGCGACCAGGCCGCCGCCGTCAATGCCTACATCGACGCGCTCAAAGACTACTGGCTTGCAGAAACCGACTTGCAGCAGTCGCTCGGCGGACGCCTGCCGCCCCTTGCATCGGCACAGCTCCCCGGCGCATCTCAAAGCGAAGCTGCGTCCCCTTCCGCGCCGCCGACATCCGCTCCCGCGACGCAACCCGCGTCGCCGACGAATTCAGAAGGTAAATGAACATGGTCTCACGTCGAAGTTTTATCGGCGGATCGGGTGCTGCGCTTCTCGGCGCGGCGATGGTCAGCAAGGCTGGCGCGGCATCGCTGCCAGAGGCGCCGACGATGCAGAACACCGCCACACAGCCACCGCTTACGCCGCCGAATGGTCGCCCTTATACGCCTGTCGCAACGCTGAACGGCTGGACATTGCCGTGGCGGATGAAAAACGGCTGGAAGGAGTTCCATCTGATTGCGGAACCCGTGGTCCGCGAAATGGCGCCCGGCATGAAGGCGAACCTTTGGGGATACAACGGCCAGGCGCCGGGGCCGACCATCGAGGCGGTCGAAGGCGACAAGGTTCGCATCTTCGTGACCAACAAACTGCCGGAGCACACCACCGTCCATTGGCACGGAATGCATCTGCCTTCAGGGATGGACGGCGTCGGGGGACTGACGCAGCCGCACATCCCGCCGGGCAAGACGTTCGTCTATGAATTCAGGCTCGAGAACCACGGCACCTTCATGTATCACCCCCACGCCGACGAGATGGTGCAGATGGCCATGGGGATGATGGGCACGTTCATCGTGCATCCGAAGGACCGCAGCATCATGCCGGTAGACCGCGACTTCGTGTTTCTGATGTCCGCCTACGACATCGACCCGGGCAGCTTCACGCCGCGCGTCAACGAGATGACGGACTTCAACATGTGGACATGGAATTCACGAGTCTTTCCGGGCATCGACCCGCTGCCTGTGCGCGCCGGCGATCGCGTCCGCATCCGCTTCGGCAATCTGACGATGACCAATCACCCGATTCATTTGCATGGGTACAGCTTCGAGGTCGCAGGAACCGACGGCGGATGGATTCCCCCTTCCGCGCGCTGGCCGGAAGTGACCGCGGACGTCGCAGTCGGTCAGATGCGGGTCATCGAGTTCACGGCGAACCGTCCCGGCGACTGGGCGTTTCACTGCCACAAGTCGCATCACACGATGAATGCGATGGGACATCAGGTTCCCAACATGATCGGCGTGCCGCAGAAAGATCTCGCCAAACGCATCAACAAGCTCGTGCCGGATTACATGGCGATGGGCAGTGCGGGCGGTTCGATGGGCGACATGGAGATGCCGCTGCCCGACAACACGTTGCCGATGATGACCGGTACCGGGCCATTTGGCGCGCTCGAAATGGGCGGCATGTTCACGGTCGTCAAAGTGCGTGAAGGACTTGGCCGCAATGACTATCGAGACCCCGGCTGGTTCAGGCACCCGAAGGGAACGGTGGCGTACGAATACACCGGCGAACTGCCGGATAGCTGATTTCTTTAATGGGCCGGGCAGTGACTTTGGCCGATGTCGATAACTGAACTCCAGGAGAGAGCGTGATGAAAAACGCGATTGTTTCGATTGCGATGGGTTGTGTATTGGCGATTTCTGCGAGCGCCTATGCGGAGGGCGACACAGAAAACACACACGTGGCAAGCAACTCGCAACCGGGCGCAGACGCAAAGCACAGCATGTCGCATGGCGAAGTAAAGAAAGCGGACACCGCCGCCGGCAAGCTGACCATCAAGCACGGTCCGCTAGAAAACCTCGAGATGGATGCGATGACGATGGTGTTCAAAGTCAAAGACCCGGCGATGCTGTCCCAAGTAAAAGTCGGCGACAAGATCGACTTCGTCGCGGAAGAAGTGGACGGCGCACTCACCGTTACCGAGCTGCACAAGCAATGACTTCAATAGGCCGCCAGCTTTATCGCGTGTCGATCAACCCAAAGAGGTAACAGTCGTGAATATCAAGTTTCTGATTCGTGCAGTGGCAAGCACTGCTCTTGTGCTGTCACCGGCGATCGCAATCGCACACGGCAAACTCGAAAGTGCGACGCCCGCATCGGGCAGCACCATCGATACATCGCCCGACTCTGTTCGCCTGACGTTCAACGAGGACCTCGAGTCCGCGTTCAGCACGATCAAGGTCGTCAATGCATCGGGGTCGCCTGCGACCAAGGAGAAAGCCACGGTCGACTCAGCCAACACGCGAGTGCTGACGATTGCGGTTCCGAAGCTCGCTCCCGGGACCTACACCGTGCAGTGGACCGTTATGACGCATGACGCCCACAAGACTAAAGGTGCCTACACGTTTGCGGTGAAGTGATGAACGACGGTTTCCTCGGCGTTTTGCGGTTGGCCTTCGTGGCGCTTCAGAACATCAGTTTCGCGATTGTCGTCGGCGCATTGCTGAGCGATACGTGGTTGTCTCGCCGCGTATCGCGATGGCAGACCCGGCTCAGTTGGCGCCTGCTTCTTACGTCGCGCATCGCATCGTTTGCCGTGCTCTTCTTCAATGCGAGTGCATTCTGGATTCATTGCGCGCTGATGAACGAATCAACGCTCCGCGAAGCTGGCGCCGCCGTCCGCTCGATGCTCGTGGAGACCGGCTTCGGTCACGCATGGCTCGCAGGCACGGGCTTCATGCTCGTCGTGATGGTTCTGTCGCTTGCGCAACGGGGGCATCCGATACGCTTCAAGCGCGCCCTCTGGCTCGCGCTCGCAGGTGTTGCATTGTCGCGTAGCCACGCTGGTCATCCCGTCGATGCCGGCGTGCTCAGCGTTCCGGTGTGGATCGACTGGTTCCATTTGTTCGCCATCAGCGTCTGGGTGGGACTCGTCCTGGTGACGAGCTATGTCGTTCTGCCTCGCATGTTCAGTGTTCCGGTCCCGGAGCGTGCCAACAGTTCGGCGTTTGTTCAGTCGCTTTCTGACGCCGCGACGGTCGCGCTGGTCATCCTGTTCATCACCGGCGCTTACAACGGCTGGCGTGGAGTGAACACACCTGAAAGCCTGCTGATGTCGACGTATGGGCAGGTGCTGCTGCTCAAGTTCGCCCTCGTGCTCGTTGCCGCCGGGCTTGGCGCACATAACCGGTTCATCGAGATGCCCCGGTTGCTTGCCGCTCTCGACGAAGCGAGTTCGGATGCCGCAGTTCGACCGCTGAGACGTTTTTGGGTTGTGCTGCGCATCGAGTCTGTCGTGCTTGCTGGTGTGATCGTCGCTGCTGCGGTTCTTGTCTCTAGTCCCTTGCCTGGGATTTCCCGGGCTGGCGCTTCTTCGCCGGATTCGAAGCTCCGGATGACCTCGCGCGCAGCCCCGTTTAAGCAACGGGGCAAAGCGCCCAGCTTGCCGGCCGTATCGGCACAAGCGTGGGTAGCTTCCCGGCCCTTCACGAGGAATGTTCGCGGAAGCAGCCCACCTGTTCCTGCACACGCGCCGCCGCAGAAAGAAGCGGACCTTCGCGGCTGATAAAATCCCGAAACGAATTCCGAGGATAGACCGTTATGGGTTTTGAACAACTCGCGCAACTGAAAGCGCAACTGGCGAAGCAATCGAAGAGCGCTCCGGCGAAGAAGCCGGCGCGCCCGCCGCGTCCTGCCACGAACGCACAGAAGCAACCGGTCGATCCGGTCGTGCATGCAATCGGGAAGCTCCAGCGGCGCTTTCCGCTCGCTTTTCCAAAAAATCCGGCTCCTAAAGTGCCGTTGAAAGTCGGTGTCATCGACGACTTGTTCGCGCAGGCATCCGATATCGGCCTGACGGAAACCGAGATTCGTGAAGCCATCAAGGTCTGGTGTCGCGGCGCTCGCTATTGGAGTTGTCTCGTCGAGGACGCTGCACGCGTCGACCTCGCCGGGAATCCGACAGGAAACGTGACAGCGGCCGATGCCGGGCGCGCGCGGCATCTGGAAGCAAGGCGCACGGCTCGTGCATCGACGCCGTCGGCGCCGTCGGCGTCCTCGGCGTCCTCGGAGCCTGCGGCAGAGAAAGGCCAGCCTTAATCCTGCCGAGCGCGGTGGGACAGTGATGGGAGACAACGGCAAGTTGCTCTAAAGACTCATTGCGGACGCCGTTCCAGTCTTTCCACACCGCGCGGCGAGTCACGGCGCCGTCGCTGACTCGCATCCTTGCCTCACCGTCTACCTGCCCGGCTGATTGGCAGCGGCCGCGCGCACTTACTTCCTCCGGGCAGCAATTCCAGCGCAGAGCGTGCTGCCCGACCCTCGATTCGCCGTATTTACCGCTCATCTCATAGCCGTGGTCTTCCGGGCAATCGTCTTGCCCGCGACTGTATCCGCGCTGCATCTGCTTAACTCCCTTCGTTGTTTTCGCATCCCAAGCGTCTTTGGTTGCCCCATCAAACGAGGAGCTCCCTTCCTGCCGCGTGTGGACATGGAGTTCAACAGCCGTTTTCGGTGCGCTATAGGCAGTCGGCGCATCTGAACGATCGTCGGTTCAGGGCCGCATGAGGCCGGTCGTTCCGCATATCTCAGCCCACCGACCTACTGCGTGAGGCCAGCCGTCCGTTCCTTCCATCATGCGCACCCTAGGTCGGATCAAGCTAACTGCACGCGCCTGAACAAGCGTAGACCCCTACGCATTGTTTCCCGCGCCATGGGAATGCGATTTTTGTCCAGCGGGAGCGCCGTGGCATTCTGCATTTACTTCAAACGAACGCGCATTCCCGGGCGAGCAGAACACAGCGTGAACCAAGACCCCACCGTCACCGGCGCCGAGCGCCTGCTGCTCGTGCTGACCGCACTCGCCAGTCACGGCAAGGCCATGTCCGTGAAGGACATGCTCGGCGCGACCGGTCTCGCGCAAAGCACCCTCTACCGCCAGGTCGCGCTGCTGAAGCGCTGGGGCTTCGTCACCGACGACGACGGCTTCTACGCGCCCGGTCCCATCTGTCTTCAACTCGCGCTCGGCTTCGACGTCAATTCGATGCTGGTCGAGGCAAGCCGCGACAGCATGATGCAGCTCTCGCGCGCAACACAGGAGAGCGTCGGGCTCATCGTCGCCCTTAACGATCAGGTGATCTGCCTCGAGATGGTCGAAAGCACTCAGTCGCTGCGCTGCTCGTTCGAGAAAGGACGCGCGGTGCCGTTGCGCGCGGGCGCTTCCGCAAAGTCGCTGCTCGCGTTCATGGCCGACAAAACGCGCAGCGAGACGCTCGGGCGTCAGTTCGCCGGCGACGATGCCGCCCGCGCCGCCCTCGAAGCGGAACTGGACCGCATCCGCGCGCGCGGCTACGCGATAAGCGACAGCGAAATCGATCCGGGCGTGTGGGGCGTGAGCGCACCCGTGTTCCGGCGCACGGCGCGCGGCGCGGGCGCGAGCGCATCGATCACGCTGATGGCGCCGTCCTCGCGTGCGGCGGGCCGCGAACAGCAACTCGCCGACTGGACCGTACGCACCGCCAACGCCATTTCCGCCCGGCTGCAAAACGCCTAATGACACTCACCGACTGACCACACCCTGGAGCCCACACCATGAAACTGAAGAACCTTGTTTCTGCCGCGAGTCTCGGCGTCGCGATGATGATTTCCGCTCTCCCCGGCGCCGTCCGCGCGCAAGACGCGAACGTCATCAATGTCGCAACCGACGCCACCTTCCCGCCGATGGAGTTCGTCGACAAAGGCCAGCGTACCGGCTTCGACATCGACATCATGAACGCGCTCGCCAAGGCGATGGGCAAGCAGGTCCAGTGGACCGACATCGACTTCAAGGGGCTGATTCCGGGCCTCGTCGCGCGTCGCTTCGATGCGGCGATCTCGGGCATCTACATCACGCCGGAGCGCTCGCAGGTCGTCGATTTCACGCAGTCGTACTTCGCGGGCGGCCTCTCGGCGCTCGTCAAGGCGGACTCGCCGATCAAGACGCTCGCCGATCTCAACGGCAAGAAAGTGACCGTGCAGGTCGGCACGAAGTCGGTGAACTTCCTGCGCGACAACTATCCGCAAGTGCAGCGCGTGGAAGTGGAAAAGAATCAGGAGATGTTCGATCTGGTCGGCATCGGCCGCGCGGACGCCGCCGTGACGGGCAAGCCTGCCGCGTTTCAGTTCGTGCGCACGCGCCCGGGTTTCCGCGTGCTCGACAAGGAACTGACGACGGAAGCGTACGGCATCGCGGTGCGCAAGGACGAGCCGCAATTGCGCGACCAGATGAATGCCGCGCTCGCCAAGATCAAGGCCGACGGCACGTACGACGCGATCGTGAAGAAGTGGTTCAGCGCGAGCGCCAGCACCACCGCGAACGCCAAGTAATGCGGCGGATCTGAACCATGCAACTCGACTTCACGCCGGCCGTCGCCGGTTGGGCCGATATCGCGCACGGCGCGCTGGTCACGGTGGAAGTGACCGCCGCCGCGCTCGTGCTCTCGTGCCTGCTCGGGCTTCTGATCGGCATCGGCCGGCTTGCGCCGCAGCGGCGGCTCATCTACGGCTTCTGCACCGGCTATCTGATCTTCTTCCGCGGCACGCCGCTGCTCGTGCAACTGTTCCTGCTGTTCTTCGGCCTGCCGCAGTTCAACATCCTGTTGCCCGCGTTCGTGTGCGGCATGCTCGGCCTTGGACTGTACTCGGCGGCTTACGTGTCGGAGATCGTGCGCGGTGCAATTCAGTCGGTGGATCGCGGGCAAATGGAGGCGGCGCGCTCCATCGGCATGTCGTCGGGGCAGGCCATGCGCGCGATCATTCTTCCGCAAGCCATCGTGCGCATGATTCCGCCGCTCGGCAACGAGTTCATCGCGCTGATCAAGAACTCCGCGCTGGTGTCGCTGCTGACCATTCACGATCTCATGCACGAAGGACAGAAAATCATCAGCGTGTCGTACCGGTCGCTCGAGGTGTATATCGTGATCGCGCTCGTCTATCTCGTGCTCACGCAGACGACCAACTACATTCTTCATCGCGTCGAGCGACGGCTGCGCGCAGGAGGCATGGTGCAATGAACAGTGCTCAACCTATCGTCAGCATTCGCGAACTCACGAAGTCGTTCGGGACGCATCGCGTATTGAACGGCATCGACTTCGATATTCAGCCGAGCCAGGTCGTGGTCGTGATCGGGCCGAGCGGTTCCGGCAAAAGCACGTTTCTGCGCTGCTGCAACGGACTGGAGCAGCCGGAGCGGGGAACCATCGATATCTGCGGCCATCGCCTCGTCGATCACGGGACGATGCTCAAGGAACGCGCGCTCAACACGCTGCGCACCGAAGTGGGCATGGTGTTTCAGTCGTTCAACCTGTTTCCGCATCTGTCGGTGTTGCACAACATCACCGTCGGGCCGCGCATGTTGCGTGGCCTGTCGAAAGCCGATGCCGAAGCGGCCGCGCTTACGCTGCTCAAGAAAGTCGGCCTCGAACACAAGGCGCATGCGATGCCCGCGAGCCTGTCGGGCGGTCAGAAGCAGCGGGTCGCGATTGCACGGGCTCTCGCGATGCAGCCGCGCGTGATGCTCTTCGACGAACCCACGTCCGCACTCGATCCCGAACTCGTCGGCGAAGTGCTGCAAGTGATGAAGCTGCTCGCATCCGAAGGCATGACGATGCTCGTCGTCACGCACGAAATGGGCTTCGCGAAGGAAGTGGCGGATGTCGTCGTCGTGATGGATGGCGGCGAGATCGTCGAGGCGGGTCCGCCCGCGCAGATTTTTTCGACGCCGTCGCAGCCCCGCACGCGCTCGTTCCTGCAAGCGGTGCTGTCGCGCGCATGAACGTCTCCGTGATACGCGGCGCCGATCTCGTGGCGTCGCCGTGGAAGAACGGCGGCGGCATGACGCGCGAAGTCGCGGCGCGCGCCGATGCGTGGCGCGTGAGCATCGCGGATATCGACCGGCCGGGACCGTTTTCGCGCTTCGACGGCATCGACCGTGTGCTCGTCCTGCTCGATGGCGCGGGCCTTACGCTCGGCGAACATGCCGTGACGCATGTGTTCGACACCGCGCGCTTCGTGGGTGAAACGCCGGTCGAGGCGCGTCTGACGGACGGCCCGGTGCGCGTCTTCAATGTGATGACGCATCGCGGCGCGGCGCACGCTTCGATCGATTGCTGGCGCTCACCGGCGAGCCGCATCGTCGCTGCGGAAAGCGTGCTGTTGCATTGTGCGCAAGACTCCCTCGACGTGCGCGTCGGCCGGACACGCTTCACGTTGGCGAAGATGGACACGCTGCGGATCGACACGGCGCGTGGCGTCGACGTCGAGATAGATGGCGACGGCGTGCTCTTGTGCGCGTCGCCCGATACGAGAGGTCAGTCATGAATTCACAAACGAAAGCCCTGTTCGCGGCGCACGCGCTGCTGCCGGACGGCTGGCGCGCTGACGTGCTGCTCGAATGGGACGACGCTGGCACGCTCGTCGCGGTGACGCACGATACGCGCGATGTGCCTCCAGACGCCATCCGCGCGTCGGGGCCGGTGATACCCGGCATGCCGAATCTTCACTCGCATGCGTTCCAGCGCGCGATGGCAGGCCTCACCGAATATCGCGCAAATCCGGCGGATAGCTTCTGGAGCTGGCGCGACCTGATGTACCGGTTCGCCGCGCGCATCACGCCCGATACGCTCGAGGCCATCGCGCGCTGGCTGTATGTCGAGATGCTCAAGGCGGGCTATACGTCCGTCTGCGAGTTCCATTACGTGCATCACGCGGCGGATGGCCAGCGCCATGCGAATCCGGCCGAGCTTGCACAGCGCGTCGTGGATGCGGCGAGCGAGACCGGCATCGGCATGACGATGCTGCCCGTCCTCTATCAATACAGTGGCTTCGGCGCGCAGCCGCCGCGCGACGATCAGCGCCGCTTCGTCAACACGACCGAAGCGTTTCTCGACCTTCTGAGCACCCTGCGCGATGCGCGTCCCGAGCACGGCGCGCTGCGCTACGGCGTCGCGCCGCATTCGCTGCGCGCCGTATCGGCGGCTTCGCTGCGCGCCCTGATGGAAGGGCTCGATACGATCTCGCCCGGCGCGCCGGTTCACATCCACATCGCGGAGCAGACGGCGGAAGTGGATGCGTCGCTCGCGGCGCTCGGCGCGCGGCCCGTGCAATGGCTGCTCGATCACTTCGACGTGGACGCCCGCTGGTGCCTCGTGCATGCCACGCACGTCGATGCATACGAAACCAGCGCCCTCGCAAAGAGCGGCGCGATTGCGGGCCTGTGCCTGACGACCGAAGCGAATCTCGGCGACGGCATCTTCCCCGCGATGGAATATCTCGATGCACAAGGCGCGTTCGGCGTCGGTTCGGACAGTCATATCGGCGTGGACTGGCGCGCCGAACTGCGCCTGCTCGAATACGGTCAGCGGCTCGTGCGGCGTCAGCGCAACGTGCTGGCGTCGCCACGCACGACGCATGTCGCCGACCGGCTGTTTCAGGGCGCGCTCGAAGGCGGCGCGCGCGCGACGGGCCGCGCGGTCGGTGCGCTCGAAGCAGGGGCGCGCGCCGACTGGATCGTGCTCGACGCCACGCATCCGGATCTCGCGGGACAGACGAGCGCGACGTGGCTTTCGTCGATCGTATTCTGCGAACATGGGCAAACGCCCGTGCGCGACGTGTTCGTCGGCGGCGAGCGCGTGATTCACGACCGGCGCCATCGCGATGAAGCGCGCCACTATGCGGGCTATCGCCGGGCGCTGTCACAACTTCTCGCCGGCGCATGAACTCAGTCGTCTAACAGGACCCAGGCACGATGAACGATCTTTACTCGCTCGAACGCGGCGATGCGCCGCTGGTGATCTCGATTCCGCACCTCGGCACGCACATTCCCGACTCGTTGCGCGGCCAGTACACGGACGTCGCGCTGACGGTCGCGGACACCGATTGGCATCTCGACCGTCTCTATGCATTCGCCCGGTCGCTCGGCGCGACGATCCTCGGTGCGCGCGTGTCACGCTACGTGATCGATCTGAACCGGCCGTCGAACGACGAAAGTCTTTATCCCGGACAGACGACCACCTCGCTGTGTCCGACCGAAACGTTTCGCGGCGCGCCGCTGTATCGCGATGGCTGCGAGCCCGATGCCGCCGAGCGCAACCGGCGCGTCGCGACGTACTGGCAGCCGTATCACGACACCTTGCGCGATGAGTTGAAGCGGCTGCGCACAAGGCATCCGAACGTGCTGCTGTGGGAAGCGCATTCGATTGCGAGCGTGCTGCCGCGACTTTTCGACGGCAAGCTGCCCGATTTGAACATCGGCACGCAGGACGGCCGCACGGCGGCAGCGCCAGTGCAGGAAGCGGTGCTGCGCGCCGCCGCGTCGGGGCCGTTCACGTACATCGCGAATGGCCGCTTCAAGGGCGGCTTCATCACACGACACTTCGGAGCGCCGCACGATGGCGTGCATGCGGTTCAGCTGGAGATGTGCCAGTCCACGTATATGGGCGAGGATGCACCGTTCGACTATTTGCCGGAGAAGGCGGAACAGGTTGAAGCCGTGGTGCGCGGCATGGTCGGCGGAGCGCTGAAGGCGACCGTTGCGCTGAACACGGCGTCGCGTGGCTGAGGCGGTGGATAGGCGCGGCTATCGTTATCGACGCGTTGGGTTCCTTTAGTCGTCTATGGCTAATTGCGGTCAAGAGAACCGAACGCCGCTCTTCTCGTGTGCTCGTCCAGAGTCGTATGTTCCGACTGCCGCTGCCTGCTCAGAGAAAACGCCCACCGCGCCGCGATCTCTGCAAGTCTCTGACGATTGCGCTTGCTTTGTAGCGCTTTACGGCGCAGGCTGAAGGGCGCGGGTACTTTCCGTTCGTAAAGCCAGCGCACGGCTCGCGATATGCATTGAACCTTGCTGACAATAAGCGGTTGACTCTGGTTTCGTCCGTCGGCACGTACAACAGCCTCGTGAAGAATAAACAGCGACCTACTTTGGAGTCTCCCAAATGATGAAGTCCCCGCTCGGTTCAGCTACAGAAGGCGCAAAGCAAGACCACGCGACGTCGCAGAGGGCTCGCATCGAGGCGTTTCGGCAGGCGGACCTGCAACGCACGCAGAAGCGGCTCGACAAGGACGCGGACATCGATGTTCACGCAGCCAAGTGGCGGTATGTCCCGTCGGGAGCGTAGTAGGTAGCCCGGCTTTGGTCATGCGGCGTAGCAGCAGCGACGACTGTGGCGTGCAGCCGTCGTCATATCGAGGGTTCGTTGTATCGCTTGTCTGAGTGCGCCGGCCGTTTGCGCTATGGACATTCTGTGCGAAGTCATCCGTCCGCTGAAGGGGTCATCTCGAAGCAACGCGGCGAGTAAAGCGCAGCGTTCCTGGGCTGCGGATGACGCAGCGCCCGAATCACACAAGAGCGGCACTCGCTTCCCACGCGATGCACAGCGTTGTACGCCTGTCATCAACGAAACCGAAGCTATCGTTCGTTGGTATCCACAAAAGCGGCGCACAATGAAGGTCTCGCAGCCTCCCCTACCGTCGGAGTTCGCATGGCGCGCATGATTAAGGTCGGAAACCACGAATTCCACGTCGCGGTACAGCCCCTGTATGCGGGCGGCTTCACGTTTATCGTCGTCGATAGAGATCTCACCGGTCCAAGAGCTACCGAGGTCCGTCACGAGAGCGCCCTTCGATTCGAAACCGAAGAAGCCGCTTACGGTGGCGGTTCAGCTCACGCGCGACGACGCGCCAAGATGTACAGGCAGTGACACGCGCGAGCGGCTTATAGGGCACACCCTGCGTCTGCCTCTTATGCTCGCAGCAGATTGCGCACCTAAGGCGCAGAGCGCTGCTTGATGAACTTTTCCTGAATATTGCCCGTGCTTCGATTGCAGGGCGGTCTGATCTTCGATCATCGAGGAAGCGGAGCATAAGGCGCCGCATGGCATGGCCGCACATCCACGAGTCAAAGAAGCTTTGCAACGTGTCTTCGAGCCGCGCTGACACTATGCCTCGTGAGCGAATACCTATGGCTAGTCGTCGTTGACCGTACCCAGGAGCACGTCGATTGCCGCTTGTCCCGCGCACTCCGCGATGAGAAAAGCCCAGCGCTCCGTGAAGGGACCGTTACGAAGTGCGATGCGATGGCCAGACTTGCCGAGCACGCCAAGATTGCTACCGCCGATGATCTGAAAGCTCGCGTCGTAGAAATCATCGGACGAAGCGGTCAGCGTGACGTGAATTTCGAAGCCGCGATAAGGAATGACGCGGGTCATGAGGCGCTCCTTGGAGTGAAACACGCGCCTCTTAGCGGGAGTGGGTGATAGCAGGCATCCCGATTATAGACGTATAGGCTCGCACAGGCGGGCCTGGTCGAGACGCAGCGTTGCGAGCTGATATACAGGCAATCGCGAATGCCGCCGCTATGCGAGGCTGCTAAGCACGGAACATCCGCGATCACAATTGCCGCGTGTGAGCTATCGCCTTCGCAAATAACCGCGGCCTTTGAGTCAGCGGTGCAAACAGGGCTTGCGAATATCGCATTAGCTTCGACGATTCTCCTCGCAATCTTCCCAGTATCGCAGCGGGTCGCGATGGTCCGGATAGCGTAAATCAAGCCACGCTGCGAGCTTGGTCCAGTCCGGATGGTTGGTCCCCGTTCGCGCGGACCAGACCGATGAACGCTCAAGGATTTGACTGTTCGCGCGATCGCGGACAAGCAAGCTGCTCAGTCCGGTCGAACTGTTTGCTTGTGACTCGACCGAATACCGTGGCAGAAGCCTGAGCTCGGCATCCTTGGCCCATCCGCATAGCGCGCGAACCACGCCGGATTGATCCCGCAATTCGATAGGGCCGTTCTCCCGGCGAACCGCTGTCCAGCCTTCGGGAAACTCGGCGACCATCTCGTCCCTGCCTTCCCTCACCCACTTCACGCGCCAGGCTCGCGTCATCGCTTCGCGCAGGCGAGACGCGGATTCATAGCCGACAGGCAATTCGATTCCCACCGGCAGCGTGATCAGGTTGTCTTTCCAGAGCGTCGATTCGTCGTCGGCTCGCTTGACGACGCTGGATGATGGCGGCCCGAACGGGTTCTCGGGCCGGCTAGATGCGCTCACCTTCGACGCCGGCAGTCCCTCGAAAAGGCGCTCGGCGTCCTGACGGGTCAGCTTCGTCTTTCCCTTATTCATAGTCTCATTGTCGCTAGGTTGAACCGCCTCGAAAGCGCAGGTTATCGCATACTTTGGAGCGGTCCAGTCGATTCTATCCAGGCGAGCGAGTCGAGTGACATGCGCGCGCAGAATCGCCTGGCGCTATACGTCGGCAAGTCGCAAGGCTTGAGGCACCACCACATCGTGAGTGCACGCCTTAGGATCGCTTCCGTCTGGACATATTCTGCGATCGACGGATAACGCCGATTCTTCGTGCAGACAGAATACGCCAGGTACACGATTTTAGTGGGTTTGCCCGCCAAATCGGCATTGCCCTTACGTTTTGGACCGCCCTGGCGACTAGCATCGCGCCGGCGCCGCTGCAGGCCCAATGACGGCGATGCGCGAGTCTAAAAATCCGCATCAGGCCATCACTTTAGCCTGATGCTCAACAACCGCGATAAGGGAGGTCATAGAACAGCTTCGACAAAACGTTCTGACGCGCTGCGTCTAGCTCAGTTAACGCGGACGGCGACATATCGCGTCGGACGCAGGAAGTGCGGAACGCTTCGGAAGCAACCCTCGCACGGCAGTGCGGACTCCCATGTCCCAATCTACACGGCGCTGATTCTCTTCAATCGGTAGACGTGCCAAACCGACCTGTCCTGCCGACTTAGATGTCCGTCTCCAAAGCGCAACGACACCTCGCAAAACAGCCCGCCCGCTGGCCCCATCCACTCAATACCCAATCCCCGAATCGAGCGGATAAACGGGCCGCTTCAGATTCCCGAACGAAAAAAGCCCATAGTCGGAGCTAGTCACCCCACGGCTATCGCATTCGACGAGCCCGCCCGAAATCGGTACGAACACCGGCCGGCAATACATGCGCGACTTGAGTATCAGAAACCTCGCGCCACGCGGATCGATGCCGACGCTCTCGAACACGCCCAGATCCCACGGTTCGTGCGTCCGCTCCGTGACGAGAATGCGTGCCACCGGCGTTTCGAGCACGGCGGCGCGGCCCATGTACGCGCGTTGTCCCGTGTAGGTCGGGCCGCTGATGACGTACTCGCCATCGGTCAACGCCCGCACGATGCCCGTCACTTCGAGCGGCGGTTTGCCGGACGACGCAACGCTCGAGAGCTTGTTGCCGATGCCGAGCGTGACCGTCGCGCCCTCGCCTGCTGCAAAGAGCTTCGCCACCGCTTCGGGATCGCACAACGGCCCGACGACGATGTCATCGAGACCTTGCCTTAACGCTTCTTCGAACGCGTCGGTCGTGTCGCACGTTCCGCCCGACATGCAGTTGTCGCCGTGATCCAGCAACAGCACAGGCTTGTCCGTTTCGCGCGCGAGTGCCGCGCCTTCCGCGATCGACTGCGCAAGCGGCGCACTGTGATACACGAACTCGTCGCGCTCGTTCCAGATCTGCCGCGCGATACGGTCCGCGACGTGTTGCGCCTTCTCGCGCGCGCCATCCGTTACGACGACGACGCTGATGCAAGGGGCGGCGATATCGGCGAGCGAGAAGCCCGACAGTACCGACACCGCCAGGACGCCGTCCTCGCGCTCGGCGGCCCGCGCGGCATCGACGGCGCGCTTCATCGCGCCATCGGCCGTCGAACTTCTGAGCGTATGCGTGAGCAGCGGCGGTTGCGCCCACGCGATCACCGGGTTCGCCTTTCCATGAATGAGATCGAGCAAGAGCCGCGCCGCATGCTCGCCGCTTTCATACATGTCGACGTGCGGATAGGTCTTGAAACTTGTGATGACGTTCGCGTTGTCGATCATTTTCTGCGTGACGTTCGCGTGCAGATCGAGCGATACCGCGATGGGCGCATGCGGCAGCACATCGCGCACGCGTTCGAGCAGATCGCCTTCGCCATCGGGGGAATTCTCGGCGACCATCGCGCCATGCAGATCGAGCATCACCGCGTCGCAACCTTCGGCTGCGTCGACGATCGCCTGGCAGATCGCGTCGTAAGCGGCGGCGGCAACACGCCCGCTCGGGTTCGCCGATGCCGAAATCGGCGTGACGATTTCGGCTCCTTCGCGCGTCGAGGCATTGATGAACGCGGACATCGCGGTGCGCATGCCCGCATTCTCGCGATAGGCATCATCGCCATAACAGGGACCGTCGCGCCCGAACGCTTCGAGCGGCGTCGCGACTGGCGAGAATGTATTCGTCTCATGATTCATCCGCGCGATGAGAATCTTCATGCAGCGTCTCCTTCCAGTGCATTCGCCGCGCGAAGCATCGCTCGCAGCAGCACGTTGCAGCCCGCTTCGAGATGATCGGCGCGTGCATCCTCGATTTCGTTATGGCTGATGCCGTCCTTGCACGGGACGAAGATCATCGCGGCCGGCGCGACGCGTGCGAGGTACACGGCGTCATGTCCCGCGCCGCTCACGACATCCATCGACGTGAAGCCGAGCGCATCCGCGCTCTCGCGCACCGAAGCGACCAGCGCGTCCGCGAACGGTTGCGGCGCGAAGTAGACAACTTCGTCTACCGTCACAGGCAAGCTCGCTTGCGCGCATGCATCGCGCAAGGCGCGGTCCATCGCGAGCAAGGTGGCATCGTCGGCGGCACGCAGATCGACGGTCAGCTTGACGCGCCCGGGAATCACATTGCGCGAGTTGGGATGCACGTCCATCCAGCCAACCGTGCCGCGCCCATGCGGCGCATGATCGAGCGCGATGCGATTGACCGTGCGAACGAGGTCAGCCGCGACGAGCAGCGCATCGCGGCGCAGCTCCATCGGCGTCGGGCCCGCATGGGCCTCCATGCCGTCGATGGTCACGTCGTACCAGCGCTGGCCGAGCGCGGCCTTAACGACACCGATCACCTTGTCGTTCGCTTCGAGCACCGGCCCCTGCTCGATATGCGCCTCGAAATATGCGCCCACGTCATGCGCCGCGACGCGCTCGCCCGCATAGCCGATCGACGCGAGCGCATCGCGCACCGACACGTCTTCGCGATCCACCTGCGCGAGCGCATGCTCGAGCGTGAATGCGCCGGCGAATACGCCCGAGCCCATCATTACCGGTACGAAACGCGAGCCTTCCTCGTTCGTCCATACGACGACTTCGAGCGGCGCCGCGGTGCGGACGTCGTTGTCGTTCAGCGTGCGCAATACTTCGAGGCCCGCCAATACGCCGTAGTTGCCATCGAACTTGCCGCCGGTCGGCTGGGTGTCGATATGGCTGCCCGTCACGACAGGCGGCAGATCGTCGCGCGTGCCCGCACGTCGCGCGAAGATATTGCCGATCGCATCGACGCGCACCGTGCAGCCGATTTCCTTCGCCCACGCGACAAAGAGATCACGGCCTTGCTTGTCGAGCTCGGTGAGCGCGAGGCGGCACACGCCGCCCTTCTCCGTTGCACCGATTCGCGCCAGCTCCATCAGGGTGTTCCACAGACGCGCACCGTCGATGCGCAAGCCGGCATGCGCCGGCATATCGTGAGCTTGCATTCGAGGTTCCTTCGCTAGGTAATGGCGGGCATGGCGTCAGACGACGCCCACACCGAGATAACGGTCCTTGATGGATTCATCGGCGATGAATGCATCGTTCGCACCTTCGTACACGATGCGCCCTTGCTCGATGATGTAATGACGATCCGCGAGCTGCGTGCACACTTCGAGGTTCTGTTCGACGAGCAGGATCGTCACGCCTGCCTGACGGATCAGCTTCAGTTGCGCGACGATCTCCTCGACGATCACCGGCGCGAGTCCTTCCACCGGTTCGTCGAGCATGAGCAGGTGCGGATGATTCATCAGCGCGCGGCCGATGGCCAGCATCTGTTGTTCGCCGCCGGATAGCTGGCCGCCGCCGTTCGTGCGCCGCTCCTTCAAACGCGGAAAGATGCGATAGATATCGGCCAGTTGCCACGGCGAGTCCTTGCGCGCGCCGAGCCGCAGATTCTCTTCGACCGACAGCAACTTGAAGATGCCGCGATGCTCCGGCACGAAGC
Organism: Caballeronia sp. RCC_10; assembly: GCF_041360715.1. Classification (NCBI taxonomy): domain Bacteria; kingdom Pseudomonadati; phylum Pseudomonadota; class Betaproteobacteria; order Burkholderiales; family Burkholderiaceae; genus Caballeronia; species Caballeronia sp. RCC_10. Next base: position 65,458 of record NZ_JBFUPT010000002.1, read on the forward strand.
ACACGCCGCGCGCCGCGATCTTGTGAGGCGCGAGCTTTTCCAGGCTCGCGCCCTTGAACGTCACGCTGCCTCGCTGCGGTGTCACGATGCCCGCGATGCTCTTGAGCGTCGTCGACTTGCCCGCGCCATTGCGCCCGAGCAGCGTGACCGTCTCGCCTTCTTCAATTCTGAGCGATACGCCCTGAAGAACATGGCTCTTGGCGTAATAGCCGTGAATGTTATCGACCATGAGCGTCATGCGCGGCCTCCGGTGATCATGTTGCCGAGATAGGCGCTGCGCACGCGTTCGTCGCCGCGAATGCGGGCCGGCTCGCCTTCGACCAGCACGCGGCCTTGCTGCATCACCGTGATCGTGTCGGAGATGTCCATCACGATATCCATGTTGTGCTCGATCAGCACGACCGTATAGTCGTCGCGCAGGCTGCGGATCAGATGCTTCATGTCGTCGAGATCGTCGATGCCCATGCCCGAGGTCGGTTCATCGAGAAAGATCGCTTTGGGCCGCGCGGCCAGCGCCATGCCGACTTCGAGACGCCGTTGCTGACCGTGCGAGAGCGCGCTCGCCTGCGTCGATGCGAAGCGTTGCAGCGCAAGCCGCTCCAGAATGCCATCGACCGTATCGCGATGTTCGAGCGCGCCACGCGGCGGCGTCCATGCATTGAGCGCACGCTTCGAGTCGACGCCTTGCGCGGCGAGGCGCAGGTTCTCGCGCACGGAGAGATTGGTGAACAGGCTCGTCACCTGAAACGAGCGCGCGATGCCCCGCTTCACGCGGCGATGATCCGGCTCATGCGTCACATCGTGGCCATCGAACACGATGTTGCCCGCCGTGATGGGAAGCGTGCCCGTCAGCACGTGAAACAGCGTGGTCTTGCCCGCGCCGTTCGGGCCGATCACCGAATGCACCGTATTCTTCTCGATGCGCAGATTCACATCGGTCAGCGCCGAGAACTTGCCATAGCGTTTGGCGACGCCCTTCGCTTCCAGTATCGACGCGCTCATGCCGGCTCTCCTTCATTGCGCTTCACCGCGCGCCAGATGCGTTCACCCAGCCCCCACAGTCCGCGCTGCATGAACAGGCTCACGGCGATCAGCACGAGTCCGAGCAGCAGAAGCCAGCGCGGCCAGAGCGTCGAAAGCCAGTCAGCGAACAACACGTAGAACGCCGCGCCGAGCACGGAGGAAAAGAGGTTGCCCGTGCCGCCGATCACCGTCATCACGAGGATCATCTCGCTCGTGTGATAGTCGATGTTCGATAGCGGCGCGATGCCCGTCATCATCGCGTGAAGCGCGCCGGCCAGACCCGTGACCGCGCCCGAAACCACGAACGCGGCGAGCTTGAAGCGCTTGACGTCGTAGCCGACCGCAGCGGCGCGCGCTTCGTTGTCGCGAATGGCGAGCAGGGTGCGGCCGAAGACCGAATGCGACACGCGCAGCATCAGCCAGAACGCGATCAGGAACAGCACCGCGACGAACGCATAGTATTGCCACGGCGATGCGATCGATACGAGCGGCTGACCGAGAATCGACAACGCCGGACGCGGGATGTCGAGCAGGCCGTTGTCGCCGCCCGTGAGATCGGGCGTCGTGTAGGCGAGAAAGTAGAACATCTGCCCGAATGCCAGCGTGAGCATCACGAAGTACGCGCCGCGCTGACGGATCGAAAACCATCCGACGACGGCCGCCGCGAGCGCGCCCACGACGACCGCGCCGAGCAGCGCAACGGGTACTTGCAACCCTGACTTCGTGAGGATCAGGCCGGCGCTATAACTGCCGAGTCCGAAGAAGATGCCTTGCCCGAAGGACAGCAAGCCCGTATGCCCGAGCAGCAGATTGCAGCCGAGCGCGGCGAGCGCATAGACGAGCACTTCCGTTGCGAGCGATCCGGAACGCATCGTCATCGGCAGAATGCAGACGACGATCGCCGCAAGCAGCAGGAACCGATAGCGATGCAGCGAATGCCTGAGTGATCGTTCGGGCAGACTCATGTCCAATCTCTTCGAATCAGGTTTGGAATTCACGCGGTCCTCCCGAGCAATCCGTTCGGGCGCAGCAGCAGCACTGCGGCCATCGCGACATAAATCATGAGACGCGCGCCTTCGGGCCATAGCGTGCTCATCACGCTTTGCACGATGCCGACCAGCAAACCGCCGACGAGCGCACCGAGAAAGTTGCCCATGCCGCCGACCACGACGACCACGAACGCGACGCCGAGCGCTTCGATGCCCATGAACGGATCGACGCCGCGTATCGGCGCGGCGAGCACGCCCGCAAGCGCCGCTGTCCCTGCGCCGAGCGCGAACACGAGGCTGAAGATACGCGTCACGTTGATGCCGAGCAGCGACACCATCTCGCTCGATTCACTGCCCGCGCGCACTGCGCTGCCGAGGCGCGTGCCTTCGAGCACCCACCACAGAATGCCGGCCAGCACAGCCGTGAACGCGATTACGAAGAGGCGGTATTTCGGGTAGATGAAGCTGCCCCACATCACCACGCCGTTCAGTATGTCGGGCACGGCGACGTTATCGCCGATCGGTCCCCACGCGATGATCGCGCATTCCTGTATCACGAGCGCGAGACCGACCGTCGCGAGAATATGGAACTCGTGCTGTTGCGCATAGACGTGCCGCAGCACGGCCTTCTCGACGATCCACGCACACGCGCCGACGACGATGGGCACGACGACGAGCGCAGCCCAGAAGCTCATCGACCACTGCATCGCCTGATAGCAGAAGTACGCGCCCAACAGATAGAACGCGCCGTGCGCGAAGTTCACGAAGCGCAGCAGCCCGAACACGATCGACAGACCGACCGCGAGCAAGAAGTACAGCATGCCCACGCCGATGCCGTTCACGACCTGCAACAGATAAACGTTCATGGCCTTGCATCAGAAGAGTGGCGGCGCGAATGCAAGGCTTGCCTGCATTCGCATGAGAGCGACGCGTCAGCGCGTCAGGCGCTTAGGCCAGCTTGCACTGCGTCTTGTCGAGCGGCAAAAACGATTGACCCGAGCTCACGATATCGGCGTAATCGTCCTTGTCTTTCATCTTGCTCTTGGGCTTGCCCTTCAACAGGTAGTAATTCTTTAGCACCTGATGATCGCCCGCGCGAATCTCTTCGGGACCGGTCAGGCCCGCGTACTTCATGCCCTGGAGCGCGGCGATGACTTTCTTCGGATCGGCGGTGCCCGCCTTCACGATGCCATCGAGAAGAATCTTCGTGCAGATGTACGAGCCCGCGAGACTGTAGTTGGGGTTCGATTTATAAACGGCGTTGACGCGCTTCACGAGATCGTGATTGAGCGGCGTATCGATCGCATGCCAGTACTGTGCGCCGAAGTACACGCCTTCGCAGATATCCGGACCGAGCGCCTCGAACTGCTCCAAACCCGATGCCCATGCCATCAGGATCGTGCAATTGTTCTTCATGCCGAAGCTCACGGCCTGACGCAAGGTGTCCGAAGATTGCGAACCGAAGTTGAGGATGAGCAGCACATCCGGCTTCGCAGCGACCGCATTGGTCAGGTAACCGCTGAACTCTTTTTCATTGAGCGAGTGATAGCTGTTGCCCACATGTTCGATGCCCTTCTCTTTGAAGATGTTCTTCGCCGCGGACAGAAGTCCGTCCCCGAACACGTATTGCGGCGTGATCGTGTACCAGCGCTTCGCTTTGGGCATCGATTCGACCAGCGGCCTCACGGTCTGCTCGATGGCGCCAAAGGTCGGCACCGACCAGCGGAAGGTCGCGCTATTGCAGTCCTTGCCGGTGAGCTCGTCGGCGCCTGCCGTCGTGATGAAGATGCCGTCGGCCTTCTCCGCTTCCTTGCCCATTGCAAGCGCTTCCGACGAAAGAATGCCGCCCGCGAAATAGCGCGCGTTCTTTTGCTGCGCGATTTCCTGCACGCGCCGCACGGCGGTTGCGGGTTTTCCCTCGGTATCGAGCGTCGTATAAGCGAGCGGTTGCCCGAGCACCTTGCCGTACTGTTCGATGACGAGCTTCATGCCCAGGTCGGCATACTTGCCGTTGGCCGCGAACGGACCGGACATCGGGACCGGGCACGCGAACTGGATCGGCGAGCCTTGCGCAAAGGCGCTTTTTGCGACGAGCGCCTCGAACGATCCGGGAATGGCCGACAGCGCGGCCAGCTTCAACATGTTTCGGCGATTCAAATTGACGCTCCTTGAGAAGATGACCCGCGCAGCCGCCCGGCGTTATTTTTCGTGGTACGTTCGAGCCTCGGCCCGGTTCATTCTATTTATCATGATAAATAGAATGAACCTGATGCTAGGAACAATAAATTCGGGTGTCAATAAGGCAATATTCCAGTCTGCGGATTCGCCAGTGTCCGCAAGACGAAAGCAGACAGATAGAGACAGGGAGCATCGACATGGTGATGGAGCGTGCGAAGCGCGCCGGCGCGGCAGTCCAGATCGCGCAGCAGCCGATCAAGCAGCCGAAGCGCGCCGATCTGGTGGCCGAGGAGATCAAGCGGCTCATCACGGAGAAGGACCTGAAGCCCGGCGACAAGTTGCCCCGTGAGGTCGAATTGCAGCAGCTCTTTTCCGTCAGCAAGAGCACGACGCGCGAGGCGCTGAAGTCATTGGAAGTGCAAGGGCTCATCAAGGTGACGACCGGACCCTCGGGCGGCGGCACGATTGTCGAAGTGCCGCTTGCCCGCACCTTGCAGCTCTTGCAGAACTATTTGTTCTTCAAGGACGTGACCATCGACGACATTTACACGGTGCGTCAGTTGCTCGAGCCCGAACTCGCGGCGGGTGCGGTGCCGCATCTCACCGACGACGATTTCACGGCGCTGGAAGCGAACATCGCGTGTTGCGACGAACCGGCAGCGGCGCATGCGAATCGGGACATCGTGCGGCAACGTCAGGAAGATGTGAACTTCCACGATATTCTGGCTGCGGCGAATCCCAATCCTTTTCTTCGTTTTACGTGTGAGTTGATCAACGAGATGATCCGGCAGTTGATCGAGTTCAGGAACGATACGCCGCAGGCGGAACACGAACGTTTTGGCCGCGCGAACGTGAAGATCCATAAGGCAATTACTGAAGCAGCGCGGGCGCGGGATGCGGATAAGGTGCGCGAACTAATGGTGATTCATATGACCGAGGCGCCGCGCTATGTGAAGCGCATGAAAGGCAAGTTGCGCGGGCGGCTGATTCTTGACTCCGAGATACGGAAGCGTGCGAGTGGACGTGGGGATTGATTCGCGGACGGGACCCGGCTGAAACGTTATTGCCACGTTTTCAATGGCCGTGTCGGAATTGATGTCCGGCTGATGCCACGCTCCACGTCGCGACGTATGGTCAGAACGGAGCCCCGCGTCAATTTCCCTTGGCGGTCAACGCTTTCAGCAGCAGATCGATATTAACTGGCTTGACAAGGTGGCGATCGATCCCTGCGTCGCGCGATTTTCGTTGATCTTCTTCCTGACCCCAGCCGGTAATGGCAATCAGAGTTGCGGCGCCGAAAGCCTCGTTGGCACGGATGCGTCGTGCGAGCTCGTAGCCATCCATATCGGGCATGCCCACATCCATCAGGACGGCATCGACTGGCATCGTCTTCAATGCGTCCAGCGCAGCGAGTCCACCGTGGGCGGTTCGTGTCTCGGCACCCAACATGTCCAGCAGAATGGCAAGGCTGTCCGCCGCATCGACGTTGTCGTCAACGATAAGTAGTCTCTTGCCCGCAAGTGACTTCCGGCTAAACGGGTCGTTGTCCGGATCAAACCCTTGGGTGTCGGTGGGTGCATCTGTGAGGGGTAGGCGGACTGCAAATTCACTACCTCGGCCCAGGCCATCGCTGTGGGCTAAGACAGTACCGCCATGCAGGTGAACGAGGCTACGAACGAGAGTCAGTCCGATGCCCAGACCGCCTTGGGCGCGTTGACGGAAGTTCTCTTCCTGGCTGAACATGTCGAAGATTCGTGGCAGCATGCCTGCGGTAATGCCAATACCGTTATCGCGGACGGTGACAACCGCATCCTTATCGTCTTGCATGGCCGTGAGTTCAATATGGCCGCCAGCATTAGTGTACTTAGCCGCGTTGTTCAGCAGATTGGCGAAGATCTGTGTGAGCCGTACCGGATCACCGAAAACGGTCAACGGTTCGGCTGAAAAGCTGATCGTAAGCCGGTGCTGACCTGTGTCGATGACTGGCCGGCTCGTCTCTACAGCGGTTGACAGAATTGCAGAGAGATTTAAATTTTCCTTGCGCAGCTCGATTTTGCCACTCGTGATACGAGAAACTTCGAGCAAATCGTCGACAAGCCGCACGATGTGAGACATCTGGCGATTGAACATACGATGAACGCGTGCACGCGTTTCGACGTCGACTGTATGTTCGAGGATATTGAGGCCGTTTCGTATCGGCGCCAACGGGTTTCGAAGCTCGTGTGCCAGCACAGCAAGAAACTCATTCTTGCGATGATCTGCTTCCTTCAGCGCTTGCTCAGCGTCCTTCAAGTCGCTGATGTCCTGAACGATCGAGCAGGTGCCGATCACGTTGCCAGCTTCGTCGCGCAGCGGGGCTACGCTCACTCGCATCCAGACGCGGTGTCCCGAAACGCCGGTGTAAAGCATTTCCTGCCCCGGCAGCACCGTTTCACCGCGCAGCGCTCGTGCGCCGGGCCAGTCGTGCGATGGGATAAGTGCCCCGTGCGCGTCCCATCCTTGCCACAGCGCCGCTCGTTCCGGAAGCGTCGACGGGAGAGCCGTCGGGATGTATCTCCTCATCAGTGCGTTGCTGAGCGTCCATTGGCCGCTCGCGTCGGTAAGGCCGACACCCGCTGGCAATTGGTCGATGATCGTCTGCAGCCGACCCTCGTCGAGACGCCGTGCGGTTTGCATCGCCATTTGCTCACGCGCGACGTGCTGAAGGGCTAAAACGATTTCCGTGGTTTCGTTGAAGATGCAGAAGACACCGGCGACCTGCCCATCGCTGTTGTAGACAGGACTGCACGACAGCGCGAAATAGGTTTCGCTTCCTGTACCGGCGTCCGCGACTCGGAACTGAATATTGGGTGAGCGAACGAGGCTGCGCTGCTTCAAAGCCTGTTCCACCGCTGGTCGGACAGCGTTCCAAGCGTCGCCCCAGACACGCGCAGAGGGCTGCCTGCAGGCTACTGCGGCATCAATGTCGAGCCGATCGCATAGTGCCTGGTTAGGGATAACCGTCAGGTCCGGGCCCCACAACACGCAAGAGGGAAACGCGCAGCAGAGACAGCTCGCGACCGACGCCTGTAAGCAGGCATCCCATTGCTCAATTGGACCCACGGGAGTCTGGTCCCACTCGATGCTATGCAGATGTCGCGCTACGCTGCTTACGTTGCCGAACCAGACAGGCAAGTCCATGGATGCATAGGTCAATTGCAATCGTGCAGGCTAACACGAACTGACACGAGCCGTTGCGTTCGCCCAAGGGACGCGACTTTCGCTGACAGATTTGTGATTGCGAGACCGCTAACTACTGAGCGACGTTCAGATACGCCGATGCCTGCACGCATAGACGTCGGCTCCGATCAAGAAACGGCCTCGCGTCTTGGACCATTCATGTGGCACCGCAGGCTCTCGCCTGCGCCGGTAAAATTCTTGAGCTTTATGGTCAGCGAATGTCGCTAGTCGCGGTTATCGTACTGTCGACCGGTGCGACGCTACGGAAAGAACGCTTCTGAGACGGCCCAATGACGAATGATGACGCGCGGCAAGCCGTAATTAGAGAACTCAAGGATTCATGGAAACTGGCATGACACCATCGACCCCGGCCAAAAGCAGTACTGCACCGCAAGTGCTTGCAGTCTTTCTCAGGCTGGGATTGACGTGTTTCGGCGGCCCCATCGCTCACATTGGTTACTTTCGCCGCGAGTTCGTCGAGCGTCGTCGATGGCTTGATGACGAGACGTTCACCGACCTCGTCGGCCTATGTCAGTTTCTTCCGGGACCAGCCAGCAGCCAGCTTGGATTTTCGATCGGCCTGCTTAGGGGCGGGTGGCTCGGTGGACTCGCCGCCTGGTGCGGCTTCACACTGCCCTCTGTGTTACTGATGCTGGCTTTCGCGGCCATTGCACCGCGCCTCGACGGGGCCATCGGGCAGGGTTTGATTCATGGCCTGAAGCTCGTTGCCGTCGCGGTCGTGGCGCAAGCCGTGTGGGACATGGCCCGGCGCCTCTGCCCCGATCGCCGCCGCGCCTCTATCGCCCTTGCCGCGCTCGCTGCCCTCAGTGTCCTGACGACCGTGTATGCACAACTCATCGTGATCGCTTTCGGTGCGGTAGCCGGATTCGTTTTTTGCCGGACCACGGCATCGGACGGCGAGCTCGGAGGAAGGCAATACGCTCACGAATTCCGCGTCTCGCACGCAGCCGGAGCCGTGGCGCTGCTGCTGTTCTGCGTACTGCTCTTCGGGCTTCCGGTGCTGGCGAACCTGGGCGCAGGCCGTGCCATCCGCGTTTTCGAAGGCTTCTATCGCTCGGGCGCGCTCGTCTTCGGTGGCGGTCATGTCGTTCTGCCGCTCTTGCAGCAGGAGACCGTCGCCACAGGATGGGTATCGTCGAATGACTTTCTCGCGGGTTATGGCGCAGCGCAAGCAGTCCCCGGCCCGCTCTTTACATTCGCCGCATTTCTTGGCTGGATGATGGCGGAAACACCGAATCACTGGGCCGGGGCACTGCTTGCCACGGTAGGCATCTTTCTGCCGGGGCTGTTGCTCGTTCTTGCCACGCTGCCTTACTGGCAAGCGCTTCGAGCGCGTCCGTCGATGTCGGCTGTTCTTTCTGGCGTGAACGCGGCGGTCGTCGGACTGCTGGCGGCAGCGTTTTATTCCCCTGTCTGGACGAGCGCAATTCACTCCGGGATCGACTTCGCCATCGCAACCATTGGCCTTTTATTGTTGACGCGCTGGAAGATGCCGCCGCTTGTGGTCGTCATCATTTGCGCATTGGCTGGCGTTATAGAAGCCGTGCTGAAGTAGCTTGTCCGCATCTCCAGGCGTTCGCAAAAGCACGACGCGACAGGAATGGTTTTAAGCCGATGAGAGAGAAACCCATGCAACGCATCCGCTATCTCATCAAAAACATCGAATCAATCCGGGTTGTGGCCGCTTGCGCGGCCTTTTTTTACGCCCAACACTTGGCCTGAATCCGATTCTCCGGATAACTGTCCGATATACCGGACAGTCCGATGTTGCGACGCACGGCTTCACTCGCACACACGCCGCTCCGCAACCGACCCGCTCGGCTCAACTCACTCAAAACAGGATCCGAACATGAAGCTCGCCACCAAGGGCGCCAAGGCCGCCTTGTTGTTAGCCATGACCGCGATGAGCGGATTGCTCGCGCTCTCCGCCTGTACGAAGGTGTCGACGCCCGAACAGAATTCAGCGGCAGCGGCGCCTGCATCGACGCTACAAGCCGTGCTTCAGCGCGGCACGCTGCGTGTAGGCGACTGCCTCACGTTCGCCCCGTTCGGCTTCTACGACAAAGACGGCAAACCGGACGGCTATGACGTCGACCTCGCCAAAGAACTCGCGAAGCAAATGGGCGTGAAGCTCGAAGTCGTCAACACGACGAGCGCAAACCGCATCCCGAACCTGCAAACCGCCAAGGTCGATGTCGTGTTCTGCAACTTCACGCGCAATCTCGAACGCGCGAAGGTCGTCGAATTCACGTCGCCGTACGTAGTGGCCAGCGAAGCGATGCTCGTGAAGAAAAGCAGCGGCATCCAGTCGGCGAAGGACATGAGCGGGCGCACCATCGCAACGGTGAAAGGCTCGACCAATGGCGACGAAGTCCGTTCGATGGGTATCTCCGTAAAGATTCAGGAATACGACAGTTCGCAAGCGGCCATTCTCGCCGTCAAGCAAGGCCAGGCCGATGCGATGATCGAAGACAACAACTTCCTTGCATATCAGGCGAAGCTCGATCCGGAACTGACCGTCACCAACGAGGCGCTCGTGCCGCTCGAGTACAACGCGTTCGGCGTGAAAGCGGGCGATCAGGTGTGGCTCAATTACCTGAACCTGTTCCTGTTCAACATTAACGCGTCGAAGCTGAATGCGCAGTTGTACAAGAAGTGGTTCGGCGTCGACCCGAGATATCCGCTCAATCCGCAGTCCTGAAGCGGAGGCGCAGATGAGCTATCAATGGCTGACTTTATGGGGCTACGTGCCCGAGTTCCTGAAGGCCGGCTGGCTGACCTTGCAAGTCACGCTGCTGTCGTTCGTACTCGCGCTGGTGCTCGGGTTGATCGCGGCGCTCGCCAGCATGTCGCCCTCGGCCATCGTGCGGTTCATCGCCCGTGCTTACGTCGAGGTCATACGCAATACGCCGGTACTGCTGCAGATATTCATCGTGTTCTTCGGCCTGCCGTCGATGGGAATCGCGCTCGATGCTTACTGGGCCGGCGTCATCGCGCTGGGCCTGAACGTGGGCGCGTATCTGTCGGAAGTGTTTCGCGCAGGCATTCAATCGGTGCCGCGCGGACAACTCGAGGCAGCGGGCATTCTCGGTCTGGAGCGCGGGCAGATCTTTACGGAGATCGTGTTGCCGCAGGCAGCACGCGCGGTGTATCCGGCCATCGTCAATTATCTGATTCAGTTGTTGCTCGGCACGTCGCTGCTGTCGGCCATTGCCTTGCCCGAACTTACCGGCACCGCGACCGTCATCAATTCGCGCACGCTCCTTTATATCCAGACGTTCGCGGTCGTGCTCGTGGCGTATCTGGTGCTGAGCAATGTGCTGTCGTGGATCGCGAGCGAACTCGGCGCACGCATGTTTCATCCGCCGCTGATCGTGAGGCCGCGCGCGCGCTTCGGCGGATTCACGCTGCGTCGCGCCAATCGTGCATGAGGGTCTGAATCATGTCACTCGAACTGCTGAGAACCAGTTTGTCAGTCCTGCTGCAAGGGCTCGTGACGACGCTGCTTTTATCGGTAGCGGCGATCGTCGGCAGCACGCTCATTGGCCTCTTCGCCGCCGTGTTGCGATCCTTCGGGCCGTGGGGCACTGACCGCATCGCGAAACTCTATACAGAGTTGTTTCGCGGCACGCCCGTGCTCATCACGCTGATGTTCATCTACTTCGGCGTCTCTTACTTTGGCTATGCAATCGATGTCTTCGCCGCCGGTGTGATCGGCCTGAGCGTCTATCAAGGCGCGTATATCGCCGAAGTGTTTCGCTCGGGCATCGAGTCCGTGCCGAAAGGACAGTGGGAAGTCTCGCAGATTCTCGGCCTTTCCCGCATGCAGGCCTTTGCCTTCGTCGTGCTGCCGCAGACGGGGCGCATCGTGTTGCCGCCGATCGTCGGGCAGTATCTGTCGCTCATCAAGGATACGTCGATCGTCAGCATGATCGGCATGTCCGAACTGATGCACGGCGGCCAGGCGATCGTGGATCGCATCGGCAAGCCGGTGGAGATCTACGGACTCGTCGCGATTATTTATTTCGTCGTGTGCTTCCCGCTTTCGCAATGGGTGCGCCACCATGACCGCAGGAGACTTGCGTGAGCGATTCGATACAGAACGAGCCCGTGATTTCGCTATCGGGCGTAAGCAAGGCGTTCGGCGCGACGCGCGTGCTCAACGAAATCAATCTCCATGTGCGCGCGGGCGAAGTGCTCGTGCTGATCGGCGCGTCGGGTTCCGGCAAGAGCACGGTGCTGCGCATCATGGCCGGACTCGAGACGACCGACTCCGGAGAAGTGTGGGTCAACAAAGTGCCCTTGCACGATCCAAAACGTGCACGCGAGATTCGCGGCCACGTCGGCATGGTGTTTCAGCAGTTCAACTTGTTCCCGCATAAAACCGCCCTCGGCAATGTGACGCTCGCGCTCATCAAGGCGCGCGGCATGTCGCCCGGCGATGCCCGCAAGCGCGCGATGGAAACGCTCGACCGCGTGGGGCTTGCGGATCGCGCATCGCACTACCCGAGTCAGTTGTCGGGCGGACAGCAGCAGCGCGTTGCGATTGCGCGCGCACTCGCGGTCGAGCCGGGCATCATGTTCTTCGACGAAGCCACGTCCGCACTCGATCCCGAACTCGTCGGCGAAGTGACGGAAGTCATGCGCGGCCTCGCACGCGACGGCATGACGATGGTCGTCGTCACGCACGAAATGGGCTTTGCGCGCAAGACGGCTGATCGCGTCGTGTTCATGGACAAGGGCGTGATCGCGGAGCAAGGCGATCCGGAACAAATCTTCGTTAGTCCATCTAACGAACGCACGCGGCAGTTTCTAAGCCGCGTGCTGGACCACTGAAGGAATCGACGAATGGCGGTTCCAGAGACGTCGCGCGCGCGAGGAGTAGACCGTGTCATCGATATCTTCAGGAAGCTGCATATCGCGCGGCGGCCCATGACGATGCGCGAACTGATCGAGGCGACCGGTGCGCCGCGTTCGAGCATCTACGAGCTCGTCGCCATTCTCGCCGAAGTGGGCTGGCTCGAGACATCGGCGGATGGCAGCGTGTTCTTCGGGCGCGAGATGCATTATTACGGCTCCGACTATGCGACGCACAACGACCTCATCAGCCGCGCGCATCAGTCGATTCTCGCCCTCGTGCGCAAATACGACGAGACCACGCAGTTGTGCATGCTCGAAGGGAACAAGTACACGGTGGTGTTATCGGAGAACAGTGCGCGGCCTTTTAATATCAGTTCAGATATCGGTGTGCGTGTGCCGATTCCGTGGACCGCGACCGGGCGTCTGCTGCTCGGCCATCTGAATGCCGATGCCATCCGCGCCCTGATTCCCCCCGATGACTTCGTGCTCGATAACGGCGTGCGCATTGATTTCGATGAATTCATGCGCGACGTGCACAATGCGAGAGAGCTTGGCTATTGCTGCACGGAAGGCCTGTCCAACGCGTTCCGGCTCTGCATGGCGGCGCCCGTTTGCGACCGCGCGGGGATGCCGCTCGCCGCGCTCTGCTTCATGACGGGCCGCGACACGAATCCCGAACGCCGCCAGTCGATGCTAGACGATCTGCTGCAATCGGCGCAGGCGCTTTCGCATCGCTGACATGGATACACAGCTTCGGCGTATCGACGAGTTGGAACAGGAAAACGCGGCGCTCAGGGAAGTGAACGATATCCTGCGCAAGGCGGTGGCCTATTACACGCGTTCGCTCGCGGGATTGGCGTGCGAAGGTATTGTCGCGGCGCGGACATCTGATGCGGACGTTCTGCATGAAGCCGCCGGATCGGATCATGAAGAGCGCGCGACTCTCGCCCGCAGGGAAACTTCGCGAGATGAGGGAAATTGTTGAAGTCGCTCTGGGCAGTCCAAGCTCTGCAGATTCGATTCCTCCCTCAGCGGGATGTCATTCCCGCCGTTGAGAACGCTGATTATTCGCGGTTGCGCCCGTCGCGGCACGAAGCCTGCGGCTAAATCATCCTCAACGCCCTTCGACGAAACTCGCCAATTCGTCGGCTCTCTCAATGCCCGAAGCGCCGACGACAGCATCCCTCCACCACCCTCGCGCCCGCCTATCGTTAGAATCTGTGTTAGATACCTATATTCATCTGTCAAAGGAGGCCACCGTGCCAGCGTTAATCCCTGATGTTGACCCAGATGGACTTCTCGAATATTCGGTCGTCTTCACCGACCGATCGATCAACCACATGTCGCAGCTTTTCCAGGGCGTCATGCGCGACTTGTCCGCTTCCCTGAAGAAGGTCTACAACGCCAGGTCTGTCGTGATCGTGCCGGGCAGCGGAACGTTCGGCATGGAAGCCGTTGCGCGTCAGTTCGCGACAAACAAGAAGTGTCTCGTCATCCGCAATGGCTGGTTCAGTTTCCGCTGGTCGCAGATTTTCGACATGGGCGGCATCCCGTCTGAATCGACGGTATTGAAAGCGCGCCCGGTCGAAGAAGGCACACAGGCCGCTTACGCACCGCCGCCGTTGGAAGAAGTCGTCGCAGCCATCAAGGAAAACAAGCCGGATCTCGTCTTCGCGCCGCACGTCGAGACCGCGTCCGGAATACTGTTACCCGATTCGTATCTGCGCGCTGTGTCCGACGCGGTTCACTCTGTCGGCGGGATGTTCGTGCTGGATTGCATCGCGTCCGGCGCGATCTGGGTCGATATGGAAGCGAGCGGCATCGACGTGCTGCTCAGCGCGCCGCAAAAGGGATGGAGCGCATCGCCTTGCTGCGGCCTGGTCATGCTGAGCGCCCTCGCCCGCGAGAGAATCGACGCAACCACGAGTTCCAGCTTCGCCTGTGATCTGCGCAAATGGCTGCAGATCATGGAGGCCTACGAGAACAACGGGTTCGCCTATCATGCGACGATGCCCACGGACAGTCTTGCAAGACTTCGCGACGCGATCGAGGAAACCGGGACATACGGCTTCGAGAAAGTGAAGGCGGAACAATTCGAACTCGGAAATCGCATTCGCTCGCTTCTGGCTGAGCACGGCTTCAAGAGCGTAGCAGCGGAAGGTTTCGAAGCGCCGGGCGTGGTGGTCTGCTACACGGTCGATGATGGCATTCGATCCGGCAAGAAATTCGCCGATGCCGGCGTGCAGATCGCCGCGGGCGTTCCGCTTCAGTGCGACGAGCCGGCGGACTTCAAGACGTTCCGTGTCGGTCTGTTCGGCTTGGACAAGCTCAACGATATCGACGGCACACTGGCGAGGTTCGCAAAGGCGCTGGAAAGCATTCGGTAGAAGCGTCTCGCGGATGCGGACGGCCGTCGTTCGACGGCCGCTCGCCCGCCGCAACCGGATTCGCAACGCTTTATGGCCGTGAAGCCCGGCAACGAGCGCCTCGCACGCCGCTGCTAGTGACCCGCCCGCGAAACGCCACCACTGATCGCATCGAGTTCCTTCAACACCTCATCGCTCAACACGATATCCGCGGCCTTCATATTCTCGCGCAAATGCGTGACTGACGACGTGCCCGGAATGAGCAGAATGTTCGGCGATCGATGCAGCAGCCACGCAAGCGCGACCTGCATCGCGCTTGCATTCAAACGCGCCGCAATCTGCGACAGCGCATCCGATTGAATCGGCGAGAACCCGCCGAGCGGAAAGAACGGCACATAGGCGATCTGTTCGCGCGCGAGTTCGTCGATGAGTGCGTCGTCATCGCGATTCACGAGGTTGTAGTGGTTCTGCACGCAAACAATCGGCGCGATCTTTCGTGCGTCGCGCACTTGCATCGACGTCGCGTTCGACAAGCCAATGTGCCGGATCTTGCCCTCCTCCCGCATGCTGGCAAGCGCGTGCATCTGCGGCTCGATGGAGCCTTCCGTCGGCCTGTGAATGTCGCCCATGATGCGCAGATTGACCACGTCGATGGCATCGACGCCGAGGTTGCGAAGGTTGTCTTCGACGCCGCGACGCAGGTCTTCTGGTTCGAACGCGGGCAGCCAGCCGCCCTGGTCGTCGCGCATCGCGCCGACCTTGGTCACGATCGTCAGATTCGACGGATACGGATGCAGCGCCTCGCGGATGATCTGATTGGTGACGTGCGGGCCGTAGAAATCGCTCGTATCGATGTGATTCACACCCGCTGCAACGGCTTCCCTCAACACTGCGACGGCCGCAGCGCGATCTTTCGGCGGACCGAATACGCCCGGTCCCGCAAGTTGCATCGCGCCATAACCCATTCGATTCACTTCGCGTCCCGCAAACTCATAAGTCGATTTCATTGCATGGCTCCCGGTGACTGTTTCGATGGCGCTCATTATCTCCAGCTTGCGGCGTTGAATAAATGGGGCTAAGTTGCACGGGTTGTTCAATAAACAAAACGGTCCGAAAGTGCAATTGAACGATCTCGCTGCCTTTGTCTCCGTCGCCCGCGCAGGCGGCTTCCGCGACGCGGCGCGCACGAACGGGGTATCGGCCTCGAGTCTTTCGATTGCCGTGCGCAGGCTCGAAACGAAGCTGGGATTGCGCTTGCTGAACCGCACGACGCGCAGCGTGTCGCCGACCGAAGCAGGCCGGCGGTTGATCGAAACGCTGGCGCCGCTGTTCGGCGAGATGGAAGCGGCGCTGGATGTACTGAATGGCTATCGCGACTCGCCGAGCGGCACGCTCCGGCTCAATGTCCCCGCGAGCGCCGCGCGTACGCTGCTGCCGAGACTGCTCGCGGGCTTCATGCAGGCGTATCCCGACATTCGCGTCGAAGTGATGGTGGAAGATGGGTTCGTCGATGTCCTGTCGATCGGTTGCGATGCAGGCATACGCTACGACGACAAGCTGGAACAGGACATGATCGCCATGCCGATCGGCCCGCGCATCGAGCAGTTCACGACCGCCGCATCGCCCGCTTATCTGCGTGCGCACGGTACGCCCGAACATCCTCGGGATCTGCTCTCGCACACCAGTGTGCGCGGACAGTTCTCGGGCGGTGCGCGGCCCGCGTGGCAGTTCGAGCGCGACGGCGAAGTCGTGAGGGTCGATCCGCCGTCGCGTCTCGTGGTGCGGCCGGGCGCGGCGTTGGGCCTGATGATCGATGCGGCGGTCGCAGGGCTCGGCGTGATCCATCTGTTCGAGCAGATGTTGCAGCCGCACGTCGAAAGCGGCGCGCTGGTCGCGATACTCGACGACTGGAAACAGCCGTTTTCCGGGCCGTTTCTCTACTATCCGGGACGCCGGCATGTGCCCGCGCCGCTGCGCGCATTCATCGACTGGCTGAGAGACAACGACCGCATGTAGTTACGCATGCGCTCACGTGTCGTCCATGCGCGTTCAACTGCGCCGCAAGCGACATGTAGGCACCGCAAACGATTTCCGCACCGACACTGTCCCGTCATTTCCGCACCCTATATTCGTCAATCGCCGGAACCGGCAGTCGACGCACTGCCGATGACGCGCGTAGAAAACAACACGTCCTTTGAACTTCCACGAGCGGGGTCTCGGCAGGCGGTCTTTCGAAACGGGCGACATCGAGCATGGCGTGCGGCCGGTGCAAGCGCATCGACGTGACAAGCCATGCCGGGTTCGCCGTGAGAATCGGCTGCGGTGAAGGCAATCGAAGGTTTCGAGGATCAGCAGAAAAGAAGGAGCACTTGCCCCGTGAACTCCCGTCGCAAATTTCTTCAAAGCACGGCCACTGCGGGACTCTCCGCCGCTGCGCTAAGCGTGTTTCCCCCGAGCATCCGCCGCGCGCTCGCGATTCCGGCGCATTACGACACCGGCACGATCAAGGACGTGAAGCACGTCGTCATCCTGATGATGGAGAACCGCGCGTTCGACCATTACTTCGGCACCTATAAAGGCGTGCGCGGTTACGGCGATCGCTTCACGATCCCGCTGCCGGACGGCCGCAACGTGTCGCAGCAGATCGACGCCAACGGCAATGTCGACCTGCCCTATCATCTCGACGAAACCAGGGGCAATGCGCAGCGTGTCGCCGGCACGCCGCATAGCTGGGTCGACACGCAAAACGCGTGGGACGGCGGCCGCATGGCTGCATGGCCGGTGTCCAAGAAGAACCAGACGATGGGCTATTTCGACGCCGCCGAGATTCCCTTCCAGCGGGCGCTGGCCGAAGCGTTCACGCTCTGCGACGACTATCACTGCGCGTTTCTCGGCGGCACGCACCCGAACCGCATCATTCATTCGACCGGCACGCATGGTCCCGCGTATGGCAAGACCTTCGTGAACAACTTCAGCGGCGACTTCGACGTCACCACGTCGGCTTCCGCGTACTTCGACTGGAAGACGACGGCCGAGCGTCTCGAAGATGCTGGCGTGACATGGAAGGTCTATCAGAACATCAAGAACACGTACGGCTGCAATCCGCTGCTCGGCTTCAGGCAGTATCGCAAGGCGAACGAGGCGCTGCCGGCGGCGCGTCAAGTCAACACGTCGCTGACGCAGGCCGCCGAGCCGGCCTACAATCCCGCCGATGCCGTGGCGCAGCCGCTCATCAAGGGCTACGCGAACACGCTGCCGACCACGGACACCGACCCGAACACCAACGGCACATTCGTCGAGGCCTTCGCCGACGATGTGAAAAACGGCCGGCTGCCGGAAGTCTCGTGGGTGGTGCCGACCGATGTCTACTCGGAGCATCCGGGGCCTTCCAGCCCGGTGCAGGGCGCGTGGTTCGTGCAGCAATTCCTCGATGCGCTGACCGCCGTGCCGGAGGTATGGAGCAAGACCGTGCTGCTCGTCAACTTCGACGAGAACGATGGCTTCTTCGATCACGTGCCTCCGGCTGCGGTCCCGTCGCCGAACGGTGACGGCACCTACGCCGGCAAAACGACGCTGAACACGGCCGACCTGAGCGCCGAATATTTCACGCATCCGTACGTGACCCGCGCCGACACCGGCGCGCAGCCCAACAGCCAGCCGGCCGGCCCCGACGGCAAGCCTTACGGTCCCGGCCCGCGCGTGCCGCTATGGGTGATCTCGCCGTGGAGCCGCGGCGGCTGGGTCAATTCGCAGACCTTCGACCACACCTCGGTGCTGCGCTTTCTCGAGGCGCGCTTCGGCATCAAGGAGAGCAACATCTCGCCGTATCGCCGCTTGATCAATGGCGATCTGACGACGGCCTTCAATTTCGCGTCGCCGAACAACGAGCCGCTACCGACCATCGCAGGCGAGAGAAGCAACGCCGACGCCGATGCGCTGCGCGCCACGCAGCAAGCGCTCGGACAGATCGTGCCGGACGCGAATCGGGGCATGCCGAAGCAGGCGAGCGGCTTTCGTCCGTCGCGTGCGCTGCCTTACGAGCTGCACGCCAGCGCCCACGTCGATGCAAACGCCGGCACCGTCCGGCTGCTGTTCGCCAATACCGGCCGCCAGGGCGCCGTGTTCCACGTCTACGACAAGTTGCACCTCGACCGCTTGCCCAGGCGTTATGCGGTGGAGCCGGGCAAGACGCTGGACGACGTGTGGACGCCCACTTCGTCGGACCAGGGAAGGTACGACCTGTGGGTGCTCGGCCCGAACGGTTTTCATCGTGAGTTCAAGGGCGAATTTGGCGCGCAGCGGGGTCACCGAGGCGTCAATCTCGAAGTGCGCGTCGGCTACGGCTTGCTTTCGGGAACGCTGCACCTGCAACTGCGCAACGATGGCGCGGGTCCGGCGCAGTTCACCGTGAAGTCGAACAAGGTCTACGGTGTGCTGCAGGCGTTCCCCGGTCTGCCGATTCCTGGCTTCGGACGCAATCCGGTCGGCTTTGGCGGCTTCCCCGCGCCGGGCTTCGGTGCATGGCCGGCGCCGGCGCCGCTTTCTCGCGATGCCGCGCTCGGCGCGGGCAACAGCTGGACGGCAAGCACGGTCGGCGCGCTTCCTGTCGCGCTGTTCTGGAACGTCGCGCAGACTGGCTACTGGTACGACTTCGAAATTACCAGCGCCACGGATCGCAGCTTCTTCCGGCGCATCGCCGGTCGAATGGAAACGGGCCGTCACTCGGTGACCGATCCGGCGATGGGCATGGCCGACATGTTCTGATGCAGGACGCGAGGCGCCGGGTGTTTGCCCGGCGTCTCGCGTGTGCCGGTCGCGCCGACGCACTTTTGCAATCAGCGATTTAACTAACCGGTTTTGCATCGACTCACAGCGTCGCCTGCTTCCGGCAAGCGACGATTTTTGACGATTCCAATGCAACCAGCCCCACGTGCGATTACTATCTTCAGGCCGAAGCTCTGAAGATAGTCACGCATGGAATTGAAGCAGGTTCAATACTTCATCGCCCTGTTCGAAGAAGGCACGGTCACGCGTGCAGCAAAGCGGCTGAATATCGCGCAGCCGGCGCTCAGCATGCAAATCGCGAAGATCGAGACCGAGATTCGCCAAAAGCTCTTCGAGCGCGGACCGCACGGCATGGCGCCGACCGAAGCCGCGCGGCTCATGTACCGCCTGTACACGCCGATCATGCGCGACATCGACCACGCGCGCGAACATCTGAGCCGGCGCGACGTCATCGTGACAGGGCGCGTGTCGCTGGGGATGGTGTCGTCGGAGGCGCAGAGCGTGCTGCCCGAATCGCTCGCGCGCTTCGATGCGCTGTTTCCGCAAGTGGAAGTGTCCGTGGCCGATGGCTTCAGCGCGCAGCTGATCGATGCCGTCGAAGCGGGCCGGCTGGATGCCGCGATCATCAACAAGCCGCGTGGCCGGCTTTCGCTCGATGTCGAGCCGTTGCTCGTTGAGGAAATGGTGCTGGTGACGAGCGCGGCGCACGGCCCCGCGTTGCCCGATGCGATCGACCTGACCCAGCCGTTCGACTTCGAACTCGTGCTGCCCACGCGCCGCAATGGCCTGCGCGGCGCGCTCGATGCCGCACTGATGGCCGCCGACGTCGTCATCAAGCCGAAGTTCGAGATCGATCTTCTGAGCACCATCGTGCAGTTCGTCGAACAGAGCGCCGTGGCGACGATCCTGCCGCGTGTCGTCGTGCAGCCGAAAGTCGACGATGGCCTGTTGCGCGTGCACACGATCGCGTCGCCGCCAATCGTGCGTCACATCATTCAGGTCACGCATCCGAAGCGGCCCATCGGATCGGCCGCGCAGGCGCTGATCTCGATCATCACCGAGGAAATCCGGCGCGTGACCACGCGCGCACCGGAATGAACCTGGTTACGAAGGATTGCGCCCCGCCCCGTTGTCGAGCTTGCCGAGCGTTTCGGGCACGACGAACGCGCCGACCAGGAAGATGACGCTGATCGCGCCGACGAAGATCGCGAGCGTCGACGGCAACTGGCTCGCGTCCTTCGCCACGAGCGAGACGAAGGTCGGCATCATCCCGCCGATCGCGAAGCCGATGTTCCACGAGAGACCGGTCCCGGTCGCCCGGATGGCGGTCGGAAAGCGCTCGTTCAGGAAGATCAGGACCGGCGCATAACCCGCGCTGCCGAGCGCGGACAGCAGCACCGCGTAGACACCGATCATCGTGAGGCTTTGCGCCGTCGGCAGCAGCAGGAACAGGCCCGGCAACGCGATCAGCCGGATGGCGCCGATCCACAGGAACGCGCCCTTGCGCCCGATGAACGTGCTGATATGCCCCGCCGCAACCGATGCGATGACCACCGCCACGCTGCAGATCATCAGGATCGCGGCAGCCGCGCCGTTCGGTGCATGGCTCACGACCTTGAGGAACGTCGGCAGATAGCCCGAGGTCAGGTAATAGCCGCTGCCGCCGCCGATGGTCAGCAACAGATTGACGAACAGCACGCCGCGATAGTCGCGTGAAAACAGCGTGCGGATCGGCGAGCGCACCACTTCGACCTTCGCGCCCTTCGTCTGCGCCGCGGCCTTCGCCGCTTTTTCAGCGGCGAGCTTCTTCCACAACGGCGATTCTTCGAGACTGTTGAAGATGAAGAGTCCCAGCACCGAACTCAGGATGCCGGTGAAGAACATGCAGCGCCAGCCCCAGACATCGAATGCATCGCCGGGAAAGAGCGCGGACATCGCCAGGTACGTGAGCGAGGCGAGCAACGCGCCAAGTCCCGCGCCGCCGCCGCCGATCAACCCCGACACCGCGCCGCGATACTTCGGCGCGACGGATTCGGTGCCGATCGTATGCGTCGACGCCACCACGCCGCCGACGAACACGCCCTGCACGAGACGCAGCACCAGGAAGAGGATCGGCGCGATGACCCCGGCCTGCGCGACCGTCGGCAGCAGGCCGAAAGCCGCCGTCGACAGCCCGACCCCGACGACCGCGACGATCATCGCGCCCTTGCGGCCGTGACGGTCCGCATAAGAGCCGAAGAGCGCCGAGCCGAGCGGACGCATCAGCAGCGTCACGGCAAACGACGCATAGACCGCCGCGAGCGAGAGCATCGCGTGCTCGGACGGGAAGAACAGACGCCCGACAATCGGCGCCACGTACAACAATACGAACAGGTCGAACAGATCGAGGGCCCAGCCTAGGCACGAGGCCATCACTGCACCCATGACCTGCCGCTGATTGACCGGAAGCACGGCGGCTCCTTCTTGCGCTGCTACGGACATTTGCATCTCCTGGTGTGTCGCAGGCACGCTTGTTTGGATGCGTGCTCTTGTCGAGGTTGATAAATCGTTGGTAGGCGTCAGTGCGTGGCGGCAAGCGGCGACGCCACGCTCGCGCTGCGTTGCGCAACCATCGCGTCGGCGATCTTCTCGGCGATCATGATGGTCGGTATGTTCGTATTGGCCGATGGCAGTCTCGGCATCAGCGATGCATCGACGACGCGCAGGCCACGTGCGCCCCGCACGCGCCCTTCAGTGTCCGTGACGGCGTCGCGATCGTGCGCGCCGCCCATGCGGCACGTGCCGCTCGCATGCCACACGCCGAACACGTTCGCGCGGATGAACTCCGCGAGCGCACGGTCGTCGGCGAGGAGCGCGTCCATCTTCAGGCCGCGTGTGAAGAAGCGTTCGATCAGTAAACGCCGCAGCGGCGCGGGCGTATCGAGCAGCAGGCCGAGCATCGAGGTCAGCAGCGCGTTGCCTTCGCCGACCTTGCTCAGCGCCTTCACACGCGGCGAAAACGCTGCCGGAAAGAAATCGCGCGGACTGCGCCCGAGTCCCGATGCATCGACCACGCGGGCCAGCATCCGCACGCCGGCGGCGAGTCGTTGCAGGTCGCGTTCGTCGTCGAGCAGATTCAGATCGACGCGCGGCGCGGCGGCCGCATCGGGCGAAGCGAGCTGCACGCGGCCGCGCGAGTACGGCCGGTTGCACCACAGAAAGAAAAGACCCAGCCGGTTGCCGAGTGCATGCCACGCGGCCCGCGTCGCGCTCGACAAATACAGGTCCGACTCGTCGCAGCCCGCGACGCCCGAACTCATGCGCGCGGCCATCATGCTTGCGCGGCGGCGTGCGAGCGGCATGCGAAAGCGCGGCTCGAGAAAATGACAGAACGTGAGCGACGGATGATCCTGCAAACCGCGTCCGACGCCCGGCAAATCGACCGCGCACTCGATGTCCATCGCCGCGAGATCGCGCGCATCGCCGATGCCCGCGCGCATCAGCATCGCAGGCGACTGCAACGCGCCCGCGCTCAGGACGACTTCATCGGCATCGAAACGCACGCGCTCGCCGTTCGCTGCCATCGCAACGACACCGCGCGCCGTCGCGCCCTCCATCAGAATGCGTTCGACACGCAGGTTCGCGTGGATGCTGAGGTTGGGACGCTTGCGTGTAGCTTCGTCGAGATAGGCGATGGCCGTCGACACGCGCGCGTCGTCGATATTGGAGAACGCACCGGGAAAAAAGCCGTCGCCGAACTCGCCGTTCTGGTCCTGCAGCGCCGCGAAACCGTTGGCGCGCAAGCCCTTCGCGAACGCATGGCAGAACTCCGGCCAGTCGCCCGGCATGATGCGGCGGATCGGCACGGGGCCATCGCTGCCGTGCAACTCGCCGCCGGGGAAATTCACGTCGCGTTCGAGTTTGCGGAAGTAAGGCAGCACGTCGCGCCACGCCCAGCCATGCGCGCCGTCTGCGGCCCACTCGTCGTAATCGCGCGGCAGGCCGCGATTGGCCGATTGCACGTTGATGCTCGACCCGCCGCCCATCACGCGGCCCTGCTCGTAGACGCGCGGCGCGGCGTCCTTCGTGGCCTTCGCCTTGAGGTCGGGCCAGATGTAGGTGTCGCCGCAGAAGACCGGCATCGGATAGCTGTCGAGGATGGCCGCAGGCACCGCCCCGGGCGGCGTATCCGCGCCCGCCTCGATCAGCGCGACGCGCACCGACGGCATGGCCGACAGCCGATGCGCAAGCACGCATCCCGCCGAGCCGCCGCCCACGATCACGTAGTCGAAGCGATCCATCGCCTGTCTCCTTGCCTTGTTCGCCGCGCGATGGTCAGGAGCCGCGAAACGCCGGCTTGCGCTTGCCGTGGAACGCTTCGACGCCTTCGCGGAAATCGTCCGACGAGCGCAGGCGGCTATAGCAATGCCCTTCCAGTTCGATCGCGATGGAAAGCGGTGCGTCCTCCGAATCGTTCAGCAGCTTCTTCGCCGTGCGCTGCGCGAGCGGCGAGAACGCGCGCAATTCGTCGACGAGCGCATCCGTCGCCGATTCGAGTTCGGCATCCGCCACGCAATCCACCGCGATGCCCCATTCGTAGGCCTGCTTGCCCGGAATGCGGCGCGAGCGCATCACGATGTCCTTGGTCCGGCCGATGCCGACCATCGACTGCAAGCGCGCCGAGCCGCCCGAGCCGGGAATCTGGCCGAGCTTCTGCTCCGGCAGTGCATAGAAGGTCGTGTCGGTGACGATGCGGAAATCGCACGCCAGCGACAACTCGAAACCCACGCCGAAGCAGAAGCCGCGATTGGCCGCGATGACCGGCTTCGAGCAGCGCGCGGGCGCCGCGATATTCCACGCGAGCTTCGACACATGCTCAGGCGATGCTTCGAGAAAGCCCTTGATGTCGCCGCCGCTCGAGAAGTGCTCGCCCTTCGCG
Organism: Caballeronia sp. RCC_10; assembly: GCF_041360715.1. Lineage (NCBI taxonomy): Bacteria > Pseudomonadati > Pseudomonadota > Betaproteobacteria > Burkholderiales > Burkholderiaceae > Caballeronia > Caballeronia sp. RCC_10. Next base: position 89,817 of record NZ_JBFUPT010000002.1, read on the forward strand.
CGCACCACGATCACGCGCACGCGATCGTCCTCGTCGAGCGCCTCGAATGCGGCGCGCAACTGGTCGCGTGCGTGCATCGAAATGACGTTGAACGGCGGGCGATGCAGAACGATGTCGGCGCGCTCGCGGTTGGCGTCGATCTCGACGGAAAAGCCGTCGAGGTCCTGCAGCAGCGTCTGGCCGCGATGATTCAAATCGCTCATGTCGGTTACTCCTTCCTGGTCTCTGTAGGTTGAGCGTTGTCTTCGCTCGCATATTCGCCGGCCTGCAGCTTGCGGCGCAGTATCTTGCCGACCGGCGACTTGGGGATATCGTCGACGAACACGTAGTCGCGCGGCCGCTTGAAGTTGACGAGATCGGACTCGCGGCACCACGCATCGAGCGCGCCGGAATCGACGTATTCGCGACGCTTGATGAACGCGACCACGCGCTGGCCCCAGCGCTCGTCCTTGAGGCCCGCGACCGCGACTTCATCGACGGCGGGATGCAGCGACAGCACCGATTCGATGTCCACCGGCGAGATGTTTTCTCCGCCGCTGATGATCATGTCGTCGACGCGGCCGGTCACGTAGAGATCGCCGTCGCGATCGAAATAGCCGGTGTCGCCGGTGAAGTACCAGCCGTCGCGCAACGACTTCGCGTTCGCGTCCGGACGATTCCAGTAGCCTTCGAACGCCTCGTCGCCCTGCAGGTCGACGATGATCTGGCCTTCCTCGCCGACAGCGGCAATGTCGCCGGGCAAAACGGAGTCGAGCTTCACCACGCGCAACCGCGTGTTGATGCCCGCCCGCCCTGCGCTGCCGGGCTTTTTCGTCGCGTCCTGGTCGATGCTGAACGTGTAGACCTCGGACGAGCCGTAGTGATTGACGAACAGCTCCGGCTCGAATGCGGCGCTCAGGCGCTTGAGCAGGCCGTCGTTCATCGGCGCGCCGGCGAAGCCGAGCTTGCGGACCGATGACGTATCCGTGCTCGCAAACGCGCTGTCCGCAAGCAGATCGTGATAGAGCGTCGGCACCAGATAGAGGCACGTGAGCGCATGCTTCGAGATGCAATCGAGCGCGAGCTTGGCGTTCCAGCGGCGCACGCAGACGAACAGGCCGTCGACGAGCGCCATCGCGAGCAGCGAGCGCACGCCCATCGTGTGATACAGCGGCATCACGCCGAGCGTGCGCTCGCCGCGCCTGTACAGGTTCTGCGCGACATGCGCGAGCGCGCCCGCGCGTTCATGCCGGTGGCGGCGCGGCACGCCCTTGCCCTTGCCGGTCGTGCCGGATGTGTAGAGGATCAGCGAGAGGTCGTCGGCGGTGGCTTGCGGAGCCGCTTCGTCCGTTGTGCTTTCGACGATGAGCGCATCGAAGGTCATCGAGAGGCCGGGGGCATCGTCGAGTCCGATGCGCGGCACCTGCTGCGCGGCGGGGCTTTGCAGCACGGCATCGGCGCAGACGGGTTCGTACACGATGGCTTTCACGCCCGCATCGGTCACGCAATAGTCCAGTTCCTCCGGCTTCGCGCGCCAGTTGAGCGGCACGATCACGATGCCCGCGAATTGCCCCGCCCAGTGCAGCGTCGCCATTTCCCAGCGGTTCTGCAAAACGACGAGCAGCCGGTCGCCGCGTTCGAGGCCAAGCTCGCGCAGGCCCTCGGCGACATTCAGGATCACGCGATGCCACTGCGCGTAGGTCAGTTGCACGTCGCCATCGACGAGTGCGAGCGCGTTCGGGCTGCGCTCGACGCTTTGCAGAAAAGTGCGGCCTAGATCAAGCATGTTCCACCTCGCTGGTGCCTGCTTCGGCGCGGCGGCGCGCCGCCACGTCGAGCACCGCCGCGACGATCGGCGTGTAACCCGTGCAGCGGCAGATATGACCCGACAGCATCTCGCGCACTTGGTGCTCGGTCGGGTCCGGCACGCGCCGGAGGTAGTCCGCGCACGACATCAGAATGCCGGCCGTGCAGAAGCCGCACTGCAGCGCGTGATGCCGCTGGAATGCCTGCTGCAGGTCGCCGAGCGTCTGGTCGGGCGCGAGTCCTTCGACGGTATCGATACGCCGTCCGTCCGCCTGAACGGCGAGCATCAGGCACGAGCGGGCGGCGACGCCGTCCACGTGCACAGTGCACGCGCCGCACACGCCGTGCTCGCAGCCGACGTGCGTGCCCGTCGCGCCCAGTTCGTGCCGGATGAAATCCGACAGCAGTTCGCGCGGCTCGCAATGGCCGCTGCGTTCGCGGCCGTTGAGCGTCAGCGTGATGCGCTGCCGTTCGTCCCGCCGCATGATGGTGTCCGACGTCTTGCTCACTTCGCCTCCTCGATCACGCGCCATCCAAGTTGCCGGACCAGATGCCGGCGATAGGTCGCGCTGATGTGCGCGTCGTTCTGCGCGTTCAGTTTCCAGCTCAAATCGTTCAGTGCGCCGCGCAGGTCGTCGCCTGCGAGACGCGGCCAACTCTCCACCACGGGCCGGTCCGCGACGCCGCCGACCGCAATGCGGATCGCATCATCCGTGACGACCGCCGCGCACGCGACGATCGCGAAATCGCCGTGACGCGCGGAGAACTCCGTGAACCCGTATCGCTCGCCCGGCTTGCGCAGCGGAAAGCGCACGGCTTCCACCAGTTCGTCGGGCTCGCGCGCCGTCATCAACATGCCCTGAAAGAAGTCGTGCGCGGGCAACGTGCGGCGCTTCTTCTTCGAACGCAGCATCACGTCGCCGCCGAGCGCGGCGAGCACGAGCGGCAATTCCGCACTCGGATCCGCATGCGCGATGGAACCGCACACCGTCCCGCGATTGCGAATCTGAAAATGCGAGATATGCGGGAAGGCCATCGCGAGCAACGGCACTTCTGCGGCGAGCGTCGCGCGCCATTCGACGCTGCCTTGCGTCGCCGCCGCATTCACGACGAGATGCCCCGCTTTCTCGTCGACGCGCACCTCGCCCAGTTCGGCGGTGCGCGAGATGTCGACGAGCAGCTTCGGCTGCGCGAGCCGCATGTTCAGCACGGCCATCAGCGACTGGCCGCCCGCGAGCACGCGCGCGTCTTCGCCGTGCTGTGCAAGAGAGTCGAGCGCGTCTTGCGTGGTCATGGCGCGCAGATAATCGAACGATGCGGGCTTCATGCGCGCCTCCTGAGTCTTCCGAACAGCCGGGCGAGCCAGGAGCCGCTGGGCTGCACGGGCTTGCCCGCCGCCTGCCGTCCGAGCGATTCGAACAATTGCTTCAACACGACCTTCGCCGCGCCTTCGAGCATGCGGCCGCCGACCGCCGCGACCTTGCCCGACACCTGCGCTTCGTAGTCGTACGTGAGCCGTGTGCCGCCGTTGTGCGGCGTGAGTTCGACGAGACCGCTGCCGCGTGCGCTGCCGAGCGGCGAAATGCCCGCGCCCGCCAGCCGCAAGCGATGCGGCGCGTCGATCTCCGACAAGCCGATGCGTGCCTCGAAGCGCGCCTTGATCATGCCGACGCCCACCGTCACGTCCGCGCGATACTGGTTCGGCGCGGTCTCGTCGAGCGCATGACAGCCCGGAATGACCTTCGCGAGCGCCTTGGGATCGAGCAGCACGGCGAACACGGCTTCGGGCGGCGCGGGAAGATCGACCGTCCCCTGCGCGGTCAGCGCGCGTCCGCCCCCCGGCGTCGCGGGCTTCGCAGCGGGCGCTTCGCGATATTCCGGCCGCGACGGCTCGGGATCGTCGATACCGATCATCGCCATGACCTTCGGCGGCGTGAGCGGCAGGCGAATGTCTTCGACGCCCAGCGCGTCCGCCACCGCATTCGCGATGCACGGCGGCGTGCTCATGTTGTTGCCTTCGCCCAGTCCCTTTGCGCCGAGCGGCGTGAACGGCGACGGCGTCTCCAGATGCACGATGCGCGGATCGGGCACTTCGCAGGTCGTCGGCATCAGATAGTCGGCGAGCGTGCCCGACTGGAAGCTGCCGTCCGCGCCGTACCGAAACTCTTCCATCAGCGCCGCGCCGACGCCTTGCGCGAATGCGCCGCGAATCTGGCCATCGGCGAGCGCCGGATTGAGGATGGTCCCCGCGTCGTGAACGGTCACGTAACGGTCGATACGCACGCGCCCCGTCGCACGATCCACTTCGACGCCGCACATGTCGAATGCGAAACCGTATGCCGCCGACGTGTTGATGCGGTCCTGCTCGTCGGGCGCATCCATGTGTGGCGGCGACCAGAAGACCGTTTCGCGCAGGCCTGGCTCGTCGCCCTCGGGCAGTAGCGCGGGCGCCCAGTGCGGCGCATTGCTCGCGGCGCGTGCGAACGGCAGCGCGCGATCTTCGGCGTCCTGCGGAAAGATGCGCGAGCCTTCGAAGCGCACCTCATCCGGGGTGCAGCCGAACTGTTTCGCGAGGACGCGAGCGAGCTTGTCGCGCACGCGCGTGGCCGCGAGATGCACCGTGCCCGCCACCGCGCCGGCAAAGCGGCTCGAATAATTGCCCGCCGCGACGGACCACGCGTCCTTGTGCGTATCGAATTCCACGTTGACGACGATGTCCTTCGGGTCCAGCCCGAGCACATCGGCGACGACCTGCGCGCACACGGTCATGTGACCCTGCCCCGCCGGCGTCGATGCAATCGTCACGACCACGCCGCCCAGCAAGTCGACGCTGACCGTCGCGCTCGCGATCGCGCCGTTCTTGGGCCCGGCTTTCTTGCGCGCGGCGGCGGGCATCACGGTCGTGATGTAGCCCATGTTCGACACCGACGGCTCAACGATCGCCGCGAAGCCGATGCCATACAGCCGCCCTTCCTTGCGCGCGGCATCGCGGCGCGCGGCGAGTTCGCCGTAGCCGCCCTCGTCGATGGAGCGGCGCAGCGCTTCCTGATAGTTGCCCGAGTCGAGCAGCGCGCCCGCTGCCGCGCGATACGGAAACGCATCGGCGGGAACGAAGTTGCGGCGATACACATCGAGCACGTCGAGCTTCAGCTCGATCGCGATGCGCTGGATCAGCCGTTCGAGCGCGAAATACACCTGCGGCCCGCCGAAGCCGCGCACGAGGCCGGTCGGCGTCTTGTTCGTCAGCACCACGCGATTGCGTACGAGCAGATTCGGTATCGCGTATGCGCCGGTCAGGCAGCCGTGCATCCGGTAGAACGTCGCCGGCTCGGGCGCACGAACGTAAGCACCGACGTCTTCCAGCTGATCGTAGGACAGCGCGACGATGCGGCCATCGGCTTCGACGGCGGCTTCGATCGTGGATAAGCGCGCCGTCGCCGATGTCGCCGCGCTCAGGTGTTCGAGCCGGTCCTCGACCCACTTCACCGGCGCGCCCGCCTTGCGCGAGGCGAGGCACATCAGCACGACATAGGGAAACACCGCCTGCTTCACGCCGAAACTGCCGCCCGAGTCGCGCGGCGCCTTGTGCCGCAGGCGGTTCGCGGGCACGTTGAGCGCCATGGCCATCACCGCGTGCAGCGAGAACGGCCCAATGAAATTGGAGGTGACGTCGTAGCCTTCGTCGCCCGACAGGTATTCGGCGATCACCACGCCGCATTCGATCGGCGCACAGGTGTTGCGCGGATAGTGCGCGACCAGCTTCACGCGATGCGGCGCATTGCCGAACGCGGCTTCTGGCTCGCCGTAGCGGAAATGCCGGTCGCTGATCACGTTGATGCCGACGCGCTCGTGCAGCACGGCGGCGTCGTCGGCCAGCGATTGTTCGATGGCCGTCACCGGATCGAGCATCGCGTATTCGACCTTGATGAGATCGATCGCGTCCTCCGCGAGCGCACGTGATTCGGCCATCACGACCGCGACCGGCTCGCCCACATAGCGCACGCGGTCCATTGCGAGCGCCCATTGCTCCATCGGCGATTTCACGCCGACCACGAACGGGCGCGACCACGGACGCAAGTCGTCGCGCGTCAGCACCGCCCGCACGCCCGCGAGTTTCGCGGCGGCTTCGGTATCGATCGACACGATCTCCGCGTGCGCGTGCGGCGAGCGCAGAATCGCGGCGTGCAGCGTGCCCGGCTTGACGGCGATATCGTCGCCATAGCGGCCACGGCCCGTGAGAATCGCCGGGTCTTCGAGGCGCTCCATCGGGCGGCCGACGTGGCGCTCGGGCTTTGCGCCGTCGCTTGGCGCTACGCGCGCGTTCGTATCGGCAAATGCCGTTTCGCGCTGGTTCATGCGCTTGCTCCTTTACGTTCGCCACGGCTCGCGAATTCATCGCCGAGACCGCTCCAGCGGCGCGCGATCTCGCCGTGCTCGATGCCGAAAAGATCGAGCACGCGTCCTACCGTGTGATCGACGACATCGTCGATGGTCTGCGGATGCGCGTAGAACGCGGGCACGGGCGGCATCACGATCGCGCCCATTTCGGTGGCGAGCGTCATGTTGCGCAGATGCGCGAGATTCAGCGGCGTTTCACGCGCGACGAGCACGAGGCGGCGGCGCTCCTTGAGCATCACATCGGCGGCGCGCGTGAGCAGGTTGTCCGCAAAGCCGTTCGCGACACCGGCGAGGGTTTTCATCGAGCAAGGCGCGATCACCATGCCGTCGCTCAGGAACGATCCGCTCGCCACCGCCGCGCCGATATCGCGCACGTTATGCACGACGTCCGCGAGCGCGTCGATGTCGGCGCGAGCGAGGTCGAGCTCCTGCGCCGCCGTCACCGCGCCCGACGCCGACACGATCAGATGCGTCTCGTGCGTGCCAAGGCGGCGCAACGCGGCAAGCAGGCGCACGCCGATCACCGCGCCGCTCGCACCCGAGATGCCCACGACGATGCGTTTCTTGCGTTCAGCCATGATTGCGTGCGAGGTAGGCATCGAATGCGCTGTTGTCGGCGGCGACGAGCGCGTCCAGATCGACCGAGTCCTGTCCGGGAATGCGCACGCGCGTGAAGACGTGCTCCGGATATACGACAGGCCGCGTCGCGTCGAGGCCCATCTTGGTGCTGACGCCTTGCAGATGCGCGGGCGCGTCTGCCGGCTGCCCGATGGTCGTCGACGGATCGAGCGGCGAGCCTTGCGCACCCGCGATCACGACGAGATCGCGGTCTGCCTGGAAGCGCGTCGCGATGGCCCATTCGATTTCGGCGGGATCGTGCACGTCGACGTCGGGATCGACGACGACCACCTGCTTGATGTCGTAATGCGCGCCGAACGCGCAGAGAATCACGTTCTTCGCTTCGCCTTCGCGCTTCTTGTCGAACTGCACCCACAGGTGATAGCGGCACACGCCGCCTACGGACAGATGCACGTCCTTCACGTTCGGATGGCTGCGCTGAAGGTGCGAAAGGAGCGTCGCTTCACGCGGAATCGCACCGAGCAGCAGATGCTCCATCTCGGCCGGGACGATCGTATGGAAGATCGGGTCGCGCCGATGCGTGACCGCCGTCACGGCGATGACTTCGCGCGATTCCTTCGCGCTGTAATACTTCGGGAATTCACCGAACGGGCCTTCCGGCTCGCGAACGTTCGGCAAAATGCGCCCTTCGATAATGATCTCCGCGAACGCCGGCACATGCACGCCGTTCGTCACGCATTGCACGACCGGCAGCGGCGCGCCGTGCAGTGCGCCTGCAATTTCAAGCTCGTCGTGATCGATCGGCGTAATGGCTTGCGACGCGAGCATCGTGAGCGGATCGACGCCGATGGCAATGGCGACGTCGAGCGCATCGCCCGCTTCTTCGGCTGCGCGCTGAAACGCGTAGAGATGGCGCGGCAGCAGCAGGATCGCCATGCGATCGGGACCGTGCACCTGGATTCGATTGATCGATACGTTCTGCACGCCCGTGCGCGGATTGCGCGATCACGAGACCTGCCGTGATGTACGGGCCATTGTCGTGCTCGCTGTGCGTCGGGATCGGCAACAGCGCGTGCAGGTCGATGCCGCTTTCATGCACCACTTGCTGACAGGGCGCGTCTTCGCGTGCGACGAGTTTCGATGCCACTGGCGCAGCGGCCGCAGACGAGAAACGCGCGAGCACGCCGGATTCGTCGACGCCCATCGCCTCCGCGATCCACGCGCGCTTCGACATGAAACCGCTCACGACAGGCATCGCATGGCCGCCAGGCTGCATGAAGATCGCCGCTTGCTTGCCATCGAGGCATTTCGCGGTCGCAGCGAGTGCGTGTTCGAGTGCAACGGGTTTGTCGATGGTCGCGACGCGGCCGGTTTTCGCGAGATGCGCGAGCCAGTCGCGCAGCGATAATGAGCCGCTGTCGGCGTGATCCGGGGCCCACGAGAACGAGGGCATGCCGTTCGTTGCGGCATCGCGTAAATTCATTAGTGTCTCCATCCGTGCGCGCCTGCCGTAGCAAACGCATGAGATGAAGCGTAGCGAGATCGCCCCATAACTTCTAATACTGTTTATTGATGCTGCGAATCATCACCGCTTATATTGGTATTAGCCCGGATGACAGTGTCCTTACAGGTGCGTATCAATAGTCCGCGCAAACACGTCCCTGTTTGTGGGCGCGCACCCAACGGGCGTCCGGGGACGTCGACGAATGCCGCGTGATAAATCCAGCGAAAGCTATTAGCATCACTGATGCCGCAAGCGAGACATGGACCTTAAACAGATTCAGTACTTCATCGCGCTGTTCGAAGATGGCTCCGTGACGCGGGCGGCCAAGCGGCTCAATATCGTGCAGCCCGCATTGAGCATGCAGATCGCCAAGCTAGAGGACGAATTGCATCAGCAATTGTTCGAGCGCGGCGCGCACGGCATGGCGCCGACCGCGGCGGGACGGCTCATGTATCGCCTGTTCCTGCCGATCATGCGCGACCTCGCCCACGCGCGGCAGCAACTCGTGCAGCGCGAGGAAGTCGTGACGGGGCACGTGGGCATCGGACTGATCGCGTCGGTGACGGAGAGCGTGCTCGCGGATTCGCTGTCGCGCTTTCATGCGCGTTATCCGGATGTCGAAGTCACGGTCGCCGACGGCTACAGCGCGACGTTCATCGACTGGGTGGCGGGCGGTCAGCTCGATGCCGCGATCACCAACAAGCCGCGCGCCCGCCTTTCACTCGATGCGCGTCCGCTGCTCGATGAAGAGATGGTGCTCGCCACCAGCGCCGAGCACGGTCCCGACCTTCCCCACGCAATCGAATTCGCGAAGCTACCCGAACTGGAACTCGTCTTGCCGACCAAGCGCCACGGGCTGCGCGGTGTGCTAGACAGCGCCGCGCAGCATGAAGACGTGCTGCTCGCGCCGCGCTTCGAAATCGACGTGCTGTCGACCATTCTCAAGCTCGTCGAAAGCACGCGTTTTGCGACGATCCTTCCGCGCATCGTCGTCGAGCGTACGGCGCGGCACGGCACCTTGCGCGCCTGCCCGATTCTCGCGCCGCGCATCGTGCGGCACATTCTGTGTGTGAGCCACCCGCGCCGCCCGTTGAGCGCCGCGGCGGAAGCGCTCATCGGGATCATCGGGGATGAGTTGCATCTTGCATCAAATAGTTCGCTCACCGAAACATCTTCAACGCTGAATGAACGCTCCGCGTGAATGCGCGGCGCCGAGCTTATTCCATGTCGCCGGGATCGCGAGGGGCACGCGCCAGCTTTTCCTTGTCTGGGTCCAGGGCGGCGTGCCCGTCGTCTTCATTAAGCGGAGTGACTGCTGCTGCTTCAGCGGGTTCCGTCAGTGCCAGGAGGATGTCGGCATACCAGGCGCTGTTCAGGCCAAGGGACTCGTCGACCTGCAGATCGCGTCCGCCCATGTCGATCGTCGACGAATGGATACCGAGCAGCTTCCACGGCAAGGCGCGACTGCCATCCGGCGTATCGGCGGTCGAATCGCTCATGACAACCGGCGCGCCGCTCGTGCCGCGATGAGTCCGCGCATCGGTGATGAAGCAGCCTTTGCCCTGAAAGCGCAGGCCGAAGGCCGATGCAATGACGCCCTGCCGGACCACCGGCAGATGATGCAGGGAATCGTGAAACCCGAGCGGAAAGCCCACGATCAGCACGGAATGACCGACCGGCATGACATCGTCGGCATCAGGCAGATGCGCCGGGCCGAACGCTTGAAACACTGCCGTTGGCGGCAGCCGCTCCTTGAACACTTCCAGCACGGCAACGTCGATATCGCCCCCTCCATCCGCGCCTTCGCGCCAGAGGCTGGCGCCATTGGCATAAAGCGGGAGCGAAAACCACGTCGACGCACCGAGGTTGGCGCCATCGACATGGAGTTCGATCTCCAGCCGGTCGGGAAAATGTTCGCTCGGCGTGTCGTGAACCACGTGCCGGCTCGTCACGAGAAACAGCCGATCGTCGCGAGCGAAGAAAAAGCCGCTGGCGTTCGTCAGATGGCGCGCACCGGCGAATGTCCTCACTCGCACGGCCGCAAGCAAAAGTCCCTCGACGATGGGCCGGCTCGGCGCAGCGCTTCGTTTGTCATCCGGGCTATCCGCGAGCGTGCCGATGGATCGCAAAAGTGCCTCTCCTTGCGGCGTTGCACGATTAGCCGCCAGAAAGTCCGGGACCGATTGTTCGCTCGGCTGGCCACCGGATGCGAGGTTGGGCACGTGCCGGACTACCGGGGGAGCGTCGCCATCGATGTGCAGATACCATCTGTCGCCGTTCGGGCTCACGTAGAGTTCCATTGCGTCCATGTCCAGAAGTGGGGTTTTGATGCGCTGCGCGTTCGACGACTTGGCTATGGCGCGACTCTTCGTCCAATCTTCCGATAAGAGGATGTCGCTCGCTGCCGTCCGCGTCCTGCGAACAGGCAGGGTCATCGCCGATGAACGGGCCTTTACCAAGTGCGACGCGACATACGCCACGCCTAAGTCGCTGAAGAGCGGGAAGCTGCTAGTGCAATGTACGTATCGAAGCCGCGCAAGGGATAACGCGGTACGTAACGCGCTTTCAGTAAAGAATCACGCCCTTTCTGTCGAAAGGCGGAAGCAGTGACGGCCAACCGCGTTACTGCTTCGCGGTAGTTCCTTCCTGGATGTAAGTGTGAATCCATTGGGCCGCCCACGCTCGAGCGTAGGCAATGGCATCGCCTCGCTGATCGAATCCGGCCAGGTCCCCGCTCATCAGAACCTGAGGGTGTTCGCCATCCCTGCGAGGCGTCGTGATCTTTGCATGCGCCATGAATTCGCCGTCTGCCCTGCGCGGCGTCGGGTCGATGCCGAACGTATCGATGATCGGGGTCATTTAGAAGTGCCTCGGTAATGGGCGTCGTCGGCAACCGGCGATGCATCAAAGATGACGGGAGCATTCTTCAGGCCCGCCCTCGGCGAACCGCTGCTCTTTTTGAAGGAATCTTTCCTCAGACTGACTGCGACAGCGTCGGCATGGAACCGGCAGCCTGCGGCTCGCTAAACGCAGCAACGCCCTGCTCCGCCTTCAGACCTACTGCTGCCAGCGTCTTCATGAGAAGCGCAAGCCGGGCAAGTGCGGCACGAGGACGTCCGAGCCTCGCTAACAAACGCGTCCGGGCCAGCCCGTCTTTAAGCTGTTCACTGTCTTGCAACCATTGCTCGCTCAACTCAGCGTGCAAGAGTACTTCGGCTCTCAGGTATCTATCGGCCCATTCCGGCGACTCGCGTGTGCGCCGGTTCAACGACTCGATCAAAAACAGAACGTCTGTTGGCTTCACCCTCTCCCCCCACGTCTTTGTCCCGAGCCATTCCTCATCATGTAGCAGCAATTCCTGTGCTTGAACCACGCGGCTACTGGGCGTTCGCAACAACGCGCTGGCTCGTGCGACAGAAGCAGCCCACGGAAGAGACCCTGTCTCGCGGCGTCGCCGTTTATCGCGATGCGGCACGTCTGCCCGGCATCGACGCATCCCCGTGAAGTCAGCGTCCCATCGACACGGCTCTTGCAATTTCCCTGAGAAGCTGACTTTGCTCGTAAGGCTTGCGCAGTCTCGGAAGCGCGGCCTCCGGTCCTTCCGGAAGCTCGGCGTACCCGGTTGCGAGAATGACGGGCAGCGTCGGTCGGAGTGCGCGCGCCGCGCCGGCCAGTTCGACGCCCGTCATCCTCGGCATTGAATAGTCGGTCAGCAGGACGTCGACCGCGCGACCGCTGCGAAGAATCTCCAGCGCCGCGGCGCCGGAATTCACCTCGATAACGTCTTGTCCCAAATCTTGTAAGAGGTAAGCGGTGCTCGACGAGATGAGCGGGTCATCGTCGACCACCAGTATCGTTGCGCGCTCGAACAGCGTGTGAGGCGACGTATCGTCGAGCGACTCGCGCTTCACGTCGGCATCGCCCGCGTCGTGCTGATACGCCGGCAGCCATAGCGATGCACACGTGCCCGCTCCCGGCGTGCTTGCCAGGTGCAGCGCGCCATTCAACTGGCGCGCCAGGCCGTGAATCATCGACAGACCCAGCCCCGTGCCCTTGCCTACTTCCTTCGTCGTGAAGAACGGTTCCGTGGCTTTCGCGAGCGTCGCGGCGTCCATGCCCGTTCCCGTGTCGCTCACCAGGATGCGCACATAGTGGCCCGCGGGCAGTTCGGTATCGCCCGATGTATGGACATCGTCCACAGCGATGCTGATCTTGCCGCCATGAGGCATTGCATCGCGCGCGTTGACGACGAGGTTCAGGATGGCAAGCTCGACCTGATTCGCATCGACCATCGTGTAGGGAAGCTCATCGGCTGTATCGACCGTTAGTTCGATCGTCGAGCTTATCGAGCGTTCGAGCAGGTCGGCCATGCCATGCATCAGGGTCGTCAGTTGCACCGGCTCGACTCTCAAGACCTGCTGCCGCGCGAAGGTGAGCAGGCGTTGAGTGAGCGCCGCGCCGCGTTGAGCGCCTCGAAGCGCCCCTTCGACCAGGCGTCCGATCCGCTCCTCGGGCGCCACGTCTTTGCGTGCGAGCTCGAGGTTCGCCATGATCGCCATCAGCAGATTGTTGAAGTCGTGCGCGATGCCGCCCGTCAACTGGCCGATCATTTCGAGTTTCTGGACTTGTCGGAGAAGCTCCTCCGTGCGCTCGCGCTGCCGAATCTCGGCAAGGACCGTTTGATGCGCATGTTCGAGTTGCGCCGTGCGCTCCTTCACCTTCACTTCGAGTGACTCGTTCAAACGAAGCAACTCGTCCTCTGATGTTTTTCGCGCAGTAATGTCCGATGACACGCCGACAAGCTGACACACGCGATCCGAGTCGTCGCGAACGACGCGCGCCCGGATATCGACCCAATGCACGCTGCCGTTCGGCCAGACATTGCGATATTCGATAGCGAAGTCGGAGCCCGTATCCAGGCTGCGCTTCATGGCTGCCTGCATCCGCAACTGGTCTTCCGGATGCACGCTGGCAAGAAGCTCCGCGTAAGTGAAACTCTCGTGCTCGCCGCGTCCAAAAATCGCCTTGCACGTGGATGATGCCGTCAGCATCAGGCTCGCCAGGTCCAGATCCCACGAGCCGAGGTTGCCGGCGGTGAGCGCCGTAAGCAAACGTGCTTCGCCTTCGTGCAGTTCCCTGATTCGGGCGCGCGCCTCGAACTGCCGATGACGGCCGCGCACTGCTGTTCCAATTACGCTGACAAAGGTTGTCGGATGGAACGGCCGCTCGACGAACGCCACGTTGCCGAGCGCCTTCGTCAGCCGTGCCACCATCGGTCTGCGGTCGGCTCCCGCGCTGCGCTGCGTCAGGACGATGAACTGGAGGTCCGACCACGCCGGCTGCGACGAAACCCAATGCGTGAGCGCAGTGAGATCGGCGCCGTTCAATGCTTCATCGGCGGCGACCACGCAGCAGACATCGTCCCCTAACCTGGCGGCCACCTCCGGCACATCCGCGCAGGCCTCCGAGCTGATGCTGGTTGACTCGAGGAGCGCCTGGGCGATAGCAAAGTCGCGACCGGAAGGCGTCAGGATCAGCACGGGACAACGATCGAGTTCAGGCATTCGGTTCCGCGCTTTCGTTCGGTGTCAGCAGAGGTGCCGAATTGCCAACGAACGTGGGCACGCCCCGCAGCACGCCCTGGAAGTCCTTGAGCGGCGCGCCCAGCACGAGCCCGGTCGATCCGATGCGGAACTCGCGGATCGATTCCTCGTGCGCTCCGGTGCGCTTCTTGATGACCGAGACGGCGCGCCTGACTCGGCCGAGCGCCTCGAAATAGCGAAGCAGAATCACGGTGTCCGCAAGGTAAGTCACGTCGACCGGCGCCTTCATGTCGCCCACGAGGCCGTGCTGGGCTACGGTGAGGAAAGTGTTGGCGCCCTGACGGTTCAGGTACTGCAACAACTCATGGATGTGCAGGACGAGTGCGTTTTCCTCCGGCATCGCAGCCTGATAGCCGTTGAGACTATCGATGACGACGGTTTTCGAGCGCGCGGTATCCACGCTGGTGCGCACGCGATGCGCGAATTCGCCCGGCGACAGTTCGGCGGCATCGACTTGTTCGATATGGAGATTGCCCGAGCTTTGCATCGCCTCGAGATCGATGCCCATGACGCGGACCCGGTCGAACAGCAGCCCGAGTTCTTCATCGAACACGAAAAGCGCGGCTTTCTCACCGCGTCTGATGGCCGCCGCAACGAACTGTAAGGCGTAGAGGCTTTTCCCGGTGCCTGCCGGCCCAAGAATGAGCGTGCTCGACCCCTGCTCTATGCCGCCGCCGAGCAGCGCGTCGAGTTCCGGCACGTCGCTCGTCACCTGGGTGCGGGCAAAGCCGGTGCGATGTTCGCCGGCAACGAGCCGTGGAAACACGGCCACACCGCCGTGCTTGATGGCGAAGTCGTGATAGCCGCCGCGATACCGCTGTCCCCGGTACTTGAGCACGCGCAGGCGACGCCGCTCCGCGCCGTATTCGGGCGACAACTCCTCCAGCTTGATGACGCCGTGCGCCACGCTGTGAACCGTCATGTCGGTTGCCTCGGACGTCAGATCGTCCAGAAGCAACACCGTCGCATCGCGACTCGCGAAGAAGTGCTTGAACGCAAGAATCTGCCGGCGATAGCGCAGCGAACTTTGAGCGAGCAGACGAATTTCGGACAGGCTGTCGATCACCACGCGCTTCGGCTTGACGCGCTCGAATTCGGCCAGTATCAAACGCGTCGTTTCGCCGAGTTCGAGGTCTGAGGAGTAGAGAAGCGTCTGCTGCTGGTCAGCGTCGAGCAGACTTTCCGACGGACTGACTTCGAAAATCTTGATTGCATGCCCGAGATCCCAGCCGTGCGAGCGCGCGCCGTTTCGCAACTCGATCTCGGTCTCCGAGAGCGTGATGTAGAGACACGGCTCGCCTAACGCGGCGCCGGTCATCAGGAAACTCAGCGCGATAGTCGTCTTGCCCGTGCCCGGACTTCCTTCGAGCAGGAATACGTTCTTTCTCGTCAAGCCGCCCGCCAATACGTCGTCGAGTCCCGACACGCCTGTCTGGGCGTAGTGCGGCGTCACAGTCTTAGTGTCCATCGATTGCTCCGAGCTGCCTCATCGCCATGCGAGAAAGCCGGTATTTGGGAATGAGAGGCAGCACATCAGTCAACGATGTGCGGGCGTCGCCGAGATCGTGCGCGCATTGGAGTCGAAGCCAGAACATGGCTGGAATGCCGCACAGCGCCTCTAGCCGCATTGCCATCACCGGCGTAACGGCAGCGCTTTCGTCGAAGATTCGATGGAGCGTCTGTCGGGACACGCCCAGGTCTCTGGCCGCCTGACTCACGGATAGACCGAGTTGCGGCAGCACGAATTCGCTGAGCAATCGACCGGGATGGCACAGCTTGCCCGGCTCGAAAGCACGATGGACGGTGGACGTAACCATGACACTGTAACCTCCTGCGTGACACCCGAGCAGCATATCACGTCACCCCTGGTCGGGCGCGCCGACGCTGCCGGCGAAGGCTGCCGTGTTGGGCGCGCGCATCACGTCTTGCGTCGCGCGGGCGGCTTTAGGGAACGCAGCTTCGATCACGCCGGTTGGCGTCGGCTCCTGGCACCGCGCCGGCTCGCGCGAGCACACCCTGATATGATTGATGACGCTCCGTGAACTGCGCTGTACATTATTTCACTGCAGGCAGGGGCGCAAAGTTTCTGTCCGTATTACCTTTCACGGCGCTTTTCAGCCCGTCGCCTTGCTGGTCGCCTTCTCAACAGTCACACGGCGCCGCCGTCCCGATGAATATTCGAAAACGAAACAACGTTTCTATCAGCGGCCACGGGCCATTCATGGTCTTCGCGCACGGATTCGGATGCGACCAAACCATGTGGCGG
Organism: Caballeronia sp. RCC_10; assembly: GCF_041360715.1. Taxonomy (NCBI): domain Bacteria; kingdom Pseudomonadati; phylum Pseudomonadota; class Betaproteobacteria; order Burkholderiales; family Burkholderiaceae; genus Caballeronia; species Caballeronia sp. RCC_10. The sequence goes on from NZ_JBFUPT010000002.1 coordinate 105,952, forward strand.
AGAATGACTCCAGCATTCAGCGCGGGTTACACCACGCTCCTGTTCGACCTCGTCGGCAGCGGCAAGTCTGATCTGTCCGCCTACGATCGCAACAAGTATTCGTCGTTGCGCGGGCATGCCCGGGACGTGCTGGAGTTGATCGACGAACTCTGCGACGGTCCCGTCATCTTCGTCGGCCACTCGGTGAGCGCGATGATCGGCATGCTGGCCGCCATCGAGCGGCCCGAACGCTTCGCAGCCAATGTCATGGTTGGACCTTCGCCCTCCTTCATCAACGAAGCGGGCTACGTCGGAGGATTCAACCGGGAAGATATCGAAGAGCTTCTGGAGACGCTCGAGCAGAACTACCTGGGCTGGTCGAGCAGCATGGCGCCGGCCATCATGGGTGCGCCGGACCAGCCGGAACTGAGTGCCGAACTCGTCAACAGCTTCTGCAGGACAGACCCCGACATCGCCAGGCACTTTGCCCGCGTCACCTTCCTTGCCGATCATCGGAGCGATCTGCCCAAGGTCACGACGCCGACCCTGATCCTGCAATCGACCGACGACTTCCTCGCTCCGGTATGCGTAGGCGAGTACATGCATCGCATGATGCCCGGCAGCACGCTCAGCACCGTCGATAACATCGGGCACTGCCCTCACCTGAGTGCAGCGGGCGCGAGCATCGACGCGATCCAGCGGTTCCTGCATGGTCACGGTCTTCAGAGCGGGGCCTAGCTTGCTCTCGATCGACGACTCCTTCGAACACGCCGGATGCGGCCTGCTGAGCGCGCATATCGACGGCACCATCCTCCGTGTCAATTCGACACTGTGCCGTTGGCTCGGCTACGGCCAGCACGAGCTGGTGAATGTCCGCAAGGTGTCGGATATCCTGACTGTCGGTGCGAAGCTGTTTCAGCAAACGCACTGGGGACCGCTACTGGAGTTGCAAGGCTCTGTCGCCGAACTGAAGCTCGAGTTGCTGGGCCGCGAACGCAACCGCATTCCCATGTTGCTCAACGTGCGCCGTGTCCGAAGCAAGGACAGAGACTTCGACCACTATGCGTTCATGGTCCTGACCGACCGGCATAGATTCGAGCAAGAACTCGTCGAGGCGAGAGCGCGTGCCGAGCGCGCACTCGAGGCACAACGCCAGGTCAAGGACCAACTGAGACGAGCAGACCGGCAGAAAGACGAATTCCTGGCGACCCTGGCCCACGAGTTGAGGAATCCGCTTGCCCCGATGCGCAGCGTGATGGACCTGCTTAAAACGCCGAGCCTCGATGCCGGCCGCGTTCAATGGGGATACGGTGTTCTGGATCGCCAGCTGAATCAGCTATCGCATCTCGTTGACGATCTTCTCGACGTGTCGCGCATCAGTGCAGGAAAGATCGAATTGCGCCGCGCGCCAGTGAACGTCGCGGAGGCGATGCAAACGGCGCTCGAAGCGTCGCGGCCAAGAATAACCGCGGCATCGCATCACATCACCGTGGACGCTCCGCCCGAACCGCTCACCGTGGATGCCGATCCGACGAGGCTGTCGCAGATCATGCAGAACCTGTTGAACAACGCGGCGAAATATACGCCGCCCGGCGGAAACATCTGGTTTTCGGCGTTTCGGGAAGACGGCGAGGCCGTGATCGTCGTCCGCGATTCGGGGATCGGCATCGATGAAACCGATCTGCCGTCCCTCTTCGGCCTGTTCACGCAACTGTCCGGCGGCAAACAATACGCCGAGGGCGGGCTCGGAGTTGGACTGGCGCTCGTCAAGATGCTCACGGACCTTCATGGCGGAACTGCTTCGGCACGGAGTCCCGGCATCGGCCAGGGAAGCGAATTCATCGTGCGATTGCCTTTGTCGACGCTCCCGCAGTCGCACAGCCAGCGTCCGCCGGCGTCCTCACACAAGAACAGGCCGCGTCGAATCCTGCTGGTTGACGACAACCGTGATGCGGGCGAGAGCCTTTCCATGCTTCTCGAACTGGATGGTCATACCGTCTTGCGTGCAGACGATGCGAAGTCCGCTTTGCTGATCGCGCGAGAGAACGAGCTCGACGTGGCGCTGCTCGACATTGGTTTGCCCGACATGTCCGGGTACGAGCTTGCAGCGCGCATCCGGGAAAGCGCTCAGGGCTCTGACCTCCTGTTCGTTGCGATAACGGGCTGGGGTCAGAAAGAGGACCTTGCGAAGGCGAAGGCCGCCGGCTTCGATCTTCATTTCACGAAACCTGTTCATCTCGACAGGCTGCTCGCCGCGATTGCCACGCGGCTTTAGCGTTCGTTGCGCACGGCGCTCATACTTCCGCGATGCATAGCGCGCAACACCAGTTCGTTCAGGAACTAACTAATTCCGACTGCTAGAGTAGTTGTCGTGACCCTGGCTTCGAACGGTTCGCGCTTGCAAGCGAGGTCAGTCGGCGGGGAGCGCTGCCGTGGCAGCCACCTTATCGCTAACGCTGGTCCGGGAGTCGAGCATGGCGCGCATCGTCCAGTGCGGCGCAGCAATGCTCGTCGTGAGCCCTCACCGGCGCAGCTTGCGCTGCGGACGGCGACACGGTCGCCCAGATACGCGCCCGAGGCGTGGTGCGATGCGGCGTGAGCGAAGGGAGCGACGGCTTCTCGGTCAAAGACGATACCGGGCGCTGGACGGGAATGGATGCCGACTTCTGCCGCGCAGTGGCTGCGGCGGCGCTTGGCGATCCTGCGAAAGTGGCCTATGTGCCGCTCAAGGCATCGGCGCGCTTTCCTGCGCTCGCAAGGCCGTGGCAGTTCTGGACGCGCCGCCGTGTTCAGTCGGGTATCCGGACAATCGACGAAACTGTCCTAATGCTCATAGCGATTTCAGGAAGCGATCCGACCAGCCGCACGGGTCGTCTAGGTGCTTCGTCCGCATCAGCCTTTTAGCGCCTTCAAGATTGCCTGATGATCGAACGGCTTCTGACAACGCGGATAGTGTCGATAACCTTCAGCCAGGGCATCGACCCCGTAGCCGGTCGCAAAAATGAAACGGATGTCCCGCAACGCGAGCGCATCGGCCACCGGATACGACTTTTCGCCGTTCAGATCGACGTCCAGAACCGCAGCGTCGACAATTTCGCGCCCCTCTTCGAGCAGCGCGACCGCTTCCTGCGCGCTGGCAACCGGCCCGACGACGTGCGCTCCTGCTTCCTCTAATACAGTTGAGAGCCCGAGCGCCACCAGATAGTCGTCCTCGACGACCATGATTCTTCGACCGTCCAGTATTCTCGCCTGTTCATTCATGTCCGCCCTCTATGCATCATGCGAGTTCGCCGACGGTAACGGTATTTCGATGTGACACGACACGCCATCCGGAGCGAAAGCGAGATTCGTGCGCGCGCGCAGCGTGAATCGCAGTGCTTTCTCAATCAACTGCCGCCCGAAACCGGTCTTCGAGCTGTCGGGTGGAACCGACACACCGCTTTCGATCCAGTCGATGACGAGAGACGCGGCATCGTGCCCTCTGGGCTCCACCTTCCAGCGCACCTCCAGCCGAGCCGCTTCGTTCTTCAAGGCGCCGTACTTGACCGCGTTAGTGGTCAGTTCATGTAAAACCAGCGCGATCGTCTGCACGTTGCGAAAGCCAAGGGGCACAACCGGCCCTCTCAGCACAATACGGTCGCTGCCTGCGACGCCGAGTGCATCGAACTCCAGCTTCACGATGTCCCCGAGGTTGATCAGGTTGCCGTCCGCTTCACCGATGAGACCTTGCAGACGACCGAGCGCGGCCAGGCGGCTGTTGAAGGTCTGGAGTGCGACGTCTTGCTTGAGCGTCTGCTGTGCGATCGACTGGATCACCGTGAGCAGGTTGCGGGTGCGGTGCTGCAGTTCGGCTATCAACACGTTCTGCCGCTCTTCCGCATGCACCATGCCCGTTACGTCGACGAAGGCAACCACGACGCCATCGGATTTCCGCTCGCCGTTTCGATAGGGCGCAAGGCGCATCAGGAAATGAGTCAGCTTGTCCTTGCTGCACACGTGCCGCTCCCGCGGCGTATCCGTATTGAGCACGGCTTCGATATCCGCCTCCAGTCCGGGCAGATCCAGCCGGGTCACAAGCTCCGTAATCGGACGTCCACGGTCGATCGCGCGAATGTGGAAAATACGGTCCATCGCTGGCGTGAACGAACGGATCACGAGATTACGGTCGAGGAATACGGTGGCGACCGACGTGCTCTCGAACAGGTTCTGCAAGTCGCTGTTCGAGCGATCGAGCGCCTCGATCTTGCGACTCAGTTCGAGGTTGACCGTGTGCAACTCTTCGTTGAGCGACACGAGTTCTTCCTTCGATGCCTCCAGCTCTTCGTTGGACGACTGCATTTCCTCGTTGACCGACACCAGTTCCTCGTTCGATGACTTGAGCTCCTCGAGCGCAGTCTCATACTCTTCGATCATCGACTGCAGGCGTTCACGGGTGTCGCGCAACTCCTTCTCGACCTGCACGGCGGTCCGCTCGTGCGTGGCCTGGGCGCGCATGAGCGCCTCTTCCCGTGAAAGCACGGGCCCCTGATCGTTGAAGACCACGAGGTACATCCGCTCGCCGTTGGTCTGGTCGGTCAGCGGCTCGACGGTCAGGCTGATCTCCTGTACGCGGCCGTCCTCGCTCTCGATCACCACGCCTTCGCGTATGACCTGTCGACCCGACTCGACGGCCTCGCGGAACACCGAACGCAGATCGAGCCCCAGTCCCTTGCGCGCCATGGTGAATAGCTGGCGCGTCGGCGCACCGGCTGCGGCCTCCAGGTACTTGCCCGTGCGTGCGGAGTAGTACAGCACATCGCCATCGCGCGAAGCGAGCACATGAGGTGGCGTGAACCGCTCCAGCATGTGGTTATCGACCACGAGGCGCAGCGACGCACCGGTCAGCGCAGGGCGGCCGGGTGCAAGCCCGGCGATGTGACCGATCTTGAGCGACGACACCGACAGCGGCACGCGAAGCTGCGGCGACACGTCAGCGCGGCGGCGAAAGATCCGGTGCTTCTTTTCGATCGGTACAAACAACTCGTCGAACTGGCTGACGCCTTCCGACGTACCGAGAAACAGGTAGCCATCGGGGCGAAGTGCGTAGTGGAAAGTCGGAATGACCTGGTTTTGAATCTCTGCGCCGAAGTAAATCAGCAGATTGCGGCACGAGACAAGGTCGATCCGCGAGAACGGCGGGTCACGAATCACGCTGTGCGGCGAAAAGATGCAGAGATCGCGGACTTCTTTTGCAAGAACATAACTGCTGCCGTCGGGGATGAAAAATCGCTGGCGCCGCTCGTCCGACACGCCATCCAGCAACGGCAGCGGATAACGTGCCGAGCGCGCCACGCCGAGCGCCGCGTCGTCGATATCGGTCGCAAAGATTTGCACACGCGGCGCCTGGTCGGACCGGTCCATGTGCTCGCGCATGAGCATGGCGATGGAATACACTTCCTCGCCGGTCGCACAACCGGGCACCCAAACGCGGATGGTGTCGTTGACACCGCGCGCTTCGAACAGTTTCGGTAAGACAACATCCGAGAGCGCTTCGAACGCCTGAGCATCGCGAAAGAAGCTGGTGACATTGATGAGCAGGTCGCGAAATAATGCCGTGACCTCTTGCGCGTCGTTGGACAGTCGTGCGACATACGCTTCCGGCGTCTCCACCTCCAGGACTTGCATGCGCCGCTGCACACGGCGCAGGAAGGTTCTTACCTTGTAGCCGCTGAAATCATGGCCGACCTGGTGACGCAGAATTGTGTAGATCGCATTGCGGGCTTCGTCAAAAGCGGCACTCTCGATTTGCGCATCGGAAGCTCCGGACAGCTTGTCGAGCATGAATCTACCCGCTGCAAAACGAGCCAGCTTGGCGCCCATCTTCTCTGCGGGTATGGCAAAGTCGACCAGACCGCTGGAAATTGCGCTCTCGGGCATGTTGGCGTGATGAGGACCGAACCCGTCGGCCACCTGCGCGAGAGTGAGCCCGCCGCGCTCCTTGATGGCCTTGATGCCCAGTGTCCCGTCCGAGTCGCCGCCGGAGAGCACCACGCCGGCGGACAATTCGCCGACGTCGGTCGCCAGTGCGCTGAAAAATAGATCGATGGGCCTGCGCTCCCGCCGACGTGCATCCTGCGCATGTACGTGCAGCCTGCGATGCTCCACGCTTACCACCGCGTCGGTCGGCAACAGATAAACAGTGTCGACTTCGATCACCGTGTTGTCGGTAATCACGCGCACCGGCATGTCCGTGAAGCGCGCCACGATCTCCGGCAGCATGCTCTCGCGATCGGGGCTCAGATGGGTGATGATCACACACGCCAATCCGGGCTTCTCGGGCATACCGCGAAAGAAGCCTTCCAGTGCCTCGACCCCGCCGGCAGAGGCGCCCAGGCCCACGATCGGAAAATCGGCCACTGATGTCATGCTTTCTCCAACGCAGCGCGTGCCTTGCCATGCGCCCGTGCCGGTCGCTTCGATCGCGCAGCAGTCTTGGCGCCCGAAGCAGCACGGTGTGACGCCTGCTCTTCCAATAGCCTTAGCCCCGCACGGACGACTTCGCTAGCCGAGCTATAGCGACCGGTGGCCACTTCCGATCTGATAAATGCGGAGAGATGTTCGGTCACGCTGATGCTCAATGCATATTTGCTTGGCATGGGTTATCCACCGATGGCTGGGTAATACCCTATGTTATCCCTTTTTCATGACGACTCTTTCAACGTCATTCAATCGGGAAAGGAAGATCGCCGCTGGTGTGAGGGCGTGAAGTTGAAAGCGCAGGAAGGTGGTACGAGCGTCGAGAGACGAAGGGCCGGTGAACCCTCGGACGAGCCCTTCACAGAGCATGGATGTAACGGCTCCCGGTCGGCATTGGCGGGCGGCGCATGCATTCGTCCCGCGCGCTGCGTCACCGTCGCCTACCGTCCGTATTGCCGACGGCCGGGGTGCTCTCACCCAACGTCTGATCACGCTGTGCGATTGCTGGACTAAGCCTCCGGGAAGCACGGACTAATTCACCTATCCTGCATCGCGGGGGATGAGTTCATTGCTCGATGAGCTATTCGGTCATTCGTCGCATGGATGTGCGCTTTTGAACGTCCCACACTATCGACGTTCACGGTCGCGCATAACGTGCCGGGCCCCAGCAATGCTCGAAATCGAACATGTGACACAGCGAAGCCGAATCGTCCCGCTGTCCTTACGCCTCCATCGTTGTTCGAATCCCGAGACATGCGCTCATCGTCATGTTCGCCCGCACGATCGCGACACGAATGCGTCGTGAGGGAAAACTTGCGGATGTTGCTCAGAGACTGACGATGAAAGACGGATCCAATCAGCGCAGCAATGCTGAAGGCCGTTTTCAGGGACGAGACCGCGAAAGGACCGACTGGAGTTCGTGATGTGTTGCCGATACAGACCAAAGCGCTTCTCAATCAGAGATCACATATGGACGACGCACGCATCACCGACCCGAACTCTGGCTCCGCATAGCCGCACCATTACTCCGCAACGCAGACGCGGCGCAGCCCTTCGCTATAGCCGCCGCGCCCCACCATCGACGTCAAACGCTTTCATCCACCGCCCGGCGCAAAGCCTCCAAGAACCGCACATAAGCCGTCGCGCCTGGATCCGGATGGCCGATGCTGCGTTCCTGCACCCACGCCGCGCGCCCTTTCTGCGACTGCATCTTCGCGGTCTCGGCGACACGCTCGCCCGCCGTCGCGATCATCGCATCGAGAGCATCCGTCGCGCTTCCCTGCGATTGCTCGAGCACGTCGAGGCTCGGCACGAGCGCATCGAGCACGGTCTTGTCGCCGATATTGCTCTTGCCGCGCTCGATGATGCGCGCCGCCACCGCCCGCCCGATGCCGAGCGCATCATCGCGGCCGATTTCGTTCTTCCCCTGCATCGTCTTGGCCGCAGCGAGCAGTCCGCCGCCGACCAATGCGGCGAACGTCGATGGATTGGCCGTCGAAAACGCCTTCCCCGCCGCGAGCAGCACGTCGCCGACGCTCGCCTCCTCCGGCAGAACGCCGATGGCCTTCACGACCGCTTCCGACCCCGCGCGCACGGTGATGCCGAGATCGCCGTCGCCGAGAGCGGCATCGAGGTCGCGCAATTCGTCGGCATGCGCGGGGAGCGCGCTCAATGCGCGGCTCACAACGTCTATCAGTTGCTTCGTCGTTGTCATTTCGCCATCCTTATCAAGCGCGCGTGCCTTCACGGAAGAACGGCGAATGCGCCGGCACGGCCAGCAGCGCTTCGAGTTCATCGTCGAGCAGCATGACCGTGATCGATGCGCCCGCCATTTCCAGGCTCGTCACATACTCGCCGACATACGACCACGCGACCGTCAGCCCATCGCCGGCGATGACCTTCGCCGCACGCCGGTATAGCAGATAGAGCTCTTCGAGCGGCGTCGCGCCCAAACCATTCACGAGCAGCGCAAGACGCGAACCCTTCGGCGCGTCGAGATCGTCGAGAATCTGGCGCATCATGTTGTCCGCGATGACATCGGCCGATTGCAGCGCGCCGCGATGCGTGCCGGGTTCGCCATGGATGCCGATGCCGATTTCCATCTCGCCATCCGGCAGCGTGAACGTCGGCTTGCCCGCCGCGGGCAGGATCGTCGGCGACAGGCCCACGCCCATCGTGCGGCAGTTCGCATTGGCCTTGGCGCAGATGCGCGCCACTTCATCGAGCGAATCGCCGCGCTCGGCCGCCGCGCCGGCGCACTTGAATGCGAACACCATGCCCGCCACGCCGCGCCGGTCGGCTGCGCGTTCCTTCGGCGCCGATGCCACGTCGTCCGTCAATACGACGGTCTTGATGTCGATGCCTTCCGCGTCCGCGAGGTCGGATGCGAGATCGAAGTTCAGCACGTCGCCGCCATAATTGCCGTACACGTACAGCACGCCCGCGCCGCCGTTAACGCCTTTGGTCGCTTCGAAAATCTGCTCCGACGACGGCGACGAAAACACGTTGCCCACCGCCACGCCGCCGCACAACCCCTCGCCGACGTAGCCGAGAAAGCCCGGCATATGGCCCGAGCCGCCGCCCGTCACGATACCCACGCGGCCCGCTTTCGGCGCATCGGCGCGAACCAGCGCGCGCTTGTCGGCGTTCGCCGCCTTGATCCATTTCGGATGCGCGAGCAACAACGCGTCGATGATTTCGTCGACGAAAGTGTCCGGGTTGTTGATGATCTTCTTCATTCTCGTGTCTCCTTTGATTGCGTGTTTGGCAAGGGGCATGCGCGCGTCACAGCTTGCGCCGCTGACTCAACGCGTCGAGCAGGACCGCCGCGAAGATCACGCCGCCCTGTATGAATTGCGTCCAGAACGGGTTCACGCCGAGCAGCGACAGCCCGACGTTGATCACCCCGATCAGCACGACGCCGATGAACGTGCCGACGATCGAGCCGCGTCCGCCCGCGAGCGACGTGCCGCCGATCACGATGGCCGCGATCACCTGAAGTTCGAGTCCGTTGGCCGCCGAAGGCAATGCCGAATTCAGGCGTCCCGCGAGCACGATGCCCGCGATCGCCGCCGTCACGCCCGCGAGCATGTACGTGAGGAACACCACGCGACGGACCGGAATGCCCGCGAGCCGCGCGGCTTCCTGATTGCCGCCCACCGCGAACACCTGATGGCCGAACGTCGTCTTGCGCAGCAGGACATGGCCGATGACGAACACGACGAGCATGACGATCATCGGCATCGGCAAGCCGGCAATCGCCTTTGCGCCGAAGACCGTGAACGCGCTCGGAAAATCGAACTTCGTGCGGCCGTCGGAGATGGCGAGCGTGAGGCCGCGCGCCATTGCCATCGCGGCGAGCGTGACGATGAAGGGCACGAGCCGCAGCCAGGAAATCGCGAAGCCGTTGATCGCGCCGACCGCCGCGCCTGTCGCCAGCGCGATGAAGAGTCCGCCGATGCCGAGACCGACCGCATCCGGGCTCGACCCCGCCATGAAGGTCGCGGCGACCATGCCCGTCAGCGCGACGAGCGATCCCACCGACAGATCGATGCCCGACGTGATGATCACGAAGGTGCCGCCGACCGCCGCGATGCCGACGACCGACACCTGCACCATGATGTTGGTGAGCGTGCTCGTCGTCAGAAATTCCGGCGATGCGATCGACAACGCCACGCAAATGATGACGAGCGCGGCGAACAGTGGCCCGATGCCGCTTCTCAATTGACGGATCACGCGGCGCGACAGCGCTTCCGTGTCCGCCCGGTTGGCTGCCGTGGATGTCATGCGCCTGCTCCTGTCGTTGCCCATTGAATCACTGTTTCCGAGTTCGCCTTGTCGCGTGCGATTTCGGTCACGATGCTGCCGCGATACATCACCAGCACGCGATCCGACATGCCGAGCAATTCGGGCAACTCGGAACTGACCATGATGACTGCCGCGCCCGCACGCGCCATCTTCACCATATGCGCGTAAATCTCGGTCTTCGCGCCCACGTCGATGCCGCGCGTTGGTTCGTCGAGCATGATGACGGCGGGATTCGTCGCGGTGGCGCGGCCCAGAATGACCTTCTGCTGATTGCCGCCCGACAGCGTGCCCGTGACCTGCAACACAGACGAGGCGCGCACGCCGAAGCGCGTGCTCGCGTCCTGCGCGAGCTTGCGCTTTCTCGCGCCGCGCACGAAGCCACCGCTCGCGAGCGCCTTCAGGCTCGACAGCGCGATGTTCTCTTCGATGCTGGCATCGAGCACGAGCCCTTCGAGCTTGCGATCCTCCGACGTATAGACGAGCCCGTGGCGCACGCCTTCCGTCGGCGAATGATTCGTGACCTTCCTGCCTTTCACGACGATCTCGCCGTGGGTGGCGGGCAGCGCGCCGAAAATCGTCTTCAGCAACTCCGTGCGTCCCGCGCCCGCAATGCCCGCAATGCCGACGATCTCGCCCGCACGCACCGTGAAGCTCGCATTGCGCAGAAGCGGTGCGCTCGCGAGGTTTCGCACCTCCAGCACCACGTCGCCATACTCGCGCGGCTCCCACGGATAGAACGATTCAAGATTGCGCGCGACCATCGCCTGCACGAGTTCCGCTTCGGTCCATTCGGACATGGGACGCGCGCCGACGGTCGCGCCATCGCGCATCACGACTGCCGAGTCCGCCAGTTCGAAGACTTCTTCCAGATGATGCGAGATGAAGATGATGCCCATGCCCTCTTCGCGCAATCGCCGCACGACCGCATACAGATTCTCGATATCGTGACTCTGCAGCGCGGCGGTCGGCTCGTCCATCACGAGGATGCGTGCATCGCGCGCAATCGCCTTCGCCACTTCCACCAGTTGCCGCTTGTTGAGCGGCAGATCGCCGAGACGCATCCACGGCGGCACGTTGTCGAGGCCCACGCGCGCCAGCGCCTCGCGGGCCATCGCATGCGCCTCGCGCTGCCTGACGAAGCCGTTCCTCGCGGGCATCCGGCCGAGAAACAGGTTCTCCGTGACCGTCATGTCGTTGATGAGCGACAGCTCCTGATAGATGACGGCCACGCCCGCGTCGATCGCCGCATTGGTGCCGCGCGCAAGCGGCCTGCCGTCGATTTCGATGTCGCCTTCGTCCGGCTCGTAAGCGCCGGACAGAGTCTTCACGAGCGACGACTTGCCCGCGCCGTTCTCGCCGACGATAGCCATCACGTGACCGGCGTGCAGTTCGAGACTGACGCCGCGCAGCGCCTTCACGCCGGGAAAGCTCTTGACGATGCCTTGCATGCGCAGCAGCGGCGCCTTCGTGCTCGAAGGCATGCGCGTCCGCGCTTCGGTTTCGACTGTCATGTTCGCATTCCGCTCGCGGCCGCGCGTGTGCTGCACGCGCGGCCGCCGGTTGGCCTTACTGCTTCACTTCCTCGGACCACAGGCCATACTGCTTGACCGCATCCGAGTCGATGTTGGACTTGTCGATGAGCATGGTCGGCCACGCATAGTTCGCGGGCACGTCCTTCTTCGCGTTGTAGTCCGCGATGAACTGCAGGGACTTCGCCGCCATCTTGATGGGGTTCTGCGAGATGGTCGCGTCCTGCTTGCCCGCGCGAATCGCCGAGAGCGCCTGCGCGGTCCCGTCCGCACCGATCACCATGATGTGCGCCTTGTCGTCGAGCGGCTTGTAACGTCCCGCGTTGTCGATGGCCTTCTCCGCGCCCACGGTGTTGTCGTCGTTCGCGCCGAACACCGCGTCGATCTGCGGATATTTCTGCAGGATGTTGGTCATCGCGTTGAGCGACTTCTCCTGATCGAACGCGCCTTCCTGACGTGCGACGACCTTGATGTCCGGATACTTCGCGATCTCGTCGCTGAAGCCCTTCTCGCGGTCGGTCGCCGCCGTGGTGCCGACCAGACCGATCAGATCGACGACGTTGCCCTTCTCCGATCCGTAGCGCTTTTTCAACTGCTCCGCGATCCACTTTGCCGCCGTCTGGCCGAGGGCGACGTTGTCCGATGCGACGAACGATGTCACCTTGCCGCCATCCGAGCCGCGATCCAGCGTGAAGACCGGGACGTTCATCTGGTTCGCCTTCTCGACCGCCGGAATGATCGCCTTCGAATCGATCGGATTGAGCACGAGCGCGGTCACGCCCTGACTCAGCAGGTTGAGCGCGTCGTTGACTTGCTGCTGCGCATCGCCGTTGGCGTTGGTCTGCACGAGGTCGAAGTTCTGCTCCTTCGAGCCGCGCTCGACACCAGCCTTCAGGCCCACGAAGAACGCGTTGTTCAACGTCGCGATCGAGAAGCCGATCTTCGGCTTGCTGCCGCTTGCCGCAGCCGGGGCCGGGGCCGGCGCGCTCGCCGGTGAGCTTGCGCTGTCGCTCGCGCTCTTGCTGGCGCTGCTGCCCGACGACGCGTTCTCGCTCTTGTTGCATCCCGCGAGCGCCGCTGCGCACAGCAGCAATGCCCCGGTTGACTTGCCGAATGTTCCCCAACTATCGAACCGTGCTGAACTCCAGGCCATGACTGTCTCCTTTTTACGAGTTGTTCATTGCAGTTAGCTTGATGTCTTGTCGCGAATGTCAGTCGTCTTTGCTGCGCTTGCCGTACGTCTTGAATCTCTCCAGCACTTCATGCATCTGCTCGCCGGTCAGCACCGGCGGCGCGCCGAGTTGCAGCGCCAGCAGGTATTGCCTGGCGAGCACTTCCACTTCATGCGCGAGCCACACGGCGCGCGGCAAATCCGCTCCGAGCGCCACGACGCCGTGATGCGCGAGCAGGCACGCCCGTCGTCCTTCGAGCGCGGCGAGCGCGTGATCCGACAGCGCCTGCGTGCCGAAGAGCGCATACGGCGCGCAGCGAATCGACGCGCCGCCCGCGGCTGCGACCATGTAATGCACAGCCGGAATCTCGCGGCCCTGAATCGCGAGCGCCGTTGCCGCCGTCGAATGCGTGTGCACGACCGCATGCATCTCGGGACGCGCCCGCAGCAGGTCGCGATGAATCCGCCATTCCGATGACGGACGCTGGACGCGCAGCACGTCGTCGCTGTCGCATACGTCGAGCGGCAAATAGACGATGCCTTCGGCACTCAGCTCACGCGCCGGAACGCCGCTCGGCGTGATCAGCAGGCCATCGCCGAAGCGCGCGCTGACGTTGCCGGACGTCCCCTGATTGATGCCGAGCCGTTCCATTTCGAGCGCCGTGTCGACGATGCCCTGGCGCAGCGCATCTTCATTCGTCGTGTTCATGCCGCGCTGCCTTCGGCGGCGAAGAGGCTTTTTAGCGATCGTTCGAACGGTGCCTCGACGATGCCGCGTTCCGTGATGAAACCGGTCACGAGCGTATGCGGCGTCACATCGAACGCGGGGTTGCGCGCCTTGATGTGCTCGGGCGCGACACGCTGCCCCGCGAGGTGCGTGACTTCGGCGCCGGAGCGCTCCTCGATCTCGATGCGTTCGCCCGTCGCCGTCGAGAAGTCCAGCGTCGACGAAGGGCACGCGACATAAAACGGGATGCCGTAATGGCGCGCGGCGATCGCGAGGCCCAGCGTGCCTATCTTGTTCGCGAAGTCGCCGTTAGCGGCCACCCGGTCCGTGCCGACGATGACGAGATCGACCAGCCCCTGCGACATGATCGATGCAGCGGCGCCATCCATGATGAGCGTGACGTCGACACCCGCCTGCTGCAGTTCGAACGCGGTGAGGCGCGCGCCTTGCAGCAAGGGGCGCGTTTCATCGGCGAAGACGCTGAACGCGATGCCCGCGCGATGCGCCGCATAGATCGGGGCGGTAGCGGTGCCGAGACCGGTCGTCGCGAGCGCGCCCGCATTGCAGTGCGTGAGCACGCCATTTCCCTCGCCGATCAGCGACATGCCATGCACGCCGATGCCTTCGCACAGCGCGATGTCCTCTTCGTGGATGCGCGTCGCTTCATCGACGAGCACGTCGTACAGCACCGCCGTGTCCTGCGTATCGCATTCGCGCGCGCGCCTCATCATGCGCCCGAGGCTCCAGCTGAGATTCACGGCGGTCGGACGCGCGGTATCGAGCCACGCCGCGCGCCGTCCGAGTTCCGCGCGAAACTGCGCCACCGGCAACGTGCGGGCGTCCTGCATCGCGACGCACAAGCCATAGCCCGCCGCGACGCCGATGGCCGGCGCGCCGCGCACGCGCAGTTCGTGGATCGCGCGCCACACCTCGGCGGCATCGGCGACGTGTTCCACGACGATCTCGTGCGGCAGGCGCGTCTGATCGAGCAGCAACAGCTTGCCGTCACGCCATTCGATGGTCGGGGCCAGCGTCGGGAACAAGGTCTGCGAATCCATTGATGCTCCGTTCAGCGTTGTGCGAGGGCATCGCGCGCCATGTCGCGCGCGAGCATAACGACGTCTTCGATATCGGTGAGCGCGTTTCGCTGCACGAGCAGCGCTTCGGCGCAGCGCAGGCAGCGCACTTCGATTTGCGCACGCAGTTCGGCATCGGGAATGCCCGTGATCTCCGCCACCTTCGCCATGCCGACGATGCGCCGGATCATCTTGCAGCCCGCGAAGCCCAGCGTATCCGCGAGCAGCCGCCGCATGAAATGCGCGCGATATGCATCGACCGCGCGGCTATCCGCCGATCCGCCGATGAAAGGCCGGCCGCTGCGGTTTTCGTGATCGCGCCACAGCGCGAGAAACTTCGCGCTGAAGCCGTTCCAGATGCGCGTGGTCTGCTCCAGCAGCCATTCCTGATACGCGACGGGATCGCCCCCATCGAGGCGGCCGTGATAGTCACGCGAGAAATACGCGAGCAAGAGATTCGCGATCAGCGCGCCGATGTCGAAACCCATCGGCCCGTAGAACGCGAACTCCGGATCGATCACATAGGTCTCGCGCTCGTTGACCATGATCGAGCCGGTGTGCAGATCGCCATGCAGCAAGGTCTCCGCATGATTCATGAAGGCCCACTTCATGTCGGCTGCGGCCATGCGCAACGCGTCGCTGGTGCGAAGCCGTTCGAGCGCCGACTTCGGCAACGCCGGACTGTAGACGTTGGACGGATGGTCTTCGAACGGGAACGTGAAGACCAGATCTTCTGTGATCCGGCACAGCTCGGCATTGACCGCGCCGCCCACCGCCTGCTTCTTGATGTCGGGCGCAAGATACAGATCGGAGCCGAAGAACAGCATCTGCGCGAGATACGTCGACAGATGATCGGCCATCAACGGATACGTGACGCCATCCATCAGCCCGTGCCGCAAGATGCGATGCGACGACAGATGCTGCATGACCATCAGAAAGCGTTTGCCATCGGCGTGATAGACCTGCGGCACGTGTTGCGGACACAGCGCGCCGAAGCGGCGCAACGCCGCGACTTCATGGTCCATGCGCTGACACGACAGCGGCCAGTTCTTCCCGACGAGCCGCAGAAACGGCGGCGCCTGCTTGACGACGACGCTGCGCTCCCGCGCCTTCGCATTGGTCACGAAGTACACGAAGTTCAGATTGCCGTCGCCTACTTCGACGACTTCCAGATCGTCGGGATCGCCCAGACGGGCGCGCACCTCGGCGATGCCGCCCAGGTAATCGGCAAGCGCCGACGCGGTGAATGCCTCGAACTCCATCGGTGTCTCCTCCGATGTGTTGCAAAGCGCAAGCCATCGACACGCTTCAGCGACGTTTGCGCACCAGATCGAACTTGAAGATGCTCGTGTTGTAGTAGTCGTTGCTATAGCAAAGCGGCTGGCCGCTCTGATCGAAATCCACTTCGTCCAGCAGCAGAAACAGGCCGAAGCCATCGCCCAGTTCGGGCAGATCGCGCGGCGTGAGAATGGTCGGCTGTATCGACGTATGGGTATGCGACAAACGCCGCCCGGCACGCGCGAACATGCCGAAGAGCGATTCGCCCAGCTCTCCGTCCGCGGCATCGAACAGCGTCTTCGGAATGGTGTCGATGCAGTACGCCGCGATGGCATCGTCCGCGCGGCGCACGCGCTCGATGCGCAGGCATGCGCCGCCCGCCTGAATGCCCAGCTTTTCCGCAAGACTCTCCGACGCCGCGATGGTGTCCATCTGGATCCGGCTCGTCGACGGCACCGCGCCGACGCTCTTGATCATGTCGGTCACGGACATCAGATCATCCAGCCCGCCCTGCAGCTTGAGCGAAATTTGTCTGATGAAGGTGCCCCGGCCCTGCACGCGTTCCAGGAGTCCATGAGAGATCATCTGCGCGACTGCTTCACGCAAGCTCGAACGTCCGACGCCGAGCAGCTCGCACAACTCGATTTCCGTGGGTATCTGGTCACCGGGCTTGAGTTTGCGCTCGCGGATCATCGTGAGGAGCGAGTCCTGAATCTTCTCGCTCATCGAACGTTCGACGCTTAGACGCATGGTGCTCTCGCAAGTGGCCCGGCGTCAAATATACATCAGACGTCTGATGTTCTTGCTAGGACTTTCCCGTAGGCGCGCGACGTCGGAAACGGGCGTTTTTCTTTCGCGGACGCAGCAATTTCCCGAGCGAATCATTGACTCCGCTTGCGTCGCGAGCCTGCCGCAATGCAATAACGAGCGTTGCGTTCGCCGATGACAATGCGCGGTAAAACACACTCAAGCCCCAAGCGCGCGAAATCGTTCGATGTGTAGAATGGGCGCGTCCTGAAGCAAGGGTTCCTCGTGCGCCGATTACAACGCGCCCGGAAAGAGAGCCCATAGCAAGGAAACCTTAAGGAGACGGCAATGTGGTTTGTCGGCAAGAGCGAACTGCTTTCTCTCATCCAGCGACATTGCCTCGATGAGGTCATGCCCGCCTTCAGCGACCATCGCACGCTGCGCAAGAACAGCATCGTTTATCGTCCGGACGAATGCAGCGAGCATGTCTATCTGCTCAAGAGCGGCAGCGTCAGGCTGTATCGGCTGACGGAGGACGGTCAGGAGATCACACTGGCGTTCGTCAAGGCCGGCATGATCTTCGGCGATGGCGACGTGCTCAATCAGGCCAACTATTCGCATCATGCGCAGACGCTTGCGCCGAGCATGGTGTGCTATATCCGCAAGCAGGACTTCAAGAACCTGCTCGCGCGCTATGACGTCATCAATCAGTTCGTGTTGCGCAATCACTATCTGCGCTGGCAGGAAGCGCAGCAGCTGATCGAGAACCTCTCACTGCACGACGTGCGCAAGCGGCTGACCAACATCCTCGTGATGTTCTCGGGACAGGTCGGCACCGCCTGCGACTACGCCGATCATGGCGATGCGATTCTCATCGACTTGCCGATCGCGCAGGACAAGCTCGCGGAATTCATCGGCACGTCGCGCGAATCGGTGAACCGGCACTTCAGCGATCTTCGGGCCGAAGGTCTCGTCGATATGCGCGAACGGAAGATCGTGCTGACGCCGGCATTCGTGTCGCGCTTCATCGGCAAGACGCACGCGCTCGCGGCTGTCTAGGCGCTCTGCGCGAGTGCGCGCCGAACTGCGGCCACGCCGCTTTGCGGACTCGACAGCACCGGCACCGGCAGCGTGCCGAGCGCGGCGAGCAGCCGCGCCATCGACACTTGCGCCAGCACGACCACGTCGACACGATCGGCAAGCTCGATGATCGCGCGCCTCACTATGTCATCGTGGCGTGCGGCGTCTCCCGCAAGCAGCGCCTCGAATGCGCCTTGCGCGATGCATTCGGTCACCTCGATCTCGCGTGCGTGCTCGGCCGCTTTCGTGCGGATGAGACGGACCGTCGGTTCGAGCGTGGTCGACACCGTCGCCACCACGCCGATACGCGCACCGAGCGCGCTCGCTTCCTCCGCCATGGCTTCGTCCACCTTGACGATGGGCGTTCGAATGAGTCCGCGCAGCACATCCGTCGCGTCGCCGACCGACGAGCACGCGTTCAGGATGATGTCCGCGCCCATATCCTGCGCGCTCGACATATAGCTGTAGAGACGCCGGGTCACTTCGGGCGTCAGGCGGCCGGCTGCGCGCACGTCGACGAGCAGACTGTCATCCACGATGTTGACGACACGCGCATCCGGCATCTGTTGCGCGAATTGCGCCTTGAGCGGCTCGACGGTCACGGGTCCGGTATGCACAACGACGATCTTGGTCATGTTTGGCTCAAACGTTGTTCGGTTGAAAATCAGGCCGTGGCAAGCGCCATTACTTTCTCTTGCGATGCTTCAGCGCGGTGCAGCTCACCGCTGATGCGCCCTTCGCGCACGGTCAGAATGCGGTCGCTCACGGCCAGCACTTCCAGCAGATCCGACGAGATCACGATCACGCCGATGCCTTGCGCCGCAAGCCGCGCAATGAGCGCATGCACTTCGGCCTTGGCGCCCACGTCGATGCCGCGCGTCGGTTCATCGACGATCAGCACCTTCGGATTGCGCGCCACCCATTTGGCGATGACGACCTTCTGCTGATTGCCGCCGCTAAGATTTACGACTTTCTGCTCGACGCCGGGCGTCTTGATGCCGAGCATCCGCACGTATTCCATGCAGCTCGAACGCTCGCGCGCATGCTGCACGAACTGAAACGGCGAATAGCGCGAGAGATGCGTGAGACTGAAGTTCTCGCGCACGCTCATGCCGAGCACGAGGCCCTGCGCCTTGCGATCCTCTGTGACGAAGCCGATGCCCGCGCGAATCGCGTCATGCGGATTGCGTATCGCGACCGGAACGCCTTCCATCAAAATCGAACCGGTCGATGGACGCATGCCGAAGATCATCTCCATGATCTCGGTGCGCCCCGAGCCGACCAGCCCCGCAATGCCCAGCACTTCTCCTCGATGCAGCGTGAAGCTGATGTCGCGGATGCGCGCGTCGGCGGCCTTCTTCTGCCTGAGCGTAAGGTTGCGCACTTCGAGCACCCGCTCCTCGCTCGCGTGCGATTGCGGCTCGCCGTATAACTCGCTCAGTTCGCGGTCCACCATCTGGCGCACGAGCGTTTCGCGCGTGACCTGCGCGATCGGCATCGTGCTGACGGTACGGCCATCGCGCAGCACCGTCACGCGATCCGCAAGCTCGAAAATCTCTTCGAGCCGGTGCGAGATGTACACGACCGCAATGCCTCGCTCCCGCAGGCGCTTCACGAGTCCGAGCAGCACGCTCGTCTCGTGATGACTGAGCGATGCGGTCGGCTCGTCCATCACGATGACTTTCGATTGCGCGGACAGCGCTTTCGCAATCTCGATCATCTGCCGCTGGCCGACGCTCAGTTCGCTGACGCGCGTGGCCGGATCGACGTCCATGTCGATCATCTCGAGAACATCGCGCGCCTCGCGATACATGCGCGCCCGATCGATCAGGCCGAAGCGTGTACGCGGCTCCGTCGCGAGGAAGATGTTCTCGCCGATCGTCAGATTTTCGACGACCGCCAGTTCCTGATAGATGATGTTGATGCCGAGCGCACGCGCATGGTTGTTGTCGGCGATCGTCACTTCGCGGCCTTCCACGACGATGACGCCGCCCGGGTCCGGCGCATACACGCCCGTCAGCACCTTCATGAGCGTGCTCTTGCCCGCGCCGTTTTCGCCCGCCAGCGCGAGCACTTCGCCACGGCAAATCTCGAGATCGACGCGGTCTAGCGCCTTCACGCCGGGAAACGTCCTTGAGATGCCGCGCATCGTCAGGAAGGGCTGCGGGCGATCGCCGGCGGACGTCATTTCGTGTAGCTGCCGATGTTGTCCTTCGTCACCACCGTGACGCCGGTATCGATGTCATTCTCCTGCGTCTCCTTGCCCTGGATCTGCGCGACGAGATGCTGAACCGCGAGCGAGCCCATCGTCACCGGACGCTGCACCATGATCCCCTGGATATAGCCTTCTTTCAGGCCCTTGAGCGTATCCGGCAGATCGTCGAAGGCGAGCACCTGGAGCTTGCCCTTCATCGCGCCGAATTCCTTCGTGTTGAGCACCTTCGCTACCGCCGGTCCGCCGACCTGACTCACGCCGAAGATGCCGTTGAGGTTCGGATGCGCGCGCAGCGTCGTCTCCACGACCGATACGCCACGCGCCAGGTCGTCATCCGTGCCTTGCGTCTCGACGATCTTGATGCCCGGATACTTCGCCAAGCCCTTCTTGATGCCCGTGATGCGCTCGTTGAGGTTCACCGCGCCGAGCTGCCCGGTGATGATCGCGACTTCCCCTTTGCCGTTCAATGCGCGTCCCATCGTGTCGGCCATCGTCTCCCCGGCCTGCACGTTGTTCGTGCCGATGTACATCGAGCGGCCGCTCTTGGGCGAATCGGAATCGTACGTCAGCACTTTCACGCCGCTTTGGGCCGCGCGCTTCATCACGCTCTCGACTGACTTCGGCTCGTTCACCGAAATGGCGATGCCGTCCACATGACGCGATATCAGGTCCTCGATGATCTGCACCTGCGTGGAACCCTGCGTGTTCTGCGGCACGACCCATTGATACTTGACGCCGGCCTTGTCCGCGGCGGACTGCGCGCCCTTGTTGCAGTCGTCGAAGAACGGCACGGCCACCTTCGGAATGACCGCCACCGAAATGTCCTTCGCTTCCTTCGCATTTGCTGTGCTACCGAACGCGGCGCACAGTGCAAACATCATGCTCGCGATAATCCTTGGCGTGGTTTTCATGCTTGTCTCCTTATTGGAATGAACAGGAATCAACGTCCCTTGCGGCGCACGCGCCAGATGTCGATGCTGACTGCGATCAGAATCACGCAGCCGGTAATGGCCTGCTGCGCATAGGTATCGATGTTGAGAAGCACCACACCGTTGGTGATGATGCCGGCGAGCGCGGCGCCGATGATCGCGCCTTCGACGCTGCCCGCGCCGCCCGACAGGCTCGCGCCGCCGATAGCCGCCGCCGCGATCACGTCGAGTTCCGCGCCGAAGCCCGAGGCCGGCTCTGCCGATACGAAGCGCGAGAACGCGATGACGCCCGCCATCGACGCAATCAATCCGGACAGCACATACGCTGCAAACTTGACGCGAGCGGTTCGCACGCCCGACAGCCGCGCGGCCACTTCGTTGCCGCCTGTCGCGTAGACATGACGGCCGAAGCGCGTCTGACGCATGACGACGGAGAACACCACGGTCATCGCGAGCAGAATGACGACGGGGAACGGCACGAAGCCGATATAGCCCTGGCCGATGAAGGTGAACGGATCGGGAACGTCCGGCGTGACCGGCACGCCTTTGGTGATGATGTACATCAACCCGCGCCCGATGGACAACGTGCCCAGCGTCGCGATGAAGGGCGGCAACTGAATCCACGTGATCATGATGCCGTTGAAGCTGCCGACGATCACGCCCACGGCAAGCCCCGACAGCACCGCGACGAATGCGGACAGGCCGTGCTGAAACGCGAGCGCGGTTACGAGCGACGACAGGCCCATCACGGAGCCGACCGACAGATCGATGCCGCCCGTGATGATGACGAGCATCATGCCGATCGACATGAGCGCGACCAGCGAGAACGAGCGGAACACGCCCATCAGGTTGTTGGTGGTGAGGAAATACGGCGAGAAGAAGCTGATCAGCAGGCCCACCAGCAACAGCACCGACAGCACGTTCAACTCGCGGATGCGCAGACAGGCGCGCAGGAATTCAATGCCGCGCGGCGATTGCGCCCGCGGCTTGTCTGACGCTTTGTTCGACGATAAGTCGCTCACCGGTCCACCTCCGTTTTTACTGAGGCCGATGATAGGCGCGCGGCAAGCGCGAAATCTGTGACGCGCGTCATAGTCGGATATCGGGGTCGACCCGTAGACGAACACGCACGCCGCTATGACGCGCGTCACAGAAATCGAACGCGAAGCAAGGCTACGATGAGTTCACACAGTGTCGAACTTAAAAGGAGCCACAGCATGACGAAGCGAGTGATTGTGACGGGCGGCAGCGGGCTGGCCGGCAAGTGGGTAGTGGAAGATCTGGTTGCGCACGGCTATGAAGTGCTGAACGTGGACCGCGTGCCGATGGCGAAGGGCACCGCGAGAACGCTCATCACCGACATCACCGATGCGGGACAGGTCTTCAACGCGCTCGCCTCGACCACGACGCCCAAGGAATTCGATGACGACATCGAGCCGAAGCCGATCGACGCCATCGTGCATTTCGCGGCCATTCCGCGCATTCTCGTCACGACGGACAACGAGGTGTTCCGCATCAACGTGATGGGCACCTACAACATTCTCGATGCGGCGTCGAAGCTCGGCATCAAGAAGGTGATCGTCGCGTCGAGCGAGACGACGTATGGCGTGGTGTTCGCGCACCGGCATCGCGATCCCGTGTACTTTCCGCTCGACGAAGAGTATCCCGTCGATCCGATGGACAGCTATGCCACGTCCAAGGTCATCAACGAAGTGACGGCGAAGGCGTTCCATGCGCGCACCGGCGCGGACATCTATTGCTTCCGCATCGGCAACGTGCTCGATCCCGCCGACTACCAGAAATTCCCGACGTGGCTCGCTGACCCCGCGTTGCGCAAGCGCATCGCGTGGAGCTATATCGACGGGCGCGATCTCGCGACGGCGGCGCGTCTCGCCATCGAGAAGGACGGGCTGGGCTTTCAGGTGATGAACGTCGCCGCCGACGACGTGTCTTCCGATCTGCCCACTGCCGAGTTGCTCAAGCGGTTTTATCCGAACGTGCCGGTCAAAAAGGAGTTGGGCGAATTCGAAACGCTGCTCAGTAACGAAAAGCTCAAACGTTCACTCGGCTGGCAGCAGGCGTACAAGTGGCGCGAGCAAGTCGCGAAGTAAGCCACGAAGTAAGCCGCGTTCAGTCCGCACGCCGGCCGGGTGTTGCGATGCGCGCGGCGTCGGGCAGTTCTTCGTCGGGCGATGCCAGCCTGACGACATTCACGATGCCCTGCCGCGCCATCTTCGCGTACGGGCAGAATCGCTCGGTGTTGCGAACCAGCGCACGAGCGAGTTCACGCTCGACGCCCGGCAGATGCACGCAGATATCGGCGGCCAGCATGAAGAGGCCGTCCATTGGATCGCGTGAAAAGCTGATCGTCGCTACGACTGCAGCACCGTTCGTCGTCACGCCTTCTCTCGCCGCCAGAAGAATCAACGCGCCGTGAAAGCACGCTGCGTAGCCGGCGGCGAAAAGCTGTTCCGGATTGGTGCCGCCGCCGGAGCCGCCGAGTTCGGCAGGCAGGCGCAGATGCACGTTCAGGTTGCCGTCATCCGAACGTGCGATGCCTGAAGCGCGGCCGTGCCCGGCGTCGCCGCCCGAGACGGTGACGGACGTCGAATACAGCTCGCGCGGGTCCTGCCCGTGGAACTTGTCGAGCAATGATGTCGGCGGCGGGCGCAAGGAGGCCATGAGTTGGGCTGGCGCTCCGATCAGTGCGCTGCTTCGGCACGGGAGCGGGCGAACCACGCGTCGAACCCGATGCTCCCAAGCCGTGGATCAGCGCCCGGTACGAGCGTGTCGTCGTCCAGTTTCGCTCCGAAGTAGCGGGCCTGAGCGTCCTCGATAGCCTTGCGCGGATCACCGGTTGCAACGAGGTAGCGTCGAACCAGTTCGGTGAGCCGCATCCGCTCGGGGCCCGCCACTTCGACCATGCCATTGAGCGGCGCCGCGAGCGCGTGATCCGCCACGGCCGGCGCGATATCGTCGGATGCGATGGGTTGAATGTCGGCGGGCGAGAGCCGCACCGTATCGCCGTCGGAACCCGCTTGCACGATGCCGCCGATGAACTCGAAGAACTGCGTCGAACGCACGATCGTGTACGGCACGCCCGATTCGCGGATGAGCTTCTCTTGCGCGATCTTTGCGCGAAAGTAGCCGCTTTCGGCCAGCCGGTCGGTGCCGACCACGGACAGCGCAACGTGATGACCGACGCCCGCCGCCCTTTCGGCCGCAGAGAGGTTGCGGCCCGAGGTCTCGAAGAACGCCAGCACCGCTTCGTCTTCGAACGACGGCGAGTTGGCGACATCGACGACGACTTGCGCGCCTGTCAGTACTTCGGCAAGACCTTCGCCCGTGAGGGTATCGACACCCGAAGATGGCGATGCCGCGATGGTTTCGTGACCACGCGCGCGCAGACGACCGACGACCTTCGCGCCGATCAGCCCGCTACCGCCAATGACGACGATTTTCATGATGTTTTCCTCGATGACTTCGAAGCGGCATGGAGCCGCGCCAGCGCCGCGTGATTCGCGCTGCCCTTCTTGCGGACCGTCTTGCGAGCGGCCAACGTACAAGACGGATGGTAGGCGTCGAACGTGCGGTTCAGAAGAGCCGTTCGAGGACTCGCACTGTTGCCGATGCGGCATCAATCGGCTGGCTGGCCAAGTGGCACGGCATCGAGGCAATCGAGATTGAGCGCGCGTATCTGCTCCGTCATGTAATCGACGAACACGCGAATGCGCGCCGGCAAGTGCTTCCGGCTGAGATAGCACAGGTAGTGACCGCTGTCATCGGGCGCATCTTGCGCCAGGCACGTCACGAGGCGTCCGTCGCGCAACGCATCGCAGACCTGAAACGCCGCAAGCTGCGCAAGACCCTGTCCGGCCCGCACCGCTTGCAGGACTAGCTCCGGGCAGTTGAACGTGTGGTACGCGCCCGGCATCACCTTGCAAGGGCGGCCGTCCACCTTGAACTGCCACTCGGCGATTCGCCCGGACGCGGTCCGCAAGTTGATGCAACGATGCGCGCCCAGTTCGGCGACATTGCGCGGCAAGCCGTGTTCGCGGGCATAGTCAGGCGATGCACAGACCAGCAGCTGCATCGGGATAAGCTGCCGTGCAACGATCTGACTGTCTTCGAGGCGGCCATCGCGGAAGGCGACGTCGATCCGATCCGCCGTGAAGTTCACGGGATGATCGTCCAGCACGAGTTCCAGCGATATGTCGGGGTACGCTTCGTGGAATCCGCGCAGAAGCGGCGCGACGATGGCGCGCCCGAAGCACGTCGTCGAACAGATGCGCAGGCGGCCACGGGGCGGGCCGTTTCGCAACTCGCGCATCTCTTCCAGTGCCTGAACGATTCGCTCGACGCCCGGATGGCAATGCTCGTAGAAGAGTTCGCCTTCGCGCGTGAGCGATGTGCTGCGCGTCGTCCTCAGGAAAAGCCGCGCGTCGAGTTGTGCTTCGAGCTTTTGAACGTTACGGCTGACGGCGGATCGGCCGATGCCGAGGCGGTCGCCCGCCTTCGCGAAGCTGCCTTCGCTCGCCACGGCAAGGAAGGCGACCACGCCCGCGTAGCTCGTCGCGAAACTGCTGGCGAGCGAATCATCGCTGGCCGGCGGAGACGGAAGTTGAGTGATTGACATGAGTTTGCCCGTATCGAAGAAAGCACATCCACAAGACGTCCGATACGAGTAAGTTGTGACACCGGCCGCCAATTTTTTCTCTGACGGGCGTGCCGGTGAATCACTGCGTGACTGCGGGCTTCATTTCACCGGTATCAGCACCGGCGCTTTCTCGTCCTTCAGCAACAGAACAAGAAACCTCGCCGGCTTCGTGTCGCTGGCGTTGCGGCCAACCGTATGAACATCGTTCGGGCCTTCATAGAACGTTTGTCCGGGCGTGAGAGTCACTTCCTTGCCTCCCTTGACACCCATTACGATGGAACCCTCCAGCACGTAAATGAACCCGTGCGCGCGATGAACGTGAACGGGATCGACGGCGCCCGGCGGATAATCGACCTTGATCATCAATGCTTCCTTGCCGGGATAGTCAGGCAACGGCTGCTCCATCACCGGCGTGACGACCGCTTCGGGCGCAGCCTGCACGAGCGGCGCGCAAGCCAGCAGCGCAAGGCAAGCGGCTTTCTTCAGTATGGACATGGGGTCCTCCGTTCGCAGCGCACGCTCAGGTCAGGTTGGCTTTCTCGAGTCCGAAAGCCTTGTCGGACGAGCCCGGTTCGGTTCTGAACGCCACGTTCATGCGGTTCCAGCCGTTGATCTCCACCACCTTGAACGTCAGCTCCGACAGCTCCTGTTCGGTGAACTGCGTGCGAACGCGTTCATAGACTTCGTCGGGAACGCCGTGCTCGGGGAGTTTCGTCAGCACTTCGGTCCACGCAAGCGCGGCACGCTCGCGTGCGGAGAACAAGGTCGATTCGCGCCAGATCGCCACATGGTGGAGACGCAATGCGCGCTCGCCGTGAATCGTCGCTTGCTTGACGTGCATGTCCACGCAGAAGCCGCAGCCGTTCATCTGTGACGCCCGCAGCGCGATCAGTTCGGAGACGGATTTCTCGATGCTGCCTTCATGCGTTGCCATGCTGAAGGCGATGAACCGCTTGAAGAGTTCCGGCGATTGTTGCACGTAGTTGATGCGTTGGCTCATGGTTGCTCCAGTCGAAAGTATCGTTCGATGCCTTGTTTCAAGGCACCGGCGCGTCGATATCGCACGGAGACCATCGTAGAGAACGGCGACCGGCTTCGAAAGCCACGGGCGCGGACTCACGCTGTTGATCAGGCCGCAACAAACGTGACGTCACGACGTGCAGCGTCTAGCAACCGCCGAAGGTCGCAGCGAGCCGCACGAGCTTCTCCGGGTTGCGCTGCACCTGAATGCGGACGATGCGTTCGCCGTCCGTCTCGTACGATTGCGCGGATTCGAGCTGACCATCGATGAAGCGCAGAAGCGCCCACTGGCCGTTGAGCACGGCCAGTTCGATGCGCAGCTGGTCCTTGAACCGAAGCTGCGCCGCATAGAACAACTGCGCAATGCGCCGCCCGCCTTCCATCGGCTTCGGGAAGCTCGGCACGCGCCCGCCGCCGTCGCCGATTAGCGTCGCATCGTCGGCGAGCATGCTGTGGATTCCGGCGAAGTCTCCTTTCTGAAGCGCCTCGGCGAACTGCGTCAGCAAGCGCAGATGTATCTCTCGCGGAACGGACAGTCGCGGACGGCTTTCGCGTAGCTGGTTCTTGGCGCGGCTCACCAGCTGGCGGCAGGCCGCCTCGGTCTTTCCCAACGTGGCGGCCACTTCGCCGTAGTCGACGTCGAACACTTCGCGCAGCAGAAACGCGGCGCGGGCCTCGGGCGTCAAACGTTCGAGAAGCATCAGGAACGCCACGGAAATGTCGTCCGCGCGTTCGCGTATCTGTTCGGGGGTATGCGGGGCGTCGGTCGCTTGCGGCTCGGGCAACCAGATGCCCGCATAGTGTTCGCGCTGTACCTTGACCGCGCGCAAGCGGTCGATGGACAGGCGAGTAGTGACAGCGACGAGCCACGCCTCGCCGTTGTCGATTTGCGCGCGATCCGCGCCGTACCAACGCAGCCAGGCGTCCTGCACCACGTCTTCCGCTTCCGCGACCGACGACAGCATCCGATACGCGATGCCCTGAAGACGTGAGCGCAACCGGTCGAATGTGCGCGTCGCATCGTCCACGTTTTCGGGGGAGGAAGTCGGTGAGACGGCTTTCTTCATCGCTCATGGCCCTATGGTTCGACAACGGCATTGCGCGAACGCCGACGCTCGCCCCGGAAGAATAGCAGCGAACCGGAGCCGCTCATGCGCAGACGAGACGCCGAGCGCGCGTTCATTGCCGACTCAGTAATCCCACACCACGGGCACGGAACGAAAGCGATCGCCGTCCTTCGCAATGTGGCAGACGGACGGGAACCCGACATGGGCCGCGGCCAGCAGCGCACCGGTCTCGGCCGCTTCGTCGAGCAGTGCAATACGGACGTCTTTCGCCTTTTCGGGATCGTGCTCGAAGCCGTTCTGCCAATCGGGATGATCGAAATTCACTTCGAAGACCGCGTCGCCGACGAACGTCAGCTTTTCGCCCTTCGATGCGACGTCCACGACGCAGTGCCCCGGCGTATGCCCGCCGGTCACGCGAGCCGACACGCCCGGCGCAACGTTCACCGTCCGGTCGAAGGGCACGACGTTTTCGCCATAGAGCTGCATGAACTTTGCAGCGGCCTTGCGCAGCGCGGGCGGGACCGCTTCCGGCATCACCGTCTTGCTGAAGTCCGGATTCTTCCAGAACGCGACTTCCGCCGCCGCGACGTGAATACGCACATCGGGACGCAGTTTGGCCCTGACGCCGTCGACATTGAGGCCGCCCACGTGATCCATGTGCATATGCGTGATCACGATGTCGGTGAGCGCCGCCAGGTCGATGCCGGCCGATTCGAGGCGTCGCACCGACTGACCTGCGCGCGCGAAGTACTCGAAGCCGTCGCCGACGCCCGAGTCGATCAGGATCAGATGTTCGCCGCTACGAACGAGCGCGACGTTCAGCGCCCAGTCGAACGTGTCGCGCTGCAGGAAGCGGCCGTCGAACCATTCGTTGCGGTCCGCTTCGCTCACGTTGGTGGACATGGTGGAAGTCGGCAGCGGCAGAACGCCATCGCTGATCAGAACCACGTCGACGTCGCCCACGCGCACGGCATAGCGGGAAGACACGAGTTCGCCTGATCCTTCCTTGCCGAGATCGACGGTGACGGGCTGCACATTTCGGCTCGTTTTCATATTCAGTAATCCTCTTCGGTAAGTGCGGCGAAGCGCACGGGTCACGAGTGTTGGCGAACACGATCACGTCTTGCGGCGCGCTTCGTTTTGTCCGCGCCGCGATCGTGTGGCCGATTGTAGTGACGGACCTCGATCGCCAGTAGCGTCCTCGACGCGCACAGGATGTTGTCCGGGCGACAACAATGGCCGACGCATTCAGCGCGTGGCCAGGGGCGGCAACGAAACCGATTGATAACCGTGCGACATCAATCGTTCCGAAAATTGCACTTATCGTTTCGGCCGTCCCGGGACAATATGACGAAAAATACAGTCGACCAGACACCGCGTACTTTCTGCATTTCAGGAGACACCTCGATGCACCCTTCGTCCAGTCTTCCCCCCGGGCATTCAAAGGCCGCCGCGGTTTTCCGCGTCACGGCCGGGAATTTCCTCGAGCAGTTCGACTTCTTTCTGTTTGGCTTCTACGCCACGCAGATCGCCAACGTGTTCTTTCCCGCGCAGAGCGAGTTCGCCTCGTTGATGATGACGTTCGCCGTGTTCGGCGCCGGCTTCCTGATGCGGCCGCTGGGCGCCATCGTGCTGGGCGCTTACATCGACGAAGTGGGCCGCCGCAAGGGTCTCATCGTCACGCTCTCGATCATGGCGAGCGGGACCATCCTCATCGCGTTCGTGCCGGGATACGCAACCATCGGCCTGTTAGCGCCCGCGCTCGTGCTGTTCGGGCGGCTGCTGCAAGGTTTCTCGGCAGGCGCTGAGCTGGGCGGCGTATCGGTGTATCTGGCCGAAATGGCGACGCCGGGCCGCAAAGGCTTCTTCACGAGCTGGCAGTCCGCGAGCCAGCAGGTGGCGATCGTCGTCGCGGCGGGCCTCGGCTTCGCGCTCAATCAATGGCTGAGCGCACCGGCGATCGCCGCGTGGGGCTGGCGCGTGCCGTTCTTCGTCGGCTGCATGATCGTGCCGTTCATCTTCATGCTGCGCCGCAATCTCGAGGAAACGCAGGAGTTCAAGGCGCGCCGGCATCGTCCGGGCACGAAGGAAGTGTTCGCCACGCTCGCTCACAACTGGACCGTCGTCGTCGCCGGCATGATGCTGGTCGCGATGACCACCACCAGCTTCTACCTCATCACGGTCTACGCGCCGACCTTCGGCAAGACGGTGCTGCACCTCAGCACCGCCGACAGCCTGCTCGTGACGTTGTGCGTCGGCGTGTCCAACTTTGTGTGGCTGCCGATCGGCGGCGCGCTGTCCGATCGCATCGGCCGCCGTCCGCTTCTCGTCGGCATGACCGTGCTCGCGATGGCGACCGCGTATCCGGCGCTGTCGCTGCTCGCTCACGCGCCGAGCTTCCTGAACATGCTGTTCGTGCTGCTCTGGCTCTCGTTCATGTACGGCATCTATAACGGTGCGATGGTCGTCGCGCTCACGGAAGTCATGCCGGTGCACGTGCGCGTTGCTGGCTTCTCGCTCGCCTACAGCCTCGCCACGGCGGTGTTCGGAGGTTTCACGCCGGTCATCTCGACGGGACTGATTCATATGACCGGCGACAAGGCCGCGCCCGGCTACTGGATGACGTTTGCCGCAGCCTGTGCGCTACTGGCGACGTTCGCGCTCTATCGTCGCCGCGCAGCGACACTGACTCCGGCGCACTGAAGCGCAATCCCTTCCGCACGCTTCTGGATACACACGACCCTGCACGAATCATGACCATGAGAAAACTGCTTCTGAAACTCGGCGCGGCAACGCTCGTCGCAACATCGGCCGCCGCGTCGAACGTGCAGGCTGCCGACCTGCACGTGATGAGCTCGGGCGGCTTCACTGCGGCATACAAGGTGCTCGGGCCCAAGTTTGCGTCGCAGACGGACAACACGCTCGAGACCGCGCTCGGTCCGTCGATGGGCAAATCGCCCGAAGCGATTCCGAACCGGCTCGGACGCGGCGAGCCTGCGGACGCCGTCATCATGGTCGGCTACGCACTCGACGAGTTGATCAAGGAAGGCAAGGTGATACCCGGATCGCGAGTCGAGCTGGCCGATTCGCGCATCGGCATGGTCGTGCGCGAAGGCGCGGCGAAGCCGGACATCGGCTCGGTCGATGCCCTCAGGCAGACCCTGCTGAGCGCGAAGTCGATCGCCTACTCGGACAGCGCGAGCGGCGTCTATATCGAGCGGGAGCTGTTCAAGAAGCTCGGCATCGAGGATCAGGTAAAGCCGAAAGCGAAGATGATCCCGCGCATTCCGGTGGCGTCGGTGGTGGCGAACGGCGACTACGAGATCGGCTTCCAGCAGGTCAGCGAACTGCTGCCCGTGCAGGGCGCGGCCTTTGCCGGAAAGATTCCCGAGTCTTTGCAGTCCGTGACGCGCTTCGCTGCGGGCATCCCCGTCGGCGCGCAGCATCCGAAGGAAGCGAAGGCGCTGCTCGACTATCTCGCTTCGCCCGATGTGCAAGCGGAAGTGAGATCGACCGGACTGGATTCCGTCGCCGCACACTGACGCGGACTGTCGGCCATGCTCGCCTGAGGCAGCCTTCTCCTTATTCCGGGGCGGCTGGCTCGGCTGCTCCGAGCATCCGCGCGAGACGGCTGCGATCGCACGCGCCTTCCCACATCGAGACGAAGATCACCGCGCACGCGTTGCTGATTACGCTCGTCAGGGCGCGGGCCTCCGACATGAAGCGGTCGATGCCCACCAGCAGCGCCACCCCGGCGACGGGCAAATCGGGAATCACCGTGAGCGTCGCGACGAGCGCGACCAGTCCGCTGCCCGACACGCCCGCCGCGCCCTTCGATGTGAGCAGCATGACGGCAAGCATCGTCGCGATCTGCTGCGCGGAAAGCGGAACATCGCACGCTTGCGCGATGAACAGCGAAGCCAGCGTCAGATAAATTGCGGTGCCGTCCAGATTGAACGAATAGCCCGCTGGCAGCACGAGCCCCACGACGCCCTTGTCGCAACCGAGCGCCTCCAGCTTGCCGATCAGGCGCGGCAGGACCGGTTCAGTCGAAGAGGTCGCGAGAACGATGAGCAGTTCCTCACGCATGTAACGCAGAAGCCGCCAGAGCGCGAAACCGTGCAATCGCGCGAGCAGCGCGAGCACCAGCGCGACGAACAACACGCAAGCTACGTAGAACGACACCATCAGCATGCCGAGCGAGCCGACCGAGCGGATGCCGAAGCGGCCCACCGTGAAAGCCATCGCACCGAATGCGCCGAGCGGGGCCAGCCGCATGATCACGGCGAGCACGCGAAAGAGCGCCTGAGCCACACCGTCGATGAGCGCCAGCACCGGCCGCGCCGCCTTCGGACACCCATTCAGCGCGAAGCCGAAGACAAGCGAGAGGAGCAGCACCGGCAGCACGTCGCCCTTTTCGAAAGCGCCGAGCATCGTCTCCGGGATGACACCCAGCGCGAATTCGACGAGCCCGCGCGTCTGCGCGTGTTTTGTATACGGCGCGAGGATGCCGACATCCAGTTGGCGCACGTCGACATGCATGCCGGCGCCGGGCCGCAGCACGAACGCGGTGACGAGTCCGAACGCGAGCGCGACGGCCGTCAGGAAATAGAACAGCGCCAGCGCCTGAACGATGGTGCGCCCGATCGCCTTCCCGCTTGCAAGCGACGTGATGCCGAGGACGATCGTGCAGAAGACGATCGGGGCGATCATCATTCGCACGAGACCGACGAACGCATCGCTGAGAGGTTTGAGGAGCGCGCCCGCCGACGGCCAGAAGTGGCCGAGGGACATGCCGAGGACCATGGCGAGCAGGACCTGCACGTAGAGCAAGCGAAGCGGTCTCGCCAGCCTCACGATGCGCGCTTCCCTTTGGTCCGCTCGCTCGCCGCCGCGTCATCGCCGGGACCGTCGCCGGGACCATCGCTGCTGACGAATCCATCGCGCTTCGACTCGACAATCGCCCGATGAAACTCCTGTGCCGCCGGTGTCAGCGGCCGCCCGCGCCGTCGCACGATTCCCACGCGCCGCTTCACCACCGGTTCGACCAGCGGCACGCTGGTGAGGATCGGATGATCGCGTCCGGGCATGGCCATCGACGGCACCGCCGCTACACCAAGCCCGGCTTCGACCAGGCCGAGCATGGTCGTGACGTGACGCGTTTCACAGATGCTCGGCGCAGGCGGCGCGACGCCCGAGAGCGCCTGATCGAGCAACAGACGGTTGCCGGAAGTCTTGTCGACCGATACGTATTCGTGTTCGTAGAGCTCGCTCCACGTCACGCGCTTTTTGCGCGCGAGGGGATGGTCACGGCGGCACGCGGCCACGAAGCGCTCCTGCAGCAGCAGCTTGAACTCGACCTCGGGCTCCTGACTGCCCATGAAGCTAACGCCAAAATCAGCCTCGCCGCTGATGACCGCGCCCAGCACCTCGTTCGCGCTCGAATCCAGCAGCTTGACGCGGATGCGCGGAAAGCGGCGATGATAGCTCGCGATGACGCTCGGCAAGAAGTAGTACGCCACCGAAGGCACGCACGCGATATTCACATGCCCCAGGCGGCTCGATGACACATCGCGGATGCCGAGCAGCGCGACGTCGAGATCGTCGAGCAATTGCTCGGCGCTCGGCGCGAACACGCGGCCGACGGTGGTCAGCGTGACGCTGCGGGTCGTGCGCTCGAACAGACGCACGCCGAGCGCTTCCTCGAGCTTTTCGATCCGGCGGCTCAAGGCGGGCTGCGAGATGTTGACTGCCTCCGCCGCCTTTCGAAAGCTCCCCAGTTCGACCACCGCGCGAAACGCCTGCAAATCGTTCAGATCAAAGTTGACGCCCACGGGCCGGTCTCCGCATTCAGATGCCGGGTATTTTGCATGATCCTTCCCGTTCTCCTTCTATACGATGACCGCCGATGTCCGCCGCAGTCCGGTACATTCCTTCAACGAAGGCGAGCCGGACGAGCCTTATCGCGTTCGCGTCGCCCACGAGCGTGGCCCACTGAATCGAGGAACGTCGACATGAATTTCAGGTCCTTGCAGTGCTTCATCATCCTTGCCGAGGAACTGAACTTCAGCCGCGCAGCGGAACGCCTGCATATCGCGCAACCCGCGCTCAGCCAGCAGATTCGCCTGCTCGAAGAGCGCCTTGGCACGCAGCTCGTCGATCGCGCGAGGCGGCCTTTGCGGCTCACCGAAGCCGGTCAGTACTTCTGCACGGAAGCGCGGCAGATTCTCGGCTCGTGGGAGCAGGCGAGCCTTGGCGCGCAGGAAATCGGCATCGGACGACGCGGCTGGCTATCCATCGGCTTCACGCGCTCCGCGATGTACAGCATCCTGCCGCCGGCGCTCAAAGGCTTTCATCACGCTTACCCGGAAGTCGAACTGAAGCTGTTCGAAATGCTCACCGAGGAACAGACCGACGCGCTGCGCGACTTGCGCATCCACGTAGGCATCGGACGGCAGCCGCTCGACATTCCCGGCTGCACGTCTTATCCGCTGCTGCGCGAACATATCGTCGCGGTGCTTGCGCCGGATCATCCGCTGGCGGGCAGGAAGAAAATCCGCATTGCCGAACTCGAAGACACGCCGCTCATCCTGTATCCGAAGCATCACAACGCGCAGTTCAAGCGCACGGTGCAGTCCTTGTATCGCGATGCGGGCGTGACGCCCTTCGTCGCTCATCAGGCCTACGAGATACAGACTGCCATCGCACTCGTCGCGGCAGGACTCGGCGTCACGTTCGTCGGCGAATCGGTGGCGCGTCATGGACGCACCGACGTCGCGTTCCGTCATCTGGCGGGTCCGGGCGCCGCTCAATGGTCGACGCTCGCCGCAACCTTCCGCACGGACGACGACTCGCCGCATCTGCGCGCCTTTCTTGCCTGCCTTCCCCGGCCGCTCGAAAGCGCGACACTATAAGCAAACTTATATGGAAGCATAAAAATCGCGTCTTGGACGCGCGCCTACACGCTTCTTATCATCGGTCTCCATGCTCCGAACCGTCTCGCCCGACGCGCGGCGGTTTCGGGCTTGCGCACGGTGAAAGCCGTTCGCCAGGCAGGGCCGCAGAGCCCTCGCGATTCGACGAAAAAGAACGTGGAGACGGCATGACCTCATTCAACGAAGCGGCAACCATGCGAAAGGTTTACGGGCGGCTCATGCCCCTGCTTTTCGCGATGATGTTCTTCAACTATCTCGACCGCATCAACATCGGCTTCGCGGCTCTCGACATGAACAAGGCGCTCGGCTTTTCGCCCGCCGTGTTCGGCTTCGCCGGCAGCATCTTCTTCGTCGGCTACATGGTGCTCGAAGTGCCGAGCAATCTTTTGCTGCATCGCGTGGGCGCACGCCGCTGGATCGCGCGCATCCTGCTCACGCGGGGCGCGGTTGCCGCCGCCACCGCATTCGTTTTCGACGACAAGAGCTTCTACGTGCTGCGCTTTCTGCTCGGCGTGATGGAAGCGGGTTTCCTGCCGGGCGTCGCGGTGTATCTGACGAAGTGGTTTCCGGTGCGGTATCGCGCTCGCGCGGTGGGCGGCTACATCATCGCGGGATCCTTCTCCGCCGTGCTGGGCGGCCCGATCTCGACCGCGCTGATGACCTATGCCAACGGCGTGCTCGGCCTGCAGGGATGGCAGTGGATGTTCATCCTCGAAGGCATTCCGGCGATGCTGCTCGGCCTCCTCACGCTGCGCATCATGACCGAGCGCCCCGCCGATGCCGACTGGCTCGCCGACGACGAAAAGCAATGGCTCGAAACGACGCTCGCGGCGGAACGCGAAGCGGTCGGCGGCAACACGCATTTTCCGCTGCTGCGCGTGGCGGGCGACCTTCGCGTGTGGAGCCTCGCGTGCCTGTTCGGCTGCGCGCTCGTCGGCATCTACGGCCTCTTTCTGTGGCTTCCGCAGATCGTCAAGAGTCTGGGGCATCTGAGCAATATCGAGGTCGGCTTTCTCTCCGCCGCGCCGCCGCTGCTCGGCGTGCTCGGGACGTTCATCATCAGCCGCAGTTCGGACCGCACCGGCGACCGCAAGAAGCATCTAGCGTTCGTGTACGGGATGAGCGCCGTCGCGATCGCGGGCAGCGCCTATGCGCCGAGTCCCGTCATCGCTTACGCGCTGCTGTGCGTGACGGGCCTCTTCATTTACGCGGGCAATCCGCTGTTCTGGAGCCTCGCGTCATCGTTCAGGACCGGCGCGGCGGGCGCGGCGACCATCGCGCTGATCAATACCATCGCGCAGTTCGGCGGCCTGGTCGGTCCGTGGAGCATCGGCCTCGTGCGCAACGCAACGGGCAGCTTCAAGCTCGCGCTGCTGACGATTGCCGCGTTCCTCGTCGTTGCGACGCTGATCGCGCTCGTCATGCGCGTGAAGCCCGCCGACGACGAAGACGCATCGCTGCCGACGGCCGATCCGGCCGCGCGCACCTGAATCCGCCTACAACGATACGGAAATCCGCATGATCATCGATTGTCACGGTCACTACACGACCTCGCCGCCGCAGCACGAAGCGTGGCGCGCGAAGCAGGTCGCCGCGCTGAAAGACGGCGTCGCGCCGCCGCCGCGTCCCGTCATCACCGACGATGAGATCCGCGAGAGCATCGAAGGCGGCCAGCTTCGCATCCAGCGCGAGCGCGGCACCGACGTCACGATCTTCTCGCCGCGCGCAGCGGGCACGGGGCATCATCTGGCGACGGCCGAAGCCAACGCGGTGTGGTCGGTCGCATGCAACGACCTCGTGCATCGCGTGTGCGCGCTCTTTCCGCGCAATTTCGTCGGCGTCTGCCAGTTGCCGCAAGCGCCGGGCGTCGGGCCGGAAAACTGCATCGCCGAGTTGCGCCGCTGTGTCGAAGAACTCGGCTTCGTCGGCTGCAATCTGAATCCCGATCCTTCGGGCGGCCACTGGTCCGGGCTGCCGCTCACCGACCGCTCGTGGTATCCGCTCTATGAAGCGATGGTCGAGCTGGACGTGCCCGCGATGATTCACGTGTCGTCATCGTGCAATCCAAATTTTCATGCGACCGGCGCGCATTACATCAACGGCGACACGTCCGCGTTCATGCAGTTGTTGCAGGGCGACCTGTTCGCCGATTTCCCGACGCTGCGGTTCATCATTCCGCACGGCGGCGGCGCGGTCCCGTATCACTGGGGGCGTTATCGCGGGCTTGCACAGGACATGAAGCGGCCGCTGCTCACCGAGCACTTGCTGAACAACGTCTTCTTCGATACCTGCGTCTATCACCAGCCCGGCGCGGAACTGCTGGCGAAGGTCATTCCGGCGAAGAACATTCTGTTCGCGTCGGAGACCATCGGCGCGGTGCAGGGCATCGACCCTGAAACCGGCCACTATTTCGACGATACACGCCGCTATATCGATGGCATCGACTGGCTCGGCGACGCCGACCGCCAGCTTATTTTCGAAGGCAACGCGCGCGCGGTGTACGGGCGTCTGTCCGCGCAACTGGCGCGGCAACAATCGACTGAAGGAGCGACGACATGAATCCGGCCGGATGGCGCGAATACGAGTCGGCGACGCAGGCCAGCCCCGCGACGCTTGCGGCGCTGCGCGAGCTTGCCGTATCGCTTCTGAGCGACAACATGGCCCGCGTGAGCGGCACGACCGGGCTGCGCGCGTTTCATCGGCCCAGGCCGATGGCCGGCACCGCCGTCACGGTGCGAACGCGCGGCGGCGACAATCTCGCGATTCATCGCGCGTTCGACTTCTGCCGTCCGGGCGACGTGCTCGTCATCGACGGGGCGGGCGAACTCACGCAGGCGCTGATGGGCGACATCATGGCGAGCTACGCTGCAAGCATCGGCGTTCAGGGGCTGGTCATCGATGGCGCGATCCGCGATGTCGGCGCGCTCAGCCAGCGCGATTTTCCGGTCTACGCACGCGGCGTCACGCATCGCGGGCCGTACAAGCACGGGCCGGGCGAGATCAACGTGCCGGTGTGCGTCAGCGGGATGGTGGTGCATCCGGGCGATATCATCGTCGGCGACGAGGATGGCGTGCTTGCCATCGCGCCGGCGGACGTGGACGCGGTGATCGAAGGTGCGCGCAAGACAGCCGCGAAGGAAGCGCTGGCGCTGCAATCGATCGCGCAAGGACGCTTCGACCGTTCGTGGGTCGCCGTGCAGCGCGATCGCATGCTGAACGGCTGACGGCCCGATAACCGCGGCGGACACGCGCAGAATGGCAGGTCCGCTTCCCTGACCTGATTCATAATGCCCGACTATCTGGACACAGCCACGCTGATCGACGTTGCGCGCGCCGCCCAAGCCCGCGCGCCCGGGCCATGCGCGTGCACGAAAACGCCGCTCGACGGCTGGCAATCGCAGCCGCTTTCGCTCGACGAAACGCAGCTCCGTGAGATCGGCACGTTGCTGCACGAAGAAGACCCCGAGCCGACCTTTGCCGAGTACCTTCCGGGCAAGCTCGATTACTGGTCCGCCGACGCGCCCATCACGCCGCGCTACTTCCCGTACAACCGCTGCGGCGTGTGGGAATGCTCGTCGTGCGGACGTCTTTATCTGCGCTACACCGAAGGCGGCGGCTATTTCGTCGACCGGCGAATCCGCGCACTGCGTCTTGCGCTCATCGAGGACGTCTCGCTTTGACCGGCGACGCCGCTGTGCAGACGCGCGACCAGATAGTCGATCAACACCCGCACCTTCAGCGGCAAGAACCGGTTCGGCGGATACAGCAGCCATAAGGAGCCAGCGTACGGCTGCCCGTCGAGCGACCAGTCAGGCAGCACCTGCACCAGCTCGTCACGCGCGAACGCTTCCGCTGCCGTGAACTCCGGCACGTTCGCAATGCCGAAGCCCTGAAGGGCGGCTTCGAGCCGCGCACCGGCATGATTGGCGATATAGCGCCCATGCACGTCGACGGTTTGGGCGTGTGTGCCTAGCCGAAATCGCCATCGATTGTCCCCCGGCGTTTCACCGAGATAGATGCAGTCGTGCTGCGCGAGATCGCGCGGATCGCGCGGTGTTCCGCGTGCATCCAGATAAGCCTGCGACGCGCAGAGCACCCAGCGCACGGAACCAAGCTGCCGGCCCGCGAGACCGGGCGGTGGCCGCTCGGTCAGGCGGACTGCGAGATCGAGATCGTCGGTCAAAGGATCGATGTCGCGGTCCGAGTACAACAGCTTGAGATCGACTTCCGGATAGGCGCGCAAGAACTCGGGCACAAGCGGATGAAGCACCGATCTCGCGAACTGGCTCGGCGCGCTGATGCTCACTCTGCCTTGCGGCCGGTCGCCGGGTTGACCGGCCGCATCGACGGCGGCCGAGGCGGCGCTCAGCATCTCGCGGCAGTATCGCGCGACCTGCGCACCCGATTCCGTGACACGCACCTTGCGAGTGGAACGCTCGAGCAGGCGGGTAGCCAGCGCCTCTTCGAGACGCTTGATCTGACGGCTGACCGTCGATGGCGTGCTGGCTAGCTGACGCGCGGCCAGCGAGAAATTGCCGGCATCGACGACGCGCGCAAATACCGCCATATCGGGCAATAAGGCGAAGAGTTCGTTGGGGTCCATCGTGTCCGGGAAGCGCCTGGGGATTGATGCGTAGCATGCACAATTGCTATGCGCCGTGACCCGATTATCACCGCGATTGCAAAGCTCGACAATGCGAGTCCTCTTACCGGGGTTCGCCATGTCCAGACCGTATCGCTTGCAATCAATCTCCGACCTGATGCTGCTGGCAGTCGCCGTCGTATGGGGTTCGAGCTACGGCATCGCCAAAAGCGCGCTCGCGTATTACCCGGTGCTCGGGCTGCTTGCGCTGCGTTTCGGCATCACGTTTGTGTTGCTGTTGCCCGCGCTGCGCCCGATGCGTCACGCCAATTTGCGCACGTTGAGCGGCGTGACCGGCGCCGGCCTGCTGCTGCTCAGCATCTTTCTGTGCGAAACGTTCGGCTTGCTGCTCACGCGCGCAGCCAACGTGGCGTTTCTCATTGGCCTTTGCGTGGTGCTGACGCCGCTCGTCGAGTGGTCGCTTCTGAAACGCCGGCCAGCGCGCATCGAATGGATGGCCGTTGCGGTCTCGTTGCTGGGCGCGTGGCTTTTGACCGGGGACGGCGCGCTGACGCTGGGTCGCGGCGATCTGCTGATTCTTGCAGCCGCAGTCCTGCGCGCCATTACCGTCTGCGTGACCAAGCAGTTGATGCGCGATGCGGCGCTACCGCCTTTGACGGTGACCGCTGTGCAATCCGGCGTGGTGGCGCTCGGCAGCGGAGCCGCGGCGCTCATGCTCTCGCCTGCGCAGTGGCAACACGTGCCGTCCATTACAGGCCACCTCACGTTCTGGGGATGCGTCCTGTATCTGGTGCTTGCCTGCACGCTCTTCGCGTTCTTCGCGCAAAACTACGGCATCAAGCACAGCAGTCCGACGCGCGTCGCGCTGTTGATGGGCAGTGAGCCGGCGTTCGGCGCGTTGTTCGCATGCCTGTGGCTCGGCGAAAAAATCTCGCTCACTGCATGGGCTGGCGGAGGGCTGATCGTGGCGGCATCGCTGCTGGCTACCGTGCGTGGATCGAAGGGCGTGCGCCGGCCGGAACCCGTGCCTGCGTGATGCGCTCGCCTGCGGCGCGTCATGGCGGCGACTTCCCGTTCAACAGGTCTACTGGTTAGCACCGATATAACCGCCGCGTCTCACCTGATCGAAACGATTCATTACGTGCAGCAATTGCTGCCACCTACACTGCTTGCACGCTCGCATCCGCATCGACGCATTGCCGAATGCGTCGCATGTCGTGCGGTTAAGAGTCATTCGTTAGTTACATGAAAACAGAAACGGACATGTTGAATCGCCACTAGACAACTGAAGCGAAGGAGACACGCGTGCAACCAACCGCACTCGAACCAGAACCAGCGTCAAGTCATCCCCTGTCGTCGATTTCCACATCCAGCGCCGAAGAGCGCGCGCTCTATCTCAGAGTGACGCTGCGTATCGTGCCGCTGCTGTTCGTCTGTTACGTCGTCGCATTTCTCGACCGGATCAATGTAGGATTCGCCAAGCTCCAGATGCAGGACGCGCTGGGTTTCAGCGACAGCGTCTACGGCCTCGGAGCGGGCATCTTCTTCCTCTCCTACTGTCTGCTCGAAGTGCCCAGCGCCATGCTTCTCAAGCGCATGGGCGCGAAGAAGACCATTGCGCGCATCATGATTTGCTGGGGAATCGTCGGTGCATGCACCGCGTTTGTGAGCAACGTCACGCAGTTCTATATCGTGCGCTTGCTTCTCGGCGTCTTCGAGGCGGGCTTCTTTCCGGGCGTCATCTTCTACCTGAGCTCATGGTTTCCGGAAAGCCGGCGCGGCGTGATCATCGCGTGCTTCATGGTGGGATTTCCGGTGGCGGGTCTGGTAGGCGGGCCGGTGTCGGGATGGGCGATGACGAAGCTCGCTCATGTTGGCAACCTCGCCGGATGGCAATGGCTGTACATCGTCGAAGCGTTGCCTGCGGTGCTGCTGGGCCTCGTCACGCTCTTCCTGCTGGACGACAACATCGACAAGGCCAAGTGGCTGACGCAAGCGCAAAAGGAAGTCTTGCGGCAAGGCTTTCTAGTCGAAACGGAGCGCAAGCGCAGGACCAATCAACGCGGCCATAGCAGACTCGCGGAAGCGCTGTCGGATCGCAAGGTGTACATGCTGGCGTTCATCGACTTCGCCTTCGTCTGCGGCACCTATTCGGTGACGTTCTGGCTCCCGACCGTATTAAAAGACTCCGGCCTCTCGGACCTTTCGCTGCTCGGCTGGCTTGCGGCGATTCCTTATGCGCTCGGGGCGGTCGGCATGGTCGCGATCAGCCGCAGTTCCGATCGCATGCTCGAACGCCGCTGGCACGCAGCCATCGCGGGCGCTATCGGTGCAATCGCGTTGCTGCTCGTGTCTCATCCGAACCATTCATCCGCGTTGACCGTCGCGTTGCTGAGCGTGGCCTCGGTCGGCATATTCGCGACGAACGTGCTCATCTGGTCGCTCGCCGCGGATTACCTGCATGGCTCGCCCGCCGCTGCGACGAGCATCGCGTTCGTCAATTGCATCGGCCTCCTGAGTGGATTTTGCAGTCCGTTCGTCATCGGATGGCTCAAGACGGCGACAGGCACGCTCGTCAGCGGGCTATACGTCATGACAGCGATTCTGGTGCTCGGTATCTTCGTGATGCTGCTGGGCTTCAAGCCACAGAAACCGGCGAACGCATGAATTATCGTCACGCCCGCCACAATGCGTTGCGCGGGTCGTCCATTCTATTCTCAGTCCGCACACACCCGGCTCACCATGCATAAAATTGCAGTCCTCGACGACTATCAGAACGCGGCGCTCCGCTTCGGAGATTGGAACAGCCTGAAGGATCGTGCCGAAGTGACGATCTTTAACGA
Organism: Caballeronia sp. RCC_10; assembly: GCF_041360715.1. Classification (NCBI taxonomy): domain Bacteria; kingdom Pseudomonadati; phylum Pseudomonadota; class Betaproteobacteria; order Burkholderiales; family Burkholderiaceae; genus Caballeronia; species Caballeronia sp. RCC_10. The sequence continues at coordinate 148,071 of NZ_JBFUPT010000002.1, forward strand.
TCACATCAGCGATGAGGAAGCACTCATCGAACGCCTGCAGCCATTCGACATTCTGTGCGTCATGCGCGAACGCACCTGGTTCACGAGAAGCGTCTTGTCGCGGCTCAAGAACCTTAAGCTGATCGCGAGCACGGGGCCGTGGAATGCCGCCATCGATATCGAAGCCGCCGATGAGCTGAACGTCTCCGTTTGCGGCACCGCGTCCTCACCGACGGCTGCGGCGGAGTTGACGTGGGCGCTGATCCTCGCTGCCATGCGCCACATCCCGCGAGAAGTCGATTCGTTCATAAGCGGCGGCTGGCAAGTCTCCGTTGGCAGCGATCTTCACGGCAAGACGATCGGCCTGCTCGGACTTGGCTACACGGGAAGCGCCACTGCGCGCGTTGCCCGCGCCTTCGGCATGCGGGTGATTGCATGGAGCCAGAACATGACCGCGCAGGCGGCCGCCGAGCACGGAGCGCAATACGTCAGCAAGGACGAGTTGCTTTCGTCGAGTGACATCGTCTCCATTCATGTTCGCTTGTCGGACCGGACACGCGGGCTGATCGGCGCAAAGGAACTCGCGCAGATGAAACCGCATGCGCTGCTGGTGAATACGGCGCGCGGGCCCATCGTCGATGAACGTGCGCTGATCGAAGCGCTAAGGGAGAAGCGCATCGCGGGCGCTGCGCTCGATGTTTTCGACATGGAGCCGTTGCCGGCGGAACACGCTTTGAGGTCGCTCGGCAATGTAATTGGCACGTCGCACATCGGATACGTGACCGAGAGTTCGTATCACCTCTATTACGGCGAGTCGGTGGAGAATATCAGGGCCTGGATGGACGGAAAGCCGATCCGCGTGTTGACGGCCGCCAAGCGTGAGATCAGCTACCACACCGAGGCCATCTGACCGCGTTCGCCGCTGTTGACTAACGCCGACTCACCGGCAAGCCAATCACGCGTCCCGCATGACTGGCATCCGCCGCTGCGATCGTCGCCTGTGCGGCGATGTTCGCGGCGATGTCTTCGTCGAACGGAGCGGACCTGGGCGCGCCGCTAGTGTCGATATGAATCAGCATCTGTTCGCACACGCAGACCGGATCGACGCCCTCTCCTTCGAACATCTGCAAGTACAGGTGGATGCGCTTCGCGTCATGCGCAATGACGCGGGCATCGACACGCACGGCCGCGCCTTCCTTCAGTTCGCGCAAATAGCTGATATGAGCCTCCAAGGTGTACAACGTGCGGTGCCGCGTGCGTCGCGCTTCATCGCCGAGACCGATGCCGTCCATGAAGGCATCGGTCGCGAGGCTGTAGATCAGCATGTAGAACGCATCGCGCAAGTGGCCGTTGTAGTCGACCCATTCGGGCCTGACCGTGTCGCGATAGATCATCGTTCAGTCCTCGATGCCGTGACGCGCCTTTGCTTGCGCAATCGCCTCGACGACGCTCGTGATGCAGTCGTCGCGATACCGTTCCAGATCCTTGATGCTGCGCCCGTTTGTCTGCTTCGCGGTGCCGTCCACGACGCGATCGATGAGTTCATCGGTCAGCTTCGGCGCAACCAGCTTCGTCCACGGCAATTCGAGCGCCGGCCCGAACTGCTGCATGAAATGCCGCATGCCCGCCTCGCCGCCTGCAAGCGTATAGGTCAGAAACGTGCCCATGAACGACCAGCGGATGCCTGCGCCGTAGCGTATGGCGTCGTCGATTTCGCCGGTCGTCGCGACGCCCTCATTCACGAGATGAAGCGCCTCGCGCCACAACGCTTCAAGCAGTCTGTCGGCGATGAATCCGGGCACTTCCGCGCGCACGCGCAACGGCCGCATGCCGATGGACGAATAGAACGTCATGGCGGCATCGATCGATTCTTCCGACGTTCGCCCGCCGCCAAGCACTTCGACCAGCGGCAGCAGATAGACCGGATTGAACGGATGTCCGACGATGCATCGCTCCGGACGCACCGCGCTCGCATAGAAATCACTCGGCAAAAGTCCCGACGTCGATGATGCAATGATGGCGTCAGGCTTCGCTGCGCGACTCACGCGCTCATGCAGCGCGAGCTTGAGTTCTTCGCGTTCCGGCGCGCTTTCCTGGATGAAATCCGCATCGGCGACGCATGCCTCGACCGTACCGACTACGCGCAGCCGTTCCTGCGATGCGCCCGGCGCGAGTCCGACGCGCTCCAGCGCAGGCCATGCATTCGCGACGTTCGCGCGGACCACCGCCTCGGCGTCCGGAGCCGGGTCCCACACGGTCACGTCGAGACCATGCGCGAGCGCACGAGCGACCCATCCGCTGCCGATGACTCCGGCGCCAAGCGCGGCAAATTTCTTTACTTGCATGTATTTCCCCTTCGACGCTCAGGCAAATTGTTCGACTGCACGCTTTTCCAGCGGACGCTCGCCGCGCGGCGGCAAGCCGAGTTTCTTGCGCCCTTCGGCCGGCGTGAGCGCGCGGCCACCCAGCCGTTCGATGATCTCAATCGCTCGCTGCACCAGCGTTCCGTTGCTGGCATGCACGCCGCGATCGAGCCACAGGTTGTCTTCCAGTCCGACGCGCACGTGGCCGCCGAGCAACATCGCTTGCGCGACCATCGGCATCTGCATCTTGCCGATGCCAAAGCCCGCCCAATGCGCGCCGGGCGGCAAGTTGTCGACCATGGCCTTCAACGTGCCCGTGTCCGGCGGCGCACCCCACGGAATGCCCATACAAAGCTGAAAGAGCGGCGGCGCATCGAGCAGTCCTTCCTTGAGCAACTGATTCGCGAACCATAGATGGCCCGTGTCGAATATCTCGAGTTCGGGCCGCACGCCGAGTTCCTGTATGCGCTTCGCGCCTGCTCGCAACTGCGCGGGCGTCGACACGTAAATGTAGTCTCCATCGCCGAAATTGAGCGTGCCGCAATCGAGCGTGCAGATTTCGGGCAGCAGTTCTTCGACGTGAGCAAGACGCGTGAGACCGCCGACGAGATCAGTGCCTCTGCCGAAGCGCATCGGTTCTTCTCCCGGACCGATCTCGAGGTCGCCGCCCATGCCGGCCGTCAGATTGATGACGACATCCACATCCGACGAACGGATGCGGTCCACGACTTCGCGATACAGCGCGGGATCGCGGCTGCCGCGACCGGTGCGCGGATCGCGCACATGGCAATGCGCCACCGTCGCGCCGGCGCGCGCGGCTTCGATAGCCGCATCGGCGATCTGCTTCGGCGTGACGGGAATCGCGGGATGCCGGGACGTGGTGTCGCCCGCCCCGGTTACTGCACACGTTACGATGACGTCGTAGTTCATGGTCGATATGGATGCCTAATCGTTCATAAAAGCCGGTGAACGCGTCACCGGCCAGCCATTCAGAGCCCGAGGTACTGCTTGACGGCGGGCAGCCCGTCTTTTCCATCGACGGTCTTCACGCCCGCAAGCCATGAATCGAGCAGTTGCGGGTTCTTCTTGAGATACGCTTTCGCGGCTTCGGCGGGACGCTCCTTGTTCATCACCGGCTGCATCAGGCGGTTCTCGAGGTCGGTCGTAAAGCGCAAGTTTTTGACGAGCTTGCCTGCGTTCGGACAGCGCGTCAGGAAGTCCGTGTTGGTCAGCGTATAGACACGGGCTTCGCCGTAGTTGGGGCCGAATACGTCATCGCCGCCGGACAGATAGTTGATCTTCATCTGGATGTTCATCGGATGCGGCTCCCAGGCGAGAAACACCACAGGCTTTTTCTCGCGAATGGCGCGCTCGACCGTCACCAGCATGCCCGCCTCGCTCGATTGCACCAGCTTGAAACCACCGAGACCGAACTGATTGGTGTCGATCATCTTTTGGATCTTGGCGTTCGCGCTGCTGCCCGGCTCGATGCCGTAGATCTTGCCTTCGAGTTCGTCCCTGTGCTTGGCGATGTCCGCAAACGTCTTGATGCCCGCGTCGTATGCATAACCCGGCACGGCGAGCGTCGCCTTCGCGCCCGAGAGATTCGGCGGTTCGATCTTGTCGATGCTTCTCGCATCAAGGAAAGGCTGCACCGCGTTTTCCTGCACCGGCCACCAGTACCCGAGCGAGACGTCGATCTGCTTGCTCTTCAGGCCCGCCAGCGATATGGGCACCGACGCCACCGTCGTGCGAGGCGTATAGCCGAGCCCTTCGAACAGGACGGACGCAAGCGCGGTCGTCGAGGTGATGTCGGTCCAGCCGATATCGACGAAGCGCACGGTGCGGCATGACGCGTCGTCGGCAGCAAAGGCGCAGGCGACGTTCGCAGCGCATGCGGAGGCAACGAGAATCGAGAGCAGGCGATGTTTCATGGAGAAGTGTCCGTCTGGAGAACGTGAGTAGAAAGTACCGCTGCATTAAAACACCCAAACGTCCGATTGCGACTGCGAGTTGACTGCCAGCGACGTCACGGTTTTCAGGGACACGCCCGATTGCGCCCGGTTTTTGCACTTGTTAGCGTGAGGGGTTGCCGCCTGGTGCCCAATCATTCGATGCCCGCCCCTCAAGACTTTCACTTCCTCGTTTTGCCGCAGTTCTCGTCGATCGGCTTCATGTCGGCGATCGAACCGCTGCGCGTCGCGAATCGCTTTCGTGGCGAGCTATACCGCTGGCGCATCGTGTCGGTCGATGGCGGGCCGGTCGTCGCGAGCAACGGCATCTCGCTCAATGCGGATGCGTCCATCGACGATACTGCCGATGCGCGCATGGTCATCGTCGTGTCGGGATTCGAGCCGCTTGCACGCTACACGCGCGGCATCGGCGACTGGTTGCGCCGGCTGGATCGCGCGGGGGCGACGCTCGGCGGCATCGATACAGGCAGCTTCATTCTCGCCGAGGCGGGTCTGCTCGCGGGCAAGCGCACGACGCTGCATTGGGAGGCGCTCGCTGCGTTCTCGGAGCGCTATCCGTCGATCGAAACGAGTCAGGAACTGTTCGAGATCGATGCACGACGCATCACGTGCGCGGGCGGCACGGCGTCCATCGATCTGATGCTGGATATCATTGCACGCGATCACGGCGCCGAACTCGCCGCCCAGGTGTCGGAGCAGTTCGTGCTCGGGCGCATTCGGCAGCGCAACGACCATCAGCGCATGAAGATCGCAGCGCGTTACGGCATCCACAATCGCAAGCTGATACAGGTCATCGGCGTGATGGAGCAGCACATGGAGGAGCCGCTGTCGCCGGATGCACTGGCTGATTCGATCGGCGTCACGCGGCGTCAGCTCGAACGTCTCTTCTGCGCGGCGCTGAAGGATACGCCGACGCACTTCTATCTCGGCCTGCGTTTGACGCGCGCCCGCGAACTGCTGCAGCAAACCGACATGTCGATACTTGCGGTCTGTGTCGCATGCGGCTTCGAATCGCCTTCGCATTTTTCCCGGACGTATCGCGCGCGCTTCAATGCAAGTCCGCGTCAGGACCGCAGCGCATTGCGCGCCGTGATCACTGCGCAGGCTGCATGATGTTGGAAGGGTTTGCCGCAGGCCGAAATGAACATCGGCCTGCGTGTTTGACGTGACGCCCCGCGGCCGGATGCTGTCCATTTGGATCTTCAAATACCATGCGCCGACCGGAAACGCGTTGGTGCCTTAGGAGTCTGTGCGCGCAATAAGGATAGCCATACTAATTATTCATAGATAGTCATAACGAGAGCGCTGCGCGTCTTATCTCGACACTTGGACGCAATTGCTGAAGCTGTTTCGATACTCCTGTCCTTGCCGGAGCGAGGACGCCGGGTCTGCTCGCCGTGAAAGCCTGTCTGCCGAATCAACGAGCAAAGGAAGCCATGATCTCGCGGCTCCGTTCTCCACAGTGACAGACCATTGAACCCGTGCGCTGACAGCGCATAAACCGCCTCGTCGAACGCTCGTGCGCATCCGTCGCTCGACCGGCGAGACAGCCGGCGAAGAACGCGGATCGTGTCGTTTTTGCCATCAGGCGCTAAACCTCTGCGCGCGCCTGCCGTTAATCCAGGCAAGACCTGGTTGCAATCAAGTAAATCACCTACCGCGGCACTCACACCGCGGCTGAGTCGAAAGGAGAATGACCGTGAACGAATTCGAATGGATGATGGCCGGCGTGTATCTCGCGGCGCTCGTCAGCGGCACGCTTTTCATCAGCGTGCTGGCGCGGCGCAGCTTGAACAAGGTAAGCGAGCGCGGGCGCTGAATCTGCCGCGCCGACGCGCCCTGGACGCGCCGTCAGAACTGCGGATCGAACAGCGCAACGGTACGGTCCAGCAACTTCTCGAGTAACGGACGCCGCCGCCACTCGTCGAGCGTAATGCGCTTCGACTTTTCGACATCGCTGTCGAAAATCTCCCGCTGTTGCCGGGCGAAATCACGGTCATAGATGTTGAGGTTCGCCTCGTCGTTCAGCTTGAACGACCTGCTATCGAAGTTCGTCGAACCGACCGAGACCAGATACTCGTCGACTACGATCACCTTGCAATGGAACATCGTCGGCTGATACTCGTGCATCTCCACGCCCGCGGCAAGCAGATCGCCCCAGCACGCCCGCGAAGCCTCCCGCACCGTATGCGTGTCGATACGCTTGCCCGGCGTGATGATGCGTACCTTCACCCCGCGCTTCGCCGCTTCGACGATAGCGTTGATGGTCAGTTTGTCCGGCACGAAATAGGCGCTCGACAAATGGATGGAGTGCGTTGCGGCGGTGATCGCCATGAGATACATCAATTGCATGTCGTCGCTGCCGCCTGAAGGCGAACTGCTGAACATGTGCGCGAGGCCATCGCCGGCCGCTTCGATCTGCGGAAAGTACTTCGGGCCGTGCAGCACGTTGCCCGTCGCCTTCACCCAGTTGTCCATGAAGACCGCCTGCATCTGCCCGACCGCCGGACCCTCGATGCGATAGTGCGTGTCGCGCCAGTGCTTCTCGTCCTGCGCGTGCCCGGTCCATTCATCCGCGATACCCACGCCGCCCGTGAAACCGATGTGTCCGTCGATGACGAGCAGCTTGCGGTGCGTGCGGTCGTTCATGCGGCCAAGACCCGTCCAGTGCGGCTTGTGATACTTGACCACCTCGGCGCCCGCTTCGCGCAACGTGTCGAGATAGCGCTTGTCCATCTTCGACGATCCGACCCAGTCGAGCAGCACGTGCACCGCGATGCCAGCGCGCGCCTTGTCGGCAAGCGCACGCGCAATGTCCTCGCCTATCGCGCCCTTCCAGTAGATGAATGTTTCCAGCGTGATCGTGTGCCGCGCCGAACGGATGCCATCGAGCATCGACGGAAAGATTTCGTCGCCATTGACAAGCACGTTGAAGCGATTGCCGTCGACGACGGGCGGCCCGAGCAAGAGGCCCATCGAGCGGATGAACTGCGGATCGTCGCTGGCATAAAGGCGCTCGATCTTGTGCTCGATCTTCTTCTCGCCGCTCGTGAGGTTCGCCACCAGCAGCACGGCGATGAGCGTCACTACAACCGTCGACACAATCAGGACAATCGTCGTCATCCGCACGTCTCGTGTTGAAGATCCATCCGGAACCGCCCGGTTCCGGCCCAAGGTTCATTCGCCGCGAGAACTGCCTACTTCTTCAACGCCGCGTCGGTCTGTTTCGCAAGCTGGAGATGCTCGCGCAAGGTCGCCAGTCCATCGCCGGCGAGCGCCCTGACGTCCTCATCGCTCGCATGGACGGCCTGGTCGCTGAACAGCTTGATATCGGACTCGTGGTCGGAGAGATTGTGCTTCATGAACAGGCTGTCGAACGCATGGCCGCTCAACGGCTTGAGCGCGGTGTACGTTGCGCGCTGAGTGAGCGTGAGTTTGTCGGGCAAGCGGTAACCCTTCTGTTTCGCGAGTGCGACGATCTTGTCGTTCATCGCCTGATGGTCTTGAATCATGCGCTTCGCGAATGCCTGCACCGCCGCTTCATGCGACGATTTCAACGCAAGCTCGCAGGTTTGTATTTCCGCGCGTCCATCCTGCAGCGCATCGGCGAGGAACTTCTCGGCACTGTCATTGGTGGCCGCGCTCGACAGCGAAACCCACGCTGCAAGCAACGCGAACATCGATGCGCGGCACACGCGGCCGATGCGGTAACGGGCGGCTGGAAATGTGAAAGACCTGTCGATGCGCATCTCGTCATCCCCTCTTATGGGCCCCGTCGACCGGCGAAGCCGGACATGAGGCTCAGGCCGGCGAGCAAGATGCGTTCCGCAGATCGACTGCGGAAAAGAGAATCATCCAGCCTTGAGAACGTGCAGGCTGGAATCACTGAAGGAAATCGACGAAGCCGAAGCGACACGTGCATCCGGCTTCGCGACAGGCTTTTTTGCTTCACGCATCGACAGATAACGCAGACAGCACACGCGCAGAAACGATGCGAAGTTCGTCGGCATCTCGCCGCGCAATGCGACGAGTTCGTCGTAGAGCTTCGCAGCGAACTGACTCGTAGTGAGATTCTCCAGTCCGGCAATTTCGTGCAGGACGTCCCAGAACAGGTTCTCGAGGCGGACGGTGGTGATCACGCCGTGAATCCGCAGCGAACGGGTGCGCGATTCGTAAAGGATTGGGTCCGCGTTGATATAAACCCTACACATGGCGTCTTCTCCGTGCAGTCAGGAGCCGGACCCGCGCGGACCCGGCATTGATTGGCAAAGCTAGCGCAACATGCGACTCGTCACAATCGGGCGCAATCCGGAGCCAGCCGGAACTACACGCGCCGCGCCTGCATTTGCTGCGCGATGTAATCCGCCTGCCGGATCGCCAGCGTGACAATGGTGAGCGTCGGGTTCTCGGCCGCCCCGGTGGTGAACTGACTGCCATCGGAGATGAACAGGTTCGCCACTTCGTGCGCCTGGCCGTGCGAATTGCACACGCCGTCTTCCGCCTTCGCACTCATGCGCGCCGTGCCCAGATTGTGCGTCGACGGATACGGCGGCACGATGTACGTTGCCTTCGCACCCGCCGCCTCATACACGGCGCTACCCTGCTTGTATGCGTGATCGCGCATCGCTTCGTCGTTCGGGTGATCGTCGAAGTGCACATTCGGCACCGGCATGCCGTACTGATCCTTTACCTCGCTGTTCAGTGTGATGCGGTTGCTTTCTCGCGGCATGTCCTCGCCGACGATCCACATGCCCGCCGTGTACGCGTACTCGTCCATCACCTGCGCGAAACTCAGGCCCCATGCGCCCGGATCGACGAACGCAGCATAGAACGGCAGGCCGAGGGAGACCGTCTCCATGTGATAACCACCTGCGAAGCCGCGTTTCGGCTCGAACTTCGCCTCGTCCTCGATGATGCCCGCCATCGTCGTTCCCTTGAACATCTCGACCTTGTCGTTGAACACGCCGTAGACCGAGCCTGTCGTATGGCGCATGTAGTTGCGGCCTACCTGGCCCGAGCCGTTGGCGAGACCATCGGGAAACTTGCTTGAATTCGAATTGAGCAACAGGCGCGGCGTTTCGATGGAGTTTCCGGCCACCGCGACGATGCGCGCCTTCTGCCGCTGAATTTTGCCGTCCTTGTCGAAGTAGACGACGCCCGTCGCCTTGCCGCGCGCATCGTGCTCGATCTTCACGACGTGCGATTGCGGACGCAGCTCCATGTGGCCTGTCGTCTGCGCACGCGGAATCTCGGTGTACAGCGTCGACCACTTGGCGCCCATCCGGCAGCCCTGAAAGCAGAACCCGCGTTGAAAGCAGTGCGTGCGATCATCGCGGACGGTGCTGTTGATCGCCATGTGGCCCGTGTTGCATTCCTTGTAGCCGACCTTCATCGCGCCTGCCGACATCACCTTGAAGTTGTTGTTGCCAGGCAGGCCCGGCAAGCCATTGGTGCGCGTGACGCCCATCTTCTTCTCGGCACGATCGTAGTACGGGTCGAGTTCGGCGCGCGTCAGAGGCCAGTCGAGCAGGTTGGCGTCCTTGACATCGCCGTATGTGGTCCTTGCCTTGAATTCGTAGGGCTGGATGCGCAGGCTCGCGCCCGCCCAGTGCACGGTCGTGCCGCCGACCGTCTTGCAGATCCACGCGGGCAGATTCGGGAAGTCTTTCGCGAGGCGCCACGAACCCGATGTCGTGCGCTTGTCGAGCCACGAGAGCTGCTTGAATGCGTTCCACTCTTCCGTCGAAAAGTCGCCTTGCGTATGCATCGCGCCGGCTTCGAGCACGACCACGTCGATGCCCTTCTGCGCGAGTTCGTTGGCAAGTGTGCCGCCGCCCGCTCCCGATCCGATGACCACGACGACATGATCGTCGTTGTGTTTGAACTGCGCCTTGTTCTCTGCGTACATGACTGTCTCCGTAATCCGTTGTCCGTTCCGTTCGATGCCGCGAGGTGTGCGCCTCAACCGTCTTTCGGAATCGGACCGCTGTCGCCAGTGGGCGGATCGGGCAGCCATGACAGATTATTGAAGCCTTGATACAGATAACCGCCATCACCCTGTGCAGCGCCGTATCCGAAGTGCGCATAGGCCATCGCGTTGCTATAGAGCGAGACGACGGCCGTGGTGCGGATCGTCTCGAAGAACGGCGTGCCGGCAAGCGCGGCGACGTCTTTCGCCTGCTGATCGGGCGCGCGCTTGCTCCAGTCGGAACCGGCGGTTGCATCGAGCCTGGCGATGCCGTCGACCATCTGCTGCCTCACCAAAGGATCGGCCTTGGCCTTCGCATCGAGGTCCTTGACGGCGAGGGCGTAGACCGCATCGTCGAGCGTCTTGTGCGGAAATACCTGCTTCGTGAACGCGAGCAGCACTTCGCCCTGATGCGTATCGAGTCCCTGAAGCTCGAGCGCCCAGACACGGCTCGGCGCGAGGCCAGCGAATATCGACGTGAAAGCGAGCGTCCCCACGAGGACGCCCGAGCCGCGCAGGAATTCGCGTCGCGTCAGTGCGATCCTTGGCGACGCGGGTGACTCGGCATAACTGTGCTGACCGTCGTGCGCGCGAGCCGGCGCGACGATCGGGATGATCGTGTCTCGCATGTCTCTCTCCTTGTGGGGTACCGCTCCAGCTCATGTATTGGCGTCTGCTTTTAGCGCTTATTCGTAATGCCCGTGACGCTCGAGCACTTCGATCTTGTATCCGTCCGGGTCCAGGATGAAGAAGAAGCGCGCGATGAGCTGACCATCGTCGCCCTTGAATTCCTTCAGGTCGAGCGGCTCCATGCCGAGACCGATCAATCGGTCGCGTTCCGCCTTCGCATCCGCGACGCTTACCGCGACATGCCCGTACCCGTCGCCGTGTGTGTATGGCTCCGTGCGGGCCTTGTTCCAGGTGAGTTCGAGTTCGCTCGTGCTTTCATCGTTACGCAGGTACGCCAGCGTGAAGTCCGGAAAATCCAGCCGATGCGCAACGCGCAGTGCGAGCGCGTCCTCATAGAAGCGCAGCGACTTGTCCAGGTCCCGCACGCGGATCATCGTGTGAATCAGTTTCGACATGGGTCGTTCCTCCTTTGATGCCAAGTGTAGGGGCGGAAAAATGTGCCGGGTAATGGCCGGTTATATGGCAGCTAGGACTTGCCCTAGGGACGGTGTAATCCCCTAGCATGTGCGCCGGCGGCTCCGGTCAACGCAGACGATTACAAGCCTTTCATAGGCACGCTTTCGCATCACCTTTCCGTTTGATGCGCATCTGCATGAGACGGATTTGCCGGCCTTTTTGAGTGATGCAAGCACATACGGGTAAACGATCTTTTCGGATATAAGCGCGTCCACCATATTTTCATTCGGTGTCCGACCGATTCCCGGCGCGGCCAACTACGAGTCTGGAGAGCAAGAATGCAAAACCGTTCACTAACGAGGCTGCTGGCTCGCGCCGTCGCGCCGCTATTTGCGATAGCGACAATGCTGGCCGCGCCCGCCTCCTTCTCCCATGATCGAGGCGACCGCGATCCGAGCGATGGCTGGCTGTCGACATGGACTGCAAGCGCCGACCGCAACAACAACATCACGACGCCGCAGAACTTCAACGCTGCCACGACCATTCGACAAATCGTGCACACGAGCGTTGGCGGCAATCAGGTGCGCGTGCGGCTCACGAATGAATTCGGTCTGTCGCCGGTCACGGTTGGTCCTGTGCATATCGCGGTATCGGCGGGTGGATCGAAGATCTATCCCAACACGGACAGGACGTTGACCTTCGGAGGAAAGACATCGGTCACGCTCTACGCCGGCGCACCGATACTCAGTGATCCTCTCGATATCACCGTGGGTCCGTTCGCGAATCTGGCGATCAGCCTGTTCCTGCCGCAGGCGACGAAGCTGGAGACCGTTCACCAGCTTGCGGTGCAGAACGCGTATGTATCGAGCGGCGACAACACCGCCTCGCCTGATCAGCCCTCGCCCAAGACTTACACGAACCGCTTTTATCTGTCGGGCGTGCTCGTCAATACGCGCGGGCGTACGGATGCCATCGTCGCGTTCGGCGATTCCATCACCGACGGCTACGCGTCGACCGTCGACGCCAATCGCCGCTGGCCGGACAATCTCTCGCAACGGCTGAACAACGGGCAGTCGCACCACGGCACGGCGATTCTCAACGAAGCCATCAGCGGGAATCGCGTGCTAAGCGATGGCGCGGGCATCAGCGCGCTTGCACGCTATGACCGCGACGTGCTGAGCCAGCAAGGCGTCAAGTGGGTGATCATGTTGGAAGGCATCAACGATATCGGCTGGCCCGGCACGGTGCTCGATCCATCGGCGCCGCAGGCCACGGCGGAAGACATCATCGATGGCTATAAGCAGATCATCGCGCGCACGCATTTGCGCGGCATACGGATCATGGGCGGCACGCTCACGCCGTTCCGCAATGCGCTGCAGGGCACGCCCAACGTGGGGTATTACACCGCGCAGAAGGAATCCGTACGGCAGGCCGTCAACGCCTGGATTCGTAATAGCCACGCGTTCGATGCCGTCGTGGACTTCGATGCCGTGATTCGCGATCCGGCGCAACCGACCTCGATGCAGACGCAATACGATAGCGGCGATCATCTGCATCCGAACGACGCGGGTTATGTTGCGATGGCGAACGCGATCGACCTGTCCGTGCTGCGTTCGCGGGACAGGGACGACGACGGACGTTGATCTCCGCTTCAAATCGTCCGCAATGGACAAAGGCCGCGCGAACAAGCGCGGCCTTTGTCGTTGGCGGAATAAGCCGCGCTAATACGCGCCGCCGCGTACTCGAAGTCGTCCAGCGGAACAAACCTTGCTTCCAACGTTGAACAGAAGGCCAACTGCAAGCTCTGGGAAACCCGGCAGAAGGCTTTGCAACGGAGGACGCGCCAATGCATACCTCGTCTACCGAGCCACGTGCGATCGTGGTCGTCTGCCACGGCGACACGAGGAGCGCGCGATCGCAGCATGAAGTCGACACGCAACGCGCGCTCGCTGGGCAACTCGCGCTGCTTCTCCACGCGTCGGATTGCGTCGAATTCGACTCCGCATGCAGCTATCCGCCGCAACGGTACTTCGTTCCCGACGACACACTGCCTGTCGCGACCGCCCGTCGATTAGGCATCGCCTCTGACGACGATCTTTTCGGCGGCGTCGTGCCCTATCCGTTCGTCGGTACAAAAGTCGTCGTGCATGGTCTGCCGCCCGGTGCGCAAGTCAAGCCGGAAGGATGGCAAAACACACTCGGCGAACGCGTAGGCGAACTGGTGCTGCCCGGCTTCTTCGCCTTTACTCGCGACGACGCGCACACCGCCGCCGCGCTGCTTCTCAGGAACGGCCCGGTACGCCTCAAACGCCCTTCGGGCATCGGCGGGGCGGGACAGGCGGTTATCGCGGATCGACGGGAACTCGACACGCAACTGAACGGCATCGGCGATGCCACGCTCATGACCGAGGGCATCGTGCTGGAGCGCAACTTGCGCGAGATCACGACGTTCAGCGTCGGAGAAGTCCGCGTACGTGGGCATCATGCGAGCTATTACGGCGTGCAACGGCTAACGCAGAATAACCACGGTCATGCGGTCTATGGCGGCTCGGACCTTGTCGTCGTGCGCGGCGCGCTGGATGCGCTGCAACACACGGATATGCCCGACGACGCGCGCGCCGCCGTGCAATGCGCCCGCGAATTCGATGACGCCATTCGCAGCGCGTTCCCCGGCTTCATTGCATCGCGAAGAAACTACGATGTGGCCTCGGGCGTCGACGAGAACGGTCATGCCTATCGCGGCGTGCTGGAGCAGTCGTGGAGAATCGGCGGTGCGAGCGGCGCCGAAATCGGCGCGCTTCGCGCGTTCGAGAACGATCCGGCGCTGACTGTCGTGCGGGCATCCACCGTCGAACTGTATGGGGAAGACGTTGATGTTCCTGCTAACGCGGGCATCATCTATCAGGGCGTCGACGCGCATTCGGGACGCGTCACCAAGTTCTTCACGGTCGAACCCGGCCCGCGCACGAGAGGAGCAAGCGAATGACAGCAGGCCGCCAGCAGATACAAATTTCCGTCGATCGCGGCTATCTCGATGGCACGCTCGTCGTGCCTCAGACCGCGATTCCGGGCATCCTGTTCGTGCATGGCTGGGGCGGCAATCAGGAGCAGTACATGGAGCGCGCACGGCAGGCGGCGGCGCTCGGTTGCGTCTGCCTCACGTTCGATCTGACCGGCCATGCACGCACGCAGGAAGAACAGGAGACGGTGACGCGCGAAACGAATCTTAACGACGTGCTCGCGGCATACGACAGGCTCGTCGCGCATCCGCTCGTCGATGCGACGTCGATCGCCGTGGTCGGCAGCAGTTATGGCGGCTATCTCGCGTCGATTGTCACGTCGCTGCGGCCAGTGCGCTGGCTGGGGCTTCGGGTGCCGGCGCTTTATCTCGACGAGGGATGGACGCTGCCCAAGCGCGCGCTGCATAAGGAGCACGATCTTGCCGCCTATCGAAGACGCATCGTCGCGGCCAGCGAAAATCGCGCGCTTCGGGCGGCCGCCAAATTTCGCGGCGACGTGCTGCTGGTCGAATCCGAGCACGATGAAACCGTGCCGCATACGGTGCTCGCCAGTTATCTGCAAGCGTTTTTGCAGGCGCACTCGCTGACGTATCGCGTGATCGAAGGCGCGGATCACGGTCTGTCCGACGAAGGCAGTCAACGCGCGTACACGGCGCTCGTCGTGAGCTGGCTTGCGGAGATGATCGGCGGAAGTCGTGCCGGAAGCCGTGGCGAGGCGCCCGAACTCATCAAGTGACGAGAGGGCGTACATCGCACACTGGCGCGCGCCCGATCGGCTAACATGCGCGCTCGCACTGAACCGATCGCCATGCCGCAAACCTCTTCGCTGTTGGAGCGCACGCTGAACGGCATCGCACGTCGTTATCGTCTGCCGCACTTCGATGCGCATTCACTCGATACCCATGCGTTCAGTCCCGAGACGGCGCTGGCGCTCGTCATCGAACAGGTTCGCATCGCGACGGCAGGCGGCGCTGTGGCGGATGCGGCGCTGAAACAGCGCTTCTGCGATACGCTCGCGCGCGTGATCGCCTGTGCGATGCACCCTCACACCGGCGATGCAGTCTTTCAGGCGATGCTGCTTCGGCATCGTGAAACGACCGTTCAAGAATACGCGTCGCTGTCCGCACAAGCCGAACGCGATCGCCGATTCGTTCACGCCGCCGTCAATGGGATCGCGCATCCCGCGAAGCTGCAACGCATGACGCCTGGACAGCAACGAGAACTGCTGGCTGCGTTGCATGCGTCTGCGGCTTCATCGTCGTGGGGACAAGTCGAAGATCATGCTCGACGTTTGCTCGATCTGCCTGACAGCGCAGGCGATGCCTCTGTCAAGCGGCGCGCGCAGCAGCTGTTGAACGACCGAGCACTCATGCGACTACGAACGCTTCAGTCATTGGAGGGCGACGCATCCGTTCAACGGTATCGTTTGCTTCTGGACCAGCACGGTCCTCGCTCGGGAAGCGCTGCCGCCGCCGCACAAGGAGTCGCCGCCAAGCAGCGCGGTGCCGACGTCGAAGCGCTCGCCGCCCGCGCACTCGAAGCCCTGGCTCAACGACTGAATGAGGCGGAAGCGCCGGTGTCGTATCGCGTTGTCACGTCGATGCGTGTTCCAGCATCAATGCCTTCGAGTCACGAGCACGCGAAGACTGAATGGGACGCCGTGCTGTTGCGGCAAGCAGCGACGGTCCACGATGCAGCGGTCTGGGACGTGTGCCTTCTGATCGAAGCGAAGGCTTCCGTCGATGCGGCATCGACGGACTTCGCGCGGCTTCTCCGTGGCATGCGCCTGCTCGCCAGCGCCGACGCAACCGCCGATTACTCGTTTGAAACGCAGCAAGGCATCGTGCGTATTCGAGGAGCGTCACTGCATGCGCTGCCTGTGGAGGGAAACCGCGTCGCGAACACGGTGCTGTATTGCTGCGACGCCCTCCCCGATGAGCCGCCACGACTGCTTAACGCGGCGAGCAGGATGCAACTCTTGTCCGCGCCGGGCAGTCTTGCTTATGCAAGCACGTTGATGGACGAAGCGCACGCCGACTCGCGCACGCTGGGATCCGTATGGCAGGCCTTGATCGAATCGTTGCGATGGAAGAGCGTGCTCGATCAATACGCCATGCTGCGGCAGGTGCGCGAATTGATGGTTCATGCAGACGATCTGCTCAGCGCGATGGAGCAGTGAAGGAAGGTTTTCGTCCCCGCCAATCCGCTTGCTCGTCGCACCATCGCGTTGCCCACTGCTGTGCTGCATCCACGGCCTCGGCCTCGCTTTTGCATTCGCCGATATCCCCCGACCACTTCACCTCTTCACGCGTGCCTTCTCCCGATGCAATTCGAAGAATCTTCGCGCGCGCATAGTAGCGGCCGCCCTCGTTCAGGCACGATGCTTCGATGCGGAACTGCTTGTAGTCGAGATCCATGATGGTATGCCCCTCCGCATTAATGCCCAACGCATGTTGTTCATTGCTCGTTCGCGATGCTGAGTGCATCGTCGATTGACAACGTATGCCGCATCGCCTCGGCAAGCGCGCTCATCTGCCGATTACGTTCACATCCCACTGCCGCGACGAGTTTGCCCTTGTCGCCGAACAGTGCGATGAACTCGAAGTTCTCCGGCGATCCGGTAATGACGGTCTTATCCCAATGACGCGCGTGGCCGAGATACTCGATGTTCTTGCCGAAGTGATACGTCCAGAAGAAAGGCACGAAAGGCTCTTTCGGCGGCGAGCCGAGCATTGCGTGGGCGGCGATGCGCGCGTGCTGTTGCGCCAGCCGCCAATGCTCGACGCGTATGCGCCCGCCCGGCTCGATCGGCAATTCGAAGCGCGCGATATCGCCCGCCGCGAAGAGGCCTTCGGCGGCTTGCATCGACGCGTCCACATCGAGGCTGCCGTCGTCGTTTCGATCGACGTTGAGGATGAAGTCGGTCGCCAGCCGAATGCCCAGGCCGGCGACGATGAAGTCGCAGTCGATGGTCTTGCCGTCATCGAGCGTCACGCGCAAGCGCCGCTCGCTGCCCTCTTCGTTGCGCGCGACGGAGACGGCATGCCGCCGCATTCGGAACTGCACGCCATGCGTTTCGTGCAGACCTTGCACGAGCCGCGCGACTTCGGGACCGAACGGCTTTTCGAACGGCACGTTGCCGGGCGATACCACCGTCACCGCGACATCGCGCCCGCGCAGCGCAGCCGCGACTTCCAGGCCGATGAAGCTCGCGCCGAGGACGAGCGCGTGACTCTTCTTTACTGCGTTGTCCACGAGACGCCGTGCGTCGTCGCGGCCACGCAGAAGCCGTATGTATTCGACGACACCTTCGGCATCGCCGCCTTGCAGCGACGGACGTTTCGGCACGCCGCCCGTTGCGATGAGCGCGGCATCGTAATGAATCGACGGTGCGCTGCCGATATCGATGCGCTTTGCGCTCGCGTCCAGCGCGTGAACTTCGGCCTGTATGACTTCGATCGACTCGCGGGCGAAGAAATCGTCCGGCAGCAACATCGGCACTTCATCCGGCGACATTTCTCCAGACGGTACAAACTTGCTCAGCGATGTTCGATCGTAGGGCGTGCGCGGTTCACGTTCGATCACGACGATGCGCCCCGCGAAGCCCGCCTGACGCAACGTCGACACCGCAGCAGCGCCCGCTGCGCCGAGGCCGATCACCGCAAACGTCCTGCCATCCTTTGGCTTCGCTTCGGCCGGCTCGTCGAGCGGTATCGCGCTGGCAAGGATGTCGTCGCCATCGACTTGAACCGGATAACGCTTGAGCGGCATCAGCGGCGGCGGTTCGACGAGCCCGCCGGTTTCGATATCGAACGTCCCTCTGTGCCATGGACAAATCAGCCGGCCATTGCATAACGCGCCTTCTTCCAGCGGTGCGCCTGCGTGCGGGCAATTCGCCTCATAGCCAACGACGCGCTCTCCGGAGCGGATCAACAGTATGGGCGTATCGCCAATTTCGATGCGCTTCATGGCGCATGCGTCCAGGTTCGACAGCGCCGCGACTTTCTGCATAGGAGTTTGATCGGTCATTGCCGTGCTCGTGAGGAAGTGCCCGGTTGAAGCGAGCAACGCGCATGCCGACCTCGTCAAAGGCCGCTCTTTCGACAGGTGTCCTCGACAGGTACGGTCCTTGCCTTCACATACTCTATAGATGTGATTCGCCAGCGCGGCGATCGGCGCCAGCCACGGAGGAATGCATGAACGATATGACTCGCGGTCCGCGTAAGCGCGCGATCCCGGCTTCATGGCGCGTCCACAAAGAGGACGCGTTCAATGCCACATTGGAAGAAGTGCTCGCGGGCGTGCTCTTCACGGACGACCGTTGCGCGAGCCGTGTTGCAACGCTGAACGAACTGCGTGGTCTTGACCTGGACAGACTGCCGCTGCCCGGCTCTGGAAATACAGCAACGCGCTGGGGTGCGCTAGGGGCTGTTGCGGCATGCGACTTGTCGCTCGCGAAACTCTATGAAAGCCATGCCGATGCACTCGCCATCCTCGCGGAGTTGCATTGCGCCGAGCATGCGCCACGCGGAACGTGGGCCATCTGGGCCGCCGAACCGCCCAACGCCCGCCTTGTTGCGCGCACAGTGAATGGACAGTCGTTGCTTCTCGACGGCACGAAGGCATGGTGCTCGGGCGCGAGTCATATCACGCATGCGCTCGTCACGGCCTGGCGCAACGACGAGCCCGTCCTGGCCGCAGTGAACTTGTCGCAGCAAGGCATCGAGATCGACGAAAGCGGTTGGCAAGCCGTCGGCATGCGCGCGACAGGCACCGCCAGCGTGCGCTTCGACGGCGTGCAGGCGACGTTGATCGGGGATGCCGAAGCATATGTGAATCGTCCGGGCTTCTGGCATGGCGGCGCGGGCATCGCGGCATGTTGGCTCGGAAGCGCAGCGGCCATCGCAACGACGCTCATCGACAACGTTGCACGCCGCGACGATCCGCACGCGCTCGCGCATCTCGGCGCAGTGGATGCGGCCCTCGCCTCCGCTGCCGCATTGCTGCGCGAAACGGCTGCATCGATCGACGCGCATCCTTCATACAGCGCGCAGCAAGGGGCGCTGCGTGCGCGCGTTGCGGTCGATCGCGTGGCGATGGACGTCATCACACACGTGACGCGCGCGATCGGTCCGGCGCCCGCCTGCACCGACGCATGGCTCGCTCGCGCACTCGCGGATCTGCCGATCTTCGTCCGCCAGAGCCACGCCGAACGCGATGAAGCAGCACTCGCAAAGACGCTGATCGACGACTACGCACGAAGCAACCGATGACGCGCAAGCTCATCGTCCGGCGGCACCACCGATAACGAAAAGCACAAACAAGGACCGAGCATGTCCACTTCGCGAAGTTACTTCGACGATCTTTATCGCAACAACGATGATCCCTGGCGGTATCGAACGAGCTGGTACGAGCGCCGCAAGCGCGATCTCGTGCTCGCTTCACTGCCGCGCGAGCGATATGAATCCGCCTTCGAACCGGCCTGCTCGAACGGAGAACTATCCGCAATGATCGCTCGCCGATGCACGCGCCTGCTCGCATGCGACGTCAGCGAGGCGGCGGTGCGCAGCGCAAGCGAGCGCCTCGCGGATACATCGAACATCACGCTCGAACAGCGTGCCGTTCCCGACGAATGGCCAACCGATGCACGCTTCGACCTGATCGTCATCAGCGAGGTTGCGTATTATCTTTCACCCGAAGCCGCTGCGACGCTCGCACAGCTTGCATCGACGTCGCTCAGCGACGACGGCGCGCTCGTCGCATGCCATTGGCGTCATCCATTCGAAGGCAAGCTGCAATGTGCTGAGGATATTCATGCGACGTTCGACGCCGCGTTTCATGGCGCGCGCATCGTTCGACATGCGGAAGCCGACTTCATCCTCGACGTGTGGTCGAAAGACGGGCGTTCGATCGCACAGCACGAGGGCATCGCATGATCGGCATTGTGATCCCCGCGCATAACGAGGAAGGCTTTCTTTCTGATTGCCTCGAAGCGGCGCAACGCGCAGCCGCACATGCCGCACTGCTCGATGAGACGGTTGAAATCATCGTCGTGCTCGACAGTTGCAGCGATGATTCGATGTCCATCGCGGAGTGTTTCGACGTGCACGTGCTGACGCTCGATGCGCGCAATGTAGGACGTGCGCGAGCAGCGGGCGCGGACTTCATGCTCGAGCGTGGCGCGCGCTGGCTTGCCTTCACGGATGCGGACAGCCGCGTCGCGCCGGACTGGATCGTCGAGCAGCTCAGGCTGGAGGCGGATGCCGTGTGCGGCTGCGTGACCGTCGATGACTGGAGCCTGCACGAATCGGCCACGCGCGAGGCTTTCTATCGCGGATACACGCATGCGGACGCGCATCGGCATGTGCATGGCGCGAACCTCGGTGTATCGGCACAAGCGTATCGGCGGGCAGGCGGCTTTCCGCCGCTCGCATGCAGCGAAGACGTTGCGCTGACATTGAAGCTGGCGGAGACCGGCGCACGAATCGCGTGGAGCGCGGCCCCGTGCGTCGTGACGAGCGCGCGCACTGCATCGAAGGCAAGAGGCGGCTTTGGCGATACGCTCGCCGCGCTAGCGGAACGAGAAGCGCAAGAAGTGCTTGCGGAAGCGGCCGCGGTGACGAACACGCAGCGCGAGGAAGCCTGATCGAGCGCTAGACGTCGCTCATGAATCTTTGATGACAACCGGTTGATCGCGCGTTGTCGGTATGCAACTTGCCTTCTTTATCGAGTCAAGACTACGGGATAACGACATGAAAAGGATTGACGCGGATACCGACGCCCGTGACAACCAGACTGCGGAAACCAGCTTCTCTGCATACGCTGAACCGCTCGTCGGCGATGCCATTGCCGAAGCCGCAACCCTCGAAGCCGCTGCCGATGCAGAGAAGCTGCATAAGCTGCGGGTCGCGCTTCGTCGCTTGCGCACACTGATCTGGGCATATGGTCCGATGCTCGATTCGAAGTTCGGTACGCAACAACGGGCGATCTACAAGTTTCTTGCGAACGCCGCTGGCAATACACGCGACTGGGACATTCTGATTCAACTCGTCGAAGCAACGGGCGAGCACGACGCGGCGGAATCGTTCAAGCAAGCTCGTGCGGAGGCATCGCAAAGAAGCCTGGCGACGCTTTCCCATGCCAATGTGAAGCAAGTGCTGCGCGAAGCGGTGAGCGAGGCGAATCGCGAACTGAACACGGCGGCGAAGCGGACGCCGCTGGTCAAGTTCGCGAGAAAGCGCGTTGCCACGGCTCAGAAGCAACTCGAGAAGCGGATGCACACTGCTTCCAAAGCTAGCCGCAATGACTACGCGTCGTTTCATGAGGTGCGCAAGGCGGGTAAAAAAGTACGTTACCTCGTTGAATTTTTTGGGCCGTTGATCGGGAAGAAGCAACGCAAAGGGCTCAAGGATCTTAAGCGAATCCAGAAGCGCTTGGGCGCGCTCAACGATGTCGTGGCTACGCTGGATTTGCTGCAGCAACATCGTTCGTCACCTGTCGATGGCGCGGCAGCCGAAAGAGCGCTGCATGCGTTGCAGAAGGAACAGAAGCGCCGATTCAAGGCGGCTGCCAAGCTGCTTTGAGCGGCTCGACGTCAGACAGGAGAACATCGTGACTCTGCAACTCGTGAGATTCAATCCGCTACCGCCGGTTATCCGCTCGATGTCGACGCCAGACGATGAGCCCGCGGACGCCGACAGCGACGACCTCGACGATGTGCTCGACGAGACCGGCGCAGTGACGAACCGCAGCGACGGCAAGACGGGCACCGACACGGAAGCCGAGCCTAATCGCAAGTCTTGACCGTCAACGCGGCATCGCCACCGCCTGCCGCACTTCCGCCGCCCGCACGAATTTGCCAGCGCCCAGATGATGAATCGTGTGCAGATCTGCATTCGATTCATCGATGGTCCAGTGCCCGTTCGCAAATACGCGCGCATCCGCTGCCGCTGCCACGACCTCTGCGAAACACGTGTCGTAAGCCTGCTCCGTATGCGGCTCGCTGATTAGCCGACATTCCAGCCAGGCCGCACAGCCGCTCTCGATGAGCGGCACCCCCAATACCGGTCCGTTCGTCGATTGAATTTTGAATGCATCGAACTTGTCGATGTCGCGGCCGCTCGTCGTTCCCACGGCATAGGCAAGGTCGATCAACGCCGCGCCCGGCACGCATACGCCGAATGTGCCACTCGCCGCGACCAGTTCGCGCGTGAAGGTGTTCTTGTCGATCACGATAGCGATACGCGGCGGCGTGAACTCAACGGGCATCGACCAGGCCGCCGCCATGATATTGCGCCGATCGCCGTGGGCGCTCGTGACGAGGACGGTCGGACCGTGGTTGATCAAGCGGCTGGCGTGTTCGAGTGCGACGGGAAGGAATTGAGTCATGGAGGAAATTGGCCAGAAATGTGGAAACGCGAGATTGTAGGCGCCCGTTGAAACGCCTTGACAGACACTCTTACGATATATATCTTTAGATATGTTTTACGACAATCTAAGGACCCTCACCATGAGATCTCACCATTCCCGGCGGGATGGCAATCCCGGCGGACACCATCATCATCGGCATTTTGAATTCAACTCGCCGTTCGAGCTTCCGCACGTCGCGCACGCGCTCTGGGGCATGATCGGGCGGCATCGGCACGGCGGCGGCGGACGTTTTGGCGGCGGTGGCCCGGGCGGCCTCGGCGGATTCGGGGACGGCCCCGACGACATGGGAGGCATGCCGCGCAGCCGCAAGTTCTCGTCGGACGACCTTCAACTGCTGCTGCTGGCGATGCTCGAAGAAGCGCCGCGTCATGGGTACGAGCTGATCAAGGCGCTGGCTGACCGCTCCAACGGCTTTTATACGCCTAGTCCCGGCATGGTGTACCCGGCTCTGACGTATCTCGAAGAACTGGGCTACGCAACGGTCGAACTCGAAGGCAATCGCAAGCGTTACGCGCTATCCGACGAGGGCCGTGAGTACCTTGCCGCGAATCGCGAACGCGTCGACCTGATGCTTGCAAGGCTTTTGCATTTTGCACGCAAGATGGACCTCGTGCGTCGCGCCTATGCGGGCGAAGAACCAGACGATGCAGCCGCCGGTTCAGGATGGGCGCCAGAACTGATCGCTGCCCGCCGCGCTTTGAAGCGGGCTTTGCTTCTGCGCACCGATGCATCGCAGGATGAACAGCGTCGTATCGCGGAGATACTCGTGCGTGCGACGGCGGAAATCGAACAGGGCGACGCACGCCCGCAAGCCTGAAGGACTGTCCGATGAACGATTATTCCGTCAAGGAGCGGCAGGACCGCCCCAATCTCGAAGTCACGCGCGTGCGCCATGCGCTCAAATTCCGGCTGCTGCAAGTAAGCCGCGTGCATGCGCTCAACCCGCGTTTCGTCCGGGTGACGCTGACCGGCGAGGCGCTCGCGGACTTTGAAAGCGCGTCTTTCGACGACCACGTAAAGGTTTTCTTCCCGCAACCCGGCGAGACGATGCCCGTTGTTCCCGAGGCGGGTCCGGATGGTCCCGTATTCGATCCGGCAAAGCCGCGCCCGATTGCGCGCGATTTCACGCCGCGCCGTTTCGACCGCGAAGCGCTCGAACTGGATATTGAATTCGCTTTGCACGATGCTGGCCCGGCGACGGCGTGGGCGTCGCAGGCGGCTCCGGGCCAATATCTTGGCATCGGCGGTCCACGCGGTTCCTTCGTGGTGCCCACGCACTTCGACTGGCACCTGCTGATCGGCGATGAAACCGCGCTGCCTGCCATCGCGCGTCGTCTCGAAGAACTGCCCGAGGGCACACGTGCAGCCGCGCTAATCGAAGTGGCCGATCCTTCGTCGCGCATTGATTTGCACTCCCGCGCCAATCTGTATGCGCAATGGTGCTATCGCAACGAGGACGGGCATTCGAACGACCTGCTGCTTGCGTTGCGCGAACTCTTCTTGCCGGACGGCGACGGCTACGTATGGGCGGGCGGCGAAGCGACGCTCATGCGCGCAGTGCGCCAGTTGCTGTGCAACGAGCGAGGCATCGACAAGCGACGCATTCGTGCATCGGCCTATTGGAAGCGCGGCGAGCAAGGCGTGCATGGGACGATCGAAGACTGACTCAGTGGGTTCGTCGGAGAAGAAGAAGGCGTCCGATAAATTAAACTGATGGCTCGACGTCATCTCTTTCGAGCGAATGGACAACCGCGAACTGCTCAATCTCGCGTATTTGCGCGCATTTAGGCTCGTCGCGCAAACCGGTAGCGCGACGCGCGCCGCAGCCGCACTCTTCCGGGCGCAATCGGCGGTCACGCGCTCATTGCAAGAACTGGAAGCGGCGGTAGGCGAAACCCTGCTCGAGCGCCGTCCGTCAGGCATGTTGCCGACGCCCGCCGGACGCGCCGTGCTGCTGCGATGCGAGCGCATCTTTTCCGAACTCGAAACACTTGCGCAATGGTGTGCCGCGCGGCAGTCGCGCCGGCGTTCGGCAGCGGGTAATGCGTTACCGGCGTTTCTCTTGAATACGCGGCGGTTGCAGTTGTTTTCTGCACTCGCGCGTCATCGGCATATGCCAAGCGCAGCGCAAACGCTCGGACTGAGTCAGCCTGCAGTGAGCAGTGCAATTCGCATCATGGAGACCGGCGCGGGCATGCAGTTGTTTCACCGCAGCCCCCGCGGGCTGCTGCTTACCAGCGAAGGCGAGACTTTCGTGCTGCACGTGCGTCGCGCGCTCAATGAATTGCGCCACATCCCCGACGATCTCGCCGCCTTGCGCGGCACGATTCAAGGCTATGTGACGGTCGGCGCGCTGCCGCTTGGCCGGACATTGATTTTGCCCGGCGCGATTGCGCGCGTCGCGGCGAACTATCCCGGCGTGCGCATCGCAACCGACGAAAGCGCCTATGAACCGCTCGTCGCCGGATTGCGAGCGGGCGATATCGATTTCGTTCTTGGCGCGCTCAGAGCGAACGATGCATCGAGCGGCCTCGCGAACGAACGGTTGATGTCCGAAGACATGGTCGTCATCGCGAGGCGGGATCATCCGTTAGCGCGCGTTCAAGCGTTAACGCTGAAGGAATTGATCTCGGCGCAATGGGTTTTGCCTCGCAGCCATGCGCCGGCGCGCGGCATGTTCGAAGCGCAATTCAGGCGGCTCAAACTCAAACCGCCGATGCCGACTGTCGAGACGGCGGATCTTGCCGTCATTCGCGGACTGCTCGCGCATACGGACATGCTGGCGGCGGTATCCGCCCAGCAGTTGCACTACGAATGCGAAGCGGGACACCTCGTCGTACTCGATATTGCAATGCAAAACACGCGGCGCGATATCGGCCTGACGGTACGCGCGGGCAGCACGCCCTCACCGGCCGCGCGCGCATTGATCGATGCAATCCGGCTCACCGTCGATGACTTGCGGCATACGTCGGGCATCGCCAACCGGATGACGCACATCGCGTAATCAACGCGGTGGCCCTTAGCCGACTTAGATTTGTTCGACCGAGTCGGGAATAAAATGCCAACGCGCTTGTTCTCTCTCTGAAGGAGCGCGCCTGCAACTGGCTGCGACGGGCAATGAGCGACGGATCGAGCATGGATATCCGCAATGACCTGATGGAGCATGTGCCACGATTGCGCCGCTATGCGCGGGCGCTGCTGACCAATCGCGAGCTCGCCGACGATCTCGTACAAGACACGCTGGAACGTGCGCTCTCGCGAAGCCGCACGTTCGAATCCGGCACCGACCTGCGGGCGTGGCTTTTCACGATCATGCACAACGTCTTCGTCAATCAGGTACGCAAGGCTTCGGCACGCGCAGTGCATGTTTCCGTCGACGATGAAGCCTCTGGCGAAACCCAGCTTGCCGCATCGGGCGGCCAGTTGCATTCGCTCGAAGTGCGCGATCTCGACTATGCCTTGCAGCGTCTTCCAGCGGAACAGCGCGAGGTCGTCCTGCTCGTCGGACTCGAAGAAATGAGCTACGCCGAAGTGGCGAACGCGCTGAGCGTGCCGATCGGCACAGTCATGTCCCGGCTCTCGCGCGGCCGCGAACGGCTGCGCTCTTTGATGGCGGGCGCCCAGCCCGGAGCGAAACTGAAGGTGGTGCGATGAGCGAGCAACCGACTGCAATCAGCGAAGAAGACATTCATGCGTATGTCGATGGCGCGCTATCGTCCGAGCGCCGCGAGCAAGTGGAACGTGCGATTGAACTCAATCCGGCGCTGGCTGCGCGCGTGAGCGATTATTTCTCGCTGAACAACATGTTCCATGAGCGCTATGACCGTGTTCTCAATGAACCGATACCGCCTCGCCTGCGCGCGTTGGAGAACAAGCGGCGCGCATGGGGCGGCGCTAACTGGCCGCAATTCGCCGCCCTCGCTGCGACGCTTGTGCTTGGCATCGGTATCGGCGTTGGCACTGGTTCGTATTTGCCTTGGGCCAATTCATCGCGGGTTGATACGGTCGCCGCCGACACGAGCGAAACGATGGCGCGCGAAGCCGCGCTCGCGCATGTGGTCTATATGCCGACGGTCGATCGTCCCAGTGAAATCGGCAAGGACCGGGAACACGACTTCGTGCAGTACTTGTCCAACAGGCTCGGAACCGATGTCCATCCTCCCATGCTGACGAAGAGCGGCTTTCAGTTGATGGGCGGCCGCATTCTGCCCGGAGAGGATGGCCCGATGGCGCAGTTCATGTACCGCGACGCAAAAGGCGAGCGCGTGACGCTCTGCATATCGCAGCGCAAGACGAGCGCCAACACCACTGCATTCAAGCTCTATCAGGATGGGCCTGTGAGCGTGTTCTACTGGGTCGACGGCGCGTTTGGCTATGCGGTGTCAGGCGGTATCGATCGGAAAGTCATGCTCGAACTCGCGCATGATGTTCACGCGCAACTGACTGAAACGACGCCGGGCTAAGTCGTCTCTGCTAACCTTGAGCGTATTGAAAGCCCCGATACGCCATGAACGATCACGTGCAGTTCGCCGACCTCAATTGCGGCGCTTATCCCCTGAGCATCGAATATCAATGGATCAACGCTGATCGTTCCGATGCGCCTGTCGTCCTTTTTCTGCATGAGGGTCTTGGCTCGATTGCGCTTTGGAAAGACTGGCCGCAGTCTCTATGTGATCGGCTCGGATGCCGTGGCCTCGTCTATTCGCGCCCGGGCTATGGACGCTCGACACCGCGTCCCGCCGGCGAAAAATGGCCCGTCGACTTTCTGCATCTTCAGGCGCGAGTGGTTTTGCCTGCGTTGCTCGACTCTATTGGCTTCGATGACGCCGAGCGCAGGCGCATGTGGATCGTCGGACACAGCGACGGCGGCTCGATCGCCCTGCTGTATGCAAGCGCGTTCCCCGACGCGCTCGCTGGCGCAGCCGTGCTCGCGCCGCATACATTCGTCGAAGCGATGACGGTCGATGCAATCTCGCAGACCAAAGTCGCGTATGAATCCACTGACTTGCGCGCAAGGCTGGCGCGCTACCACGATGACGTCGACTCCGCATTCTATGGATGGAACGATGTGTGGCTCAACCCCGCGTTTCGTCACTGGGACATTGCGGCAGAGCTTGCACCGATCCGGCGGCCCTTGCTTGCCATTCAGGGCCATGACGACGAATACTCGACGATGGAGCAGATCGACCGAATCCAGGCACATGTACCGCACATTCACTTCGCAAAGTTGCCGGATTGCGGTCACTCACCGCATCGTGACGCCGCCAGCGCGGTGAACGACGCGATCGCCGATTTCTTCAACGCGCATCAGGCAAGCAATTGGCTACAACGTTAAAGCCGAAGCGCTTTGACCACTACTCGAAGGAGAATTGCATGTTGCTGACCGATGAAGAACTCGCCCGCCTGCAACCCATCGCGCCGTTTCTACAGAGTGAAGCGCGCACGTCGCTCGAGGCGGAGGCAGACTATGAAATCGTGATGGAACTGGAAAACCATGTCCAGCCGGGTTTGCGTGTGCGCGGGACCGAGTCGCCAGCGACGACAGCCGATCCCGACGCCCCGCCCTATCCCGTCGACTTGTTCGTGGGCCTGCCTCTGGAGGAACTGCGTGCACTTTCCAATGCAAACGACGAAGAACGCGACGATGCAATCGCTCGCTTTGGCGCAACGTTTTCGCCGCGTCTTCTCAGGGCCATTGCGAAGATGACGCCTCATCAGATCGATCTCGATGCGGGCGTTCAGAGCGAAGCAGGCACGCTCTCGGTGATTCTGGAAGCAAGCGACGACGAGTAGGTTTTCGCTCCGTATTTACCCGCGGCGCGCCTGTATCGCGCGTATCGATTCGCCTTGCATTGTTATAATTCTCCCATCTCACGACTGAAAGCTAACACCGCGGCGACGCGTTGCCAGACTGCGAACTCAATGGCCAAGACCGACCGCCTCCGCACGCTCGCAAGCGCGCTAGAAAAACAAAACGTCTTGCGCCTGCGCGACGCGGCAGCATTACTGGGTGTATCCGAAATGACCGTTCGCCGGGACATCGCGGCGAATCCCGGCCAGTTCACTTATCTCGGCGGCTATATCGTCAGCGCAGCGGATTTACCGAATGCTGCGGGCTATACCATCGACGAGGAAAAGGATCATTTCGCGCAAGCAAAGGCCATTGCCTCTGGACACGCGGCTAACCTGCTCGTGGATAGCGAGACGATCTTTATCGATTGCGGCACTACGCTGATCACGCTCGCGCGACAGATCCCCGCCGACATGCATTTGACGGTGGTTTGCTATTCGCTGAATGTGGCGGAAATTCTGAGGCGCAAGCCCAATGTCCGCATGATTCTGCTGGGCGGCGTGTACGTGCCTTCGTCCGAATCGTTCGCAAGCGATGAAAGCGGCGAAACGCTAAGGCGCATGGGTATCAACAAGGCTTTCATGTCGGCAGGCGGCGTGGACGAAGCGCGCGGCGTCACCTGCTGGAACTTCCACGAAGTCGCGATCAAACAGGCTGCGATGGCAAGCGCCGTTGAACGGCATTTGGTCGTCGATTCCAGCAAGCTCGGCAAAGTCAAAGCCGTGCGCTTCTCTCAGCTTTCAGAATTCGATTCGATCATCACGGAGCACGGACAGGATTCACGCAAGCGCGCTTGAGGAATTACTGTCGGCGCCCCAGTGCGAACAACGTTCCCGCGACGAGAATGAACGCGCCAATGATCACCTTCTGCCAGGTGCTCGGCACACCCACCAGAATCAATACGCTATTGATGAGCGTAACGAGCACGACGCCCAGCAGCGTGCCGATCACCGTCCCCGTACCGCCGGTGATGCGCGCACCGCCGAGAATGACGGCGGCGATCACATCCAGCTCCGTGCCGACGAGATCGAACGGATTGGCAAGCCGGTTCGTCGATACATGCAGGATGCCCGCCACGCCGGCAAGCAAGCCGGTATAGCCGAAGACGAAAAGATGAATCGCGCGGAGGTTATAGCCGAGACGTTCTGCGATGGCGAGGCTGCCGCCCATCGCGTAGACGCCTCGGCCCATCATCGTTCGATTGAGCAGCCACCATGTGACGATTGCCGCGATCACCAGTGCGATCACCGATACCGGCAACACCGCGCGCAAGCCATCAGCCGTGTGATAGAAAAAGAGCGGCAAGCGGCCGAACGTATCCATGCTATGCGGAATGTTCATGAAGAACTGCGTGCCGACGAAGGTCAGCAGCAAACCGCGAAACAGATACTGCGTACCGATGGTGACGATCAGCGAGGGCGCCTTCAGCCGGTGCACCAACATGCCATTCACGATGCCGAGCAGTACGCCGCCGACCGCGCCGGCGAGCAGGATCAACGCGAACGGACATTCGGGCCACCACGCGAATACGGCCTTGGTGATCGAATACATCGTCAACGCGGCGATAGCAGTGAACGACACGTCGATGCCGCCGGAAGCGAGCACCACGAGCGTTCCGAGCGCAAACAGCGATACGGTCGTCGCCGAATGAAGCATGTCGAACAGCGTCGCGAACTGGAAGAAGCGCGGATTGAGGCTGCCGACGACCAGACAGGTCACGACGATCAACCCGACCGTAAACCATTCAGGATTGCGCATCAGTCGCGCATACAGACTGCCCTTGCGCACACGCGGCGCGACTTCGCTCGGCTGTGCCGTCATTGTCTCGCTTCCTGCGCGCCGGATGGATTCACTCATGCTCATGCTGCCTCGGAAAGTAGCGCGTGATAAAGGTCGGCCTCGTTCAATGTGTCCGCACGATACTCGTTCGCAATCCGGCCTTTCTTCATCATCAAAATGCGGTCGCAGTTCTGCAGCAGTTCGGGCAGGTCATCGCTGATCAGAACAATGCCGATACCTTCTTTCGACAGCCGCTGCATGATTCGGTA
Source organism: Caballeronia sp. RCC_10 (assembly GCF_041360715.1). Lineage (NCBI taxonomy): Bacteria > Pseudomonadati > Pseudomonadota > Betaproteobacteria > Burkholderiales > Burkholderiaceae > Caballeronia > Caballeronia sp. RCC_10. The sequence goes on from NZ_JBFUPT010000002.1 coordinate 178,789, forward strand.
AATGATGTCCTTCGATCCGACATCGACGCCTACGGTGGGCCCGTGCAGCACCAGCACGCGTGGATCGATGGTCAGCCAGCGGCCGATCAGCACGCGCTGCTGATTGCCGCCCGAGAGCGATTGCACCGGCTTGTCGACATCGGGCGTGGCGATCTGCAAGTCCTTCACCGTTCGCTCCGCAAGCGCCTGCGCACGCTTGCGATCGATTTGACCGAAGCGGTCCCGCAGGCTCGAAATCATCGCGGTGACAACGTTATCGCGTATCGGCTTATCGAGGAACAAGCCTTCATTCAGGCGGTCCTCAGGTACATAGCCAATCCGCTGCGCCTTCGCGTCGGCGGGCGAGTGCAAGCGCACGCGCATGCCGTCGAGCGTCACGACGCCGCTATCCGCGGGTGCCACGCCTGCCAGCGCGCGCGCCAGTTCATTGCGTCCGGAGTCGAGCAATCCCGTTACGCCGAGTATTTCGCCTTTGTGCAACGCAAACGACACATCCGCGAATTGCCCCTTACGTCCCAGGCCTTTTACGTCGAGCACCACTTGCGAAGCAACGCTATCCCCTTCGCCGCGATAACGCTCCGTCGAGAGATGCTTGCCCGTCATGAGCTCGCTGATCTGCGCTTTCGTATAGTTTTCGATCGGGCCTTGCGCCATCTTCTGGCCATCACGCAATACGATGACTTCGCCGCCAATCGCATAGCATTCGTCCAGCTTGTGGCTCACGAACAGCACTGCAACACCTTGCGCACGCAGCTTCGCGAGCACGGCGATCAGATTGTCGACTTCCTTTTGCGTGAGCGAAGTCGTCGGTTCATCCATGATGACGAACTTCGCTTCACTGGCGATGGCGCGTGCAATGGCAACGAGCTGACGCGTCGCAAGCGGCAACTGTTCGATCAACGTTCCTTGAAAACTCACGTCGCCTGGCAGGCCAACGGCTTCGAGCGCGCGTGCGGCGGTGGCGGCAAGCGCACGGCGATCGAACGTGCGCGCAAGCTTTCCTGCATGCTCCGCGAGCTCCGACGTCAATGCGACGTTCTCGGCCACACTCATGTTGGGCAGCAGCGACAAGTCCTGATAGACCGTCTCGATGCCCGCCGACAATGCCTCCAGCGGCGACAGCCGCGCATGGCGCACGCCTTCAATGACGAGTTCGCCTTGATCCGGTGGTTGCGCGCCTGAAATGATCTTGATGAGCGTGCTCTTGCCGCAGCCGTTCTCGCCAAGCAGGTGATAAATCTGCCCGCGCTCGAATGCGAGCGACACGCCGCGCAGCGCATAGACGCCGGTAAAGCGCTTATGAATATCGACGACTTCGAGGAGCGGTGTCTCTTTGGTCATGGCGTAGGGTTTCGCGCGGCGCGTGAGTAACATACACGCGCCGCAAGCATCACATCAGAACGGATATTGTTTGTAGTTCGTCTTGTCCACATCCACCCAGCCGGTGCCGCGCACGATCACGCCCTTACCCGGTCCCTTGCTGACGGTGACTTTGTTGTAGCCGGGCACCCCGAGGTCAGCGCCGTTCTGCACCGACTTGCCATCGACGAGCATTTGCGCGACCTTGTTCATCGCGATGCCCGCGAGCTTCGGGTCCCAAAACGCGATGCCATTGATTGCGCCGCTTTCGAGGAACTTGCCTGCTTCGGTCGGCAAGCCGGTTCCATAGACACATATCTTGCCGACCTTGCCTGCCTCTTCCACCGCGCGGCCGATGCCGATCACGTCCAGCGACGACGAGCCCTGGAAGCCAGTGAGATCGGGATGCTTGCGCAACACTTCCTTGGCGACCTGATACGCGCGCTCACCGTCGTTATTGGTTTCGAGCTTCGGCTCGACCAGATCCATCTTGGGATATTTGGCCTTGGCATTGCCGATGCCGCCGTCCGCCCATTGCACTTGCGAGCGGCTTCCGAGCGAGCCAACCAGCACCGCCCATTTGCCTTGCTGCCCCATGCACTTCGCGAGCCGCTCGTTCAGGCCTGCGCCATAGGCGGTATTGTCGAATGCTTCGATATCGACCATCGTGTTCTTGGCGTTGTCCGCTTCATGCGTGACGACCTTGATGCCGCGATCCATCGCCTTCTTCAATGCCGGCTCGAGCGTCGGCGGATCATAAGGAACGACTGCAATCGCAGTCACTTTCTTCGCGATCAGGTCTTCGATGATCTTGAGTTGCTGCGCGGCATCCGCACGACCGGGGCCCGTCTGATAGACGCTGATATTCGGGTTTTCCTTCCCGAACTCTTTCACGCCGTCATCCATGCGATTGAACCAATTGATGCCCGTCACCTTGACGACGGTCACGATGGTTTCGTTGGTCGCGGCCTGCGCGGCTGCGATGGCCCCTGCGGCAAGCGCGATCGCCGTAAGAGCCGTGCCGAATTTTTTGAGCTTCATTGCGCTGTCTCCTTTATGTTTCGAATAGATCCCGATTGGTCTTTTGAAGCAATCACACGGCAAGTATCAGCGTCCGGTCGATGCAGGCGGCGGCGGGACCTTCGTAGTAGGCGCGGCGCCGCCGATGCCAAAGATCGCGCGGACGCGTTCGCCACCCGCAAAAGCAAGCGACGCCAGCAACAGAAAACCCCACGCGCAATCGCCAAAGAACTGCGAGACGCCAAGCAGATTGAACAGGCTCGACAGGAATTGCAGCACGGTTGCCGCGAGAAACACGCAGACGATGCGGCCATAGCCACCCGCCGGATTCACACCGCCCATCACCGCGATCAGAATGGCAATCAGAAGGTATGAATTGCCATAGTCCCATTTCGCGCTGGACGTATGCGTTGCACTGATGAGACCCGCTAGCGATGCAAGCACGCCGCACATGCCATACGTGAGAATCAGCATCCGCGCGCGCGGAATGCCGGCATAGAAAGCCGCTTTCGGATTCGTGCCCATCAGGTACAGCCGCAAACCGAACGGCGTGCGCTTCAGAATCCAGCCAAGCAAAATAACCGCTGCGATGAAGATCCACAACGAAATGGGCACGAGCAAGAAGACGCCATTGCCGATATTCGATAACGCATCGACATATTCGACGCGCACCGATGCGCCGTTGCTCAACACCACCGCGATGCCCGTGAAGAGCAATTGCGTGCCGAGCGTGCAAAGAATGGGCGTAAGCCTGAGCTTCGCAATGACGACACCGTTGAGCAGGCCGCCGATCAGGCCCATCGTCACGACGACGCCTATGAACACTGCGGTATAGAGCGCGGGAGAATCGTCGGCGGAAACCATTTGCGGCAACAGCAACGCCGCCACCATGCCTGAGAGGTTCGCAAGCCCGACACCCGACAGGTCGATGCCGCCATTTCCCGACACCATCGAAAGCATGATGCCCAGCGCGAGCAGGCCCAGTTCAGGCAACTGGCCGCCCATTGACTGCAAATTGTCGATGTCGAGAAACTGGCCATGCGACAGCCACGTCGCGATGACGATGACAAGCAGGTTCACGCCGACGAGGAAATTGAACTGCCGGTCAGCGAGCCACTTCGACGCCTTCATTGCACAACGCTCCTTTCGGCGAGCAACGCATTGATTTCTTCGAGGCGCGGCATGGAAGGCGCGGTGCCCGCTCGCGTCACCGAAATGCTCGCGAGCGCGCAGCCGAATCGCACCGCGTCGATCGGACTATCGCCGCGTGCGAGCGCGGCTGCAAAGCCGCCGGTGAAGCCATCGCCTGCACCTGCCGTTTCAACCACACGCCCGCAATCGAAGGCTGGCACGAGCACCGATTCGCTCGCCGTGTGCAGAAGCGCACCCGCTTCGCCCAGCGTGATGATCGCGGCGCGAGCGCCTTTGCTCAATAGAATGGCCCCCGCGCGTCGTGCATCATCGACTGATGAAACGTCGATGCCGGTCAATGCAGCCGCTTCCGTTTCATTAGGCGTGATGTAGTCGCAGAGCGGATAGATATCGTCAGAGAGCGCCAATGCGGGCGCGGGATTGAACACCGTCGTCACGCCATGCTTTCTTGCGAGTTCGAGCCCGCGTCGCGCAGCCGGAATGGGCTGTTCGAGTTGCGTGACGAACACGGCCGCACGCGCGATGTCCGCTTCGATTGCGTCGACATCCTGAGGACCCAGCGTGCCTGCCGCGCCCGACGCAACGATGATCGCGTTCCCGCCCGTGTTCTCATCGACATAAATATGCGCGGCGCCGGTGGCCGCCTCGTCGATGACAGTGGCGCGCGACGTAATGCCTTCCGCAGCCCACGTCGCTTGCGCGATCTTGCCGAACGCATCGTTGCCGATGCGCGTGCAAAAGATCACGTCCGCGCCTGCGCGTGCGGCTGCAACGGCCTGATTCGAGCCCTTGCCGCCCGGCCCCATTGCAAACGCGGACCCCGTCACCGTCTCGCCCAGCAGAGGCATGCGTTGCGCACGAAACGCGAGGTCGGTGACGTAGATGCCGAGAATGACGACGCTGCCGCTCATCGCGCATCCCCTTGCGGTGCATCGGGCGCGAGTTGCACGCCCTTCTTGAAGATGAAGCAGCCGTAGCCGCGCGCTTCGCCTGTCGCAATGACGCAATAGGCTTTCTTTGCACGCTCATAGAAAGCGAAGCGTTCGATAGGTGCAAAGTCCAGCGCGCGTCCTTCGGCCTCGTTCACTTCGCGTTGCGCTTCCTGCTGCACGGCGGGCAACGCGGATGAATCGCCGACGACTTCCATGCGGCCCGCGGGATCATCGACAAAGGTATCCAACGGCAATACCGACAGCACTGCGCGCACGACGCGTGGTGCATTTGCGCCATCGACGCGCAACAGCTTTCCAAGCGCCGTTTGACGCGCGACGGAATCCGCCGGGAAATTGGCGTCGCAAATCACGACTTCATCGCCATGACCCATGGCGGCAAGCGCGTAAAGGATGTCGGCGTTCAACAGCGGGTCAATGTTCTTCAGCACAGTGTCTCCTCCATGCACAGGCGTGTTTCGTTTGAAATCTACGCCCAATGAACTCTCTCAACCAATGCCCTTATTCAATCGCCATAAGGCACCCAGATGTTCTTGACTTGTATCGCCTGGCGCATGAACGGCAAGCCTTCGCTCGACGCATCGTGCCAGTCGAAGACGCGACCCTGATCGACAAAGGTCCGCTTGAGATTGCCGACCGACTCGCGCTCGACCATCGCCGACAGCGCCGCGCCATGAAAGCACCACAGCGCATCGACATCGTCGTGCTTCGCGAGCGTCTGCGCCAGTGTCTTCGCATCGCCTGTGACGATGTTGAGCGCCCCGCCCGGCACGTCGGATGTTTCCGCGACCTGATAAAAATCCGTCGCCATGAGCGGACAGGTCTCGCTCGGCACCACGACGACACGATTGCCCAGCGCAAGCGCAGGTGCAATCAGTGAAACGAAGCCAAGCAAAGGCGCTTCATCGGGGCACACGATGCCAATCACACCCATCGGCTCATGCATTGCCAGCGCGACGCCGTGTAGCGGCGGCGCATGCACCGCGCCATCGAACTTGTCGGCCCATGCAGCATACGTGAAGAAGCGCGCGATCGATGCTTCCACTTCGCGTTTGGCGTCACGCTCGTTCAAACCGGCGCGAGAAAGCAGTTGCCGAGTGAATTCGTCGGCACGTGCACTCAAATTCTCTGCAAGGTAATAGAGCACCTGTGCGCGATTGTGCGCAGTCGACGTTGACCACTTCGTCATGCCTCGCGCCGCACTCACTGCATCGCGAATATCCTTGCGACTTCCTTCGCTCACTTCTCCGACGATCGCGCCCGACGGTGCGCGCACCAACCGCGAATAGCCACTGTCGGGACGCGTCTGCTTGCCGCCGATATAAAGCTTGGCCGTGCGGTCGATTGCACTGACACTGCCGGTGTCGTCAGTCGAGCCTGTTTGCGCGGGAAGCGCTTTCGTTTCGTCGCGTACCGGCAGCTTGGACCAGGCGCGCGGCTTCAGATATTCGTAAATGCCCTCGCGTCCGCCCTCGCGCCCGAAACCCGACTCGCGATAACCGCCGAAGCCTACAGCTGCATCGAATAGATTCGTCGCATTGATCCAGACGACGCCGCATTGCAGACGCGGCGCGACATCCAGTGCGCGGCTGATGTTCTCGCTCCATACGCTCGCCGCAAGCCCATAGCGCGTATTGTTTGCAAGCGCGACCGCTTCTTCCGGCGTGCGAAAGCTCATCGTGACGAGCACCGGCCCGAATATCTCTTCCTGGGCGAGCGTCGAAGCGGGAGCAACATTCGTAACCAGCGTCGGCGGGAAGAATGCGCCGCCTTCGGGCAATGCAAGACGTGACGGCTGATGAATCGCACAGCCTTCGCTTTGGCCCCTGGCAACGAGCGCACGGATGCGTTCGAGCTGCACGTCATCGACAATCGCGCTCATATCGACGCCCTTGTCGAGCGAAGTTCCCACGCGCAGCGTATCCATGCGGCGCTTGAGCTTGTCTATGAAACGCGCTTCTATGCCTTCCTGAACGAGCAGACGCGAACCCGCGCAGCACACCTGTCCTTGATTGAACCAGATCGCATCGACCACGCCTTCGACGGCGGAGTCGAGATCGGCATCGTCGAATACGATGAACGGCGACTTACCGCCCAATTCGAGCGTGAGTGACTTTCCCGATCCCGCAGTCGTTGCGCGGATATGCCGGCCCACTTCCGTCGAGCCCGTGAATGCGATCTTCGCAACGCGAGGATGTTCGACGAGCGCGGCGCCCGTTCGGCCATCGCCTGTCACGACGTTGAGCACGCCTTTGGGCAAGCCCGCGCGATGCGCCAGTTCGGCAAACAGCAACGCGGTCAGCGACGTATATTCGGCAGGCTTGAGCACGACGCAATTGCCGAGCGCAAGTGCAGGCGCGATCTTCCACGCAAGCATCAGCAACGGAAAATTCCACGGCACGATTTGCCCGATCACACCGAGCGGGGCCCAATTCGGGAACTCGCCATCCTGCAACTGCGCCCATCCCGCGTGATGCAGAAAGTGCCTTGAAACAAGGGGGATATCGATATCGCGGGACTCGCGGATCGGCTTGCCGTTGTCCAGCGATTCGAGCACGGCAAAGAGCCGGCTATGTCTTTGGACCATGCGCGACAACGCATAGAGATGCCGTGCGCGCCCGGCTCCGCCGATGCTTTGCCACGCATCGAGCGCACCGTGCGCGGCCTCAACGGCCGCATCGACGTCGGCGCTCGCGCCTTGTGCAATCGATGCGAGTACGCGGCCCGTCGCCGGTTCGCGGGAATCGAAGCGCTCGTCGTCGGTTCCATCGCGCCATGCGCCGTTGATGAAGTGACCGAAACGGCCGGCGTGTTCGTCGAGCCATGCGCGCGCGGCGCGGTCGTCTTCCGGTGCGGGTCCGTATTCCATCGAAGAAAAGTATTCGGCTACGCTCATGAGGCTTTCTGTTTGAGTGCTTGATTCAAGCGACCGGATGACGATTGAACGCCGAATAGCGCCCGCTCACATGATGTTCGAGTTGCCGCTCGATATCGGCAAGCAGGCTCGAAGCGCCAACGCGAAACAAGTCAGGCTCGAGCCAGGCGCGCCCCAGTTCTTCTTTCATGAGGATCTGGTACTGAAGCACTGACTTGGCTGTCGAGACACCGCCCGCCGGCTTGAAACCGACTTCAACGCCGGTGCGCGCGAGGTACTCGCGAATCATGCGCACCATGACGAGCGACACGTCGAGCGTGGCGTTGACGCCTTCCTTGCCAGTTGACGTTTTGATGAAGTCCGCGCCAGCCATCATGCAGATCATCGACGCCTTCGCGATATTGGATAGCGTGCGAATGTCACCCGTGGCAAGAATCGCTTTGACATGCGCATCGCCGCAAGCCGCGCGGAAGTCGCGCATTTCGCTATAGAGCGCTTGCCAGTTTCCGGTGAGCACATGCTCGCGGGTAACGACGATGTCGATTTCCCTGGCGCCATCCGCGACGGATGCTTCGATTTCCCTGAGCTTTAGCGCATGCGGATTCAGTCCGGCGGGAAAGCCCGTTGAAACGGCCGCCACCGGAATGCCGCTGCCTTCGAGCGCATCGACGGCCGTCTTGACGAAGCGGTGATAGACGCAGACCGCGCCGGTCGTGATGGGCTGAGCGGACATGCCGAGCGCATCCAGCAAGTCGTCGCGTACAGGACGGCGCGCTTTGGCGCAAAGGCGTTCGACGCGCGCAGCAGTATCGTCACCGCTTAGCGTAGTCAGGTCGATGCAGGTGATCGCCTTCAGCAGCCACGCTGCCTGCGCGTCTTTCTTGACGGAACGGCGCGCGCCGAGCGCTGACGCTCTTCGCGATACGGCCGCCTGATTCACGCGAAGGCCGTCGAGCCACGAGAGATCGAAAGGCACGCCTGAATTGCGCGCGCTGGCGTGAGACTGCGCTCTGCCAGGCCAGGCCACGACGGACTTCGAAGCTGTTTCCACCATGAGATCGTCTGATTGCGCGCTGAGCGGCGCGCAATACGTCTTGATAAGTTGATCGCAGTCTAACGCAGAATTGTTACGATCGTAACATAGGGAAATCGCGGAGACGCGCCGTGTTTGGTCATATAAATGCAGCGTTAAACGCGCCGGTGTGTCAGCATTTCTTACCGCGTGGAACGCGTCTAAATGCTGTGTTATTCTCGACTACGCCGTACTAACTCGCGCGACCGCAGTGAGTTTTGAGTAGGTTTTACCGCTCAAAATCGGGTCAAGTACGCGCGCCATCTGCCGTTAAAAAAGGCAGTGCACTGAGAAACTTTCTCCCTCGCGGTTCAAGGTCAATCGTCAAGCCGAACACGGCGGGCATCCCACCACCGAAGCATTTCGACACACCCGGACGCCAAGCGCTCCGACATAAATCAAGGGCCGCCTTTGCGACCCGTCCAGGATTTGCCAGATGAAACCGGTAAGGAATCTTTTGCGGTCACGCTTTGGCCGCTTGTTCGTTTATGGCTTGACTGTCGCTGCAGTGGCTACCGCCGCGACTGTTTTCATCTGGCGTCACAATGCGGCCGTGCCGCAGCATGAATCCCTGGCGCTGCCGGGCGTGGCGAGCGAGATGCGCGCCGATACGACGCCCTGGACGCATCGCGAGAAAGACGTGTCGCAGTGGATGGCCGATATTAGCGCCAACGAAGTCACTGCCATTGGCGTGAGTCGCGACGCAATTCTCGTGTCGACGCAGCGCGGCGAAAAATACTATGTGGCCGACCATAACAGTTCGTTCTCGAACGCGCTGTTGATCGGCGACCTGAAATCAGGTTCGAAGGCCCCGTATCAACTCGTCTGGCTGCCGGACGCAAACGTGCAGACCGGCATGGCGCGCTGGGCCGACAACTTCGATCGTCTGCGCGATGTATTGAGCGTGCTGCTGCCGGTGCTGATGGTCGGCGGCCTCGTGTGGTTCATGCGACGTGAAATGCGCGGCGGTGCGCAATTGCTCGCGAAGTCCCCGACGATGCGCTTCGACGATGTCATCGGCGCGGGCGAAGCGAAGGCCGCGCTCGCCGACGTGCGCGCGTGGCTCACGGAACCGGCGCAATTCACTGGCATGGGCGTGCGTGCGCCGTGCGGCATCCTGATGACGGGCGGCCCCGGTGTCGGCAAGACGCGCCTCGCGCAAGCCCTCGCGGGCGAGTGCGGCGCGAACTTCATCGCGATTACGGGCAGCTATTTTAGCGCGAAGTATTACGGCGTCGGCATCCAGAAGGTGAAGCACCTGTTCGAGCTGGCGCGCAAGAACGCGCCGACCGTGATCTTCATCGACGAAGCGGACGGCTTGGGCAAGCGCACGGATACCGGCGGCGGGCCGGTCGAAGCCGAAAGCAACCGCATCATCAATCAATTGCTTGCGGAGATGGATGGATTCGCTTCGAACGAAGGCGTGATTATCGTCGCGGCGACGAATCATCCGGATAATCTCGACGAAGCGTTGCGTCGCCCCGGCCGCTTCGATAGAACTATTCAGGTGCGTCTGCCGGACATCGAGGACCGTGAGAGGATCTTGCGCTTCTATGCGGCGAACCTAAAGACAAAGGCCAGCGATATCGACTTCACTCAGCTCGCGCGCCTTACGACGGGTCTGTCACCGGCCACGCTCGCAATGATCGTCAATCAGGCAGGACTCGTCGCGCGCAAGGCAAGCGAGAAGGAAGTGGCCGCCGAGCATTTCGTCGAAGCGATCAAGATTGCGCGCATCGGCGATATCAACGGTGCCGAGCGCGCCCTGTCCGACGATGAACGCACGCGCATCGCCATTCACGAAGCCGGTCACGGGCTCGTCGCGGCATTGCTCGATACAGGCGTGCTCGAAGAAGTCACGATCTTGCCGCGCGGCGGCGCATTGGGCGTGGCGCTCATCACCAAGAAGCAGGACAAGCATCTTTATCGCGAGACAGAGTTGCGCAATGAGATTCAAGTGCTGCTCGGCGGGCGCAATGCGGAACTGCTTATGTTCAATGAAGCATCGAGCGGTGCGGCTCAAGATTTGCAGGAGGCATCGCGAATCGGGCTCGATATGGTGTCGAAGTTCGGCTTCAACACGGACGGAAATCTGTTCAGTCTTGCTGCACTGCCCCAGCAGGTCGCGGGATTGCAGCTCAAATCGGCGATCGAGCATGCGAACGAACTTCTGCACGATCTGAACGACGCATGCTTCTCGCTACTGAAGGCGAATGAGCCGGTGTTGCGCGCGATTGCCAATCAGTTGCTCGAATCCGAGACGGTCCCCGGCGAAACGGTGTATGCGTTGATTCGCGAGCATGCGGCGGCCAGGAAAGCGATCGCAGATATCGACGAAATCGACGAGGCGCTCGCGGCATAAAAGAGACGTCCGGTTGCAGCCTTCGCGTTGCGGGCGTATTGGTGATCGTCCGTGTTCGTTCGACGAAGGCGGCCATCTCATGCCGGAACAGATCACCAAATACCCGGACGTGACGCTTCGGGTCTTGAAAGGCGCCGGAGCGGCATGCGACCACGGCGCGCCGCAAAAGATCCTCAAGCAATGCCCCGCTGACCGCTTCTGCTCGCTGCCTACCGGCGAAATATGCGTCTATGGCGTCGCTGACATTCCCACTATGACGCAAATCGATACACGCGAGATTGCCGCAGTCGTATCGCCACGCTTCACATTCGATCGAATCGAGCTTCTATCACTAAGCGGTCTAGGCGTCGTGCTTCTGCTGATAGGGTTGATACTGGATTTCGTGGCCGGCAAATACTCAAGGAAGCGAGTGCCCTAGCTCTCGATTCGTCATCCTGATTGATGAACGCCAAGCGCACGGCCCCATCCGTCAATGCGCTTCACCTCGACCCCGGTTCGGCGCACCCGCGTGCGCGCCTTGCGCCGATGCACTGCTTTGCGCCCTGCCGGTGACAGCCGGAGGCTCGGGACTGGGCGTCCAACTGCCCGCTGATGCCATCGCGGGCTTGGTCATTGACGGGACGATGACAGGGTCGCGAGAATATTCAACGCTTCCCGTCTTTACGTCTGACGATAGCGCGTGGTTCCGAGCCAGCGTTCGCTGTTGTGTCTTGCGGAGCCGATCCTTGGCAGCACAGACGTCCCCTTTCCTGTGCGAACACGCGTGCTGCTTTGAGGAAGCGACATAACGCCCTACGTGCTGCGTCGAACTTCGTTTGTCTTTAGCACCCGTGTAAATCCGCGATGTGTCTTGTCCCGTCTTGGTCGAAGGTAGCGCCTTCGCTGAACGATCACCTTCGGACGCTTGTCCCGACTTCACTGCATCCGTAGCGCGGGGCACGCCCTGCGTCGATCGCGAGCCGCACCAAAACAGTCCGATACCGAACGCCGCCGCGCCGTCGACGGTGCACGCCGAGGCTCCCCATGGAGCGGGCACGTTAAACGCTACTCGCTGCGGCGATCCCTGATCTGCCTGCGAGCCGTCCCGGGTAATCGAGCTTGGTCGATCCCGCTGAAACGCTTGTGCCGCGTCACTGTCATTGGCGCGCGCTGCGTGCTTTACTGAAGCGACCGGCCATACGGTTCCGGTAGCACTCACGCCATCGTCTCTTGACCCATGAACGCCATGTTGTGATAAGGCGCGCACTAATCCATAAGCGCCGACCATGATGCAGAGGATCACCGCCAGGACAGCAGCGCGATCTCTTGTGGTTGCAGGGGCGCGAACCGGCGGGAGCGCCGCTACGTTGTGCCCATCGCCGATTGCCTCGAAAGAGGGCATGACCGCCTTTGCGATGCGTTCCGGGGGTACGAGTGGTTCATCGGCTCTTGTGAGCACGGCTCCGTGTCGATCGGCCCCGCAGTATGGGCACGCAATATCGCCTGCCTGCGAGACGCTCTGGCAACGCGGGCAGATCACGGAGTAAAGCGACCGCAACTCTTCCTGCTGATCCATGGTCATACCCGTTGGAGCGCGAAAGCCCGAGAGCACTGTTCTCACCTTATACGAGCCGCGCTCGTGGTCAGGCGCAGCGGCGGGAACCACTGCAACTGATTTGTCAACGGCTGCGCTTGATGTTTCGTTCGACGTTAGCACACCGATGCACCGTTAGATAGCCGAAAAAACGCTCCCGGCCGGTACAATCGATAGCCCTGCGAACGATCGTGCAAGCGTTCGTCGCAGGAAGACTGTAAGCTGAACACACGTGCGTTGCTTTGATACGACGTGTCGACTCAGGGAATGGCGGTCGCCGCGTGCATAGGTGGCCCCAATAATGCTCTTGCAGCACGCTTTTCCCGGTTTCGATGCCCGTGCAAGAAAGCGGGTGGCCGCGCGAGACCTTTTTGAAACCATTACGCTCTAATATTCTTATTCTTTCTTGCCTAAGCTTCATGAGGCGTCGGTCAATGATGTTTCCCGGACATCGACAGCAAGCGGTCATTAAGGTCTTCATGCACAGACGAGTACATCCACAACGACAGAAAGGCCGTGAAGACGCGCATCAAGGCGCGCACAAAGGGAGAATGTCGTGAAGGTCGGAATCTATTGCGACTCGGGCATAAACGGCGGGCACGAAGAGATGCTCAAGCGCTTCATGCTTGCGCTCGTACAAAGCGCGGAAATCGATGCGTTGCACATCTTCGTGCCGAGAGACAATGCGGCGCTCTTTCGCTACGTGGTCGACCTTGCACGAGACCACCGCAAAGTGCAGACGATTGCCCTTCCCTATACCGCAGAGTCCATTCGCGGCAATCTTTGGGCAATGCTTCGCATGTCGCGATCGACAGCGGCCATTTTGCGCGACTTGCGCCTGCATAAACTGCTGATCGCCCAAGGCACCATCGTATCCGGCCTCGCGGGTCTTTTTGCCGCGCGCCTGTCGGGAACGCGAAGCGTGAGCTATCTACCGCTCGTCGATGACAGTCCCAAGAGCACTCGTTTCGTCGATAAAATGAAGTGGCTTGCGAAGCGCGGCGTGTACCGCATGCCCAATGAGTACGTCACCTTGAACGAGCATTTGCGCGCCAAGCTGCGTCTGCTCGCACCACACGCGCGCACGATGATCCTCGAGAATTACGTCGATCCGCGCTTCGGCCATTCGACGCTCACTCGTTCCGAGGCGCGTGCGAAGCTCGGCTTGCCCGATGATGGCACGAGGATCATCGCTCATATCGGACGCGTCGACTTCGAGCACAAGCGGCACGACTTCCTGCTCGAATCGATCGAACGTCATGCCGCTGCGTTTCAACGCACCATCGTAATCATCATTGGCGAAGGACCGGATTCTGCGCGTCTGGCGGCAATGGTGGAAGCAAGCCCGGTATTGTCGGAATGCGTGCGTATATTGGGGCGCAAGACCGACGTGCTTCCCTATATCGTCGCAAGCGATACGCTCGTGCTTCCCTCTGCATTCGAAGGCGTGCCGCTCGTGATGATCGAGTCGATACTGGCGGAGCGTCCAATCGTCGTGTCGCGCGTTTCGGGACTGGATGCGTACTTGCCGAACGCACTGCTCTTTCCGCCCGGCGATCACAATGCATTCGTCGAGCGCATCTTTGCGGCGCGCGAAGTACCGGTCGCGTCGATAGCACAAGAGTTTCGCCGCCGCTTTTCAAGGGAAGTATTCGATGCACAGGCACAACGTGTGATGACGCTCCCTGCTCCGCCGGCGGACACATTCGATCCTGCTTCCGCACCAAGCCCGGACGTTCTGAAGAAGTAGCGTTGCCAGTTCAGCGTCTTGCACCGCATACGTGCAAGCGACTTTGCTCATAGTAAAAGCGGTTAATTGGAACTACTATGCTCCTTCCCTTTCAGAAGAGCCTCATGTCATGAGCCGAGTCGTTATCCTCAGTCTCGCGTCCTTGAGTGATGACGATAAGGAAGACGTCGCCTTGCCTGCGGAGGTCAAGAGCGAGCTCGGCTCGGCAGTCGAACGGGTCATCATCTCGACGCGGCACGCGACGACAGTGGAACTGCCGGACGACGCCGGCATGACAAGAAGACAAGCGGAAAGCGTCGGGCGATCCGGTCACAGCGGCTTATCGGCAGTGGTGGTCAAGGTCGCGACGATGAACGGCCCGAACATCACACGCCGCATTCCGTTCATCGGACGTTTCGCTCAACATACGATTGACCTCGTACCTGACGATGTCCCCGACTGGCTCACGTGGGCGGCCGCGCATGTCGATCTGGCGGAAGCATCGCGCTTCTCGTTCAGCAGGACGCGTGCATATCAGGTCTGGGGAAGACTTTGGACGCAGCGCTTTGGTGCATGGCGGCCCGTCGAGCTCGTAAGCACGGAGCATCGATCGAATGACTATGCGAAGCAGTTCGAATTGAACACAGGCGAACCTTCGCTATTGCAGATCGGCGGACCCGAACTTCCCGCGTGTTTTGTATCGCTTCCAACCGGTCATGTGAAGGTGCTGTTGACGCCGGGCTTGAACGCTCAGGCAGACGACTACCCGTTGAATATCGTTGTTTCGCGTGTCTCGGAAGGGCCTCGCAACGCCTTGCTGTCTCTTCTCGCAATGGACGAGATGGTGCAGGCGCCACGCCTTGCCGAAGAACTGACTAATGGATTCGACTGGAACAGCGTGCGTGACGATCCGCTGATTGGCTGCGCGCTGGCCCACGCAGCCATCCGGCTCCGCGCACGAGACAGATTCACCCTTGCGGATGCAGTGGGGCTTTTTCAGAGCGCGCGCGGATCGGCCGACGCGGCCATTCTATTAGCGAGCCGTGAGCTTGCGGATAGCCCGTCCGATCTTTCGCGCGTCCTTCGCCTGCTGGATGTGGGCATCGGGCGCGCGCTGCCCGTGCTCGCGCAATCACTGACCGTTGCGTCCAATGCGCTCGATATGCTTCGACGCCATGAGAGCCAGATTGACCAGAAGTTGCTCGTCGCCTTGACTGAGAAGTCGCGCATGTATCTTCGCGCGAGAGCCAACGCAGGCCCGTTTCTGTCCTTTTATGGACCCACGCCTTTCACAGCGCGGGAACGCTCCGAGACGGCGCGAGCTTCGTCGACTGTTCAGATGCCCGTGGCGGCGCGCACTGTCGGAGCGGCGCTTGCTGCGATAGCGACAGGTTTCAAGCCTGTCGCCGCCACGTCACTCATCGATACGGCAAAGACTGCTAGCTAGTCGATCAGCCTCGACCGAACGCCTTCACTCCAGAGGCTCGACCGATGCGACCGCCGTCTCATGCACCGCAACGTCACCATGCACGGGCCGCCGGTCGACCGCCGCTTCCGCCTGGAAACGCGCATGGCGCATTTCAATGAACGAAGTGAGTGACGCCTTGAAGATCTCGCTGGAGAAGCGCTCGGCATTCTCTCGGCAGACGCGCGGATCGAACGCATGCAGATTGCGCTCGAAGCGCGTAACCGCCTCGTTCAACGATGCCGGCGTCTGTTCCTTGAAGAACACGCCCGTGGGCCGCTCGCGCGGGATGCCGATCACCGTTTCCAGCGCACCGCCCCTGCCATAGGTGATGACAGGTGTGCCGCATGCCTGCGCTTCGATGATCGAAATGCCGAAGTCTTCCTCGGCTGCATAGACGAAGGCGCGCGCACGCTGAAGATGATCGCGCAAGACTTCAAACGACTGATAGCCCAGAATCGTTATGTTCGGGCCCGCGGCCGCGCGGACCTTGTGCATGTCCGGGCCGTCGCCGATCACGACGAGACGCCGATCGGGGGTCATCGAGAACGCCTTCACGATCATGTCGATGCGCTTGTACGGGACCATGCGCGACGCGGTCACATAGAAGTCTTCCTTCTGCGGCCGCATGGCAAATGCGCTGACATCGACCGGCGGATAGATGACCGTCGCGTCACGGCGATACGCTTTCTTGATGCGCCGGGAAATGAAATGCGAATTCGCGATCAGGTGATCGACTCCGTTCGTCGAGCGTGCATCCCAGCCGCGGATGTAGTGCAGCAGAGCCCGCGCGAGCACTGACTTGAAACCTTTCGAGAGCCCTGCTTCGGTCAGGTACTGATGCTGCAAATCCCACGCATAGCGAATCGGCGAGTGCATATAGCTGATATGCAACTGATCCGGTCCGGTGATGACGCCCTTCGCGACTGCATACGAGCTCGATATCACGAGGTCATAGCCGGAAAGATCGAACTGCTCGATGGCCAGCGGCATCAGCGGCAAGTAGCTTCTATAGCGCTTCTTGGCCGAAGGCAGCTTCTGGATGAAAGACGTTTTGACCGGACGATTCCTGAGGCAGGTCCGGTCTTCCAGAAAGTCGACGAGGGTAAAGATGTCGGCGTTGGGGTAGCAGTCGATGATCTGCTGCAATACCTTCTCTGCTCCGCCGGTCACCACGAGCCAGTCGTGGACAATGGCAACTTTCACAGTCTCTCCTGATACATGGACGCTTCCGGATTGGAAGACTGTCAACGGTGTATTGAGTTGCAACGACAGCGCCGCTCGCGGCGAACAGAAGACGCAGCGCGACGCCGCCTGAGTTACTGACGACTACCTTTCACGCGACTCAACATTCTCTCCGTGGTCTCGAAGAGCCACATCAACAGAGTCGCCAGGAAAAAGAGGCCCATTACCCGGACGATTTCGAGTGCGCGTGCGATGAGCCCGACGAACGAGTTCACACGCGTGACGAATGACATTGCTTGTTCCATACGTTCATATGTGTCGTTCCGGCAAAGGCACGGCACGGCGCTCGCGACTCTCCGTGCGAGGACAACAATCGCACGCCTGATCCGAGGGTAACGACGCGGCATCGACAACTAGCACGCTTAATGCCAAGACGCGCAAGTGCGCGTTGATTCGGTGCGAAGACGAGCTTCAGGCGCCCGCATTGACGAGAGCAATCGCCCTTGATGGCGCGCTGCAAAGTCGACACTCTAAGCGAAGTGCTGAACTTCGGCAATGAAGCGCAATGCCACCGATATGAATAAAAACGATCGGTCGTCCGGGAGAGAACTGCTGTCCTCGAAGCTAGTCATAAGCAGTAAGTGACTGACATGGTTCGAATAGGTTCACCGATTAGAAGAAACGATTCTCAGGCGTCCGCTACCGCACATAAGCGCACTAAATGCGAATGACAAATCAATTCTCGTCTGATAGAAAGGCTCCTCGTTCGTCTGCGTGTTGGCGCACGCCTGTCGATGCGAGGGCCGGCGTCCGCGTCATAGGCAGCATAGGCATTCGCAAAAAACCAAGGACACTCGATGGGCTTTGCAATCAACGGCAAGTTCGCCTCACAGCGCATTACCGGCGTGCAACGCGTGGCGTATGAATTGACGCGCGCCATGCAGTCACGCGCGTCATCGCCGACCGAACTCCCCGTGCTGGTGCCTCCCGATGCCACCGATCTCGGGTTGGCCGCGCGCACTACCCACATCGCGCGCAATCTCAAAGGAAACCTTTGGGAGCAGATCACGCTGCCGCTCGAATCTCGGCAGGACACGCTGATCAGTCTCTGCAATACCGGCCCGCTGTTCAAGCGCCGTCATCTGCTGATGATCCACGACATGGCCGTCTACGACGTGCCGCATGGGTTCTCGAAGAAGTTCGTGATGTGGTATCGGCTTAGATTTTCTGTTCTTCGCCGACAAGCAAACCTGATTCTCACGGTGTCGCGGTTCTCGAGAGAGCGCATCTGCCATCATCTACGGCTCGATGAATCGCGTGTCGAAGTCATCAGGCCCGGCGCCGATCACATGGACCGTGTCACGGCAGAGCCATCGATTCTTGAGAAACTCTCACTGAGCAAGGACAAGTACTGCATCCTCGTCGGCAGTCTCGATCCGCGCAAGAACCTGCAACGCGTGCTGGCCGCGACGAAGCTGCTCGGTCATCTCGACAAGGACTTCAAGTTCGTCATTGCCGGCGGCGCGAATCCGCGTGTGTTCGCCAATAGCGATTCCACTCAGCAGTCGTACTCCGACCGGGTCATCTGGGCGGGCTTCGTCAGCGATGGTGAACTGAAGGCGTTGTACAGCAGCGCGGCGTGCCTGGTATTTGCTTCTCTCTACGAAGGCTACGGATTGCCGCCGCTGGAAGCGATGTATTGCGGTTGCCCGGTGATCGTGTCGAAGGAAGCTTCGTTGCCTGAAGTGTGTGGCGACGCGGCTATGTATTGCGATGCGACGTCGGTCGAAGACATCGCAGCGAAGATCGAATCGATGGCGACGAACGACGTGCTTCGCGAGCAGCATCGCCGCGCCGGGCTCACCCATGCGGCGCAATTTCGCTGGGACGGCGCCGCAAAGAAACTCATGCAGATTCTACAAACGGCCCGTTGAGATTACACGTTCGCTTTTTGTTCAATGCAACATCGGCACTTGGATTAAAAGAGCGGGCGCGTCAAGCGCAACAATGCAACCAACTATTACTTATTGCCTGTGCTACGTCCCTTTATTCGAAGTGTGCGTTAGCGCACGTACCTTAATTTGACGAGGCTTGAAGGTAAGCGGTATTGCGACGGCTACGCGTTTTCCCGAGTTTTGTCTTTTTCGGGGGTTCCGTCCGGTGTTTGGACGTCCCAAACATCTCCTTCTTTAGCAAACGCTGGAATTTTTTACTGGCCGTGCGATTGCGGGATCGGTATTCCTTGCACCGCGCGCCGCTGGTTTTTTGGACCGACATTCGAATCCATAAGGAAACCCTCTAATGAACACACCAGTTCTTGGGATCGATCCAGTCCCTGTGCGCAGCCGAGACGACGGGTTCTCCGCGAGCGACTTCTGGAAGCTCATCGTCGATAACGCTTGGCTCGTGGTGTCGATCATCATCGGCATCACGGCGCTGGCGACGGCTTACGCCTACCTCGCCACACCGATGTTCGCATCGGATGCGCTCATCAAGGTGGACTATCCGAACCCCAATGCGCTTGGCGTGAACAGCACGCAAGGCCAGCAGCAGGTCGTTCCGTCGACGCTGCCGACCGACGCCGAGATTCAGATCATTCAAAGCCGCGCAGTGCTTCTGCCGGTCATCAAGAAGTATCACCAGGACGTGCTCGTTGCGCCGCGCGAGATGCCGCTCGCCGGCCGCGTCTCGGAACTGCTGGCTACGCCTGGCCAGCCCTCTGCGCCCGTGCTCGGTTTTAGCTCGTTTGCATGGGGCGGCGAAGAAGTAAACGTCAGCCAGCTCGACGTGCCGCCGCGCCTCGAAAACAGAAAGCTCATGCTGCGCGTGCTGCCGCAAGGCGCATACGAGCTGGTGGATCCCGACGGCAATTCCATCCTGCACGGCACCGTAGGCCGCGCAGTGAACGCCGACGGCATCTCGGTAATGATCGACAAACTCGTTGCTCGTCCCGGCACTGAGTTCAACGTCACGCGCTTCAGCGAATATCAGGCTGTGACGCGTTTCGCCAAGAACCTGAAGGTGATGGAATCGACGAAGGACTCAGGCGTCGTTCAAGTGCTGTATGAGAACGAAGATCCCCGTCTCGCGCAGGAAATCACGAATGCGATCGCACAGACGTATATCGCGGCGCATGTCGATCAGCATCGCGAAGAAGCGAGCGTCACACGTAACTTCATCCTGGGCGAACTGCCGCGGCTCGAGCGCGAGCTGCAACGCGCCGAGAGCGAGTTGAGCAACTATCGCCGCTCGTCCAACTCGATGCAGCCAGGCACGGAAGCGACGTCGTACCTGCAAGGCAGCCTCGACATCGAACGGCAAATCGCTTCCCTGCAGATGCAGCGCACGCAGACGGCGGCCCGTTTCGCACCGAACACGCGTGAAGTGCGCACGATCGACGAGCAACTCGCCACGCTCAGGGCGCAAAAGCAGGCATTCGATCAGCGCTTCGGCCAATTGCCGGGCTCCGAACGCAAGCTGATGGATCTGACGCGCGATTCGAAGGTCGCGGAAGACATCTATGTCGCGATGCGCCAGAAAGCGAGCGAACTTGCGGTCACGCGCGCCGGCACCATCGGCAACGTGCATCTGATCGACTCGGCGATCTATCCGACGGACCCGTCGAAGCCGAAGCGTCCGCTCGTCATCGCTGGCGGCGCGGCTGCGGGTGTAGTCCTAAGTATTCTGTTCGTGTTCTTCCGCGATCAACTCTCGCGCAGCGTGAAGAGCCCGCACTCGGTCGAAAGTCGCCTGAGCCTGCCGGTATTCGGCGCGGTCAGCTTCAGCCCGATTCAGGCGCGTCTCGATCGTCCGTCGAAGGCATCGCTTCTGCCTGGCAAGAGCCGTCCGGGTGCTTTGACGAGCGACCCGTCGCGCCGCGTATTGAGCGACGAGCGCGATGCCCAGGGACTTTCCTCCGATTACGTGGGTCATCACCCGCTCTCCGCGCTCGGCGATCGCGACATGGCGGTTGAAGCGTTGCGCGCGGTGCATGCATCGCTGATGCTGGATATCGGCCCGGCGCCGAACAACGTGCTCGCCGTGGTGGGCGCTACGCCGGGCACCGGCAAGACCTTCGTCGCGTCGAACCTCGCCGTGCTTCATGCGCAAACCGGCAAGAACGTGCTGCTGATCGACGGCGACATGCGACGCGGCCGCATCGCTTCGATCTTCGGGCAACACGGCGGCAACGGCTTCGCGGAAGTGCTCGCGAGCAAGATCCAGATCGATCAGGCGATTCGCCAAACGGATGTGCCGGGTCTCTCGCTGATGACCTCGGGCCGCTTCCCGGCGAACCCGTCGAAGATGCTGTCGACGCCGCGCCTGCCTTTGATCCTCGATCTGCTGCAACAGCGTTACGACCTCGTCATCATCGATACGCCCGCCGTGCTCGCTGTCAGCGACGCCAACCTGATCGCCGCGAACGCGGGATCGTCGGTGGTCGTCGTGCGGCCGAGCGCCCAAAGCGAAGGCGAGTTGCAGGAAGCCATCAAGCGCCTCGATCTGACGGGCGCACGTATCGCGGGCGTGATCTTCAATGCGGTTCCCAAGCGCCGCAGCGAGAAACGCACGTATGCGTACGCGAGCGCCTACATGTCCAACGTGACGACGGAAGAGGACTAAGCTCATCGTCACCTTTGGACAAGACCGCCGGACCGCCGCCGACTCACCGGCGCGCGGTCCCGCCAAAGGCGTCATAACAATTCGAGTCGATGGACGCTAGCGTCCGGAGAGACCTATGTACGCACGCACCATCTCGATGTTGTTCTACATGTTCTTCACTTGCGTGATTTTGAATCCGCAGGTGGGGGGCTTCACGGTTTACTTCTATCTCTTCATTCCGTTCTTCGATCCCGGTTTCACGCGTTTTCTGACGAGCACTGTGCGTCGCTGGAGCGGGCCGCTCGCGGTCGCGGTTGCGGTCAGTCTCATCGGATCGCCGACGGTGGCCGTGCGCGTGATTTCGCTCGCGATATGCATCGGCTATCTGCTGTACTCGAAGCAGCGGCGCATCTTCTATCTGCATGTGTGGATGCTGATCAACATCGGGTTCGCCGCGCTGCAGTTCGTGCTGTACTACGTGAACCGCGATCTCGCGATGGCGCTGGGTCCGCGCGCGCTCGGACAGATGATCTGGGGTTCGTATGCGACAGCCGCCTATACAAACTTCTTCGAAGTCTTCTACTTTGCACGCGTCTCCGGCTTGTCGCGTGAAGCGGGTTTCTTCTCATCGCTGCTGGTTGCATCGCTGGTCGTCTATCTCGCGACGAGCGAGCGCATCGACAAGCGGGTGGTGGCGCTCTACGTGTTCGGCCTGATCATCAGCTTCTCGAAGTCCTCGATGCTGTTGTTTCTGTTCGCTGCGCTCTACCCGTTCCGCAAGCCGCTGCGCGCAGCGCATCCGCTCGTCGTGTTCTGCGCGTTTGCAGTCTCGATCACCGCGCTGTCGGTCTTCATGGGGAACCACAACTTCTTCGGTTCGGAGACGTTCGGGCATCGCTTCGGCGGCTATCCGTTCATGGTCGAAGCCAAGCTGGAAGATCTCATTTCCGGCATCAGCGCCCCCGAGATTCTCAAGCACTACCGCTATCTGCCTTATATCCGCCTCATTGAAGCGGACATGATGGTGGCAGGCGTGCCGTTCGCGGGTCTGCCGGCTTCCGTCGCGGACATGGGTCTCTTCAGCGCGCTTCTGTTGTTCGGCGTGGTGGCGTTCACCGCATCGGATGGCTTCGTTCTGTTGCTGTTTTTGCTGATATCGTCGACGGTCAGCATCACGACGGTCACGTCGTTCGTGCCGCTCGGCTACCTGCTGCTGTACTGGCCGCGTTTCCAGGCCTATATCGCCGAGCAACGGCTCGCGGCATGGCACAAGGGACCGCGCAGCGCACTCACGCGGGCGCGGCGCTTTTCGCCGCCGCGCACGCCTCGCGCGCGCGCGATGCGTGTCGTCGAAGGCGAGTGACCCGCCGAACCACCCACAGGTACGCAGTCCGAAGGAGTTTCAATGCAAGTGCCTCGCACGATGCGGGCCGTGTCGCGCGGCCCGCGTCACGCCCGCTCCGTTCACGCCCGATCGATTCGTCCGCGCCTCATTGCATCCGCCACGCTGATGCTCGCGGCGCAGTTCGCAGGACTCGCCTTCACCAGCAATGCGTTCGCCGCCAGCGCGTTGACCGTATCGAATGCCCCGGGCACGCTCATTAGCGACGATGCCGGCAGCAAGCGCATCACGTTCAAGCTCGCGCCGGGAAGCGCATCGGAAGGTGCGCAGGTCGTCGCGACGCTGTATCGCTATGACGACAACGCCGAGCTTTCGCAGACGCCAGTCGATACTTACCGCGCGTCGGCATCGAATAGCAAAGGCGGCGCGCAAGTGGCGGTGAATGTGTCCTTGCCCGGTCCCGGCCTGTACGTCCTCGATGCGAAACTCGTATCCGCGAGCGGCGGCGAAGGCGAATCGGTCAAGGTGAGTCTCGCCGCGCTTGCATCGGGCAACGGCACCTTCAAGGACGCGGGCGTCGCCACGCATTTCGGCCAGCGCAAGGGCAACCCGGCGACGGTGCTTGCGCTCATCAAGCGCGCGGGCTTCACCTGGATACGCGACGAGCTGTACTGGAGCGAAGTCGAGAAGACGCCGGGCAAGTTTCAGTTCGGGCGCAACGAAAACGACTACGGCGGATACGTGCGTCAGGCGGCGAAGATGAACCTCAAGCCGCTGATCGTGCTCGATTACGGCAACGCTCGCGCCTACCCTGCCCTCTTCAGGGGGCCGCAAGGCTTTCCGCGAACGGACCAGGAGCGCGATCTTTTCGTGCGCTATGCGCAGAAGGTCGTCGGCTTTTATGGCGACGACGTGAAGACGTGGGAAATCTGGAACGAGCCCGCGTTTCCGCGCATCGGCTACGACAACTACGTTGCGCTGCTGAAGCCTGTTTACACCGCGATCAAGAAGGTCAGCCCCGATGCGAACGTCGTGTCATGCGGCGGAGGCGGCGCGGGAGGCGGGCCGGGTGGCGACTGTATCGCGCAGATCGTCAAAGCCGGTGCGCTCGAGTATCAGGACGGTTTCAGTATCCATCCGTACATGTCGCCCTACGATCCGGATCACGGCTACAGCGCGCAAGGATCGCCGCTGCCACGCGTGAACGTGCCGACGGTATGGCCGCATCTCCGGGACATGACGAAGTCCCATCCGCGGCCGGACATCGGGCGGCTCAAGGTGTACATCACCGAGATCGGCTGGCCGTCGAGCCCGGCGGCAGCGGGTCTCTCGGAGCAGAAGCAGGCCGCTTACGCGGCCCGCACGTTCCTGCTCTCGCGGCGTTTCGACGCGGTGGAAGCCGTCATGTGGTACGACTTCGTCGATGACGGGGTAAAGCCGGCCGACAAGGAAGCGAACTTCGGCCTCGTGCGGCTCGATCTCACGCCGAAGCCCGCGTACGTCGCCGTTACGACGCTCATGCGCAACATCGGCTCGCGTGCATGGGACCGCGCGCTCGTCGATAACGGCGATACGAAGGTCTTCCAGTATGGCGGCGATGATCGCGTGATCGTCGGCTGGCGAAGCGATGTGGACGCGGACCCCGTGCCGACGTCGGTGCCGGTTCCACCGGGCACGTACAAGCAGATCGACTGGCAAGGAGCGACGTCGACGCTGACGGTCAAGGAAGGCTTTCAGTGGAAACTGGGAGCGCTGCCCAAGTACCTGATCCCGGCGAAGTAACGAAGCGATCAAGCACCGCAATTCACGCGCGCATAAAAAAACGCTCCGACTCGCGAGAGTCAGAGCGTTTAAAGTCCGTGCTGTCGAAGCGTCCGCTTAAACCGGGTTCGCCTTGATGAAGTTCTTGAAGTTGTCGTACGACGCGCGCTTCGTCACGCCATCGCCCGCGATCAGGCCGTAGTTGTCGTCGATGACCGCGTACATCATGATCGATTCGATGTTGTACTTGTCCTTGAGCGACCGGTACTGGGCCAGCGCCTTCGGGATGTATGCGGACTGTTGGTCCGCGGTGTCCTTCTGAGCATTCCAGCCCCACTCGGTCAACCAGATCGGCACACCGAACGAATCCTTGAGCGCCTGGAGTACGTCGTAGCACTTGCTGTTCTGCCAGCCGCACAGCATGTCGCCCGAGCTTTCGTACCAGTGATAGCAGGTGAAGTCCCAGCGAATCGATGCCCCGCCGCTCGCGCCATTCGCGGTGCCGTTCGGCGAGACGCCGTTCCACAGCATCTGCAATGCGCGGTACGAGAGCGGAATGCCGGTGCCCACGCCGACCTTGATCGACGGATCGATTGCGCGCACGCCATCGATCATGCCGCGCAGCACGCCACGCAGCGCCGGCCATGCCGAGGCGCTCCAGTTTGCCGCGCTGCTGCCGTCGCCGCTTATCTTGAGCGGAACGTCGAGTTCGTTGCCGCATTCGATGTGCGACACGAGGCCCTTGAGCTGCGTCGTCGCGCCCGTCGCGAGGTTGTAGCCGAGCGTGTAGGCCGACGATTCGCTGAGCGACGTATTCCAGCCGGACGACAGCGGGTTCAGAACCGGCAGGATCGACACGCCGCTGCCTTTGAAGGCGCCCGTGAGGGCGGCTGCAACCGTCTTCGCCATGCCGGAATCGGCGACGTCGGCACGGTAGTTGGTCACGCCGAGATCCTTGAGGATCGCGAGCTGTGCCGCCGCCGACATCGTCTTGTAGATGCCCGAGCCGTAAGCGAGGTGGCCGTTGATGCCGTAGAACTTCGAACCGGAAGCCGCTGCCGCCGACGCCACGCCGCGCGGGTCCGTGGTACCGACGTTCTGCCACGGGCTGCCGTTCTTGAACCACGTGCCGGCGGAGTTCTTCGCGTAGATCGCGCCGTTGTAATAGAGGATGGTTGTTAGCGCCGCAGGCGAACCGGTCGCTACCCCAGCGCCGTTGCGATTCACGCGGCCACCGACGAGCGTCCACACGGCGCCCGAGCTATCGGTGATGGAGGCTGCGGGCGGGATGACTGTACCGCTTGCCGAGGCGCTCTTTGCGACGGCCTGAGCGTTGACGACGCTATCCGCAGACATTGCTTCGCTACCGCCGCCGCATGCGGCCAACGCGGCACTCCCGGCGCTCGCCATCATCAGAGACAGGAAGCCTCTACGCGAAACAGGAGCGTTCTCGCGGTCGAGCACGGGAAACAAGGAATTTTCGTCTTGCGATCGGGTGGGCTGGTTCGAAGGCACGGGAATTTATTCATGTCTGCGTTAAGGAGACCGGAGTATAAAGTCCTAAAACTCCCTCAGACGTTTCTGAATGTAACAGGAAGGCAGAAAAGTAATCGCTTGCTTTATTCATACCGTAGGCGGGAAATCCTCCTGCAAACGTTTGCAGAGCCGGAACAAACGTTCGCGTTATTTAAGACAAATGACAGTGAATCGGTCAATATTGATCAACTTTTGACGGCTGCGAATCATTTCGTACGTCAAAAGTACCGGAAATATGAGCGAAATGGGGTTGTCCGCTCGACCGCTCGTTAGGTTTGCGAAACGGTCCACATGATTGAATACGCGGGAAAACACCCGGCTAACGCTTACTGGGACTGGGATCGGGAGTTTTGACTCAGTGCCTCGAAACCGAGAGATAAAGTTTGAGAAGCAGTTTTTTCCGACACAAAGAACGACGACGGAAGAGTTGAAACAGCGTTAACCCTTATCGAGCCGCCCTTGACAGGTCTATCGAAGGTACAGCGAGCGGAAATAACGTCCCTTGTTGAACTCCTACCGGAAAGAATTCTCTCCGGCCGCTTCTTGAAGAAGCTTGCGATTTAGTGACTTCTTACCGTTGAGCGCGTGACGGTTCGGTCGATGCGAAGAAAAGTCTTGTCACAAAGTCGCTCCGAAACTCATTCACGCCGTGCAGCGAGCGCATCTGCGACCGTTAACTCACGGTCCGTCCACCTTGAGAATGGCGACATCGAACGAGCCAATTGCGCGTGCGCAGGCATCGTGCAGCGTCGAAGCTTAATCAACGGCGCTGCACGTGAGCCGTTCGAGTATGTCTTGCATGAACGTGGCGATCGCCTTCTCATCCTCCACAGTACGAGAACACTGACACCGTGGAGATCGCGCATCACCGATCCTTTAGCTAATCGCTTCGCACATTTGGCTTGGGAGCACTGTGGATCGCGCATCGCAAGGCACGCGTGAGTTCAGGCTTCTGCACCGGTCGATGCGGTGCCGCTCGCGAGAACTATCGACGAAAGCCGACGACGCCTGCCTACGCTTTATCCACTAGCGGAGCAAGTTCACGCGTCATTCCAACCAGACGTCGATATGCAGGCGACCAGGCAAGTCGGCACGCTTTTCCGCGAGGGAGGGTCGATCTATAGAGACCGTTGTGGTTGCCACGAATTGCGCACAGCCGTCGATGCCACTGCAAAACGACGACGCGTGCAGAGATGCAGGGAAAAGACCCAAGCTGGCGAGAGGCGAAATGGATTCGGCGCTCTGACAACAAGCAAGCGCCGCATGATCCATACGCAGCGCCCGCACAAACCCGCCTCAGACGACCTTACCTGGATTCAAAATGCCAAGCGGATCGAGCGCGCTCTTGATCGCGCGCATCGCATCGATGTCGGTCTCCCGACGGCTTTGCGGCAGGTAATGCCGCTTTTTCACCCCGATGCCGTGCTCCGCTGAAATCGATCCGCCGAGCTCGCGCGTGACATCGTAGATGACGCGATCGATGTCGTCGTGATCGTGTGCGCCCAGCCCCGGCACGTCGACGACGATATGGATGTTGCCATCGCCCAGATGTCCGTAGATCAGAACAAGCGCTTGCGGCCGGCGTTCGCGCAGACGCGCCTCGCAACGCGCGGCCGCCTCGCCGACCTGCGCGATCGAAAAGCTCACGTCGTAGGCCGCGTGATTCGGAATGAAGCGCTGATACTCGCCGGGCGCATCGCGAATCGCCCAGAATGCGAGCGCATGCGCTTCCGATGAAGCGATGGCCGCATCCGTCACGATGCCCTCTTCCAGCATCGCGCCGAGAAACTCTTCGAACGCCTCGTTGTGACGAACCGGATCGGTGCCGACGCTTTCCAGCAGCACATAGAACGGATGCGGCGACCCGAGCGGCGCGCGCAGATTCGGCAGATTGCCGAGCACGGCATCGTGATAACCGGCCCACATGACTTCGAACGCGGATACACCCGGCGCGAGTCCCGCCTGTGCGCGCGTGAGCAGCGTCGTCACCGCTTCGAAGCCGGGCAGGCCGCACCATGCAGTGGCGGTCGCGGTCGGCCTGGGCCGCAGCCGCAGCACGACGCGCGTGATGACCGCAAGCGTCCCTTCGCTGCCGATCAAAAGATGCCGCAGATCGTAGCCGCTATTGTTCTTGATCATCTTCGAGAGACCGCCGACGACCGCGCCGCTCGCGAGCACCGCTTCGAGCCCGAGCACCTGATCGCGCATCATCCCGTACTTGATGACGCGATTGCCGCCCGCATTCGTCGCAAGGTTGCCGCCGATGGTGCAGCTTCCCCGCGCGCCGAGATCGAGCGGAAAATAGAAGCCCGCCGCGCTCGCCTCTTCCTGCACCGTTTGCAGCACCGCGCCGGCTTCAACGGTCATCGTGCCGGACACTTCGTCAATCTCGACGATGCGGTTCATGCGGTCCAGACTCAGCGCGACCTCCCCGCCCCGCGCGTTCGCCCCGCCGACGAGTCCCGTCAGTCCGCCTTGCGTGACCACGGGTTGCCCGTAGCGCGAACAGATGGCGAGCGCCTGTGCCACCTCTTCCGTATTGCGCGGTCGGATCATGGCGAGCGGCACTTCGCCGGGCAAGCCGCTCCAGTCGACGACGCGCCGCTCGCCGAATTCGCCGGGCAGCGCGACCACGTCCGCGCCGAGGGTTTGGCGCAATGCGCTTACAGCTTCGCTTGCCGTCATGTGCTGCGTGTCTCCGTGTTCAATGGGTTCTTGTTTATCAAACAGCAGTAGAGCATGCGTGCTCAGACGCGGCAAGCTGCGGACATCGCCATATCCGGACCGGACCGAGTTGTCGCAGCGTTTTGTTGCTGCTACAAAAGCGTTATCGAAGCGCACATACGCACATCCGCCGCTTGCCATCGACGCGACCGCTTCATCGAACGACCGTCCTCAATGGAGCGTCTCATGCGGTCTCTGTTCATCAGCTATCACCGCGGCAACCGGCCCTGGGCCATTGCGATGTTCCAGCATCTGGAGCGGCAAGGGTACGACGTAATCTTCGACTTTCTCGATGTCGCCGATACGGCCTATGAACGCATCGCCCGCACACAGATTCAGACTTGCGCGCACTTCGTCGTCCTGCTGACGCCGTCGGCGCTCCAGGATCTTTCAAGGCCGGACGATCGGCTGCGACGCGAGATCGAAACCGCGCTCGACGCCCGATGCCACGTAGTTCCGCTAGTCGTAAAGGGCTGCGGCTTCGAGTCCCCTGCGATCGGCGGCCAGCTCAAAGGCAAGCTGGCGAAGCTCGCACAACACGACCCGCTGACGATCGACGCGCATCGGTTCGATGAAGGCATCGCGCAGATACATCGCCGGTGCCAGCACTACCAGCCTCGCGATGCGTGGCGCGCGCCGCTGCCGGCGGATGGAATCGACCTTGCGCACGATGCCGCGCTGAACGAACGCGCCGCCGCGCGCTCGGCGCGTGCGGTCGCGATGGAAGAACTCGCCGCGCAGCAATGCTTCGAGCAGGGTGTCGCCGCCGCGTCCGTCGACGAGAAATTGCGCTTGTACGGCGAAGCGGTCCGGCTCGATCCGCTCTGCGCGCCCGCGTTTCGCGAACGGGCGCGCGTGCACAAGACGCAAGGGCAATTCGACGCCGCCTTGCTCGACTACGACGCCGCGCTGCGCAGCGAGCCGGATGAGTTATCGAGCCGTCTCGGCCGGGGCCATGCGCGCGAAGCCAACGGCGATCTCGACGGCGCGCTGCTCGACTATCGCCGCGCGGTGGATATCGAACGCGGGTGCATCGAAGCCCACGTTGCGCTCGGACTCGTGCGTCATGCGAAGGGCGATGCGGACGGCGCGATCGTCGATCTCAGCCGCGCGTTGCGGCTCGCGCCGGGCGATGCGAACACGCTGCGTCATCGGGGACGCGTGCGCGCCGCTCAGGGCGATTTCGACGGCGCGCTGACCGACCTGGATCGCGCGATCCGTATCGAGCCTGACTGCGCGGCTGCGTATCGAATGCGCGGCAACGTGCGCGGCAATCGCGGCGACGCACGCGGCGCGCTGCTCGATTACGACAAGGCGCTGCGCCTTCAGCCGGGACTCGTCGACGCGCAATTGGATCGTGGCTGCCTGCGCCGTCAGCTTGGCGACGTCGCGGGCGCGCTGCGCGATTTCGGCGATGTGATCCGCTCCGCGCCCGGCCACGTCGCCGCGTATGTCGAATCGGGCATCGCGCGGGCGGGCATCGGCGAACTCGACGGCGCATTGCGGGACTTCGATCATGCGATCGGCATCGGCGGACGCAACGCGCGGGCATCGTATGAACGCGGACTGGTGCGTGCGCGCCAGGGCGACGCCGATGGCGCGCTCGACGACTTCGCCAGCGTGCTGGCGCTCGACCCGGGGCACGCACGAGCCTACTGTGGCCGCGCGGACGTGCATCATGCGACCGGGCGTTTCGACGCCGCCCTCGGCGACTACGACGCCTGCTTGCGCATCGCGCCCAACGACGCGGATGCCCGGCTCAAGCGCGGACGTCTCAGGCTCGAACGCGGCGATCTCGCGGCCGCCATCGAAGACTTCGATGCAGCGATCGTCGCGCAGCCGAATCTGGCGGACGCGTATGTCGAACGG
Organism: Caballeronia sp. RCC_10; assembly: GCF_041360715.1. Taxonomy (NCBI): domain Bacteria; kingdom Pseudomonadati; phylum Pseudomonadota; class Betaproteobacteria; order Burkholderiales; family Burkholderiaceae; genus Caballeronia; species Caballeronia sp. RCC_10. The sequence goes on from NZ_JBFUPT010000002.1 coordinate 209,365, forward strand.
GGCGTCGCGCGGCAGTCGCTGGGCGACTGGCAAACCGCCGTGCACGACTTCGACGCAGCGATCGCACTGCGTCCCCGCGACGCCCGCGCCCTCGCACGACGCGGCAACGCACGCGCGAAGCTCGGGGACACCGATCGCGCGCTCGCCGATCTCAATGGCGCGATCGCCCTCGCTCCCGACGATGCCGCCGCCTATCACGACCGCGGCCTCGTGCGCGTCCAGCAGGACCACTTCGACGCCGCGCTGCGTGATTTCGACGCCGCCATCCGCTTGCGTCCCGACGATGCCGTCGCGCACAACAACCGCGCCAATGTGCTTTGCGACCAGGGCGACTTCGACGCCGCGCTGCGCGATTACGGCGTCGCGCTGCGGCTCGATCCGGACTATGCGGTGGCGTGGTTCAACCGTGCGAACGCGCGTCGCGAGCGGGGCGACCTGCCGGGCGCGCTCTCCGATCTGAACGACGCGATCCGCATCGATTCCGCGTGGGCCGATGCATACACGTTGCGCGCACCATTGCGGCTCGCGATGAACGACGCGCAGGGCGCGCTGCACGATCTCGACGAAGCGGTGCGGCTTGAACCGGGCCGCGCATCGGCTTATGTGCTCAGGTCCGATATGCGCGCCGTCAGCGGCGATACGGAAGGCGCGCTCGCGGATCTGAACGAAGCCATCCGCATCAGACCGCATTTTGTGGACGCATATATAGCGCTTGGTCTTTTGCATGCCAAACGTGGCGATCGGCAGAATGGCCTGCGTGATCTGGACGAAGCCATCCGCCTCGATCCCGACGATCCCGGCGTGCATTACACCCGTGGCACGCTGCGCAGCGAAGACGGCGACATGGACGGCGCACTCGGCGACTTCAGCCGTGCGATCGTTCTCGCACCCGATTTCGCGGGGGCATATGTGGATCGCGGCGCGGCGCGCGGACGCGTCGGCGATTTCGACGGCGCGATGCAGGACTTCGACACGGCCATCCGTCTCGCTCCCGATCGGCCGGAGGCGTACGCGAATCGCGGAATCGTCAGGATGGCGAATAATTTGCCCGGCGATGCGTTGCGGGATTTCGACGAGGCTTTGCGCCTCCAGCCCGATCTTGCCGCCGCATACTATGACCGCAGCGTCGCGCGCACGAAGTTGGGCGATACGCCGGGCGCGCTGCGGGACCTCGACGATGCGATCGCGCGCTCGCCCGTTTTCGCGGCGGCTTATAACGACCGGGGCGTGATCCGGGCGCGCAACGGCGATCTGGCCGGTGCGTTGGGCGACTTCGACGAAGCGATCCGTCTCGATCCCCGCCGCGCCGATGCGCACTGTAACCGGGGCAACGCGCGCCACGCCAGCGGCGACATTGAGGGCGCGCTGAACGACTTCGATCGTGCGATAGAACTCGCGCCCGATCACGCCGTCGCGTATGCGAATCGTGGCGCGGTGAGAACAGGCGCGGGCGATATCGACGGCGCGCTCGCGGACTATGACGAAGCGATTCGCCTCGACCCCGCCTACGCCGACGCCTACGCGCGCCGGGCAAGAGCACGCCACGACGCTGGCAATGCGCCCGGCGCTCTAAGCGATCTCGACGAAGCGATCCGCCTCGCGCCCGGCCACGCGGATGCGCTGAACGATCGCGGCGTCGCGCGGCTCGAACGGCGAGATATCGACGGCGCGCTGCTCGACTTGCATGAGGCGATTCGCGTGGCGCCCGCCCATGCGGATGCATTGAACAACCGTGGCGTCGCCCGCCGCAACCTGGGCGACATGGACGGCGCGCTATGCGATTTCGATGAAGCCATCCGTCTCGCGCCCGGCGATGCGCTCGCGCACCGCAATCGCGGTTTGCTTCGTCGCGAGCGCGGGGATACGGAAGGCGCGATACGCGATCTGGAGGCGGCGGCTGACCTGGGCACGGCGAACGGGCTTGCGTGGGTGGATCGCACGTACGCTGACGGAGCGCATGCGATCGCAGAGCAGCGAATTGCGGTGGAAGACTGTCGCCGGTATCTGAAGTTGATCGCCGCGACGTATTCGGGGCGGTGATTTTGCGGCGGCTTTATTGGATTCGAAGCCGGGCGCTATCCCATGCGCCTATATCGATTGCGCGCTGAAGCACCGCAACGGTCACAGGCTCGCGTTAGTAGCGCTTTCGAATCGGTTTGAAAATCGGGCTGGCTAAAAGAAGAAAAGGTCCCGGCGCACTTTCTTCCACGAAGTATCTAGGGAAATCGAATCGCCCACGTCGACGTGGAATCGCTTGAAACAGGCTTCCATGAAGTAAGCCGCATCGTCGCCGGTTAGGATCAGATCGCGTTCAAGACTGTTCGAGAGACTCAGCGCCTATGTCGATGAAAGACCTATCGGGGCGCGAATGAATTTTTCGAATTCAGCCGAGACTGCCGACGGTTGCGTCATCGGTTTGCTTTTGAACCTGTGAGCGTTGCAAGTCGATGGCGATACTTCGTCGATTCCCTTGCCTCGACTGCAACAGAAGGTCAAATACCAAGCGCTGGGACACGCAACGCCCACCTCACCGACCTTCGCCTCAAACCGGCCCGGGATCGCTCATCGACGGCGCGCCGGTCTCCACATGCCCCGCATATCGCCGCACGAACCCGTCGAAGTCGACCGACGACACGCTCAGGTCATACCATCCCGATCGCCCCGACACATCCCATCGATCCGTCAGCGTCTCCCCCGGACTCACGCTGATCTCGCGCGCCGACGCGGTGTCGTACGCATTTGCCACTTGCAACCGGCACGCGACGCGCCCTCCGTTCGTCACGCGCAGCGTCGCGAGCAAAGCGCCCGGATCGAGCGAAAGCTGAACCTCCGGCAACGCATCGCCCCCGGCAGAACCGCGAAATTCGAACAGGCTCCCGTTCGGCCCGTAGACAGACAGGTCATAGCGGCCCTGCGAATCGCGCAGCGGCCAGAAGTCGGAAAACGCATCGCCTGCGGCCATCGTGTAGCGGCGCGGCGCGCTCCGGGCACGCACGCGGTCGTAGATATAAAACGCGACGCCCACGCGGCTGCCATTGCGAAAGTCCAGCAAGAAGAGGTCATCGGCGATACGGCCGTTCATCCCCAGCGCATAGGGCAGCGCCCGCGCGGGCCGCGTGGTGCGCTCGCAACCGGGCATCGCCTGCGGATCGGGAATCGCGATGGCCGCGCCCCGCGACCCGACGCGCGCCACCGGCCCGAACGGGCCCTTCGCCGTATCCGGATTCACGGTGAAATCGAACGCGGATGTCAGATCGCCGCACACCGCCCTGCGCCACGCGCTGATGTTCGGCTCCGCCACCCCGAAACGCGCCTCCAGAAACTGCAGCACCGACGTGTGATCGAAGACCTGCGAGCATACCCATCCGCCCTTCGTCCACGGCGACACGACGATCATCGGCACGCGCGGCCCTAAGCCGATCGGTTGCCGCCCGCCCGGATCGGCGTTCGGAATCAGCGGCCGCTTGTGGCGCGGATACTCGTCGAGATCGACGAACTCATCGCCCAGACTGTCGACGAGCTTGCGCGACACCAGTCCCGCATTGCCCTGCGCGCTCGTGAGCGGCGGCATCGGGGGAACGACGTGATCGAAGAAGCCGTCGTTTTCGTCGTAATTGATGAACAGGACCGTGCGGCCCCACACCGCCGGATTGGACGTCAGCGCCTCGAGAATCCGGTTGATGTAGAACGCGCCATCGGCCGGACAGCCGTTCGGATGCTCGCAATAGATCTTCGGCGCGATCACCCACGATACCGCCGGCAGGCGATTTTCATCGACATCGCGCTGAAACTCGAGCAGCGTATGCCGCGATGCGCCCTTCTGCACCAGCGACGCCGGCGCGTTATGCGCAGCCTGAAAGCGCTGAAAGAACTCCAGCGAGTTGTTCGTGTAGTTGTCGGTCGCGTCGCCGGGCAAGCCCGTGCCGCCCTGATACACCTTCCATTCGATGCCCGCCGATTCCAGCCGCTCCGGATACGTCGTCCAGCTATACGGATCGCGGGCGTCGCGCTCGCTGAAACCCGGGCCGGTGCGCAACGGTCCGAGCCGGTTGCGCGTGTCCATCGTGCCGCTGAAAAGCATCAGCCGGTTGGGCGCGGTATCGGCGTGAACGGAGCAGAAGTAGGCATCGCAGACCGTGAAGGCATCGGCGAGCGCATAGTGATAGGCGAGGTCCGCGCGGCGCAGGAAGGCCATCGTCAGCGGGTCCTGCTTCTGATTGACCCACGCGTCGTAGCGGCCCTCGTTCCACGCGAGATGGCCCGTGCTCCAGCTATGATCCGTGCCGGGTGTGAATTCCGTGGTTGCTTTGGAATCCAGATGAAACGGCAGCACATACGGCGCATGATTCGGCAAGCCGCGGCTCTGGTATTCGCTCGTGAACACCGACGCCCCCGGCTGATACCACACGGGCCGTCCGTTCGCGAGAATCAGCGGCCGCGGGTCTTCGAAGCCGCGCACGCCGCCGAGCGTGCCGAAGTAATGATCGAAGGAGCGATTCTCCTGCATCAGGATGACGACATGCCCGACGTCCCGGATGGTGCCGGTGCGGCCGGTCGCGGGCAGCGTGAGCGCGGCGCGGATCGGCGGCGCGGGCGGCGCAAGCAACGCGCCGGCGTACGCGGACATCGTGCGCAGGAATTGTCTTCGGGTCGTGGCGGCCATCGCGTTCACCGTCAGGAAATCGGGGCGTGCCCGGTCGGGGGCGCGGGAAGTCCGAGCAGCCGTGCGAGCGCCGGACAGCGGCGCAACGCGGCATCGTAGGCACGCGCCGCTTCATCATCGTAGTACGTCTGCGGATCGAGACCCGGCAGCCGGTCCGCGAGACCGCGGACGTCGTTCTCGGGCCAGTCGTCGGGCTCGTTCGAAGTATCGTTCATTGCTGATCCACCCATACGCCATCCGGCGTGCGAACCGAAAAGCCTTGCGCCGTGCCGATCGTCACCGTCTGCTCGTTCTCGCCGATCATGCGCGTGCGCGGCAGATTGGCCGCGTACTCTGGAAGCGTCGCGCCCGGCTGAAACGGACTGCGCGCGACGAGATTCGCGAGCAGTTGCGCCAGCGCGAGAAAGCTCGACGGCTGCGTGATGACCGTTGCCGCCGGACGCGTCCCGCTGAAGCCGACGAGCCGGATGCCGACCGGCGCATGCACGATATGCGGCGTCGGCACCTCGCGCAGCCCGGCGATCTGGTCCTTGTCGCCGGCAAGCGCCGCGCCGTGCTCCGGCACGAAGATGATCGCGGCGCGCCGGCCCGAACTCGCGACGAGATCGGCGAAGCGGTCGAAGTCGGTCAAGAGCTTCTGCACGCGGCGCGGATACGTTTCCAAACTCGTCCCCGCGACGCCGGCCAGCCGGTTGCCGTCGTGCAGGCTGATCGTGTTGTAGTACAGCGCGACCGGCCCCTGCACTTGCCCGCGCTGCGCGTACCAGCCGGCGAGTACGCCGTAGTCCTCGCGGATCGGCGAATCGTCGAAGGAGCGCATCTGGACCGGCGCGGCGCCGTTCGGCAGGAACGGCACGTTCGGCGCGCCGGTGTTGCGCGCGACCGTCTGTGCGAAATCGCCGAAATGGCCATCGTGATTGAGCAGCACTTGCGGCGTGTAGCCCGCGCGGGCGAGCGCGCTCATCAGGTAGCAATCGGCATCGGCGGGTTCGTACAGCTTCTGGTGCGGCTCCTGCCCGCACGCCGCACGCAACACCCGCACGGCCGCCGGACCGCTATAGCTCGCCGCCGTGCTGAAGTTGGTGAATACGTAGTCGAAGTGACTGAGCATCGGATGCTCGCGCGCCTTCGATACATCGAGATCGTTCCACGACAGCGAGCACACATGCAGCACGATGATGTCGAACTGCGCGCCAGCATCGCTCGTGAGATGCGGGAAGCTCACGCGGCGCTTCGATTCTTCGGTGCGGAAAGCCGCAAGTTCGGTGTCGTGGCCCGCCGCGCCGGGCTGCCCTGTTGCGTTGCCCGCGCGCATCTTCTCGGAAAGCGCCTGCGGCGACGTTCCGGCGGGCGAGGCCGCGTTGCCCGGCAACTGGATCGCGCGGCCCAGTTCATAGACCGGCGCGGTGATAAGCGCCGCGATCACGAGCGTCGACACGCGCACCCAGCGATTCACCACGACATACACGACGACCGCGCCCACGCCCGCCACCAGAAGCGCCGGCGGCACGAAGCGCTGCGCCAGTTCGAGCCAGTAACCGGCGCTGAAGTGCAGCATCGCGCCAAGTTCGCTCACGAGCCGCGAGAACGGCGGCAGCTTCGACTCGGTGTACATCAGCGGCAGCGCGATTGCGAGCGCGACGACAAAGCGTGCGATGCGCGCCAGCCGCGCGCGCCAGAACGACGTCGCCCCGAGCGTCAGCGCAAACGCGAGATTGGCCAGCCAGACCGGCGTCAGATGGCCGCTCGCCCACAGATACAGCTTCAGGATGAAGTAGAGATTCCAGAACGCCATCGCTTCGTGCTCCGGTTCATGTCATGCGCGTGCTCATCGGCGTGCTCGTCGTCGTGCTTACGGGCGTGCTCATGATCGTGCTCTTGCAGCCGCGAACCACGCTCGCGTCGCGCGCACCGCATCGTGTCCGAGCCGTCCGTAGCCGCGCACGCCCACGCCGACGACATCGCGCAATCCGCGCAGCGGCCTGTCGGCAAGCTCCGTGTCGTGCCATTTGATCCACGCATCCGCGCGGCCCATCGTCAGTTGCACGAGCCGCCGCTCCGCTTCGAGATCGAGCTGTTCGAGCTTGACGCCGAGTTGCGTGCCCGATTGCCAGACCGCGCGCACCGGAAAGCTGAACTCCTGCCCGGGACGCCTCACGCACACGGACATCGGCTCGTCCTTGGCGAAACGCTGTCCCTCGGGCAGCGAGAGGCCGAAGCCGCCCATCGAACAGTCGCGCGTGGTGCAGGCGAGCGAGCGGCCATCGGCGAGCACGAGCGTCGCGGGCAGGCGCATTGCGATGCGCTGATTCGCCCGCGTCTGCTTCGCCTCGCGCGCCACGCACAGCGCGCCGCCGAGCAGCACGAGGTTGTAGGTGGTCCAGAGCATGTTCATCAGCACCGTCGGCACCTCGTAGGGATCGCCCGCGACGAGCGACCAGCAGCCGACCGCGAGCGCCAGCGCGTTCAACGCGACGAGCAGGATGTACGGGCGCGACACGGACCAGTCGAAATAGCCCTGATCGATGCGCCCGCCCTTGTCGGTGACATTGAACTTGCCGTGCTTCGGACTGAGCACGGCGATGGTCGTCGGCAGCGCGACGTACCACGCCAGCACCGACTCGTAGACTTCGGCCCAGAACGAATGCCGGAAGCCGCCCTGGAGCCGCGAGTTCGCGACGTTCGCCAGCGCGATATACGGCAGCACGTACGCGACGATGGCGGGCGCGGGCGCATGGATGAAATGCATGTGGAAGAAGAGATAGGCCATCGGCATCGTCAGAAAGACGAGGCGCGGGATGCCGTAGAAGAAATGCAGCATCGCGTTGCCGTAGCACAGCCGCTGAAACATGCTCAGGCCGCGCCCGAAGAACGGGTTGTCGATGCGAAAAATCTGCGCCATGCCGCGCGCCCATCGCACGCGCTGGCGGATATGGCTCGCGAGGCTCTCCGTCGCGAGGCCCGCCGCCTGCACGGTCGGCAGGTACGCCGTCGTGTAGCCCCGGCGATGCAGCTTGAGCGCCGTATGCGCGTCCTCGGTCACGGTTTCGACCGCCACGCCGCCGACCTCCTCGAGCGCGCTGCGCTTGATGATCGCGCACGAGCCGCAAAAGAACGACGCATTCCACAGATCGTTGCCCGCCTGCACGAGTCCGTAGAACAGATAGCCCTCGTTCGGCACGCGATGAAACGTCGCGAGATTGCGCTCGAACGGATCGGGCGAGAAGAAGTGATGCGGCGTCTGCACCATCGCGCATTTCGGCTCGCGCAGGAAGGTGCCCATCGTCGTTTGCAGGAACGAGCGCGCGGGCACGTGATCGCAGTCGAAAATGGCGATGTATTCGCCGTGCGTGCGCTCCAGCGCGCGATTGATGTTGCCCGCCTTCGCGTGATGGTTGTCGTCGCGGACCAGATATTCGATGCCCGCCGCGTGCGCGAATGCGCGGAACTCGGGACGGCGGCCATCGTCGAGCAGATAGACGCGCAGCTTGTCCGCCGGCCAGTCGATGCCCTGCGCGGCGAACACTGTCGGCCGCACGACCGAAAGCGGTTCGTTGTACGTGGGAATATAGACATCGACGGTCGGCCATGTCGCGGGGTCCGGCGGCATCGGCACGATCGCTCGCTGCAGCGGCCAGGCGGTCTGAATGAAGCCGAACAACTGGATCATCCACGTGTACGCTTCCGCGCCGAAGAGCGCATAGCCGACGAGCGTATCGCCGGGCGAGCGGAAATCGAGCGTCGCGGTGGCGCGCCAGTAGGCATAGCGTGCGGTCATCAGCAGCGCAAGCGACGACAGCAGCAACAGCGGCAACCGGCCCGGCATGCGCCGAATGAGCAGCGACGCCGCAAGCGACACCGCGCCGAACTGCAACTGCGCGGTGGTCGAGAGCGGCGCGGTGCTGGCCAGCACGAAAAGCGCGCCGCCCGTCAGCACGATCACGAACATCGCGAGCCGCCCACGGCCCGCGACACGGCTCGCGCCTTCCAGTGCGGCCGATAGCGGCGCCCACGGCAGCCGCGCGAGGGCGGCATCGAAGCGGCGCTGCTGGCGATGCGCGAAGGCGGTCGCCATGCGCCACACGAGCGACGCTCCCGCGATGCCCGCCCGCACCGACGCCGCCACGCCGCCCGCACGCGCCGGTTTCACGAACGCGCGCCACAACCACACCGGGAGCGGCGCACGCGCTGCGATCTGCCACTCGCTCGCGAGCCGCGCGACGAACGCGGCGATCACGAGCTGCGGCACATCGCGGCGGCCGGGGCGCGGCGCATGAAACAGTAGCCGCACGAGCCAGTCGGCAGGCGTACGCGTGCCTTCGAGACCGAGGCGCGGCGCAAGCCAGTTCGCGATTCTCGAACGTAGCGATGGGCGGGCGGCGTGGATGGGCTGCATGGCGCATCAACCCGTTTCGGCATGCGCGGACAGCCAGCCGTCGAGCCAGCGGGCGAGGCCGTGCAGGTCGTGGGAAATCTGCGCATGCGGCGCGGCGTCGAAGACCCACGCGCCGCGTGCGAACGCATCGGGCAACGCCGCATCGCGATGCAGCCGCTGCGGCAGGATCACCCCGTCGCCGACGCGCGCGCGCAGCAAGGCCAGCGCATCGCGATGCATCTCGTGCGTCGGATGCAACTGATTGACGACGATGAAAAACGCCGCGCCGCCCCGCCGCATCGGTCCGATCGACGCCGCCAGCGACACGCATCCCGCCGGCTCCGGCGTCGTCACGCACAGCACGAGATCGGCGGCGCGCATCGCCTGTTCGGCCTGCTGCGACGGATAACGCGCGGCGTCGATCAGCACGGCGGCATCCGGCCGCTGGTCGATGTCGCCGAGCGCGCCCGCGAGCCAGCCGGGAAACGCGGCGAACGCGGCTTCGCTCGCTCCGATCTGGTCCGCGTCGAGCGCGCCGTAGGGCACGAACATCACGCCGTCGTCGTTGCGGAACGACTCCGCGTGCCAGTCGGTGCTGCTGTCGAGCAACGCGTGGACGAGCCCGCGCGGCGCAAGCGTTTCGAGGCCCAGATACGCCCCGAGGATGTTCTGCGCGTCCAGCTCGATCGCGAAAACCTGACGCGCCCGCCGCGCGAGCAGCACCGCAAGCGCACTGCAAATCGTGGTGCGCCCCGCCCCGCCCGCCGTCGATACCACTGCGATTACGGTCATCGCGGGTTCCCGTCTTGCTGGCTGCTTGCGCCGCCCTCGGCGCGCACCAGCCGCGTCTCGCTGACGACGCGCTCGAGCTGCGGTTCAGGCAGCGCGTCCCGGCGCGCCCGCCGTCGATGGCCGATGAGACAGAGCGGTATCGCAATGGCGACGCCCGCGCCGACGCAGGCCAGCAGCATCCCCATCATGCGTCCACCTCTCGCCGGATCGGCAGCGCGCAGCGCTTAGCATGCCGTGATCGGCCCGGCTCGCGCTCCGGCGCCGCCACGCCAGCGACAGGCGCCCAATCCAGCACACGCGACGACGCGCCGCCGCCCAATGGCGCACGCGGCATCGATGCCGGCGCGATCGGCAGCACGTCGCTATAGTCGGGCGCGTGGGCATGGCGGGCGCGTTCGCGCATCGCCTCGATCTGCCGCGCAATGGCGCTGCCCGCGTACAGCTTGCGTTCCGCGAAGAAGCTGGCGGCAGACGTGCCGAGCATCTGCGCAAGACGTTCCTGCGCGTCGGGCGGCTCGCACGCGAAGAGGAACAGATAGACCCGCGTGGCGTCGACGGTTGCAAGCCGCCCCGGTTGCCGCGACAGCGTGGCGCACAGCGCATCCAGATGCGAAACATCGGGGCCGAGCGTCAACTCGACGAGCACATGCGGCAGCGCGAGCAGCGCACTGCGTTGCAGCACCGCCGCGACGCGATCGCAGAAGCGCGCGAGCGGCGCATAACCGCCGACCGGGTCCGGCTGCGCCGCGGCGAGCGCGGCGGCGGGATCGTCGACGGTCGCGCCGGTGTGAACATGCCCCTGCAGCGAGCGCAGCGTGCAAAGCAATCGCGAGATGGACAGGTCACGGTTGGCGAGCACCGCGTCCGCGCCTACGCGCAGCAGCAGCAGTTCGTGATTCAGCGCGATGGCGTCGCTGCATTCCGCGACGGCGATTTTGAGGGCGCCGCCGCATTGCTTGCGCAGCGCGTGGATCATCGAGCACAACTCCGCCAGCGATGACTGCGCGTCGAGTGTGAAGAACACCGATGCGGCCCGCGCCTCGGCGCACGCCGAAAACACCGACGCGTTGTCTGCGTGCAGTTCCCAGTCGCCCGGAAACCATGCTTCGGTGTTCGCGAGCGCACGCGGCATGACCACGCGATGCTCATCGTCGGTGAAGGGCTTCGACGGAATGCGTCCATGCGACGGCGACTCCGGCTCCGCGACGAGCGCATCCGCCGCATCGAGCCGCAGCGCGCACGTCTCGTTGGCGACGAGCGTCTGCCCGGTGCGCCAGAAGTCGACGTGCCAGCGCAATTCGCCTGCCATCTCGCCCATTCGCGCGACGCCCGCGAAACGCACGTGAAGCGTCTCGGAACTAGCGTAGGCGCGCGCCGGCGGCTCCGCGCGGAACACGAGGATCATCGAGACGCGGCGCTTCGCGCACCAGCGCGCGAGGAACTCTCCCTCACGGCTGAGTGCAGCCGGATCGTCCCAACTGAACCAGCGCTCCGCGCCCTCGATGATCGACAGTGAATGCGAGCGCAAGCCGCGCCTGCACAACGCGCGCAAGGCTGCGCGAAGCGGCGTGTCGATATCGTCCGGAGGCATCGCCAGCACGGTCAGATGACGCGGCCAGCCCGGCGCGCGTTCGTCGGCGGACAAGCCGCGCGCGCGCAGTTGCGCGGCGATCTCGCTGCTCGCAAGCGCGCGCACCACCGTCACGTGCTCGGCCCCGGCCTTGCGCGCCGTGTTCCAGATGAGCGCATCGCAGGCGCGGGCGCCAGGGGTCGTGTAGATGCCGTGCACCGCGCCGCGTGCGAGCGTCGACCACCTGTCCGGCAAGCCGTCGATGCCCAGACGTTCCGTGTGCCCCGCGTGCGGCAGGCGTTGCACCGAGGCGCGTAGGCCGGCGAGCCATCCCGTTGGCCTTGTGGTCGTCCGGCTATAACTGGCGCAGGTCGCGTCGTTCATGATTATTTCCCTCGTTGTATGAGTTTTCGTTAGTAGCTCGAATAAAGACGGACGGGCCGCGTCTGCATGCTGGTGTCGCGTTTGCGGGCATCGAAGTCGTATCGCACGTAGACCATGCCCGCGCTCGGCATGTAATCGTGCGAATGTTCGATCGAGAGCCGCACGCCCGCGACGAGCTTCGGATTGAAGCGATACTCCAGCACGCCTCGAAACGCATACGAAAAGCCGCCGCCCGAGCCGCCCTTGAACACGTTGTTGCCGCCGCCCTGGACGTTCACCGACGTGGGCAGGCCTATCGGGAAATACGGCGAATCGCGCTCGTAAGTCCACGACATGCCGACGACCGCCTCCACGTCCCAGGTAAACGCGTTGCGCCGTCCCGTCCATTCGACCGGCACGCCGAGCGCGAGATAACGCTGCGGGCTGTAATAGCCGCCTTGACCGTAGGTATAGAAGCGCAGGTTGTTCGTGTAGTGCCACGCATTGCCGACGAGACCCGTCGATACGCGCATGTCCGGGCGCTCGTAGACCGGCACTTCGAAGCCGGCGCGCGCCGTCACTTCCTGATTGGTCTTGACGTTGTGCCCGGTCAGCACGCCGCCGCCGATGCTCGCGAACACGTTGATCTTGCCGATATCGACGGAGCCGCGCACGTCGATGCCATCGCGCCGCACGCCGCCCCACACGACGCCGGTCACCGGATCGCGCGCGCCCGCGTAGGACAGCTCGCTGCTCGTTTCCGGCCGCCGCGACGCGCTGACGGTGACGCTCGCCTTGTCGGTCTCGAAGCGATACCGGAGGCCCGCGACGACGTACTGCACCGGGAAGCCGAGCGGCGTCGTGCCGAGATCGAAGCGCCACGCATCCGACTGGTAGCCCGCCCCGATCGCGACGCCGAACGCGCGCTGATGCACCGACGCGACGAGCGGCGTGCCGGCTGCACGCGCGGCGAAGGTGCCGAACGTGTTGCGCGTATAGCTGTCGATGTCGGGATTTTGAAGCGTGCCCGCGTCGAGATGCACGGTATCGACGTGCGCGAACAAATGGCCCGCGTAGCCGATCGGCACCTGCCCGTACACCGGCACCTGCTGCGCGTGGTAATTGGAAATGCCCGCATCGCCCGATTTGTAGGCGAGCAAAAGCCCCGCTTCCACGTCCGGCTCACGGCGCGCTTCGAGCTGATCGAGGGCGCGCTGCGCGGGCGACGTGCCGCGATCGGCGGCAAGCCCGGTCGCCGTTTCCTGCGCGATCGCCGTCTTGTAGAGCGATGCCGCTTCGTCGAAGTGATACGCGCGTTGCGCAAGCCGCCCGGCCTGCACCGTCACGTCGGGCCGCTGCGGATATTCCTGCCGCAAGCCCGCCGTGACCGCCCGCGCCTCGTCCGTCTCCTTGAGCGATGCCAGCCGGCGCACCGCGCCGAGCCGCGTGTCGACGTCATCGGGCGGCACTTGCGACAGCACGCGGCGCGTCACCGTCAACGCCTCCGCGCGCTCGCCGCTGTCTTCGAGCACGCGGGCGAGCGCGAGTTGCGCTTCGGCATCGTCGGGGGCCTTCGCGAGCACCGGTTCGAGCTGCTCGCGCGCCACCGCGAAATTGCCCTGCCTGCGCTCGACATCCGCAAGTTCCAGCGTGTAGCGCCGGTCCGCCCGGCCCGCCGGACTCACCGACGCGAGCACCTTGCGCGCGCGTTCGAAGTCGTCGTTCTCCAGGGCTTCGTCGGTCTGTCGCAGCGCGAGCCGCAACGCCTGATCTTCCAGACGCGCGAGCTGGCGCTTGTTGAGCCCGCCGCGCTCGCGCAACGCATAGAGCCACGCCTGCAACTCGCGGTCGCGGTGCGAACTGCTCAGGAGATCGCCGTAGCGCAGGCGGATGTCGGCATCGGCGGCGTTCGGATGTGCGTCGATCCAGTCGCGCAGCAGCACGACGCCCCGGTCCGGCTCGCCCTGATCGATATACGCCGCGCCGACCGACGCGAGCAGATACGGGTCGTCTCCCGCCTTGTCGCGTGCTTCCTTCAGCGCGGCGGCGGCGCGTTCGCGTTCTCCGTGCGATGCCGCCTCGCGCGACGTTTCCAGCGCCTCGTGCACGTCGAGCTTGCGGACCAGTTCGCGCATGCCGTCGGTGCGCTCGCTCTCCGGCAGCGGCGCAATCAGCGCCTTCGCGCTGCGGACGTCGTCGAGCGAGTTGTCGTAGAGCGCGGCGGCGTAACGCATCGAGGGCGCCTGACTCGCAGCTAGCCCGTCTTCCATCACGCGGCGGCCCAGGTCCGGCGAACCGAGATCGCGATACAGCCGCGCCAGCGCGAAGCGCGTCCACGCGGCGTCGGGATTGAGCCTGAGCGCGGCTTCGTAGTGATCGGCGGCCGGACCGTCGCGGCCATCGGCGTGGAATCGCTCGGCCTGCTTGACGAGCAGCTCCGCGCGCATCTGCGCGATCTCCTGCTTCTCCTTCGGCGACGTGACGCGGCGCTGCAGCGAATCGAACAGGCTATCCAGCTCGGCGGTGCGACCGGTCCGCTCGTACACGACGCGCAGCGGCGCGACCGCGTCCAGATTCGGCTTGCGCGCGGCCAGCAGACCGCGCAGGATCGGCTCCGCGTCGGTCCATCGCTGCTGGGCGACGAGCGCGTTCGCGAGCAGGAGGCGCGCGTCGTCGTTCTTCGGCTGGATGCGCAGGGCCGCGCGGGCGGCGCGTTCGGCATCGGCGGGACGGCCGTTCGCCAGCGCCTCGCGGCTTTTGGCGAGCGCACCCCAGAGTTCGGTCGTGCGCGCGAGGCCGACCCATTTGCTGCGATTGTCCGGCGCATGGTCCGCCGCGCGCATGAAGAGCGCGTGCGCGGCGTCCTGATCGCCGGTGCGAAGGCGCAGCAGTCCGAGTCCGCCGACGGCGTCGGGATCGTCCGGACGAGCCGCCGCCGCGCGCACGAGCAACGGCTCCGCGCGCGCCAGATCGCCCTGGGCAAGCGCCGCGAGGCCATGCTGGCGCGCGATATACGCCGGATCGCGTTCGGCGCGCTGCTGGGCGCCGACAGCCGTTTCGAGCCCGGCGAGGCGCTCGCGCATCTGATCGTCGTCGGGGACCATCTCGACATACGCGCGCAACGACGGCAAAAAGACCGGCTCGTCCGATCCCGCCTTCAACACGCGCCGCCAGACATCGAGCGATACCTCGCGGCTCACGTCGTCGCGCCCGACGAGCGCATGCGCGATGCGTTCAGCTTCGGGACGCGTCGCGCGTTCATTGAGCAGGACGGACAGCACGAGCGCGGCGTCGACGTCGTTCGGATTCGCGGCCAGCGCGCGGCGCAGCGCGGCAACCGCCTGCGGGCGGCCGGCATCGGTCGAACCGAGAATCTTGTTGTACTCCGCGCCGAGCGGTCCGCACGGCGCGCCGTTCGGAAAGAACGCCTTCAGGCGGCGCAAGGCTTCGTCCGCGCGGCCACTGCGCGCCAGCAGGCGGATGCCCGCCATCTCCTGACGGCCCGTGGTCGCGACCCGATATTCTTCTTCGATGCAGCGCGTCTCCACGGCATCAGGAGAACGTTTGCGCAAGCCGTCGAGAATGGCCTTGGCCGGGTCCGGCTGACCGAGCCGCAACAGAATGCGGATCTGTTCGGCGAGCAGCATCGGATCGTCCGGGGCGATCAGCAGCGCCTTCTGAAGCTGCGACAGCGCTAGATCGTCGCGATGCTTCGCCGCCCACATCCGCGACATGTCGTAGAAGCGGCCGGCATCCTCGGGCAATGCGTCCGGCGGCGATGCGCCCGACGCTCGCCCCGCCCCCGGAGCGAGGAGCAACGCCGCGACAGCGCCGCCGCAGGCGCCCTGTTTCACCGTGGCGTGCATGTCGCGCTCCATGCGGGACGCAGCGTGCCGTCGGCGGCGAAGCGATAGCGCCCCTCGTACCAGCCGATGCCGAACAGCGTCAGCACGCTCGTGTAGTAGCCCGCTGCGCTGTCCGCGTTCAGCCGGGCGACGCGGGCGGCCTGTCCCGCCGCCAGCGCACGCTGCCCGAGCGACACGAGGAACGGCACCGCCGAAGCCGAGAAGCCCGCGTTGCCGTCGTTGGCCGCTGCCGCGCCGGTCGCGGCATCGACCTTCTCGGGCGGCGCGCCGCGCGCCGCGATGAAGTCGGCGAACGGCACGAGATGGCGGCGCAGCCCGTCAGCGCGCGGGTCGTCCGCATCGAGCATTCCGGCCCACAAATAGACGCGAATTGCGTTGTAGGAGCCGGTGGTGTCGTCGGTGGCGGTTGCGTCACGGTCGAACGCATGGCCCGCGCGATACGTCGCCCAGTCGGGTGCGAGGCCGCGCGGCGCGGAATCCCGCAGCATGACGGCGCTGCCATCGACGACTTGCTGCCAGCGGCGCTCGGCCGGAAAACGCGTCGCCAGTGCGCGCAGCACTTGCAACGGCGCGTAGCTCGGATTGACGATCCACGTGTTCTCGGTCGGATGAAATCCCGTCGTGCCCGGCAACAGGAACCGCCCCACGCCCGCGACGGGAAACGTCTCGTCTTCGAGCACCCGCGCCGCGAGCCGTGCGCCACGCAGCGAGTAGGTGCGCTCGCCCCACAGCGCGCCGGCTTCGAGCAGCGCGTAGGCGATCCACAAATCCGCGTCCGAAGCGGGGTTCGAATCGAGCACGGTCCACGAGCCGTCGTTCGCGCGTCCCCACAGCCACGCCGGGAGATGGCCGGTCAGGTCGCCATCCGCGAGATTGTTCTCGGTCCAGTGCATGATCCTGTCGAAGGCGGCGCGGTCCCCGGCGACCAGCGCGAAGAAGAGCGCGTATGACTGCCCTTCCGACACGGTGCGCCGGTCGGCTTCGCTGGCGTCGATCACGCGGCCATCGTCGGACAGGAAATCGCGCTTGAACTGCTCCCACGCGGGCCACGGGCCGCAGCCTTCGGCCGCTTCGACGCGCGCGGCGGGCGCGACGACGAGCGCAAGAAAAAGCCCGGCCGTGCCGATGAGCAGCCAGAAACTAAGAGGGGACGTGGGGCGGCGGTTCATCGCTCAGAATTCCTGTCGACGCTGCGCGAGTCGCTGCAGGAAGTTGAACGCGCCGACCGCCAGCAGCAGCCCCGCCAGCACGCCGAGGATGCCGAGCAGCACCGGATGCCGCGACGCGAAACCCAGCACCCGGTCGCGCCAGGGCACGTGCCCCACCGCATAGCGTTCGCCGATGCGCGCGCTCTCGACGCTGTCGCGCTGGATCACGGCGACATCGTCGCGGATGAGGCCGACGAGCTGCGGGTCGTCGAACGCATCGAGCAGTTCACGGGCGCGGGCCGCGTCGCTCGCCACCAGCGCGACGACCGAGCGCCCCTTCGCCGCCGGCGACTGGAAGCCGTACACCGCCGACAGCGCCGCGTCGACGTTGAGGCGCAGCGCGCCCGCTCCCGCTTGCTGCGCCTTCGAGAAGCCGACGCGCTTCACATCGGCGGCGCGGGTATCGACGGCGAGCGGGACCGACTCGCTCCATGCGCTGACGAGCGGCGCGGCCGGCGATCCGCCGATCATCAGCACGTCCTTGTCTGCAAAGCGCGCAGTTTCCGACGGACGCGCGACCTGCACGCGCAACGCGGGATAGCCGGTCCATTTGCCGATACGGCCCAGCATCGTGAGCATGGTTTCGAGTTCGTGAGGCGCGGGATGCACGGGCACGACGACGACCGTCTGCGACAGGTCGGCCATGCGCGAGAACGGGAAGCCGCTGTTGGCGAAGTACGCGAGATTCGGCATCGATGCGTAGTGCACGAAGCGGCTGAAGTCGATGGTCGATTCGGGATCGATGGACGCGCGCGCCGGATTGCCGGTCGCGCCGGCGCAGAGCGTGCTCTTTTCGGAATCGAGATTGAAGCGGAAATCGAGCTGGTTATCGCCGACGAGCTGATAGGCCGGCACTTCCAGTTCAGCCGTCGAGCCGCGCGCACCGGACGATTTCACACCGGCTGTGTCGCCGTTCGGCGTCAGGCGATACGACTTGATTAACTGCTTGTTCATCTCGATCGACAACGCGGAGTTGTTCTGCACGCTCGGCGCGGTGTAGCGATAGCGCACGTCGAGCGGCGCGCCGACTTCGTTCCACGACGTGAGGTCGACCGGCACGCGCAATTCCAGGCTGATGGTTTCGAGCGCGCCGCCTGGCGATTGCAATTGTTCAGGACGCTTGACTATTTCAGCGAAACGAACGGGCCGGTCGACGGGCGTCCAGCGCGGCGCGTCATAGGGCTTGCGCTCGGGTTCGGGATCGCGGCGGCCGATGTTCGCAACCGGCCCCGACAGGCCCGGCGTGCGCAGCACCAGTGCATAGGCGGCGCTGTCGACATCCTGTGCATTCGCACCTGTGACGATCAGCAGCTTGTGACCGGGCGCGGCGGGGTTGTCGGTGATGACGAGCGCCGGTCCGCTGACGCCGGCGGGACGAACGTTCGGCGGCAAGTCGTCGAGACGGCCGACGAGCACGGCGTGATCGTCCTTCGGCAGGTCGGGCGTGACGGGGAAGCGGGCCTTGCGGTAATCCGCGAGTGATCCGAACCACGATGCGATCACCGATGCGGTGCGCAGAGTGGCATCGCTTGCATTCGACGGCAGCACGAACGTGAGCCGCAACGGGTTGACGTCGTGCTCGTCGAAGAACGGCGCGGGCAAGAGCGCGAGTTCGTTGGGCAACGTGATCGGGACTTCGTCGAGCACGATCTCGCTGTTGGAACTGATATCGGCCCACAAACCAGTATTGCCCGGGTCTTCACAGTGCTCCATCGAATAGTGCGCGATCAGCTTCAGCTGCAACGCGCTGTAATCGGTCATCAGACGCGGATCGATCTCGATGTCCTGCGTCACCGTCCGCCCCGCGCTTTCAGGCGCGAACCGCAGCGTCGCGACGACCTGGTCGTTCATCGACACCTTCAGATGCGACATCGGGAACAACAATGCTGGCGAATAGGAATAAACAAGCCGCAGACGCGCAGCCTTGACGATGCGATCGCGCCTCACGCCCACGTTCACCGTACGTACGTCTTCCAGTCCGCGAAGACTCAGCGTGCGGTATGCGCCCAGCGCAGAGAAAGGAATGTGGACTTTACCGTCGCTCGCGCCCCCGGTCTCCGTGAGCGATGCTTGCGTAGCGTTCGGTGCAGCGAGAGCGGAAGTTGTCAGAACGGCCGCGAGCCACGCGATCATCGCGACAACGAACGAAAAGCCGAACCTTTCCGTTGTCCAGAATAACGATCGAACTTCCGGTTTAGAGCGCACGTTCGGACGCGCGCCCGCCTCTCCCCCGCGCCCATTCCGTTTTCTTTCGATCGTTAGCATGACTAATCCCGAACTCGTTTTTGCGGGCTATCTTCAAAGCTCTCAGTCTTTCTTACCGCTTGGCCCGTGCAATCTCGAGTTCGTTGGCGTGGGGATCCCGGAAACAACTCTATAAACACAGGATAAGCGGCAATGTGCGGATCCGCACACAGGCTTACGAATTGTCATTTCGTTTCACACGTTTGTCAAAAAAGAGTGGAAACGCTTTAGCAAGTTTTACGTGAATCAGCAATATCGATGTGTCGTCCTAAGTTGAGGGATTCGACTCCATTTAAGCCGGCATTAAATGCTTAAGGCATCGACTACCCCGTTTGGCGAATCGCTCAGAGCAATTGTTGAGGATGCGAAAACGACGGATAGAAGCGCGGCGATTGGTGTCTGTTTGCTCTACGAAATTTGGTGAGGTCTCGCCAGCGAGGTCGCAAGGTGCTCGCTTTCTGTCTATGTGTCACCGCCGCCATTTTCGCGCCATTTAATCGTTGTCCTTGACATGCGCCGCTTCTACCTTTTCGCCTGTATCACTCGTCAATTAACCAATGCAGGCCGTTGACCGGTAAATCGATCGCATTTAGCGCGACCGCATAGCTGTTTTCACGAAGGCAAAAAACCGCAGCAAGGACTCGTTACTATTCCTTGCATCGTTTGCCTGAAGTTCGCGCTACGATCACCATTCCGCTATCAATGCGTTGGCTAATTCCGTACGCACGACCGTCCTCTTAGCGCAAGCTCAGACGAATACCCCGATGTCTGTGCGATACCGCGCACGGCGCAAGCGGATGCATTTTCGGGTGCTCAAACCGTTGCCTAATTTACAAACGTAAGTATCATTTGTGCGATCACTGACACAACGACACACCGCGTCCTATCCGGGAGAAAGAATGTCGCTTTCCAAAAGGTTGGTCGACGGCGCCAAGGACTGGCTGCCCGATAGCGTATTTTTGCGCATCGCTCATTTGCACAAGGTCGGCCGTTTTCCTAATATCAAAGCGCCGAAAACCTTCAACGAGAAGATTCTTTACCGCTGCCTGTATCCGGACCCGAGGTTCGTCGATCTGACGGACAAGCTGACCGTGCGCAATTATGTTCGCAGCAAGATCGGCGATGAGCACTTGCCGAAGCTCTACGCCGCGCCGGACAAGTTCACGCGCGATGTCTTCGACGCCCTTCCCGATCGCTTCGTGATGAAGGCGAATCACGGAAGCGGCTTCGTCAAGCTGGTTCGCAACAAGTCGGAGACGACCTTCGAAGAACTGCATGCGCTGGCGCAGCAGTGGCTGGCAACGGACTTCTATCGCGTGGCGCGCGAACGCCATTACCGCACCATCAGCCCGCGGATTTTCTTCGAGGAGCTGCTGCTCGAGCAGACCGGCATCGTGCCCGCGGACATCAAGATGCATTGCTTCTTCCGCGCGGGCGAGAGCAAGCCGACGGTCTTTACCGCGCTCATTTCCGACCGTTTCGGCGAACATCCGCGCGGCGACATGTACGACGGCGACTGGAACCGGCTCGACATCGCTATTGGCCATTACGCGCGCAGCGACGTGCCGCTGCCGCGTCCGGACAACTTCGACAAGCTGCTGTCGATTGCGACCGCGCTTGCCGAAGGCTTCGAATATGTGCGAGTCGATTTGTATGCACCCGGCGACAAGATCTACTTCGGCGAATTGACGTTCACGCCCGGGGCTGGCGTGTTTCCGATGCGTCCCGATGCCGTGGACTATGAATGGGGCCGGTTGATGAGCTAACCCGCGGCGGGCAGCGCATGACGCGTCGCGGTACATGCGGCGCCGCTTGCGCGATGCGATCGAGCTCATCGCGTACCGCCGTCATGTCGCACATGTCCTGACCGTTCGTGGTGCGCACGAGCATCGCTTCCAGTCGTCGCCGGACAGCGCCATAGCGAGCGCCGGCTCTTCGATGAAGATCGGCCCGCTCGCTAAAGCGCAAGAAGGTCTGCAGCGAAGCGAGAACGGCCGCGCCCATGCTCGTCATCCCGACGACGATTCTCAACTCGGGCGACACGGCAGTCGTCACCAGCGATAGAAACGACGACGTACCCGTTAGCGCGGTCATCCCGATCACTGCAAGCCCGAGGTGTCTCCCGTATGCCGATAGCCGATCCGCCATTGCATAGTGGCGGATTTGCGCATCGCGCGCGCGTCTTATCCATTGAAGCAGTAACGACCGAGTATCGTCCGGCGGATGATATCTTAGGCAGTCTTTAGCTTGTTCCCTGCTCGGCGGAAATTCAGTCATGTTTGAAGCACTTTATGGTTGATGACTGACACTTTGCACGCGAACAGGGACAATTATTGTCTCTTGAGCGCTTCCCTTGGGATGGGCCTGACGCTTGCTGCATCGGCGGTAGTTCCATTTCATGGAGGGCCTATGTCAACACATGCAGGCAGGTCGCAGGAAGACCGCATCGCGGCCCGAGAGGGCGACAAACTGCCGTCGCAGGAGCAGGCAGGCGGCGATATGGCGATCGAGGGCACTGAGGCGGGCAAGGATTCGAGCAGCGGCAAACTTTCCGAGGCGGGCAAGGATGTCTGGCGTCAGGGAAGCACCATCGACGAGGAAGGGCCGCTGCCGCCGGATCAAAAGCCAGACTGAGTCTTATATAGGCACAGGCTTTGCGCCAGCGTTGCACTCGACAACGCTGGAGTAGCCATGCATATCGTTTGCCACATGATGTCGTCGGTCGATGGCCGCAGCCTGACCGATGGCTGGCATCTCAGCTTCGCCTCCCCCTGCTATGAAGAAACTGCTGCCACGTTCAAGGCCGACGCGTGGGCGTGCGGCCGGGTGACGATGCAGGAAATTTCACACGGCAAGGACCGGGACTATCCGCGCGGCCTGGCTAAAGAGCCGATTCCACGCACGGACCACTTTGCCACGCGCGACGCCAGTCAATATGCCATTTCCATCGATCCCAAGGGACGCGTCGCATGGAAAAGCAGCACCGCACTCGATTCTCATATCGTCGAAGTGCTTGCTGAAACGGTGGAGGACGACTATCTCGCCTATTTGCAATCCATCGGCGCGTCGTATGTGTTCGGCGGGAAAGAAGATATCGATCTCAAACGCGTCGTCGACACGCTGCAGCGCGAACTGGGAATCGATAAGCTGATCGTCGAGGGGGGCGGCCACGTGTCGGGCGCTTTCGTGAATGCGGGCTTGGCCGACGAAGTCAGCGTACTGCTGATCCCACTTGTCGACGGACGCGAAGCGCATCCGTCGTCATTTGAAGTCGCAATGAACAAGTGGCAAAAGCCGGCGTATCTGAAACTGGAGTCGGTGCAGACACTCGACAATGACGTCGTCTGGCTGCGCTATACGCGCAAGGCCTGATGGCCCGACGAAGCGGCGGATGATCCGCCGCTTCCAGGACGCCTTAGCTCTTGCGCACGGCATCCGGCAAGTCACGGCCGTGGTACTTCTTGTAGATCGTATTGAGATTGCCGTTCTGCATGTTCGTGTGAACCCAGTTGTTCACCCACTCCTTCAGACGCGGCTGGTCCTTGTTCATCGCAATGCCAAGATCGAAATTCTTCTGCTCGAATTTCATTTCGATGTGGCGTTGCGGGGCGCGGCGCTGCATTTCCTGCAGGTTCGACGGCGTGCTCGAAAAGACGTCGATCTGGCCCGTCACCATCGACGTGATGAGCGTCGCGTCGTCTTCATAGCGCTGAATCTGCGCGCCCTTGGCGAGCTGCGTCGTCAGCGTGTCGTTGACGGTTGCACGCGTGAGGCCGACGGTCTTGCCATCGAGATCGGCATAGTCCTTGACCTTCGCGCTATTGATGCCGCCCACGATGATCGTGATGACCGCGTACGGCGTCGAGAAATCGACTACCTTTGCACGCTCCGGCGTAATGGAAAGATCGGCGATGACGAGGTCCGCGCGCTTGGCCTGCAACGTCGGCACGCGCGCCGCGTTAGTGATCTGCACGAGTTCCAGCTTCACGCCGAGGTCTTTGGCAAGGGCCGCAGCGGTATCGACATCGGAGCCGGCCGGCTTGAGGTTCTCGTCGGCATAGCTGAAAAGCGGCGTGCCCATCGCGATGGCGACGCGAACCACGCCCGCTTTCTTGATGTCGTCGAGTTGATCGGCCATCGCGCTATGCATCGCGCCCGCGAACATGAACGTTGCCAAAGCAGCGCGTGCAATGAATTTACTGGCTTTCAAGTGGTGTCTCCGTCGTTATGAATGTGCAAGAAGTTGAAGCCGATTAAAGACCGTTATCGAGGAACGCCCGCAGTTCGGGCGTGCGCGGGGCGTCGAGCATGCCGCCATCGCCCACCTCCCAGACCTTGCCGTGATGCATATAGATGATGCGATCCGCCACGCGCTTAGCGAAGGCCATTTCATGCGTGACGAGCAGCATCGTCATGCCGTCAGCCGCGAGGTCCTCCATTACGCGCAGCACTTCGCCCGTGAGTTGCGGGTCGAGTGCGGAGGTCACTTCGTCGAACAGCATGACCTTGGGCGACATGGCAAGCGAACGCGCAATCGCCACGCGCTGTTGCTGTCCGCCCGATAACTGTTCGGGATACGCATCGGCCTTTGGCCCGAGTCCCACTTGCTCCAGCACGTTCAACGCGATGCGCCGCGCTTCTTCGCGCGGCATTTTTTTCACGTGCCGCAACGCGAGCATGATGTTCTCTTCGACCGTCAGGTGCGGGAACAGGTTATAGCTTTGAAATACGATGCCGACTTCGCGTCTCAAGTGATGCAAATCGACCTTGGGATCGTCGACGCGAATGCCGCACACTTCGATTTGCCCCTGATCCACGGTCTCCAGCCGGTCGATGCAGCGCAACGCAGTGCTCTTGCCGGAGCCGCTCGCGCCGATCACAGCAATCATCTCGCCCTTGTTGACCTCGAAGGAAACACCCTTGAGCACGTGATTGGAGCCGAAGCTCTTGTGAATATCGTCGACCTTAACGATTGCTGACATTGAGCTTGTTCTCCATCGATTGGCTCCAGCGCGAGAGCGGATAGCACAGCAGGAAATAGAACACGCCGACCAATCCGAAGATGAGGAATGGCTGGAAGATCGAGTTGTTGATGATCTGGCCCGCACGCGTCAATTCGATGAAGCCGATCACCGAAGCAAGCGACGTCATCTTGATGAGCTGCACGAGAAAGCCGACCGTCGGCGGCAAGGCGAGGCGCATGGCCTGCGGAATGATCACGAGCCGCAGGCTTTGCCAGCGCGACAGCGAGAGGCACTCAGCGGCTTCCCATTGCGGCTTTGGCATCGCTTCGATACAGCCGCGCCAGATATCGCCGAGATAGGCGCTCGAATAGACCATCAACGCCATGCCTGCCGCGACGAGGGCGGGCACTTGATAGCCATAGACCGACAGCCCGAAGTACACGATGAACAACAGAATCAGCAACGGGATGCCTTGAATCGCTTCGATGAACACGAGCGCCGCCCGCGCGAGCCACCGGCGCGGCGAGATGCGCGCGAGCATCACCGCGAAGCCGCCTATTCCGCCGAGCACGAAGGCAAGCGCGGACAGCACGAGCGTCCAGCCGATGGATTGCACCAGATAGACGAGATGAGAGTATGTGAATCCGCCGCTCATGACGCGCCTCCGGGAATGACCGTATCGATGCGTTGCTGATCCGGCGGCGTCTTGCCCGCACGTTTGGCCGCAAGGCGGATCGCGCGGCGGCGCTTGAACACATGCTCGCCGATGGCCCACGCAATGAGTTTGATGAGCAAGGACAGCGCGAGATAGAGCGCGGCCACCACGATGTAAGTTTCCAGTGAGCGGAACGTATCGGATTGCACTGTGTTCGCGACGGCCGTGAGTTCTTCAGCCGATATCTGCGAGGCAATCGCGGAGGCTTGCATCATCAGCAAAAACTGGCTGGTGAGTGCCGGATACACCTTTTCGATCGACGGCTGCAGCATCACATGCCAGCCGATACGCCATTTCGGCAGTCCAAGACATTCGGCGGCTTCGATCTGTCCGCGAGGCACCGATTCAAGACCGGCGCGAATGATCTCGGCTGCGTAAGCGCCGATGTTGATGGTCATCGCGAGCGCGGCAGCCGCAAAGGTCGGCATGCGCAAGCCGATGCTCGCCAGCCCGAAGTACAGCAGGAAGATTTGCACGAGAAACGGCGTGTTGCGCACGGCCTCGACATAAACGATGCAAAGGCGCGACACGACGGGTACTTTCGCGCGTTTGGCGAAGGCCACGGCCATGCCGAGTATCAGGCCGAAGAACACGGCCACGCACGTCATCTTGAGCGTGAGCCAAGCACCCAGAAGGAACGTCGGCCAGTACGGCAGCAAAGGAGAGAAGTCGAGAGAAAACATGGCAGCGATGTCCTTTGACAGGGCGCAGACTTCGGTTCGGCCAGCTATGCCAATCGAGCGTAGTTGACGTATGACGACTGACTACGCAAGATGGCATTCAGCATGTTGCATGCGGCATGCATTAAACCGGCGGCAGCGGATCGAACGGCCCGATCGTCGTGAATGCGCCGCCTTGAAGGACGGCGACCGGGTCGTCGGCGGCGGGAGGCGGCGTCGCTTCCACCTTGGCGCGGAACTGCTCGGACGAGTCTCGCGGCGTGAATCCCAGATGCGCGGCCTCGCGGTTGTCCCACCAGGTGTATGCGTTCGCGGACATCCCGAACACGATCGTGTGCCCCACGTCCGGCGTAAAAAGCGAGCGCCGCAGGAGGTTGTGGAAGTCGTCGTAGCTCATCCACGTCGCCATCATGCGGCGGTCCTTCGGCTCCGGAAAAACCGAGCCGATGCGAATGCTCACGGTCTCGATGCCGTACCGGTCGAAGTACAACTGGGCCATGTCTTCGCCGAAAGACTTCGACAGTCCGTAGTAGCCATCGGGCCGCTTGCGCGCGCTGGCATCGATCCGTTCGTCCTGCCGATAGAACCCGGTGACGTGGTTCGAGCTCGCGAACACGATGCGCTTCACGCCATGACGGCGCGCCGCTTCGTAGAGGTGAAGGACGCCCTTGATGTTCGCTTCCAGAATTTCCTCGAAGGGCCGCTCCACCGATACGCCCCCGAGATGAACGATCGCATCGCAACCGGCAACGAGTGCGTCCACTGCCTGGCGGTCTGCGAGATCGCAGGGCACGACTTCCTCGTGCGGCGCGGCGTCGTTCGAGATCGCGCCCGGCAAATCCGAGATTCGAATGCCTTGTGCGAACTCGGCCACGCGATGCCGGATTGCCTTGCCGATGCCGCCCGCGGCGCCCGTCAGCAGCAAGCGTGTAAAGCCGTCGCCTTGCCCCGGCGCGTCTGTTTGGTATGCCATGCGAATTTTGTCTCCTGCATTCACGACTAGGGATTACCCTGCGCGCGTTTCTTGTACGTTGTCATATCACAACATGGCGCATATCATCACTTACCGGACGTTTTGTCAACGCTTGTCAAAACCACACAGGAGCGCCGTGACGCCACCGCCCGACTCGTTTGTCTTCGCCAATGCAGCGATATCACACGCGCCCGGTGCGCGGCGCAGTCTGACGACACAACTCGTCGATGCGCTGCGCGCGCAGATCGAATCGCACGCGCTATCGGCGGGTAGCAGGATTGCGACGGAAGCCGAGATGGTGCAACGCTACGGCGTGAGCCGGACTGTCGTGCGCGAAGCCTTGTCGCGGTTGCAGGCAGCGGGGCTCGTGGAGACGCGGCATGGCATCGGCACGTTCGTGTGTGAAGCGGCGGCAACACCGCTTTTGCAACTCGATCCCGCCGATGTCGCCGGCTCGATGGATGCGCTCGCGATCCTCGAATTGCGCATCAGTCTGGAGACCGAATCCGCAGGCCTTGCGGCCATGCGCAGCGATGCCGCGAGGCTCGTGAAGATGCGCGCCGCGCTCGACGATTTCGCGGGCAGCGTGGACACCGCAGCAGACACGGTCTCACCGGACTTTCGCTTCCATCTCGAGATCGCGCACGCGACGGGCAATCGCTATTTCGTCGAAATCATGGAGCATCTCGGCTTGCGCATGTTTCCGCGCACGCGGCTGACGGCCACGGCGATTCCGCACGACGAGTACGCCGACTATCTGCTGCGCGTGAATCGCGAGCACGAGCAGATCGCGGACGCGATCGAGCGCAACGACGCCGATTCGGCCCGCACCGCGATGCGTCTGCATCTCATCAACAGCAGGGAGCGACTGCGACGCGCGCAGAGCTGACTCGTCACCGGTACGAGGTGCTCACAGTGCGAGCACATTCACCGCCACATCGACATGATGCGAACCGCCGCCCAATATCATGCCGCGCAACAAGGAGACGTCGCTGTAATCGCGGCCCGTCGCTAATGTCACGTGATCGAGATCGGCAAGGACATCGTTAGTGGGATCGAGGTCGATCCATCCGCTTTGCGGGCAATGCAGTGAAATCCACGCATGCGAGGCATCCGCGCCTATCAGGCGTGGATGGCCCGGCGGCGGATCGTTGCGCAAATAGCCGCTGACATAGCGCGCAGGCAGACCCAGAGCGCGCAGACATCCGATCATCACTTGCGCGAAATCCTGACATACGCCGTGTTTGAGTTCGAAGGCGCGCGTGGCCGGCGTGTCGAATGCCGTCGACAAGGGCCGGTATTCGAAGTCGGCATGAATGCGATGCATGAGGTCGATAGCGCCCGCAATCAGCGGCGTGCCCTTCGTGAAGCTCGCTCGTGCGTAATCGCGCAGTGCTTCGTTCATCACGATGTTGGGCGACGCATAGCAGTACTCGCTCTCCGCCACGAAAGCCGCGCCCGCGCAAAAACGCAGCCTGTGCGCGACTTCTTCCCACGATGGCGTCGCGTTCGGATCGAGCTTGTTCCAGCGCGGACTCAGACGCACCGTGGTTTCGCTCGTCATCGAAAGGCGTTCGTGCGGCGCATCGAGCGAGAAGTAAAGCACGTCGTTGCCGAATGCATCGACACGGCTGTGCACGTACGACGGCGGCGGTTCGATGCGCTCCGTATGCGCGATCACCTGCTGCCACGGACAATGCAACGGACGAATGGTCGCCAGATGCTGCGCGATTTCGACAGGCGTCGAATAACGATAGGTCGTGCGATGGGTGACTGCAAGCGTCGTGGATTTATCGCTGGCGTCGAGCGTCGCGTTCATGATGAAACCTGCGCAGCAAGCGGGTTTGCATGACTGAAATAACGCGCGCTGATCTCGCTCGACGCGGCGCTCACCGATGCGATCATCGAGTTGCATAGGCGGACGAGATTGACATGGCGGCCGTCGTCGCCCGTTTCGCAAAGCGCTTCGAGTTGAGGCAACGCATCCAGTTCGCTGAGGATTCCAGAGAAACTTCCGTGTCGCCTCCCGCCCGCCGCAGCGGCTATCTCATCGAGCTTCGCACACAGGCGTGCATAGACGCCATAGAGTCCGCGTGGATTGGTCCGGTCCACCACGATCAGATCGATGAGCGCAGGCACTTCGATGCGCCCCGGATAAAGCGAGCGATACGTCAGCGTGCTATCGAAGAGCTGCAATAGCAGATCGAAGCCCGCAGGCAAACCGAGCGTGTTGTGCTCGGCGGCGACGCGCAGAAACGTCGCCATCGTCGATACGCGTTCGATCATTCGCCCGATGAAAATGAGCCGCCATGCCTGATCGCGCGTCATGCGATCGCCTTGCGCGCCGCTGATCGCAAGGAGCTGCGTCGCAAGATGTTCGAGCGCGCCGGCGAGCATCACGCGGTCATAATCGGCGCCCGCTTCCGGCGATGCCAGGCCGAGACGCGCAAGCGCATCGCGAAAGTCGTTGCGCGATGCGAGGATGGTGCGCCAGTGATCGGTCGAAAGCCTGTCGCGTATCTCGCCGCATGCGCGCGTCTGATCCGCGAGGTTGCCGCCGATGCTCGTTGCCGTCGCATGCTCCGCGAGCCCCGCAACGAGCATACGCTCGAACGCATGCGGCGAACTGCGTGCGAGCGTGTCGATCGACGGGATGAGTCCGCATTGCGTCGCAAGTTCGACGAGCGTGCTGAACATCGCATCGGCGTCGCTCGTATCGAGTGAACCGAGCAACAGGCGGCACAGGCGCACGTTGTTTTCCGCGCGTTCGCCATAGCGTCCTGCCCAGAAAAGATTCTCTGCGGCACGGCTCGATACGATGCGATGCTTGCGCAGATCACCGGGCTGCATCGAAGGGCGCAGCGGCGCGGCCGGTACGGCATGGCTCGACAGCACCCACGTATCGACGCTACTGCCGCCGAACTGCATGGATACCGTCGCACGTTGATCGGCTGCAAGGCGCGTGAAGCCTCCGGGCATGACGCGCCATGTCCCGTCGATATCGGCGATCGCGTAGGCGCGCAATACGCATGGACGCGCGCCGAGCGCGCCATCGTGAAAGCGCGGCGCGCACGAGAAAGGCAAGTTCTCCTGCACCGTGAACCCATCGGGCGCATTCTCGATACGCTCGCGCCATTGCGCAAGCTGCTGCAGGCCCGCTTCGATGCCGGGCACATGATCCGCCTGCACACCCGGCCACGTCGGCACGAGCAACGCGGCATCGATCTGTTCGAACGCTTCACGGCGGGCCGCCTCTTCGCCGCACCACCATGTGGGGACCGTCGGCAGTTCTAGCGTCTCATCGAGCAACGCATCGGCGATGCCGGGCAAGAACGCATTGAACGCCGGCGATTCGGCGAAGCCCGCGCCCGGCACGTTCGATATCGCCACGTTGCCCGCACGCATCACCTGCAAAAGACCGGGCACGCCGATGCTCGAATCCGCGCGCAGTTCGACCGGGTCGCAGAACGCATCGTCGAGACGGCGCAGCACGGCATGCACACGCGAGAGCCCTGCAAGCGTCTTGAGGTAGAGCTTGTCCTGACGCACCGTGAGGTCCTTGCCTTCGACGAGCGTCACACCGAGATAGCGCGCGAGAAACACATGCTCGAAATAGGTCTCGCTGAAAGGGCCCGGACTCAGCAACGCAATGTGCGGCGCATCGTTGCGATCGGCTTCGTCGTCGCGCATCGTCGCGCGTGCCGCTTGCGCGAGCGTGGCCACGAGTTGCGAATACATCGATGCGAGGCGGCTTACGCGCATCGCACGGAAAGGCTCGGTGAAGAGGCTGGCGACGATCAGCCGGTTCTCCAGCGCATAGCCCAGTCCGGAAGGCGCTTCCGTGCGATGCGCGATCACCGTCCATGCACCCGATGGCGATCGCGCGAG
The DNA here is from genome assembly GCF_041360715.1 of Caballeronia sp. RCC_10. NCBI lineage: Bacteria > Pseudomonadati > Pseudomonadota > Betaproteobacteria > Burkholderiales > Burkholderiaceae > Caballeronia > Caballeronia sp. RCC_10. Next base: position 239,666 of record NZ_JBFUPT010000002.1, read on the forward strand.
ATCGACCGCGACGATCTGCAGGAAGCGCCCGTTCGGCGGCACGAAGCCCTTCACCGAACGCAGATAACCAGGATGCCCGAACACGAGCGCACCCGGTAGAAGCCCGCGCTGAAGGAGCGTTTGAGGACCATAGACATCCGCGACGATGGCCTCCATCAGACGCGCGCGCTGCGCCACGCCGCGTTCGATGGCGGCCCATTCGTCCTCGTCGATCACGAGCGGCAGCAGATCGAGCGACCATGCTCGCGGCTCGCCGTTATCGGCATAGACGTTATATGTGATGTCGTTGTCGCGGACCTGTTGCGCGACTGCGGCGACGTTATCGTCGAGACGCGCGATGCCCTGTTCGCCCAGCAGCTCGAAGAAGTGACGCCACGGCTCGCGCAAGTGTCCCGATGCATCGCGCAATTCGTCCCAGCGGCCTTCGCGAGCGGGCAACGCACGCAATAGCGTGAGCGGGTCGATGCGCGAGGCCGTCGCATCGAACGGCAGTGTCGATTGAAACGCCAAGGTCGTCTCTTCCGTGTCGTATGCGTGCGCTGTTCGTTATGTTCAAAGACGGCGCATGTCGAGTGTGAACGGAAACTCGATACTGCGTTCCAGCGGCTCCGTCGCCACGCGTCCCGGCGTATGGCCGCTCGCGAAGAAGCGTGCTCGCCGGCGGCTTTCCGCTTCATAGGCGTTGACGGGGAACGTCGCATAGTTTCGCCCGCCCGGATGCGCCACATGATACTGGCAGCCGCCGATCGAGCGCCCTGTCCAGGTATCGACGATATCGAACGTGAGCGGCGCATGGGCGTCGATTGTCGGATGCAGCGATTGCGCCTGACTCCACGCACGAAAGCGCACGCCCGCGACGTATTCGCTCACACGCCCCGTCGATTGCAGCGGCAGCCGCTTGCCGTTGACGGTCACCACATGGCGGTTATCGTTCATGCCGATGACACGCACTTCGAGCCGCTCCACGGATGAGTCGACGTAACGCACCGTGCCGCCGATGGCCCCCGTCTCGCCCAGCACATGCCACGGCTCGAGCGCATTGCGGATGCTGAGCGAGAGGCCGTTCGTATCGTATTCACCCACGAGCGGAAAACGGAATTCAAAATGCGGATCGAACCAGTTGCGCTCCAATGGGAAGCCCGCGTCGCGCAGGTCGGTCAGCACGTCGTCGAAGTCCATCTGCACGAAAGTGCTGAGCATGAAGCGGTCATGCAATTCCGTGCCCCAGCGCGTGAGGCGCGCGGTGTACGGCGTTTGCCAGAACCGGGCGACGAGCGCACGCAACAACAACTGCTGCACGAGACTCATGCGCGCATGCGGCGGCATCTCGAAGCCGCGCAGTTCGAGCAGCCCGAGCCGGCCGGTCGAACCGTCCGGTGAATACAACTTGTCGATACAAAATTCCGCGCGATGCGTGTTGCCCGTCACGTCGATCAGAATGTTGCGCAGAATGCGATCGATGAGCCACGGCGGCACGGCCGCGCTGTCGCGCCCGCCGAGCAGGTCGATCTGTCGCTGAAGTTCCGCGAATGCAATCTCGAGTTCGTAGACCTGATCGTTGCGCGCCTCGTCGACGCGCGGCGCCTGACTCGTGGGGCCGATGAATAGACCCGAGAACAGCATCGACAGCGACGGATGGTTGTGCCAGTACGCGATGAGGCTCGCGAGCAGATCGGGGCGTCGCAGGAACGGACTGTCGGGCGGCGTGGCGCCGCCGAGCACGAAGTGATTGCCGCCGCCCGTTCCGGTGTGCCGGCCATCGAGCATGAACTTTTCGGGACTCAGATACGACTCGTGCGCTGCGTTGTAGAGAAACTCGGTGTGATCGACGAGCTCCTTCCAGTTCGACGCCGGATGAATGTTCACTTCGATCACGCCGGGATCGGGCGTGACTTGCAGCACTTTCAGCCGCGCATCGCGCGGCGGCGGATAGCCTTCGACGATGACGGGAATCTGAAGCTCTGCCGCAGTCGCTTCGACGGCGGCGAGCAAGTCCAGGTAATCGTCGATACCCGTCAGCGGCGGCATGAAGACATGAATCAGCTTGCTGCCCTGGCCGCCCTTCTCCAACGCCTGCGCTTCGGCCTTGGGGCCCGCGGCGCGCGCGGGATCGCGTGCTTCGACGCACACCGCCGTGCGCGCGACCCATGCGGCCGATTCGCCATGCGCCGGCATGCGCTCGGTGTTCGCCGTTGTCGAATCCGCTTGCATGCGGTCTTTTGAATGCTGCATGCCGGATGCCGCATTCACATCCGCGTATTGCACGCGAAGCTCGGCAGCCCGTCGCAGCGGGACCGATGGCGCGAACGGATCGTGCTCGTGTTGCCACGGGTAGTCGCCTTCCGACACCCACGGCAGGGAATCGAGGGGCAAGCGGTAACCCATCGGGGAATCGCCCGGGACGAGGTACATGCGCTCGTCGCGCAGAAACCACGGGCCGCTCGTCCATCGCGCCGGACGCGCGGCATCGGCTTCGACGCGCGCAATCGGCAACGCATAGCCGATCACCGATGGCAAACCCGCATCGAAGACGCGGCGCAGGCGCACGCGCTCCAGTTCATCGTCGAGGCGCGAGTCGAAAGGATCGACGTTGACGGGCAGCCGGCGTTCGCGCCACAGGTAGTACCACGTGTCTTCATAGCCGGGCTGAATGAATTCAGAATTCAATGACAGCTTGCCGGCGAGATGCTCGATGAAACAGGCGGCGTCGTCGGATGTGTAGTTCGCCGGATGCCTTTCGTCGGCGAAAAGCGCGGGGTTGGTCCAGCATGGCTCGCCATCCGCGCGCCAGTAAAGCGACAACGCCCAGCGCGGCAACTGCTCGCCCGGATACCACTTGCCTTGACCGATGTGCAGAAAGCCGCCATCGCCATACTGCGCGCGCAGCTTGTTCATCAGCGAGACAGCGTACGCGCGCTTGGTCGGCCCGAGCGCGTCGGTGTTCCATTCCGGTGCATCGCGATCGCGTACCGAGACGTAGGTCGGCTCGCCGCCCATCGTCAGGCGTACGTCCGAGGCATCGAGTTGCGCATCCACTTGCGCCCCCATGCGCAGCACCGCATCCCATTCCTCCTCGCTATAGGGTTTCGTGACGCGCGGTGTTTCGAGCACGCGTTCGATCGACATCGCGTGACTGAACTCGACTTCGCACTTTTCGACGGCGCCGGACACCGGCGCTGCGCTGTCCGGTTCCGGCGTACAGGCAACGGGGATATGCCCCTCGCCCGCAAGCAGTCCCGAAGTCGGATCGAAGCCGATCCAGCCTGCGCCAGGCAGGAATACTTCGCACCAGGCGTGCAAGTCGGTGAAATCGACTTCCGTGCCGCTCGGACCATCGAGCGATTTCGTGTCGGGCGCGAGTTGCAGCAGATAGCCCGATACGAAACGCGCCGCCAGCCCCAGATGCCGCAGCGTTTCCACGAGCAGCCACCCTGAATCGCGGCATGATCCTGCGGCGCGCGCAAGCGTCTCCTCCGGCGTCTGCACGCCCGGCTCCATGCGAATCAGATAGCGAATGTCCTGCGACAGGCGTTGATTCAGTTCGACGAGAAAGTCCACCGTAGGATGTGCCGACGACCGGTCGATGCTCTCGATAAATGCCGCAAAGCGCGGCGTCAACTCACGCTTGATCATGTAAGGCGCGAGGTCGTGCCGTAGATCCGGCGCATAGCTGAAGGGAAACGTTTCCGCAGACGGTTCGAGAAAGAAATCGAATGGGTTGTAGACGGCCATCTCCGCGACGAGATCGACCATCACCTTGAATTCCCGTGTTTTCTCGGGGAAAACGAGCCGCGCCTGATAGTTCGCGAACGCATCCTGCTGCCAGTTGATGAAGTGCTCTTCCGGCTCGACGCGCAACGAATACGAAAGCACTGGCGTACGGCAATGCGGTGCCGGCCGCAAGCGCACCACTTGCGGCGAGAGGCCGACAAGGCGGTCATAGTGGTAATGCGTGACATGGTTCAACGCGACGCGAATAGACACACGCAACTCCTCGATCAGTTCTCTTTCTGTTAGCGGGCTGGGGCATTGCCGGGCGAGCGGCACGCTCCTTGCAACCATCGCGCTGGCCCACCGCGCAATATTCGGCCCGATCCCTCCTTCCGGTCCCCAACATGAAGACCTTCCATTGCAATCGATGCAATCAACTCGTGTTCTTCGAAAACACGCACTGCGAAAAATGCGGCGCACGGCTCGGGTTTGTGCCCGAGTTGAGCCAGATCAGCGCCTTCGAGGAGAATGAAGACGGCCGCTGGAAAAGCCTGCATCCGCTCGCTCAAGATTCGTTCTATAAGCCCTGTCACAACTATTCCGTGGAGAATGTCTGCAACTGGGTCATTCCTGCGGACTCCGACGATACGTTGTGCTGTTCCTGTCAGTTGACGAGCACTATCCCCAATCTCACGCAGCCCAACAACCGTCTCTACTGGTATCGGCTCGAGAACGCGAAGCGTCGTCTGCTTTACACGCTCGACGAGCTCGGCCTGGATGTAAAGTCTCGTCAGGAAGATCCGGAGCATGGGCTCGAATTTCAGTTCCTCGAAGCCGATGCGGAAGGCAAAGGCGTGATGACAGGCCATGACAATGGCCTCATTACGCTGAACATTGCCGAGGCCGACGACGCCCATCGCGAGAAGGTCCGCTCTTCGCTTCACGAACCGTATCGCACGCTGCTTGGCCATTTCCGCCATGAAACAGGGCACTATTTCTTCGATCGCCTGATCGCGGATACGCCGCGCGTCAAGGCGTTTCGCACCGCTTTCGGCGACGAACAGCAAGACTATTCCGCGGCGCTCGACCGCCATTACAAGGAAGGTCCGCCGCCCAACTGGGCCGACAACTACATCAGCGCGTATGCAACGATGCACCCCTGGGAAGACTGGGCGGAGACGTGGGCGCATTATCTGCATATCGTCGATACGCTCGATACGGCCGTGTCCTGCGGTCTCGTGCTGGTGCCGGACAGTCCGAATGAACCGACGCTCACCGATCAAACGCCTATCGAAGAGACTACGTTCGATAACCTCATGACGCGCTGGTTTCCGCTCACGTACGTACTGAACAGCCTGAACCGCAGTCTCGGCATGCCGGACGGTTATCCGTTCGCGCTTGCGCCGCCCGTGATCGACAAATTGCGTTTCGTGCATCGTGTCGTGGCGGCGGCGGCCAGGCGCTAAGAGCACGTTCAACTCGACGAGCTTTGCGATTGTGACTGCGACTGTGTCGGCGTCGGCGAAGACGCCGGCGCTTGCGGTGCCTCTGTCGTTTCCGGTGCGATAGGCAGCAGGAACTCGCGGCTGATCTGACTGGCGAGATCATTCACTCGCGCAAGAAAGTGAACGAGATAGGCGTGCAGATCGCCTTGCAGGATCGCGCCGATGTCGCCGTTCTTTAGTTCCGCACTCAACTGCGCGGCTAAATGTGCGGCGTCCGATTGGCGGCCTTTCGTGACTCGCGCGATCAGTTCTTGGACTTCCGCGATGCTCGCGGCCATCGAACGCGGCCAGTCACGATAAAGAATCAGCAAGCCGGCGACGCGCTCCGGTGTGATGACATCGCGATATACCCTGCGATAAACCTCGAAGCCGGATACCGAACCGAGCACCGCTGTCCAATGGTGATAGTCGAAGGGCTGCGCGGATGTGTCGGCTCGCTGCTCCATCATCTCGAACTTGACGTCGAGGATGCGCGCCGTGTTGTCCGCACGTTCGATGAACGTGCCCAGCCGCATGAAATAGAACGCATCGTCCTTGACGAGCGTGCCGAGCTGAACGCCGCGCGACAAGTGCGAGCGGAACTTCACCCATTCAAAGAACGTATACGGCTCGCGATCGAGAATGCCATCGGCAAGCATGCGCTGACCATCGAGCCATGTCGTATTGAGCGTTTCCCACAGTTCGCTGTTCGTCGAGCTGCGGACCGCGCGTGCATTTTCGCGCGCGGCGCGCAGGCAACTGAGAATCGACGACGGATTCATCATGTCGCGCGCCATGAAGTCAATGACCTCCCGGCTCTTCATCCCGTGATGCGCCGCCGAGTAAGTGCCGCTCAACTCGGAGATCGACAGCATTGCGCGCCAGCCGAGTTCCGCGTATTCGTCCGATTGCGGCAAGAGCGAGAGTTGATAGTTTGCGTCGAGCATGCGCGCGGTGTTCTCGGCGCGCTCGGTATAACGCGCCATCCAGAAGAGATGATCCGCGGTGCGGCTTAGCATGGGTTTTCTCGCTTTGTGTCTTGGTGGTCCATCCGCCCTTCAGCGCCTTAGTGTTCTTAGCGTTCCAACACCCACGTGTCCTTGGTGCCCCCGCCTTGTGACGAGTTGACGACGAGCGAGCCTTCTCGCAACGCAACGCGCGTCAGGCCGCCAGGAACCATCCGCACTTCGGTTCCGGACAAGACGAACGGTCGCAAGTCGATGTGGCGCGGCGCGATGCCCGTCTCGACGTAAGTAGGGCAAGTGGAAAGCGCAAGCGTCGGCTGCGCGATGTACTTCTCGGGATTGGCTTCGAGCACGGCGCGGAATTCTTCGATCTGCGCCGTTGTCGATGCCGGTCCGACAAGCATTCCATATCCGCCCGCGCCGTGCGTCTCCTTGACGACCAGTTCGGGCAGATGCGCGAGCACGTACTTCAGATCATCGGGCTTGCGGCACATCCATGTGGGCACGTTGTTCAGTATCGGCTCTTCACCGAGATAAAAGCGCACCATGTCCGGGACATACGGATAAATGGACTTGTCATCCGCGATGCCCGTGCCTACCGCATTGCAAAGCGACACCTTGCCCGCGCGATAAGCGGAAATCAGCCCCGCAACGCCTAAAGCGGAGTCCGGGCGAAACACGAGTGGATCGAGAAAGTCATCGTCGATGCGGCGATAGATAACGTCCACACGCTGCGGCCCTTGCGTCGTGCGCATATAGACGTAACCGCCATCGACGAACAAGTCTTGCCCCTCCACCAGTTCAACGCCCATCTGCTGCGCCAGAAACGCATGCTCGAAGTACGCGGAGTTGTACATGCCCGGCGTCATCACGACGACATTGGGGTTGTCCGCGCCGGCAGGCGCCGCGGCGCGCAAGGTATCGAGCAACAAGTCGGGATAGTGCGCGACCGGCGCCACGCGATTGCGCGCAAAGAGATCGGGAAAGAGCCGCATCATCATCTTGCGGTTTTCCAGCATGTACGACACGCCAGACGGCACGCGCAGGTTATCTTCGAGCACGTAGAACTCGCCCTGCCCCGCACGCACGATATCGATGCCGGCGATATGCGCATAAATATCGCGCGCCACGTCGACACCGCGCATCTGCGGCCGATACTGCGCGTTGCCGACGATCTGCGCTTCGGGAATGATGCCCGCGCGGACGATGTCCTGATCGTGATAGATGTCGTGAATGAAACGATTCAGCGCGTTGACGCGCTGCCTGAGACCGCGTTCCAGCGCCCTCCATTCGTCTGCGGGAAAAATGCGCGGAATGACGTCGAATGGAATGGTTCGCTCAGGGATGATGCCGGGAAGATCACTCGTGCCATAAACGGCGAATGTAATGCCGACGCGGCGGAAATTCAGGTCCGCTTCCGCTCGCTTCAGATCGATTTGCTGCTCGCTTTGCGCGCTCAGCCAGTCAAGGAACTCGCGATAATGCGTGCGCGGATCGCCGACACCCCGAAACGCCGATGGAGGCACGCCGCGCACCTCCAAAGTATTGCGCTCGAACATCTCGTTGAAGAATGCTTGCGTCATGGGCGGACTTCCCTATCAGTGCGGGCCGGGATCGTGATCCCTCTCTTATCTACTCAATCTGGTTGCACTCGCAATGATCGAAGAGCCTAACGGCGCGGCAAGCCTGATGCAATCATGCACCATGCCGACATGCGGTTTTCCTTAGGCGACCTCTAAGCGCGATGCCGTATTGCGTCGGCTTCAATTGCGCGGGCGGCCCAGTGCCAATGCAACAAGAGCAACATCGATGCCATGTCAGCCTTTTGGCCCGTCCTACGCTCCACTGCACCGAAACAGCGCGGTATTTGAAGCATCTGCACACCAGGCAGCGCACGTCCATGCCGCACGATGGTGCGCGTTCCAATGTTAAGCGTCGCCACGCCGGTATGATAGGGATCTAAACGCACGATCCCTGGACACGATGAATACACCTTCCGAAGCCGCACCTCGCCCCGCCTTGCGTGAATTGACACCGCTGGAGGCGCGCGTGCTCGGCGTCCTCGTTGAAAAGCAGCAGACCGTCCCCGACACCTATCCGCTATCGCTGAATTCTCTTATCGCCGGCTGCAATCAGAAGACCGCGCGTTCACCGGTGATGAATGTCACCGAGGACGAAGTGCTGACGACCATCGACGGCCTCAAGCGCCTTTCTCTCGTGTTCGAGGGCAGCAGCAGCCGCGTGCCGCGTTTCGAGCACAACATCAACCGCGTGCTTGGCGTGCCGAGTCAATCCGTTGCGTTGCTCGCGACGCTCTTTCTGCGCGGCCCGCAAACGGCCGCCGAATTGCGCGCTAACAGCGCGCGGCTGCATGGCTTCGCGGATATATCGTCTGTCGAAAGCTTTCTCGATGAACTCGCCACGAACGATCCGCCGCGCGTCGTCAAACTGCCGCGCACGCCCGGAGAACGGGAAAGCCGCTGGATGCACCTTCTGTGTGGCGCAGTGAGTGTGAGCGACATGCCTGTGCGTCAGGCCGATGCCGGTGAAAGCTATGCGCCATCCGAATTCGAGGCGCTCAAGGCTGAACAGAAGCGCCTCGTGCATGAAGTCGCGGAATTACGCGCCATGGTGGAACGCATGGCGAATGAACTGGGCGTGACGTTCGAGAAGCCATCGTCGGAAGCGTGACAGGCCTTCTTGAGCCCTTATTCGACGCAGCTCAACGCGCTACCAACAGACTAACGCGATGAACGATATCGTTGCACTCGAAGCGGTCGCACTATCGAAAGCCATTCAGACGCGCGATGTATCGTGCGTCGAAGTCATGCAGGCTTATCTCGCTCAAATCGAGCGCTTCAATCCGCAAGTCAATGCGATCGTCGCGATGCAGGATCGCGATGCGCTCATCGGCCAGGCAAGACAACGCGACGAACAGCTCGCGCGCGGCGAGAGTCTTGGACCTTTGCACGGATTTCCGCAAGCGCCCAAGGACATCTTGCCCGTCGCCGGTATGGTGACGACTAAAGGCTCCCCAATCTATGCGGGCGAGATCAGTCAAACAGACGCCATCGTGTACGAGCGCATGCGTCGCGCGGGATCGATCTTTATCGGGCGCACGAATTCGCCGGAATTCGGTCTGGGCGGGCACACCTATAACCCCGTCTATGGCACGACGCGCAATGCGTTCGACCCCTCGCGCTCGGCAGGCGGAAGCAGCGGAGGCGCTGCAGTCGCCGTCGCGCTGCGCATGCTGCCCTTCGCCGATGGATCGGACATGATGGGCTCGCTTCGCACGCCCGCTGCATTCAACAACGTGTTCGGCTTCCGCACGTCGCCGGGATGCGTGCCGTATGCGCCAGCCGACGATGTCTTCTTCCAGCAGTTCAGCGTCGTCGGTCCCATCGCGCGCACGGTCGAAGACCTCGGCCTGTTGCTCTCGACGCAGGCGGGCTTCGACGCGCGCGCACCACTCTCGCGCCGAAGCGACGCCCCCGCCGCATTCGCGCGTTCGCTAGAACGCGATATGTGCGGCGTTCGTATTGGATGGCTCGGCGATCTCGACGGCCACTTGCCGATGGAAGCGGGCCTGGCCGATACATGCGCGTCCGCGTTAAAGCATTTCGAGGCCGCGGGTTGCATCGTCGAACCGGTTCACGTGCCTTTCGATTTCGAACGGTTGTGGCAAGCGTGGCTCGATCTGCGCAGCTTTACGTTCGCGGGAACGAATGCGCCGCTTTACCGCGACGACGCGAAGCGGGCGCAGCTGAAGCCCGAGGCGGTATGGGAGATTGAACGCGGCTTGCGCTTGTCGGGCGAAGACGTGTCGCGCGCCGCACGCGACAGGTCCTCGTGGTATCAGACGTTGAACGCGCTCTTTACGCGCTTCGATTTTCTCGTCATGCCTGCAACGCAAGTCTTTCCTTTCGATGCAACACTCCACTGGCCCACCAACATAGGCGGCCGTGAAATGGATACCTATCATCGCTGGATGGAAGCGGTCGTTGCGGCGACGATGGCTTCCTTGCCCGCGCTATGCGCCCCGGCCGGCTTCGGGGCGAATGGCTTGCCGGCCGGATTGCAGATTATCGGTCCTGCTCAGATGGATCTGGCCGTCATGCAGATGGGACTGGCTTATGATCGTGCAAGCGGCTATTCGCGCGTGCGGAGTACGTTACTTGATTGAATTCACGCTAGAAAAGCGCGATCGGCCATGCGTCACTCCGGCTCCGAGTGCGTATCCTGATCCCACGGTGCAAGCGCAAAGGCAAGAATCATCGCTCCGCTATTGAGCGGCACACAACTGCCTACGCGTCTTGGCCGATACACAGGTTGCCCGCGCCGAATCGTCTCGCCACTCAGCACGCATACGCCCCGCTTGCGTGCAGTGCAAAGCGCCCAGACTTGCTCGGAGTAATTGAATGATGTCGGGTCGTGCCACGATAGTGCAAGTGTCGACTCGCTCAAACGCTCCACGAGCCGGATATTGACCGAACGCGCACATTGAGCGTCATTGCGGCTGCCATGAATATCGTTCGAGCGAACGCCACGGCTCGCTCTGTCGTCCAGCATGGCGAGGGTGCAACTCCACGGGTCCATCAGCGACGCATGCCTCATGGTTTCTCCCTGCGGATCGGCTTCGGTGACGGTTCTTAGAGTAGTACACCTGAGCAAGTCTCGTTTCGTTTTCTTGCCCGCGTTTTGTCGAAGCTCGGCTAGCGAAGATAATTTCAGAGCAGCTTTTACGAACGATCGTTTAATTACCACGCACACTGTTCGTTGCGCGTATGCCCGCTGGCGCACGTTACGCGCTGCAAGAAGGATGCGCAAAAACGCTGAATTCTGACAAAATAAAATAAAGCGAACCGGACACTCCTGTCGAATCATGACCAGCAAGCTCTCGATCAATGCCACTATATCGGCGGACCGCGCTTCGGTCAGCTTCGTCGCCTTCACGCGCGAACGGGAAATCCAATGCAACATCACCCGCAAGGCACTGGAGCAATGTTTCTGGGCGCCCGCCGGGGCCAGCGACGAGCGCCTATTGAAAGCGTTGAGCGACGGTTATGAGCGCATCAGCGCCCGCGTGCACCGGAAATTTCTGGCCCATCCGTCGAACTCGATTCACCTCGACGTCATGGATTTTTCTTCCTGAGCGCCTTCGAATCGGAAAAAACGGCGCGCCTCAACGCGCCGCTTCCGTCGACTTCCGCATCTTCGCCACGTCTTCGACGTTTACCGCCGGCATGTTGTTGTTCCATGCACCGCGAATGAAGGTCACGACGTCGGCTATCTGCTGATCATTCAGTACCGGCGCATAGCGCGGCATCGGATAAGGCGCGGGCACGCCCTGAATCACGAGATCTTCGGTGCCGTTCAGCGTTACGTTGATCAGGGACGACGAATCTTTCTCCAGCACGTTGGAGTTGCCGGCGAGCGGCGCGAGCATGGGTGCGAACCCGCGACCGTCGACGCCGTGGCAGTGCATGCAGAACGCCGCATACACGCGCGCGCCGGATTCAGCCGGAGCGGGCCGTGTCAACGACACCTTGCTTGCCTTGGGATCATATGAATAAGGCGGGTTGCCATTGCCGCCAGCCGCCGGCAGCGACTTCAGATAGCGCGCCATTGCGGCAACGTCGCTGTCGCTGAGCGCTTGCGTGCTGTTGTTGACGACGCTCGTCATCGAACCGAACGCCGTCGCATGCGCATTCGCGCCCGTTTTGAGGAACGTCGCGACCTCTTGCTCGGACCATCGTCCGAGTCCGGTGTTGTGATCGCCGGTCAAGTTCGAGCCGAACCAGTTATCGAGCAAGCCTCCGGTCAGATAGGCGCCGCCGCTTTCATCGAGTGCCTTTTCCTGGAACGCAATGCCACGCGGCGTATGACACGCGCCGCAGTGTCCCAAGCCTTGCGTCAGATAAGCACCGCGGTTCCACGCGACATCCTGGTTGGCCTTGTCCTTATAGACGCCCTTGTCGAGAAAGAACGCGTTCCAGATCTTGAGCGGCCAGCGCATATTGAGCGGCCATTTCATGCCGGGCTCACGATTCGCTTGCCTGACAGGCGATACCCCATGCATGAAATAAGCATAAAGCGCCTGCATGTCCGCGTCGCTTATCTTGGCATAGGACGGGTAAGGCATCGCGGGATAGAGATTGTGGCCGTCCTTTGCAACGCCTTCACGCACCGCACGCGAGAAGTCGTCCTGACTATAACGGCCGATTCCCGTATCCGGGTCCGGTGTGATGTTCGTGGTGTAGATCGCGCCGAGCGGTGTCGTCATCGGCAAGCCGCCTGCCATTGGCTTGCCGCGCGGCGCGGTATGGCAGGCGATGCAATCGCCGGCTTTGGCCAGATAAGCGCCTCGCGAGACGAGCGCATCGCTGGCGGCATCGGCACGCGCGATCAGCGGAACCATTGCAAGCGCAACGCCCGCTGCGGCGAGCGTCACCTTGAGAGGCGTGAACATGTTTGTCATGACTGGCCTCCTCAGGCGCTGCGCAATTGATAACCGACGGGCAATTGCCTTAGCCGCTTGCCGGTTGCTGCGTGAATGGCGTTCGTGATGGCAGGGGCCAGCGCGGCTGTACCGGGTTCGCCGATACCACCCGGCGCTTCACTGCTCTTGACGATATGCACTTCGATAGGCGGCGTTTCATCGATGCGCAGCATGCGGTAGTCGGTGAAGTTGCTTTGTTCGACGCGGCCATTCTTGATGGTGATCTCACCGTAAAGCGCCCCGGTGATGCCGAAGATGATGCCGCCCTGCACCTGCGCTTCCACTGTATTCGGATTCACCACCATGCCGCAGTCCACCGCGCATACGACGCGATTCACTCTCACGCCGCCTTCCTTGTCGACCGTGACGTCCGCGACCATCGCGAAGTAACTGCCGAACGCGTGCATCACCGATACTCCGCGTCCCTGCCCTTGCGGCATGGATTGCTTGCCCCAGCCTGCCGCTTGCGTCGCGACATCCAGTACGTTTCGTGCACGCGGCGTCTTGCCTAGCAAGTCGCGCCGGTATTGAACCGGATCGATCTTCGCCTGCGCCGCGAGTTCATCGATAAAGCTTTCGACGACGAACGTCCCTCGCGTAGGCCCGACACCGCGCCAGAACGCAGTCGGCACATGGCGCGGTTCCTGACGCACGTAATCGACTACCTGATTGGGCAAGTCATAGGGAAGGTCGGCTGCAACTTCGATCGCGTCAGGATCGAGTCCGTCCTTCACCGCAGGCGGCGCGAATCGTGCAAGCACGGACGATCCCACGATGCGATGCGTCCACGCGATCGGCTTTCCGTTTGCGTCGAGCGCCGCAGAGAGCTTGTCGTAATAGCACGGACGATACATGTCGTGCTGTATGTCTTCCTCGCGCGAATAAGTCACCTTCACTGGCACGCCGAGCTGTTTGCCGATCTTGAGCGCTTGCGTCGCCATATCGTATTCGAGCCGTCTGCCGAAGCCGCCGCCCAACAGATGGTTATGCACGACGACCTTCTCGGGCGGCAATCCGGTCGCCTGAACGCCCGCGCCTTGAACGCGCGTCGGCACCTGCGTGCCGATCCAGATATCGCATCCATCGGGCCGCACATGCACCGTGCAATTGACGGGCTCCATCGTTGCGTGCGCGAGCAGCGGCTGTTGATATACGGCATCGACCCGTGTCTTGGCATTGGCGAAGCCTTTGCCTACATCGCCGTCCTTGCGCGCGACCGCGCCTGATTTCTGCGATGCCTTCACCATCTCATCGAAAAGCGTTTGAGTCGATACGTTCGCGCCCGCGCCTTCGTTCCATTGAATCGCGAGCGCCGCGGCCCCGCGTTTGGCGGCCCATGTGTGGTCGCCTACTACGGCGACGCCGTTATCGAACTTGATGACCTGACGCACGCCCGGAATTTTCTTGGCGTGGGTGTCGTCGACAGAGGCGAGCGTGCCGCCGAATACCGGACAGTTCACGATGACCGCATAGACCATTCCGGGCAAACGGACATCGAGGCCGAAGACCGCTGTGCCATTGGATTTTTCGGGCGAATCGAGGCGCTTGACCGGCGTGCCGATGATGCGAAAGTCTTTCGGGTCTTTCAGCTTGATATCCTGAGGCACCGGCACATTCGCTGCCGCTTGCGCAAGCTCGCCATAGCTTGCGCTGCGGCCGTCCGCTGCATGAATGACCTTGCCGTTCTCTGCACGACATGTCGACGCATCGCATTGCCATTGCTGCGCGGCTGCCGAAACCAGCATCATGCGCGCGGCGGCGCCCGCCTTGCGCATCGGTTCCCATGCATAGCGAACGGATGTGGAACCGCCCGTTAATTGCCCACCCAACAGCGGGTCCATGAACAATTTCTCATTGGGCGGCGCATGATCGATCGTCACGCTATCCAGCGGCACTTCGAGTTCTTCTGCAATCAGCATCGGCAATGCGGTATAGACGCCCTGGCCCATTTCCACTTTCGGCATGATCAGCACGACCTTGCCGCTCTTGTCGATCTGCACGAAAGCATTGGGCGCGAAGACACCGTCTTGCGGCGTCTCTATTCCATCGCCGCCAATGACGGACTTGCCTTTTCCCTGATCCTGACTCGCAGCCGGCACGCTAAAGCCAATAAGAAATCCGCCGCTCGCGGTAACGCTCGCTGTCAATCCGAACTTAAGGAACGACCGGCGCGAAAAGCCTGTAGAAGCGTGATGGCGTCCCGCTTCGAGTAATCCTCGCGACATCTCACGCCTCCTTGGCTGCTTGCTTGATCGCCGCACGAATGCGGTTATAGGTTCCGCAGCGGCAGATGTTGCCGGCCATTGCAGAGTCGATGTCCGCGTCGGTCGGATGGGGAACGGTCGCGATCAAGGCAGCCGCCGACATGACCTGCCCCGACTGGCAATAGCCGCACTGCACGACGTCGAGTTGATTCCATGCCATTTGCACTTTCTTGCCCGCAGGCGTTTCGCCGACGGCTTCGATCGTCGTGACCTTCCGATCGCCGATAGCCGCGATTGGCAGCACGCAAGAGCGCACGGCGACGCCATCGAGATGCACGGTGCAAGCGCCGCATTGCGCAATGCCGCAGCCAAACTTGGTGCCAGTCAGGCCGACGATATCGCGAAGCACCCAAAGCAGCGGCATATCGGGCGGCGCATCGACGGTATGAGACTGGCCATTGATGGAAAGCGTGGTCATGAGCGGCTCCGGGCTTGTGCGTTGACTAAAGCGGTAGCGCAATTGGTTGGCCGCGTAGACGGCGGCCAACGGCCTGACGGTGACATGCGTCGCGGGCTTGAGTCGATATCAGTTCGACCGCCGCTTGACGCGATGGCACCGGCGGCTGTGCATTGCAAGGCTTCGGGATTGTAGCGCCGCTCAAAAAATCAAGCTGACATGACGATGGCCTTGAAGACCAGCGACAGTTCAATGCAAAGCCTGAATCGCGATGAATTCACTCGTCGTTTATATAGTGGGTTGATGCGGAAGACAGTTAGTTGCGCAAGAAAGAGACAGACGTCGATTACACTCTTCGCTCCTCCACTCGTCCCCCATCCGAACGATGAGCCAACTTCTCTCCCTGCGGCCATTCGTGCCTGCGAAAGATTTCGACGTGTCGAAGCGCTTTTATCAGGCACTCGGTTTTCGCATCACGCATGAGGACGGCGAGATCGCGATGCTCAAAGCCGAGAGCTTCAGCTTCATCCTGCAGAACTACTACGTGAAGGAGTTCGCTGAACACTGCATGTTGCAGTTGTTGGTGAGAGACGTGGACGCATGGTGGCAGCAGATGAACCCGGAAGCGCTCGCTGGCCGCTTTCAAGTGAACGCAGCGCGTCCGCCTGCCATGCAAAGCTGGGGCATGAAGGTCGGATTTGTATTCGATCCTTCGGGCGTGCTATGGCATGTCGGCGAAGTGCCGTTCTAAGCGGCCACCATTCCCATTCAGTCAGCCCCGCTGCCCGTCGCCATTTCGAACAGATGTGCTCTGAGCAGAGCCGTTATGTCCGGAGTGCGATTGCTGAACTCGACACCGACGAGCACCGCACCGTCGACATGCCGGAGACTGCGCGCGATGCAGTTCAACACGACTGCGTGCAGCTTTCCGTCTGCGCGCAGCCGCAGCGAGAGCTTGAAGTGCTCGCCGACGTTCACGATGACATCGGTTGCGCTCAATGCCACGCCGCCAAGACTTACGTTGACGACGGTGACGTCGAAGCCCGCTGCGATACAGTCGTTTCGAATGAGCCTGCCTGACAGTTCCGTCGATACACGCACATGCTTTCGCACGATATGCGTATGCACGGTGTCGGGCTGCGCGAGATAGACGAGTCTTACTGGCAGCTCGCTTCGCCCGATGACCGTACTGCGGAACATATAAACCTTTCGGCCGCGCAGCGCCTTGCACTCGACTTCCACACCCGGTTCGAACAGCTCGTGTCCGGTCGTGGCGGTAAATAGAAGCGCTTGTCCGGCGATCGAGCCGACGTAATCGGTTTGCAAGGGCGCGTGCGTGTGTCCGACAATCGACAACTGCATCGCGTCGATCACCTTGGGCAAGGTTCGTGTAATGCTCGTCACCGGGCTGGCGCTTTCTCGTGCGGGAGCGTCATGCTTCGCGGTCGAGATGAGCAGGTTGACGGGCGCAGGCATGGGCGCTTCGGTACGATCCGCTGGCGCAGCGTCGTCGCGGAATCCGCCTGCCGTGAGGATTCTGTCACGCTGGCTTTCCGATCGCACGCAATAGCCTCGCGTGAGAAGCAATTTGCCGGTTGCGGAGTACACCGCGAAAGGCAGGGGCGTTCCAATCTTTAGTTCGTGCGGGGCAACTTTGACAAGGTTCATGGCGCAACTGACCTGTTCTGTTTTCTGTTGCGCTACCGTAACGCACCCACCGCACTATTTAAGTGCGTGACCGCGCATTCATCCGACGAAACTTGAACAACGCTGCGCTTACAAAAACCCGTCGCCTACAACGCTGATTCGCTATTCGTCACGACGAGCACCGTGCACCCTTCCCGCGAATGAGCCCAGTGCGATGTGCCCTTCGCAAACGTCACGACCTGGCCCGCGGTCACGTCTGTACCGTCCTGGTCCGTGTACACGCCGTCCTTGATGAACAGCAGTTCCGTCGACGTGTGCGTGTGGAACAGCGACTTTGCGCCTGCTTCCAGCCGCATCCAGTAGCTTGTCCAGGCGCCGTTTTCATCGTCGACTATCGGGATGATCCAGAAGCCGGGGTGTCGCTTGCCTTCGATGAGCATGGGTTCCCACGCATCGTCCTCGATGGCGTGAAGCCGGCGGCCAATATTCGCTTCATCCAGGGCGATGTCTTTGTCGGTCATATGTATCAGTTGTATTGCAACGAAAAAGGCGTTTCACGAGACCACACGTTCTTCGGCGTCCTCGCGCCAGCTCGCCATCATGTCCTTGACCTCGCTGACGAGCCACGTCCGGAACAGCTTGTATTCGGGCCGCTCGACTGCGTTCTTGTGCGTGATGAGATAGTGATATCGATCGCGGAACACGAGGCTTTCTTCGACCGGGCGCAACAGCACGCCCTGTTGCACTTGCCGATGCACGAGGTGATGCCATCCGAGCAAGGTGCCCTCGCCCTCTTCGGCTTGCGATACGAGCAGGCGATAGTCATTGCTCTCGAGATGATCCGTCTCGACCAGCCGCTCGCCGGATTCGCCCTGTTGAAACCAGTTGCGCCATACGCGCCAGTCGACGTGCTCGCACACTTGCGTGCGGCCCAAAGGCGACAGGTTCAAGGTGGGATGCACGAGCAAGTCCAGCGCGGACACCTTTCTGCCGCGATACTCTTCCTCGAAGAACCGTTTGCTGCAGACCGGGTACACGACATCATGAAACAGGCGTTCGACTTCGTATTCGGCTTCGCGCGGCGGGTTCTTCGTGATGATGATGTCCGGGTCGATAAGCCTGTCGAACTCCATGAAGTGGTCGGTGACGATCACATGCAGCTTCACATCGGGGAACTGTTTCCTGAAGGCTTGCATGCGCGGCGCAAGCCAAAGCGCGGAGAACGTGTGCGACACACACATTGTCAACGCGGCGCGGCCTGCTCGCCGAACCGTCTCCACGGTCTCCGCGATATTCATGATCGACAGATACGACGCGTTGTAAAGCAGACGCCCCGCCTCGGTCAGTGCGATATGTTTTCCGGAGCGATCGAACAGCGCGACTTCGAGAGAGTCTTCGAGTTCTTTTATTTGTCTGCTAATGGCCGCCTGAGTCACGCACAATACGTCGGCAGCTTGCGTGAAGTTCTCGTAACGCGCCGCAGTCACGAAGCATTTAAGGGCTCGCAGCGAAGGCATCTGCGCGAGCAACCGGTCAGTGAAGATCTGCTTCTTCTGCATGGTCTGGAACCTCTTGTCGCGCGGCGAGCATTCAACGCTCCGGGAATCTGCCGATAGGCTCGACAGCTTCCATATCTTACCGCGCAGCTTCTTTATGGGGAGCCTGATCCGTGGCGCGCGCTCCGAAGCGCGCGCCGGTGCGTGATGCCGAAGCGCCTGTTTCACTTCCTGTTTATGAGTCTCTTCTCGACGGCGTCCATCGCGCTGCCGACCTGATCGAAGAAGCCTTCGGATTGCAGCTTCTGTTGCATCAGTTCATTGATGCCGCCCTCGGTCGTGCACTGCTTCGCCAGTTCGCTGAACGAGTCGTTGCCGACCTGAGCCAGCTTTGCCAATCCGGAGTAATAGCCCGCAAGGAATGCGCGCGCACCCTCATAAGGAACGCCTCTTGCCGCGAGCCACTTCGCCTGTGCCTCCACGAAGCCGTAGTAAGTCGACATCGTCGCAGTCGCCACCGAGAACAAGTCGAACTGCGCTTCCTCTGTCACTTCGACGGTCGTGCCGATCGCATCGAATATCGCCTTCGCTTGTGCGTTGCGAGGATAGACGACGGTGCTGCCCCTTCCGTGTGCCGTCGCCGGCAAGGGAATGGCGCGGACGATCGCTGGATCGCCGCGAAGCGATCGCTTCAGGCGTTCGACCGTCAGGCCCGCCACGAAGCTGATTACTGTCTGACCGGCCCGAAACGTCAGCGCTTGCAACACCGCCTCGGCGATGTTCGGGACGACGGCGATGCACACGACATCGCTCGCATCGACCACCTGCTGATTCGACTCACACACATGCACGCGATCATCGAGTTGCGCGAGTTGCGCGGCGACTTCGGCATTACGAGGCGAAAGCGATATTTCATGCTTCGCGCCGCCATCGCAAAGACCCGTGACGACTGCACGCGTGATGCCGCCTGCCCCAATGAATCCTATTCGCATATTCTTTCCGTCCTCTTGGCTTAGTCTTCCAGCTTGATCCACGTGGTCTTCAGTTCGCAGTATTGGTCGTGTGCATACACCGACTTGTCGCGTCCGCCGAAGCCGGACTGCTTGAATCCGCCAAACGGCGTCGACAAGTCGCCTTCACCGAAGCAGTTGACCGTAACCGTGCCTGCTCGAATCCGCGATGCGATCTTGTGCGCATGATTGACGTTGTCGGTCCAGAGCGACGCGGCTAGGCCGTAGCACGTATCGTTGGCGATACGCACGGCGTCTTCCACGTCGTCGTATTCGATGATGCAGAGCACCGGTCCGAACACTTCCTCACGGGCAATGCTCATGTCGGGCGTGACCTTGTCGAAGATCGTGGGCTCGACAAACCAGCCGCCCGATTCGGTTTGCACGGCCTTACCGCCGTACACCAGATTCGCGCCTTCTTTCCTGGCCTTTTCGATGTGCGAGAGCACCTTGTCGTAATGACCGGATTCGATGAGCGCCCCGAGCTTGACATCGGGATCGAGCGGATCGCCGGTTCTCCAGCCGTCCAGAACCGCAAGCACCTTTTCGAGCAATTCCGCCTTCTTGCTCGACGCCACGATGATCCGCGAGCCCGCGCTGCAGTTCTCACCCATGTTCCAGAACGCGGCGGCAACTGCGTTCTCCGCGACGGGATCGAGATTCGCGACGTCCGGCAGAATCACCTGCGGATTCTTGCCGCCGCATTCGAGCACGACGCGCTTCAGATTCGAATCGGCCGAATAGCGAAGGAACCGCTTGCCGGTTTCCGTCGAACCGGTGAAGGCAACGAGATCGACATCGGGATGAAGGCCCAGCGCCTGACCCGCGCCCTCGCCAAAACCCGTGATGACATTGAATACGCCCGCAGGCAATCCCGCTTCAGCCGCGAGATCCGCGATTCTCAGCGTGGAAAGCGACGTCTGTTCCGCAGGCTTGATGATCACGCTATTGCCGACCGATAGCGCCGGACCGATCTTCCATGCGAGCATCAGCGCGGGGAAATTCCACGGCAGCACGCCCGCCACGACGCCGATCGGTTCGCGCGTGATCATGCTCACGACGCCTGCGCCGGACGGCGACAATGCGTCATAGCGCTTATCCGTTACTTCGGCATGCCAACGGATGCACGCTGCCGATTCGGGAATGTCGAGGCCCATGCACTCGCTGACGGGCTTGCCCGCTTCGAGCGCTTCGAGCAGCGCGAGCTCTTCGGCGTTCTCGTCGATGAGTTGGGCGAGCCGCAGCAGGACCGCCTTGCGATGTGACGGCGCGGCCTTCGACCAGACGCCGCTTTCAAAGACTTCGCGGGCCGCAATGACCGCGCGATCGACGTCGGCCTGCTCGCACCGGGCGATCTTCGCCAGCACTTTGCCCGTAGCAGGATTGAGTGTTTCGAACGTTGCCTCGGATGCAGCCGCGCATCGTTGGCCATTGATGAACGCGCGGCCATCGAGTGATGCGTTCGCGGCCATCTGCTTCCATTCTTCGTATGTGCTCATGTTGACCTCGCGAAATCAAAGTTCGGCGCCTGCCGAGAGTTCCTTGAACCAAATGGCTGTCGATATAGCGATGTCAGAGATCGGCCGGCCGGGAAGCGGACGCGGTTTCGGTTGCTTCAACACCTGCTGCACGAGTTCGTTCGATTTGCCGAGTGCGTACTCGGCGATCAGCTTTCCCGCCGACGAACCGCGACTGAGCCCAAGCCCATTGCAGCCGATCGACTGATAGATGCCGTCGTCGCGCTTTCCGAAAAGCGATCCGCTATTCGCCGACAGACACAACGCGCCGCCCCACGTGTATTCGAATTCGACGTCCTTCAACATCGGGAAACGCCGGTCGAAAGACCGCTGGTGCATCGCCCTGGCTTTGCTTATATCGGCGTCCGAAATACTTACGTCCGGCCGGAACGCGAAATGATTGCGGACACAGATGCGATCGGTAATCAGCCTGCGCACCGTCGATCCCACGGGATCGGCCGGGATGAGCGCCCACGACGAGTGACCGCCGAGCCTCGCCACTTCGTCGCGATTCATTATGCGGGTCATCGATGCGAACGTGTACACAGGCAGCAAGCCGTTGGCGTCCTTTCCGAATCTGGCAGCGTAAGAGTTCGTGCATAGAATCACCTCCTTAGCGACGATCTCCCCTTCGGCGAACGTAAGCCTTCTCACACCAGCGCCGGATTCGATGCCCTTTACCGCGCTCGATTCGAATATCTTGACGTTCTCTGGCAGAGCAGCTGCCAGTCCGCGCATCAACGCAGCGGGCTGCACCGTGCTGCATCCCGGCGTGAGAATGGCGGCTTTATAGAAATCGCTGCCCGTCACCGCTCGAATCGCCGCTTCGTCGAGCCATTCGAACTTTTCACCGATGGTCTCCAGCCCCTTGGCGAAGTGCTCGAGCGCCCCCTTGCCGCGCTTGTTGACGGCGGCGTGATACTTGCCGTCGTCGCGCCAGTCGCAATCGATTCCATGTTCGATGACGGCGGACCGCACATAGTCGATTCCATGACGCTGCAAGCGGATATCGGCTTTATCGGCTTCGACGCTGCGCGAATAGCTTTCGCTGCTGATATCGTGCGGAAGGTCGACGAAGAAGCCCGAGTTGCGTCCGGCCGTGCCGCGTCCGATGCGGTCAGCCTCCACCAGTGCGATCGACGAATCAGGACTGAGCTCCGCAAGACGCCGGGCCGCGCAGAGTCCGGTAATGCCTCCGCCGATGACGACCCAATCGAATCGAAGGGTTGAAGCGACTTTCACCGCATTGGCCGGCGGTGGAAGACTTTCCCACCAGCCATTCACACCATCGGGAGTCGGTACGCGCCCGAAGTCCAGTTTGGAGCTCATACGATCTTCTATCTACTGTGCGTTGCGCAGCAAGGGTTGGACGACGGAAGCAAATGCCTTTCGTTCTGCGTCCGTCAGCGTGCCGAGCGGCGCACGCGCGTTGCCGACGGCCACGCCAGCCAGCTCGCAGCCGTATCGCACGTATTGAATGAATTTGCCGCTGCGTTCGAGCAATTCGAGCACCGGCAGCAGTTCGCTCATCAGTTGACGGCCTTCCACGAAATCGCCTTGCGTGCAGGCTTCCAGCAACTCGACGTGCGACTCGGGAATAAAGTTCGCCGCCGCGCCGACCCAGCTTTTGGCGCCCCATGCGAAGAACTCGAGCGCCTGATCGTCCATGCCGCAACTGAGCACGAGCCGATCCTTGAAGTGAGTCGCGAGATGATGCAGATGGCCGATATCGCCGGTGCTTTCTTTCATCGCCTGAAAATTCGGGCGTTCCAGCAGCTTTTCCAATACCGCGTCGCTGATTTCGGTGCCCGTTCGCGCGGGAAAGTTGTAGAGCATGATCGGCAGATCGACGGCGTCATCGACCTTGAGAAAGTGCGTCAGAAGCTCTTCCTGCGTCGGCTGCGCGTAGTAAGGCGTGGCCATCAGGAGCGCCGACATGCCCGCCTGCCTGGCGGCAAGACCGAGGTGAATCACATCCTTCGTCGTCGTTGCGTTGATGCCGGCGGACAGCACCGTCTTGCCGCCGACCGCATCGACGACCGTGTGATACGTCTTCACGCGTTCGTCGAGCGTCAGCGCGTAATACTCCCCCGTCGTGCCACCGACGCCCAGGCCGCTCAACCGGCCCACCAAGCCTTTTGCGTGCCTGGCGAGCAGTGCGTGATCGATTTCGCCGTCCGCAGTGAATGGCGTTACCAGCGGTGCGTGAACTCCTTCGAAGCTGACCATCGTGTTCTCTCTCGATTCGGTTATGAAGTTGCGGTAAAAGTCCGTACGTACGCCGTTTTCAGACGAGCGCGTCGGCAGGCGAGTAGATGGGGAACTGGCTGCACAGATCGCGCACGCGGCTACGCACTGAACGCTCGACGGCGTCGCTGCCCTGCGGATCGTTCTCGAGGGCGTCCAGCACATCGAGAATCATCTCGCCGACCAGCTCGAATTCCCTCGCGCCGAAGCCGCGTGTCGTGCCCGCTGGCGTGCCGAGACGAATGCCCGATGTCACCGTCGGGTTTTCCGTGTCGAACGGAATACCGTTCTTGTTGCAGGTAATGCCGGCGCGCTCCAGTGCCTTTTCCGCTTGCATGCCAGTGAGTCCTTTGGTGCGAAGATCGACGAGCAGCAGATGGTTGTCGGTGCCGCCCGTGACGAGACGCACACCGCCTGCGCTCAGTGCGTCGCCGAGCGCGCCCGCGTTTTTCAACACCTGGTCGATATAGGTCCTGAATTCAGGCCGCAACGCTTCGCCGAAAGCCACCGCCTTGCCCGCGATGACGTGCATCAACGGTCCACCGTGCAAGCCGGGGAATACCGCCGAGTTGATTTTCTTTGCGATATCGCCGTTGTTCGTCAGCACGAAGCCGCCGCGCGGGCCTCGCAACGTCTTGTGCGTCGTCGACGTGACGACGTCCGCAAAGCGGATCGGGTTCTCGTGACGCCCCGCCGCGACGATGCCCGCGATATGCGCCATATCGACCATCAGCACCGCGCCGACGCTATCCGCAATCTCGCGGAATCTGGCGAAATCGAGCGCCCTCGGATAAGCGGAATATCCGGCGATGATCATCTTCGGACGATGCTCTTCAGCCAGCCGCCGCACCTGCTCGAAGTCGATGCGATACGTATCGGGACTCACGCCGTATTGCACCGCGTTGAACCACTTGCCCGACAAAGCAGGCCGCGCGCCGTGCGTGAGGTGACCGCCGGCGTCGAGCGCCATGCCCATCACCGTATCGCCGGGCTTGAGCAGCGCAAGCATCACCGCGCCGTTGGCTTGCGCGCCGGAGTGCGGCTGCACGTTCGCGAATTCGGCGTCGTAAAGCGCCTTGACGCGATCAATCGCCAGCGATTCGATCCGGTCGACGTGATCGCACCCGCCGTAATAGCGGCGCGACGGATATCCTTCGGCATACTTATTGGTTAGCACCGTTCCCTGAGCCTGCATGACCGCAGCCGAGACGATGTTCTCCGAAGCGATCAACTCAATTTGCGTCTGCTGGCGGCGCAATTCCAACGAAATTTCAGAGGCAATCACCGGATCGCGGTCCTGAAGCGTCTCCGCGAAAAAACGTGCTGTTTGATTCATGTATCCGACTCCGACAACTTGCTGATATAACGTAGTCGATATTCCATTGGCGCTTTCTTCCGGACAGCTTCAGTGAAAGAAAGCGCCGGCGACGCTCACTGCTCGAGCCACGCTTTGACTTTCTCCGGATGCGCTTCGACGAACTTCTTCGCGGCGCCGGGCCAATCGTTGGTCGTATTGCCTTCGTACTCGATCGATTCCACATCCGCCAGCGTCAGCTTGAAGTGGTGAAAGAACACATCGGCGCGCGGGAACTTCGTCGCGAACTGCTTGGATGCAAAGCCGTGCACTTGTTCTTCGCCACCGAGTGCGCCTTTCGGGTCCTTCAGGTAGCGCATCTTCCACTTCTGCCACAGCCAGTGCGGGCTCCACACGGTCGTCACGACCCAGTTCTTTGACTGATACGCGCGGGAGATGGAGGCGAGCATGCCGGCCTCACTCGACGACTGCAGCTTGTAGCCGGACAGGTCGTACTCCTTCATCGCCTTTTCTGATGCCTGCATCAGACCGCCGCCCGGCTCGATGCCCTGAATGGTCCCGTTCAGCTTGCTCTTGACCTCGGGCTTGTTGAGATCGGCGATAGAACCGAGTTCGCTCTCGGGGACATAGTCCGGCACCGCCCAGCCGTTCTTGCCGCCGGTATAGATGATGCCGGTGTCCGCCATGTCGTTCTTGTAACGCGAGTAATAGGCCCCGTGCGTCACCGGCAGCCATCCGCCGACCATGATGTCGAGGTCGCCGCGCGCAACGCCCTGATACTGGATGCCGATATCGGCCTGCACGAACTTGACCGGCTGTTGCAGCTTCGTTTCGAGCACGTACTTCGCCACATTCGCGACCGCGAGCACGTCCGCCCAGTTCGTCACGGCGATCTTGATGGGCTCGGCCGCACCCGCCGATATTGCTGTCACGCCGAACGTCACGGCAAATGCCGTCTTTGCTAAAAAGCTTTTGAGGAAGCCGCCCACCATTTTGCACTCCTTTATAGTTCGTACAGTCGTTAGATCGCGTGGTTAATCGAGAGTGTTACCGTTCTTTCATCGGCTGCGCGAGGTGATTCGTCACGCTCGCGAAGCCGGACGTTCAGGTCTGCGCGGCACTGCTCGCGCCTTGCTTCAGGGACTTCGCCGACTCGCGCGGCTTCTTCTTCGACTTGACGCCGAAGCTCTCGGTGAGGCGGTCCAGCACGATGGCCAGCAGCACGACACCCAGCCCGCCCTCGAAGCCGATCCCGATATCGAGGCGCTGAATGCCGCTCAGAACGTACTCGCCAAGACCGCCCGCTCCGATCATCGATGCAACGACGACCATCGACAGCGCCATCATGATCGTCTGATTCACACCCGCCATGATCGACGGCAATGCGTTCGGCAGCTGAATCTTCCACAGCAATTGCGCATCCGTGCTGCCAAATGCGCGTCCCGCTTCGAGCAGTTCTTCGCGCACCTGCTTGATGCCGAGCGTCGTCAGGCGCACCACGGGCGGCATCGCGAACACGATCGTTGCAATCACCGCAGGCACGCGGCCAAGGCCGAACAGAATGACCGCGGGAATCAGATACACGAAGGCCGGCATCGTCTGCATGAAGTCGAGCAGCGAACGCAGCACCACTTCGACTCGCCGGTTGCGCGCGCCCCAGATTCCCATGGGCACGCCGATGACGAGGCTAAAGAACGTGGCGGCTATGACGAGCGCCAGTGTCGATACCGTCTGCGCCCACAGCCCCATGTAATTGATGACGTACAGCGCCACGCCGACGAAGGCCGCGAACGCCACGCCACGGCGCCAGAGCGCGAGCGCCATCAGAATCACGAGCATGGCGATGAACGGCACCGCGGCCAGGCCATCTTCGAACAGCTTGACGAACGCGCCGAGGACCGACGAAAAGGCGTCGAATCCGCCGCGAAAATGCTCGAACAGAAAGTTGACGAGGTCTTCCGCGAACTTACCGAAAATCGATGATGACGAGTTCATGCTGCTCTCCGCTCCAACACTTGCCTGAGGATGGTCCGGCACGACACGACGCCGGCGAGTTTGCCGTCACCGTCCACGACCGGGACGTCGTATTCGCGGCTGAGCGCGACCGAAGCCAGTTCGTGCAGGTCGGCTTCCGCTTGCACCGCATGCAGTTCCGGATGCAGCGCATCGCGCACGGTGCGATTGCCGGCCTTGTGCAGCCGGTCGAGCGTCACGCAACCCACGAAGCGGCCGGCCTCGTCGCAGACGTATCCGCAATCGACGTTCGAATCGATCATGTCCGTGAGATAGCGCTCCGCTGACGCGCCCACGTCGCACGCAAAGACGCCCTTCTGCGGCTTCTCCATCAGGCTCGATGCCGTCAGGAAGCGCGAGACATCCACGTTGCGGAAGAAGTCCCGCACGTAATCGTCGGCGGGAGTCTGAATGAGTTCGGCGGGCGTGCCGACCTGAATGAGCCGGCCGTCTTTCATGATGCCGATACGGCCGCCGATCTTGATTGCCTCTTCGATATCGTGCGAAATGAAAACGATCGTGCGCTGCTCTTCCTTCTGCAAACGCAGCAACTCGTTCTGCATCTCGAAGCGGATCAGCGGGTCGAGCGCCGAGAACGCCTCGTCCATCAGCAGTACGGAAGGATTGACGGCGAGTGCGCGTGCAAGACCCACGCGCTGCTGCATGCCGCCCGACAGCTCGCTTGGCAGCAGCTTCTCGTACGAACCGAGTCCGACGCGCTGGAGCGCTGCACGAGCGGTCTCATAGCGTTCGGCCTTCTTCTGACCCGACACTTCGAGCCCGTAAGCGATGTTGTCGAGCACCGAGCGATTCGGCAGCAACGCGAACGACTGAAACACCATCGACATCTTCTGGCGCCGCACTTCCCGCAACTCGATGGTGGACATCGGGGCGATGTCGCGGCCTTCGAGAATGACGCTTCCGGATGTCGGCTCGATCAAGCGGTTCAACAGGCGAACCAGCGTCGACTTGCCCGATCCGGACAGCCCCATGATGACGAAAATCTCTCCGGCGCGGACGCTGAGACTGACATCGTCTACTGCAACCATGTTGCCGGTAAGCTCGAAAATTTCGTTGCGTCCGCGGCCTTGCCGCATCATGTCGAGCGCGCGCTCGGGCTTCTGTCCGAAGATCTTCGAGAGGTTCCTGACTTGCAGAATCTCCGCGCCGGCCGCAATGCCGGCTTCCCTGCTGGAAACGGCGGCCGCGCCCTCAGGAACACTTACGTGTGCCAGATTGTCCGGCGCAAGGGTCAAGTTGGGTGTCATCTTCTGTTCCGACTGATAGTCAACGAATCCGGCAGCACACTGTCCGGCGCGGCCCGCATCGAGCGCATCGCGTGGCCTTGCTGTCCGGCTTTATGCCCTGTCACCAAACGGCTTTACTCGTCTAATGCGGCACATGCGAATCACACAGTGTTCTTATCGCCTGCAAATCAAAGCATCTGATTCGTCAGTGCTTGTCATCGGTTCATTCATGCACGGGTCAAAGCGTATCAAGTCAAATTCGAACGCCCACTAACATTTCCTTGGCCATATGCCCTACTTTTGGTAATGCTGCTTTTGAGGGAATTCACGCGTGCAGACGCACCACGTCAGAGCTATTTCGCCCGGAGCGTTATGGAGTGGGGCCTGGAGGCGCGTGGGAACCGCCCGGCTGCATCGATCGCCATGGCCGATGCTTTGCGCCTGGAACGGCGGACCTAGGGAATGTCCTTAAACGAACGACTAAGGGATCGCCCTTAGTTGGCTTACGGTAATGAACCGTCTTGCTTCGGGCATGGCGATGATTCGCGCATACGTCGCAAAAGAAGAACGGCCTCGGCGTGCATTCACGCCGAGGCCGTCACAGAGATAGCGGTCTTCTCGTCTTATCCGGGCAAGCGCTTCGATGCTTCCACGCGATGCGCGTCGTAAGAAGGCGCGTTGTCATCCGCCGGCAGGGACGATGCCTGCGCCGCCGACACAACCGCTTCGACCGACGGCCCGATTGCATCGGTGAAGGTCTTCGGATGAACGCCGATGGCGAGC
Organism: Caballeronia sp. RCC_10; assembly: GCF_041360715.1. Classification (NCBI taxonomy): domain Bacteria; kingdom Pseudomonadati; phylum Pseudomonadota; class Betaproteobacteria; order Burkholderiales; family Burkholderiaceae; genus Caballeronia; species Caballeronia sp. RCC_10. The sequence goes on from NZ_JBFUPT010000002.1 coordinate 268,264, forward strand.
ACGAGCACGGCCATCGCGCCGAGCACGACGAACTCGCGCTTGCCGAGGTCCTTGAGCATCGCGACGCGCTCGTTCCTGATCGCGCCGAACATCACGCGCTTGTACATCCACAACGTATAGGCCGCGCTCAGGATGAGCGACAGCGCGGCAATCGCGCCGACCCAGAAGTTGAAGCGGATCGCGCCCATCAGCACCAGAAATTCGCCGACGAAACCGGACGTGCCCGGCAAGCCGACATTGGCCATCGAGAAGAGCATCGCGTAGGTGGCGAACTTCGGCATCGTATTGACGACGCCGCCATACGCATCGATCGAACCGCTGCGGGTGCGGTCGAACAGCACGCCGGTGCACAGCAGCATCGCACCGGACACCACGCCGTACGACAGCATTTGCACGACCGCACCTTCGGTGCCCATCGGGTCGAACGTGAAGAGGCCGAGCGTGACGAGGCCCATGTGCGCGACCGCCGAATACGCGAGCAGCTTGCGCATGTCGGTCTGCGCGAGCGCGACGAGACTGCCGTAGAGGACGGCGACGAGCGCGAGCGCGATCATCGCCGGAGCGAAGAAGTGCGATGCATCCGGCACGATCGGCAACACGTAACGGAGCATGCCGTAGCCGCCGATCTTCAACATGCCGAGCAGCACCGCCGCGCCGGTCGGACCTTCCGCGTTCACGTCGGGCAGCCATGTATGGACGGGCCACATCGGCACCTTAACCGAGAACGCCGCCATGAAGCACACGAACACCACCAGTTGCGGCGCGAAGCCGATCTTCAGGTGCCGCCACGCGTCGATATCGAACGTATGCGACTGGCTCCACAGATAGATGAGCGCCGCGAGCATGGCGAGCGAGCCGAACAGCGAGATGAAGAAAAAGCGCATCGCCGCGTACACGCGACGCTCCGAGCCCCATGTTCCGATCAGCAGATACAGCGGAATCAGCGTCGCCTCGAAGAAGACGAAGAACAGCATGCCGTCGAGCGCGAGAAACACCCCCTGCATGCAGCCCGACAGTATGAGAAACGCGCCGTAATACTGCGCGACCTGTTTCGTGACGCTGCGCCATGACGCGACGAACACGATCAGCGTCGTCACTGCGGTCAGCACCGAGAACCACAGCGAGATGCCGTCGACGCCCAGGTGGTACGAAATACCGAACTGCGGCAGCCAGTCGATCCTTTCGGCGAGCTGAATCGCGCTCGACGAGGCATCGAAGCGCGCGAGCAGCGGCGCCACCGGCAGCAACCCGAGCACCGCGCCGAACAGCGCGGCAGCGCGCGACAGCGTTGCGGACGGGCTGAACGTGAACACGAAGATGCCCGACACCACTGGAATCCAGATGAGAAAACTGAGTACAGACGGCAGATGCATAGTTTGAACGGTTTGAAGCGCAAAACGCCTCCCGCACGCCGCGTGAACGCGCAGGGACTGCGAAGTTGACGATGAGCTGACAGGCGGAACGGTTGTGCTGTTGATACGAAGCCCGGAACGCAACCGAATTGAAAGCTACGTTTTATCTAGGGTTAACGAGAATAACCCAAAGAAAAAGTTTTCGGGGAATTGGCGGGGATCAAAGTCATTGCGCGTGGCGGCATTGACAAGCCGGGCCAGATCGATTGACGCCTCACCGACGATCCGCCCTGCTCCGTGCTTGCCCTGATTTGCGCCGGGCGGTGTGGCCCTTAGCCTAGTGGCAAGGAGACAAAGAATGAGAAAGGTATTCAACGCTGTCGTCTTTGCCGTCGTCGCTTATCTCGTGGCCGATCGCGCCATGCTGCACGCCCAGGCGCGCGACCTCGACGCCTCGTCGTGCGTGCGAGGCGCCGAGCAGGTCCGGCTCGATGCGCTCGACAAAGGATTCAGCCACGCCGCCGCCAGCAGCCAGGGCAGCGCCTTCCGGTCGCAATGCCTGGTGACGGGCGGATCGCGGCCCGCCGCGTGGCAGGCGATGCGCTGACACGCGCCGCTAGAACTTCTCCTCGTCGGGCATCGGCCCGCGCGTCGGTCCCGGCGGCGGCGCGAGCCTGACGACGCGCCCGGTGCGCGCCGATTCGTAGATCGCCTCGATGATCCGCTGATCCTGCAGCCCCTCCTCGCCTGGCGTATGCGGGGTGCGATTGCGCACCACGCACAGCGCCATGTGATCAATCTCGCGTGCGAACTGATCGACCGGATCGATCGTGATTTCTGTCGCCGCGTTTTTCTCCTCGATCAGCATCCCCTTGCGCAGCCGCAGCCCGTTATACGCGAACGCGGGATTCATTTCGGCCCATGCCTTCGCGCCCTGCACGCGGAAAAATCGCGCCTCGTGCGTCGCGTAGCTCGACGTGCACGTCGCAGTCGCGCCGCTCGGAAAGCGCAGGATGAAATGCACGCTTTGCTCGACCTCGCGGAAACGCGGATCGGAAGCCGGCTGCACGACGGTGCCGATGACTTCCGTCGGCTCCTCGTCCAGCAGAAATCGCGCGGCGTTGATGCAATAGATGCCGACGTCCGGCAGCGGCCCGCCTCCCGCCAGCGCGCGCTTGAGCCGCCACTGGCCGGGATCGCCCGCGTTCTGCGAATTGCCGGCGATGAACTCCGTCACCGGCCCCAACTGCTTCTCCTTGATCCACTTCGCGACGAGGCGGTCCATCGGCTCGTACTGGCTGCGATACGCGATCATCAGCAGCCGATTCGCGTTGCGGCACGCGTCGATCATGCGCTGGCAGTCGGCGACGCTCGTCGCCATCGGCTTTTCGCATAGCACGTGCTTGCCGATCTTCGCCGCGCGCTCCGTGTATTCGCGATGCATGCTGTTCGGCAGGACGATATAGACGACTTGCACGTCGCGATTGTCGGCGAGGCGCTCGAAGCTGTCGTAGCCGTAGACGGTGGTGTCAGGCAGCCCGTATTGGCGCGCAATCTTGCGAGCCTTGTCGGCGTCGCCGCTGACGAGCGCGGACAACTTCGCATATTTCGACGATGCGAGCGCCGGGAAAATCTGATTCAGCGACAAGCGCCCGAGCCCGACCACCGCGAAGCCGACGCGCTCATCCGGACGAGCGCGCGGATCGGGCGTCTCTTCCTGCTGTTCGGTCTGGGTATCCGCGATGGGCGGCAGCTTCACGGCGTCGGCATCGCCGGGCGTGCCTTGCGCCGCGTTCGCAACGCGCGCCGTGCCGGCGCCGCCAGCAAGCAGCGCGGCCGCGACGCCGGTTCCGGTGCGCTGAAGGAAGCGCCGGCGGGGAGTGTGTGAGTCGAGCGGGGCGTGCTCGTCGTCGAGAGGCGGAGTCGTCGGCATGGGAGGGATCGGTGATGGTTGGAAAGGCGCTCGATGCGAACACGTGTTCGAGCAAGCGCCGTTCCGTTACATCGCCCTGTCGAGGACACCGGGTTGGGCAAAACAACGACAAGTGCGAGGCTAACGCAGGAGCGTCGACGCGAGCGGCGCATGCGCATTCAGCACCGCTTCGACGAAAAGATTCGCGGGCATCGGCCGGCCCAGCAGATAGCCTTGCAAGATGTCGCAGCCGACTTCGGTCAGGTGCTTGCGCTGCTGACGCGTCTCCACGCCCTCCGCGACGATTCGCAGATTGAGCGTCCGCCCGAGCGCCACGACCGCCGATACGATCGCCGCGTCCTCGGTGCCGTGAGACAGTTGCCCCACGAAACCGCGATCGATTTTCAGTTCCGTCGCGGGCAGCCGCTTGAGATACAGCAGGCTCGAATAGCCGGTGCCGAAATCGTCGATGGCGATCTGCACGCCGGTATGCCGAAGCTGTTGCAGCACCGCGAGGCTGACATCGACGTCGCGCATCGCCGTGGATTCGGTCACTTCGAGAATCAGGCTATGCGCCGGCAGATCGTGCCGGCGCAGCACGTCCTGCACGGCCTGCACGAGACCGTCGTCGATGAATTGCAAGGGCGACAGATTGACCGCGATGCTCCAGTCGACGTGCCCCGCGCAATGCCACAGCTTCAGTTGGCGACAGCTTTCGTCGAGCACCCACATGCCGATCGGCACGATCGCCCCGGTCTTCTCCGCGAGCGCGATGAAGCGGTCCGGCGACAACAACCCGCGCACCGGATGATTCCAGCGCAGCAGCGCTTCCGCGCCGACCGCCGCGCCGCTCAGCGCGGCGAACTTGGGCTGGAAATGAAGGACCATCTCGCCGGCCGTGAGCGCCGAACGCAACTCATGAGCGAGCTGCATCTGCTCATAGACGTCGGCCTGCATCGACGGCTCGAAGAAGCAGCAACTGCCGCTGCCGAGCGCCTTCGCGTGGTACATCGCTGCATCGGCGTTGCTGAGCAGTTCCTCCTGATCCGCGCCGTTGTCAGGATAAATGGCAATGCCGATGCTGAGCGAAATGCGGACATCGTGGCCTTCCACCTGAAACGGCGCTTCGATCGCCCGTGCCAACGCCTGCGCGACCGCCGCCGCGCCCGTCGCATCCCCGACGTCGGATAGCAGCACGAACTCGTCGCCGCCGACGCGGGCGATCGTATCGTGCGATCGCAGTGCATCCCGCAGCCGCCGCGACACGTCGACGAGCAGCTTGTCCCCGACGCGATGACCGAGCGCGTCATTGACCGCCTTGAAGCTGTCGAGGTCCATGAACATCAGCGTGAAGCGGCCTTTCGTGTGCCGCGCGCCCCGCACCAGTTGTTCGAGCCGGTCTTCGAGCAGCACGCGGTTGGGCAAGCCGGTGAGGCTGTCGTGAAGCGCAAGAAAGGCGAGTTCCTTGTTCGCCTCCGCGAGCGACGCCGCGAGCACCGCCGTGCGCGCTTCCATGCGCAAGTCGAGCACGGAGATGATCAGCGCGATGGCGATCACCGCCAGCGTCACGAGGATCACCACCAGCGCGAGCCACGCGGGGTCGGAGCCGTCCCGCGCGGCATCGCAGATGCTGCCGGGCGGAAAATGCGCGGCGGCCATGCCCGTGTAATGCATGCCGACGATCGCGACGCCCATCACCAGCGATGCGATCCCGCGAAGAAAGAGCCTGCCCGACGCCTGCCGCAAGCGGAAAGCGATCCACAGCGCCGCGCCCGACGCCACGATGGCGATGGTCACGGACAACACGACGAGCGCCGGTTCGTACTCGATGCCCGGCCGCATCCGCATGGCCGCCATGCCGGTGTAGTGCATGCCCGCGATGGCCGGCCCCATCAGCAAGGCGCCAACGATGAGCCGCGATAAAGGAAGCGTTTTCTGGCCGACGAGCCAGAGCGCGAACATCGACGCCGCGATGGCGATCAGCAGCGACAGCAGCGTGATCGCCGGGTCGTAGCCGAGCGCAATCGGCAAGTTGAACGCGAGCATGCCGATGAAGTGCATCGACCAGATGCCGAGGCCCATCGCGCATGCGCCGCCGATCATCCAGTAGCGCGCGGCGCGCCCCTCGGCAAGCGCGATGCGCCCCGCCATATCGAGCGCGGTATAGGCGGCCAGCATGGCCACGAGGAGCGAACAGACGACCAACAGCGGGTTATAGGTATTGGCGAGCATCGGCCGTTATCGTTGGAAGCGCCAATCGTCGATCATCCCTCGTGCGCGGATGTCGGTGGAGCGGAGGTTTTGGCCGCCGGGCGAACTTGCCCGAAACTACGCAATAACGCGGCCCCACGAGCGAGCAAGTATGTTGCCAACCATCAGGCTTGGCAATCGAAAACATTCATAGGATTGCCTTTTCGACAGCACTTTGTCCTGGTCAGGAAAAGCGGCGGCGCGACGGGCTTGAGCATTCGCCACGGACCGGCTTGAATGAAGGTAAAGGCCGCCCGCATCGGTACGCGCCTTCATCCTTCGGACACCCGCGATGATCTTTCGTCAGCTTTTCGATGCCGCGTCCTCGACCTACACGTATCTGCTCGGCGATGCCGGCGAGGCGCTGCTGATCGACCCCGTCTTCGAGCAGGCTCCCCGCGACCTCGCGCTTCTGCAAGAACTCGGCTTGCGGCTCTGCGCCACGCTCGACACACATGTGCATGCCGATCACGTGACCGGCGCGTGGCGGCTGCGCCGTCGATGCGGCAGCTCGATCGGGCTCGCGGAAGCAGCGGGCGCCGAGGGCGTGGACCGGCCGTTGAAACATGGCGATCGCATCGGCTTCGGCGGCCGCCATCTGACGGTCCGCGCAACGCCCGGTCACACCAACGGCTGCCTCACCTATGTGCTCGACGATGAGCGCATGGCCTTTACCGGCGACAGCCTGCTGATTCGCGGCTGTGGCCGCACCGATTTCCAGCACGGCAATCCACGCCAGTTGTTCGCGTCGGTGCGCGAGCAAATCCTGACGCTGCCCGCCGATTGCCTGCTCTACCCCGCGCACGATTATCGCGGCATCACCGTGACGAGCGTCGCGGAGGAGCGGCGCTTCAATCCGCGCCTCGGCGGCGACGTGAATCTCGGCGACTTCATGGGCCACATGAGCCACCTCGATCTGCCGCATCCGAAACGGATGGCCGTGGCGGTGCCCGCGAACCTGCGCTGCGGACAGCCGGAAGACGACGCGCAGGCCGACGACATGCCGGACTGGGCGCCGCTCACGCTGCGATTCAGCGGCGTATGGGAGATCGAACCGACGGCGCTCCTGGAGCAGCAAGGCGCGCTGCAAATCGTCGATGTCCGCGAGGCGCCCGAGTTCATCGACCGGCTGGGGCATCTGCCGGGCGCGAAGCTCGTGCCGCTGTCGCACCTGGTCGACCGGCTCGACGAACTGGATCGCGAGCGGCCGGTCGTGACGGTGTGCCGCTCGGGCGTGCGGTCCGCTCAGGCCAGCGTGCTGCTGACCAAAGCCGGCTTCGGGAAGGTGGCGAATCTCGCCGGCGGCATGTTGAGGTGGAAGGCGGAGGGCTTGCCGGTGGAGGCGGACGCCGTCTCGCCATGACGGGCCGCGTCGCTGCCGGATGCTTCGTTACGCCGCCTCGCGCGCCGCCGCATGCCCTGCCGGCTTTGCGAGCCCGAAGTGGCTGCGCAGCGTATCGCCTTGATACGCGCGACGGAAGATGCCGCGCCGCTGCAGAATCGGCACGACGCCTTCCGTGAACGCTTCAAGCCCGTCGGGCAGAACGTCGGGCATCAGGTTGAAGCCATCGGCGGCGCCGTTTTCGAACCAGTGCGCGATGTCGTCGGCGATCTGTTCCGGCGTTCCGACGATCACGCGATGCCCGCCCCCGCCCGCCAGCGCCCGCACCAGCTCACGCACCGTGTAGCCGTGCGTGCGCGCCTGCGCGAGCGTCGCGTTGAAGAACGTGTGATTGCCGTTGCCGTTATTGGGCAGCGGCAGATCGTCGGGCAGACGCTTGTCGAGCGAGAGCGAATCGACCGGCACGCCGAGCGTTCCCGCCAGCCGGTTCAGGCTGTAGCGCCACGGAATCAGGTCGACGAGTTCGTCGCGGCGGCGCAGCGCTTCGGCCTCGGTCGCGCCGATGATCGTCGTCAGCCCGGCCAGCACCTTCACCGCGTTCGGGCCGCGTCCGTAACGCGCGGCGCGTGCGTTCAGGTCTTCTCGATACGCCCGCGACTCATCGAACGATTGCGACGCCGAGAACACCGCTTCCGCGTGACGCGCGGCGAGATCGCGCCCGTCGCCGGATGCGCCTGCCTGCACCAGCACCGGATGACCCTGCGCCGAGCGCGGCAGATTCAGCGCGCCCTGCACGCCGAAGAAGCGCCCGCGATGCGCAGCGGGATGCAGCTTGCCGAGATCGACGAAGCGGCCGCTCGCCTTGTCCGCGATGAACGCGTCGTCTTCCCAGCTGTTCCACAGCGCCTTGACGAGCGACGCGAATTCGTCGGCGCGGGCATAGCGTTGCGCGTGATCGGGCACGGCGTCGAGCCCGAAGTTGCGGGCGGAGGGCAGATCCGCCGTCGTCACGATGTTCCATCCCGCGCGCCCCTTGCTGACGAGGTCGAGCGTCGCGAACCGCCGCGCGATGTTGTACGGCTCGTTATAGCTCGTCGATGCCGTCGCGATCAGCCCGATATGCGTCGTCGCGGCGGCGATGCTCGTGAGCAGCAGCGTCGGTTCGAGCGCGGTGATCGGACGCATGTCGAGCTGGTCGGAGATTGCGGCGTTATCGGCGAGAAAGATCGCATCGAGGCACGCGCGCTCCGCGGTCTGGGCGAGGCGCACGTAATGGTTCACGTCGATGAAGGCGCGCGGATCGGCGTCGGGCACGCGCCACGCGGACGGCACGAAGCCCGAGTGCAGCGCGTTGATGTTCAGATGCAACTGGCGCGGAAATTCGCCGCTCATGGAAGACTCCAGTTCGAATGATGGGCGAAGCGCGTCAGAACACGCGTCCTTCGGTGAGATGCGTCGTCACGCCGTTCAGCTCGTAATCGCCGATGACGCGCGATTTGTGCAGCAGCGGGTTGTGACTGAAGATCGTGCGCAGATTGCGCCAGTGACGGTCGAAGTTATGCGCGCGCGCCGTCGCCGATGCGCCGCCTGCCTCGAACATGCGCTCGGCTGCATAGAGCGCCAGCTTGCTGACGACGAGCTGCGTGCGCGCGGTGGCCAGCGCGCCTTCGAGCACGAGCGCATCGGCATCGGCGCTGCCGTTGCGAATCGCCCGCGACGAGCGATCGAGCACGCGTGCGTTGTCGCGCACGAGCGCGTCGATCGCATGGCTATGCGCCGACAACTCGCCGATCACTTGCTGAATGAAGCCGTCTTCCCGCGCGGACGGCGCGGGACTGTGCAGCACCGGACGCCCGTGACGAAGCACGTAGCGCTTCGCATCGGCCACGACGTTGCGCACGATGCCCGCCGCCACCGCCACCAGATGCAGTTGCCGCAGCGCGCCGCCGTGACGTCCCGCGAGCGTCGTCAGCGTGCGCGGCGTGACTTCGTCTGCGTGCACGATCAGGTCATCGAACACGAGGCTGCCGCTCGCGGTCATGCGCTGGCCCATGCCGTCCCAGTCGTCGAGCACGTTCAGCCCTTCGCGCTTCGTCGGCACGATGGCGATGACCGGCTCGCCGGTTTCGTCCTGCACGTTGAGACGCGCATAGTCGGAGAACGCCGTGCCCGTCGCGTAGTATTTGCGGCCGCTCAGGCGATAGTGATCGCCGTCGCGCCTGAGTTGCGTCGTGATTTCGCCGGGCCGCGACGTGCCCGCTTCCGTCGATGCGCCGCCGAAGATCGCGCCTTCCGCCACGCGTCTGATCTGCAGTTCGTTGAACGGCGTGCGCGGTGACAGCAAGAGCGCTTCGGTCTGATCGAAATGAATGCGCAACGCATGCGCGACATTGCTCTCATGCGCGGCGAGCGTCGATATCACGTGGAAGACATCTTCGAGCGAGCCGCCGAAGCCGCCCCATTCCACCGGCAGACGTAGCTTGCCGAGCCCCGATTCACGAAAGCGTGCGAACGCTTCGAACGGCAATTCGCGACGCACTTCGCGCGCCGCCGCTTCTTCTCCGATCGCCGCAGCGAGCGCGGGCAGCGCATCGAGGGCCTGCTGCAAGGCCGCGGAGTGATGATGTTCCGGCATCTGGTTTCCTTGTTGGGTCATGTTTTATGCGGCTGCGCATCGAACCGGTTGACGGGAACCGCATCGAGCAGCGCGCGGGTGTAGGCGCCGCCGTGCATCACATGCACGCGATCAGCGATGTAGCGCACCACCGAGAGGTCATGCGAGATGGAGAGATACGCGAGCCCGAGGTCGCGTCTCAGTTCGAGGCTTGTCCGCGTCCCAGTAATCCGGGTTGCGTTCATGGACGATATTCGCGCCGCGCGTCCACGACTTGAAGCGGCGCGGATGAATGGACTTCGGCGGTTCGATGGAGACCGCGACATCTGCCGACGTGAACGGCTGGCCATCGTGGCATTGGCTTGAGTTCGAAGCCGTATGCAAGCAGCCCTTCGATCACTTTCAAGCTCGCGACTAGCGCGGATTCGGTCGTCCGCAAGATCGGCACGAGCACGGGCGGCTCGGGGTTGATCGCCACGTTCAGCGTGCTGCCGCGCCGGGGCGCCGCGCCCTGATTCCGTGCGAATGCCAGTGAAGACAGTCCCGTCGATGCGATGGCCGCATCGGATGAAATCAGGAAGTCATGTCGATTGAAGCCTGCCATGTAATGCCGTTCCTTTGCGTATCGTTGAGCGTCCGGTTCGCCGTTGCGCGTGCAAATCGTGCTGCTGTCGCAGCGCTCACGGTAAGACGGACCGGCGTGCAAAGGAACAAATGCTTATGCATAACTAAAGCGCACATCGTCGAATAAGCTAGTGCGATGAATTGCTATGCGAGCGTCAACACGAAATCGAATCGCGCCGTCTTGCGCCCGCCCTCGTCGCCTGTCGCGACCAGCAAGCGCCGGTCGAACAGCGAATCGCGCGCGTTACGCGGCTCGTTTGGAAAGTACAGTTGCGTGGTCAGCACCGCTCCATTGGGCGGCTGCACGTTCACGTGAAAATGGCGCGTTCTCCCCGGATACAGCCCCGGCACGATGGTCTCCAGCCGATACCGTCCCTCGCCATCCGCAAACTGATGCCCGCGCAGCCGGAAGCCGTCGACGTCGTATTCGCCGGCATCGTCGGCGTGCCAGAAATCGAGGAGCGCGCCCGGCACCGGCTGGCATTGCGATGACCATACGCGCCCGCTCAACACGACCTTCGTCCCGCCGATGCCCGCTTCCAGCAGCGATGTCCGCTTCGGCGAGCGCGGCAGGAAGAACGGACCCGCCGTCTGGCGCGGCGTCGGCTCGTGTGCGTCGCTGCAGGCAGGCGTGGCGGCGAGCGCGGGCTTCGCATTGCCGAAAGCCATCAGCAGCAGCGCGGACGGCAAGACACGCGACTCGAGCAAGAATCTACGCCGTGCCTGGCTGACGAATCGTTTCGACATCGAAGACGCCCTCACTCTCACGCCTGCGCGCCACGCCATATCCGGCATTGCTGACGGACCACTTCATGCAACGAATGATGCGCGCTGTAGACGCGCCGCAGCCACGTCGCATCGCTCAGGCCATCGGTCACGGTGCGCCTGATCTGCTCGAGCCCCTCCTCTCCTCCGAGCGCCTGCGCGTGCGGCGCGATCGCATCCAGCGTAGCGAGAATGTCGTCGCGTATCAGAACGCTTTGCCCGGTCTCCGGATTCACGCAGGTTCCTTCCAGCCCGAAGCGGCAGGCCATGAACCGGTTCGTCCGATACACCTCGTAATCGCGCTCACTGAGACTCAGCGGCTCGTCGACGAGCACGTATCGCGCAAGCGCCTGAATATAAGCCGCGATGGCGGCGGCCCATTCGACGCGCAGCGGCGTATCCATCACGCGCACTTCGATGGTCCCGTAGCCCGGGCTCGGACGGATGTCCCAGTAGAAATCCTTGAGGCTGTTCACGAGGCCCGTCTTCGTCATGCGATCGAAGTACTGCTCGAATTCCGACCACTTCGTGACGAACGGCGCCTGTCCCGCCAACGGGAACGGCGCGACGGAATTCAGGCGTGCGCACTGGAACCGCGTGTCGCTTCCCTGCACGAAGGGCGATGACGCAGCCAGCGCGATGAAGTGCGGGACGTAGCGCGACAGCGAATGCAACAGCACGAGCGCGGAGTCGGCATCGGCGCAGCCCACGTGCACGTGCTGGCCGAAAATCGTGAACTGCTGATAAAGCGCGCCGTACAGGCCCATCAGATATTCGGAACGCGCGCGCCCGTCGGAACGCTGGTCGTACCAGTTCTGGAAGAAGTTGGTCCCGCCGCCGCACACGCCGACGTTCAGAAAGTCCGCTGCGCGAACCAGCGTGTCGCGAAGCCCAAGCAGTTCGCTTCGCGCCTGCTCGAAGTTGCTGCACACACCGGTCGACACCTCGATCATCCCTTCCGTAGTTTCGGGATTGATCGCGCCCGCGAAGGTCTCCGCGCGCACGCGGTTCAGCAGTTCCGTCGTCGCCTTCGTCAGGTTGTAGTCATGCGTGTTCACAAGCTGAACTTCGAGTTCGACGCCGATCGTGAACGATTCCGAGGAGGCGAATGGCTGCAGCATGTCTTGTCCTGTTGAACGGGGACGGAGGCAGTACGCGGTGCATTGATTCTAGGCGTCTCCTTTCAGTTTGCTAAGGCCGATGTCGCGAACGCACAGGAAGGCCAACCCCAAAGCGGGCAGTGCGACGCAAGGCGGCTGTACGATAACGTCACTGTCCATCCGGAAAAGCACGCTCATGCCCCAGCGCCTGCCCCCGCTCAACGCCCTGCGCCTCTTCGAAGCGGCGGCGCGGCACAAGAGTTTCAAGCTCGCCGCCGCCGAACTGAACCTGACGCCGGGCGCGGTGAGTCATGGCATCGGCGCGCTGGAAAACATGCTCGGCGTCGAACTGTTCGTGCGGGAGACGCGGGGACTTTCGCTGAGTGCGGCGGGCGAGCTGTACTTGCCGTATATCGCGGAGGCGTTCGGGCTGATCGCGATCGGCACGCAATCGCTGCCCGACAGGCGCAAGCGCCGCTCGATCTCCGTCACCTGCGCGCCGACGCTCGCCGCGCGCTGGCTCGTCCCGCGTCTCGCCGACTTTCGCACGCGCTGGCCGAACATCGACGTGAGCGTCGATACGTCACGCCGCCAGGCCGGCTTTCCCGTCGATGGCTTCGATTTCGGCCTGCGCCTGAGTCGCGGCCCGGTGGACGGCGCATCGTGGCTGCGTCTCTTCGGCGAGAGGCTCGTGCCGGTGTGCAGCCCGGCTTATCGCGCGATGCTGGGCAACGATACCGGCGCGCCCGATCTCGCGCACGCGACCCTCATCCACGTCGATACCGCGAGCCAGGACTGGCAGGCGTGGATCGACGGCGCGGGCGTCGACGGCCTCGACACGCAAGGCGGGCTGCGCTTCGACACCGTGCAACTCGCCTTCGATGCCGCCGCCGCCGGTCTCGGCGTCGCCATCGGCAGGCGGCCGCTCGTCGACCGCGAGCTTGCGGACGGCACGCTCGTCGAAGCCCTCGCGACGACGGTCGAAACGCAAACCGCCTACTGGCTGTGCGAGACGCCGCAGGCCAGCGAGCGCGCCGAACGCGCGGCGTTCCGAAGCTGGCTGATCGAGCAGGCGGCGGAGTTCGCCGGGCGTGTCTGAAGCGAATGCGCGGACGGTTGAACGCCGCTCATCCGTCCGCGAAAACTTTTCGTTTGTCAGCGCGTGCCCGGGCCTGCGACGATTGCCGCAAGGAGGAACGCGATCATGCCGTCCCTGACGCAGGCAACACACACGAACCGCACGAACCGCGCGGCGACCTGGGCGCTCATCGGCGCGGCCGCGCTGATCCTGAGCGCCGCGATGGGCGTGCGCCAGACCTTCGGGCTATTCATCGGGCCGTTCTCGTTCGATCGCGGTTTGCCCGTCACGCTGATCGCGTTCGCCATCGCGCTGCACAACCTCGTGTGGGGCTTCGCGCAGCCGTTCGCGGGCGCCGCCGCCGATCGCTACGGCGCCGCGCCGGTCGTCGCCACGGGCGCCGCGACGTTCGCCGCCGGGCTCGCGCTCGCCGCCGCATCGACATCGGGATGGATGCTCGTGCTCGGACTCGGACTGCTCGTGGGCATCGGCATCAGCTGCACGAGCTTCGGCGTGGTGCTCGCCACGGTGGGACGCGCCGCGTCGCCGCAAACGCGCAGCGTCGCAATGGGCCTCGCCAGTGCGGGCGGCTCGCTCGGTCAGGTGCTGATGGTGCCGTTCGCGCAGGAAATCCGCGTGCACGCCGGCGTTCCGGCATCGCTCTATGCGCTCGCCTTTGCGATTCTCCTGGCCGCGCCGCTCGGCATCGTGCTGGACCGCGCGAGCCGGCGCCGAAGTGCTTCGGTTGCGGCATCGCCCGGCATGGAGGAGCTTGCGATGCCGCTGCGCGATACGCTCGCCTACGCGTCACGTCATCGCGGCTATCGGCTGCTGACGCTGGGCTTCTTCACCTGCGGCTTCCAGCTTGCGTTCATCGCGACGCATCTGCCGGGTTATCTGCTGCTGTGCCATATGCCGGTCGGCCTCGGCGCGACGGCGCTCGCGCTGATCGGCCTCTTCAACATGATCGGCAGCTGGGGATGCGGCTGGCTCGGCGGACGCTTGCGGCAGCATCATGTGCTCGCGTGGCTCTACCTGATACGCGGCGGCGCGATCGCGCTGTTCGTCCTGTTGCCGACGACGAGCGTCTCGGTCGTCGTCTTCGCCGCCGTCATGGGTTTGACGTGGCTCGGCACCGTGCCGCTCACCAACGGCCTGATCGCGAAAGTGTTCGGCACGCGGCATCTCGGCACGCTGTTCGGCGTCGTGTTCCTGAGCCATCAGCTTGGCTCGTTCCTCGGTGCGTGGCTCGGCGGCTATGTGTTCGACGCCACCGGCTCGTACTCGCTCATCTGGGGCGCGACGGCGATCGCGGGGCTCGTCGCGGCGCTGCTGCACTTTCCTATCGACGACAGAGCCGTCACCATCGACTTGCCGCAGCGCGAAGCGGCGCGTGCGTGACCGGCGTTTCAAGGCGTCTGCAACTGCCAGCGCAGAATCGGATGGGTGCCGCCCGCCGGAATGACCCATGTCCCGTTCGGGCCGAAGTCCCATTGCGGTCCGAAGCTCTGCGCCGTGCTCATTTGCGCGGTCGTGAGACCGGTGGCGCCTTCCGCGCCGCTGCCGTTCACGCCGATGGTCTTGCCGGTCGTCTGCACGTCCCAGAAGTCATTCGACAACGAACCGCCGTTCACGCCGATGAACCCGCCAATCGGATTCGGGCCGAACGGCGTGGCAGGGCCGGTCGCGAAAGACTGGTTCACGGTTCCGGCGTTATCGCCGGCGAGCCCGCCGCTGACGCCGAGAATGGTGAAGGTCGAACCGGTCGCGTAAGACTGTGCGATGGTCCCGGTGTTGCGCGCGACGAGCCCGCCGACCGCATCCGCGTGCGATCCGCCGGTGACCGCGCCGGTGGCGTACGACTGAGTGATGACGCCGGAGTTGGTGCCGGCGAGTCCGCCCATCGTCTCCAGCCCCAACACGCTGGCCGTGCTCGACGACCGCTCGATGGTCCCGCCGTTCACCGCGACGAGGCCGCCACCGGTCAGCGACGTGATGCCCTGGCCGTTATAGACGGCGCCTGCCGTGTGCACGCCGGCCACGTATCCGTTGTTTTGTCCCGCTAGCAAGCCGATGTTCGCGCCCGCATACGTCGCGGCGGTTCCGTCCACGTTCAGATTGCGCACGATGCCGCCGGCCGCGATCGTGCCGAACAATCCGGCATAACTTCCGGCGGGCGGATCGATGAGCCTGAAGCCGGAGATCGTGTGGCCCATGCCGTCGAACTGTCCGCTGAAGGCGGTTTGCGAGCCCACGCCGATGCCCGCGTAGGGCGTCGTCAGCGCGATGTCCCTGCCAAGCGCATAGAGGCCGCCGGGATCGGCGGATATCGCATCGAGATCGGCGCGCGTGTTGACGAGGCGATACGCCGTGAGCTGCGTCGCGAGACCGCTGTACGGTGCGGCGGTCCACTGTGCGTTCGTGGTGATCGTGCCGGGCGTGTACGCACTGTTCATGTCCCGCAGTATCGACACGATGCCCACGCTGCGCGACCAGTCGATGACGCCTCCATTCACCACGCCGCCGCCGTTGCCGACGCCGCTCCCGTCCGCGCGCAAGGTGAGATTGCCTGCGCCGTTGTTCGCGACGGTCGCAGCCGGCGCGATCGTGACCGCGTGGAATGCGTTGAGCGCAAGCGATGCGTCGCCATTCCAGCGCACGCTCGCGTTCACGTCGATGTCGCCGGCCTTGCCGCCTTTACCGGTGGTATCGACGGCCACCGACGTTCCGTGCGACAGCGCGTTCGCGAGCGCGCCGGCCGCGCCGCCATCGGCCATGAAGGCCGGCGTGGTGAGATTCCACTTCGCGGCGCCGATCGATGCGTTATCGACGTGCAGCGTCGCACCGTTCATGTCGACCGTGCCGCCGCTGCCGTCTGCATTAGCCGCGCCGATGCGGCCGTGCGCGTGTACCGCGCCGCGCTCCGCGACGAGCCAAACGTGGCCATCGCGCGTCGCGGTGCCAGTTGCGCGCAGTTCGCCGGGGCGACCGGCGAGCGCGAAGACATTGCCATCGGCGGCTTGCAGGCTGATCTGCGCGGCGTCGATTGCGCCGGAGGCATCGACGGTGCCGCGGCTTCCGGCTTGCACGAACACTTGCTGACCGCTCGCTGCGTCATGCAGCAACACATGGCTACCGACCGCGAGTTCCGCGGTGCCCCGCGTCGCGTTGTTTTCGCCGCGATTGAAGACCGCCGTGCGCGCGATCAGGAACACGTCGCCACCGCTCGAACCGATCTTGCCGAGGTTCGCCACGACGCCGTCGCCGGTTCCGGTAAGCGTCAGGTCGCCGCCGGCCATGAACGCGCTGTTCGACGCATCGAGCGAAGTTGCGACGAAGCGCCCGCCGGTCGTCACCACGCCCGTGCGCCCGATCACCACGCCTTGCGGATTGATCAGGTAAAGGCTGCCGGTCGCGCTGAGTTTTCCGTCGATGATCGAGCGATCCAGCCCGGTGACGCGATTGAGCGTCGCGCCCGAGCCATTGTTGATATCGACTGTATTGCCTTTGCCGATAGAAAAGCTGCGCCAGTCGATCACGCCGCGCGATGTCGTCTGCGTGATGCTGACGGATTTGGCTTGCGTACTGATGGAACCTTGTCCCGCCACGAACTGGCCGCACTGGGGCAATGGCGGCGCCGCGCCCGCGTTCGACGCGAACATCACGGCAAGCGCGATGGAAGTCAGCGAGAAAGCGAGCGGCGAAGCGATGCGATCGCGCGGCAAACAGGCGCGACGCGCTCGCCCGGTTACCCATGACATGACGCACCTCCGTCTGAGGCCATCGATTCGCGGACGAACGTCCCGCAGTGCGTTCAAGCATAGTTCATAAACGCTTAGGTCGCGAGCGAAGTCATTTGACAAAGTGCATGTGCACAAATACACTGCCGAAGATGAACTCACCGGCCTTTCAGGACGATTGCAATGGCTTACGGCACGTCAGCGCGCCAGCCTGCACCAATCCGCAGACCGGTCTTTTTTTACTCTCATCAGTGCATGTGCACAATAGCCAATGTCGACATCTCCTTCGGTTGCCTCGCCCGACGTCGCGGGCATAGCGAGACCCGCCCGGCGCGTCCCGTGGATGCTGCTCGCGTTGATTTGCGTCGCCATCGTCGTCGCGGCGGCCGTGTCGTACTGGCTGCTCGTCGGGCGCTATGTCGAATCGACGGATGACGCTTATGTCGGCGGCGACGTGACGGTGCTTGCGCCGAAAGTGAACGGCTTCGTCTCCGACGTGCTCGTACAGGACAACCAGTTCGTGCGCGCGGGCCAGGTGTTGATCCGTCTCGATGCACGCGACTACGATGCCCGCCTCGCGCAGGCAAGCGCCGAAGTGCAGCGCGCGCAGGCCGCCGTCACCGAACTCGAAGCGAGGAAGTCGCTGCAGATCGCGACGATCAGCGCGCAGTCGGCCGAAGTGCGGGCATCGGCCGCGGAGTTGACGCGCAGCGCTTCGGACTCCGCACGATACCGACAGCTCGTCAAGGACGATGCCGTGTCGAATCAGGTGGTCGAACGCGCCGATGCCGATCTCGCCAAGGCACGCGCGGCCGTCGACCGCAACAACGCGGCGCTGACCGCCGCGCAACGCCAGTTGAGCGTGCTCGATGCGCAAATCGACGATGCGCGCGCACGTATCGCCACCGCTGAAGCGACGCGGCGCGTGGCCGCGCTGAACGTCGAATACACGACGATCCGCGCGCCGATCGACGGCTATGTCGGCAACCGCAGCGCGCGTGTCGGGGCGCTGGCGAATGTCGGCGTGTCGCTCCTGACGGTGGTGCCGTCGAGCGGCCTGTGGATCGATGCGAACTTCAAGGAAGACCAGTTGAAGAAGATGAGAGCGGGCGACAAGGTCGATGTCGATCTCGACGCATCGAGCCGCCGTATCGAAGGCGTGGTCGAGAGTCTTGCACCGGCGACGGGCGCGACTTTCAGCGTGCTGCCCGCCGAGAATGCGACGGGCAACTTTACGAAGATCGTGCAGCGCGTGCCGGTGCGCGTGCGGCTGTCCGTTCCGAAGGACATGCAGGGCGTGCTGCGTCCCGGCCTTTCGGCGACGGTAAAAGTGCATCTGCGCACGGACAGCGCATCATGAGCCGCGCAACGCACGCGCCCCACTCGCCGATGAATCCCGCCGATCTGCCGATGCGGACCAGGGTCTTCGCCTTCTCGCTGCTGTGCCTCGGCTTCTTCATGGCGACGCTCGATATCCAGATCGTGGCTTCGTCGCTTAAGGATATCGGCGGAGGGTTGTCGGCGAGTCAGGACGAATTGTCGTGGGTGCAGACTTCGTATCTGATTGCAGAGATTCTCGTGATACCGATGTCGGGCTGGCTCACGCGCGTGTTTTCGACACGCTGGGTCTTCACGTTCTCCGCATTCGGCTTCACGCTGACCAGCATGTTGTGCGGTCTCGCGTGGGACATCAACTCGATGATCATCTTTCGCGGCCTGCAAGGCGCGCTCGGCGCCGCGATGATCCCGACCGTGTTCACGACGGCCTTCATGCTCTTTCCCGGCAAGCAACGTCTGATCGCCGCGACGACGATCGGTGCGCTCGCCTCACTCGCGCCGACCATCGGCCCTGTAATTGGCGGCTGGATCACGTCGCAATGGTCGTGGCACTGGCTGTTCTATCTGAACCTCGTGCCCGGCGCGGTGGTGACCATACTCGTGCCGCGCTTCGTCGATGTCGATGTCGCCGACCATTCGTTGCTGCGCAAGGGCGATTACGTGGGCATCGTATTGATGTCGGGCTTTCTCGGTTGCCTCGAATACGTGCTGGAAGAAGGGCCGCGCAAGAACTGGTTCGGCGATGACGTGATTCTCTTCTGCACGTGGATATCCGCTATCTGCGGCTTTCTCTTTCTCGTGCATGCGTTCACGGCGAAAGAACCGATCGTCGATCTGAAGGCGCTCGCCATTCGCAATTTCGGCATTGGCAGTCTGCTGTCGTTCATCACGGGCATCGGTCTTTTCTGCACGGTATTCCTCACGCCCGTGTTTCTTTCGCGCGTGCGCGGCTTCGACTCGCTTCAGATTGGTATCGCGTTGCTCTCGGTCGGCTGTTTCCAGCTCGTTGCACTCAGCGCATATTCCCTTCTTGCACGCTTCGTCGATATGCGCCTTTTGATGGTGTTCGGTCTCGTTTGCTTCGGTGTCGGCTGTTATCTGTATGTGCCGCTGACGAATGAATGGGGATGGCGTGAACTGCTGCTTCCGCAGGCGCTTCGCGGTATCGGACAACAATTCTGCGTGCCGCCCATCGTCACGATGGCGCTCGGCTCCTTGCCGCCTTCGCGGCTCAAATCGGCGAGCGGCCTCTTCAACCTGATGCGCAATCTCGGCGGCGCGATCGGCATCGCCGTTGCAAGCACGATGCTCAACGATCGTCTGAACCTGCATTATCAGCGGCTCGATGAGCACGTGACTGCGGGCCGTCCGGTCATCGAGGCGCTGTTGCGCGATCGGGCCGCCCATTTCGCAGCGGCCGGCGGCGACGTGCTCGATGGCGCTGCTGCAAGCCTCGCCGCACTGCATGCGCTTCTGATGCGCGAGGCGCTCGTGCTGACGTTCTCGGACACCTTCCTCGCGGTATCGCTTTGCTTTGCGGTCGGGCTTGTCAGCGTGTTCTTTTCGCGCCCGTTCGGCAACACGGCACCGCCGCCGGATGCGCATTGATAGTTAGTCACCCTTATTACTCGAAGGTGCAGCATGAAAGCCATCGCTCCAAAACTGCTTGCCGTCGCGGCCGCGATGACGCTCGCTGCCTGCGCGGTGCCGCCCGCATCGCATCAGGACTTGCCCGAAGTGGCCAGGACCATCGCGCCCGATGCGTGGAGCGTCGATGCTCCCGTCGACAGCATTGATGCAAACGCGTGGTGGTCGCAATTCGGCGACCCGGTGATGCATCGGCTGATCGGCACCGTGCTCGACGGCAATCTCGACATCAAAGCCGCCGTCGAGCGCGTGCGGCAGGCGCAAGACATCGTGAAGCAGCAGAATGCCGCGCTCGCGCCGCAACTCGACGCCAACGCAGGCGCATCATACGCACGGCAGAACACCCCGCCGCCGCTCGGCTATGTCAAGCAGGCGGGCGTCGGCCTGACGGCGTCGTGGCAGCCGGATGTGTTCGGCGGTGAACGCCTCGCCGTGCTGGCGGCGCAAGCGCAAGCCACCGGGCGCCGGTCCGCGCTCGATGAATTGCGGCTCGCGATGGCGGCGAATGCGGCGAGCGCCTATATCGACTTGCGATGGGCGCAGGCGCAGCTTCAGATCATCAGCGACAACGGGCAGATACGCAGCCGCGCGCTCAGGCTGACCCAGCAGCGTCTGCGTTATGGACTGTCGACGCAACTCGATGTCGCCCGCGCGCAGAACCAGTTACAGGACTTGCAGGCGCAGATCCCGCCGATTCGCGCCGCCATTCAGCACGACATGAGTCTGATCGCCGTCTACGCGGGACGCACGCCGGAAAGCGTCGATGGTCTGACGCTCGGCGAAGCGCGTCCGATCCCCGTTCCGGCGCAGAGCGTGCCGCACACGCTGCCATCGGAAGCGCTGCTGCGCCGCCCGGACGTGCGCAGCGCGTATGCAACAGTCGAGCAGCGCGCGGCGGAAGTGGGCGTCGCGAGAGCCGAGCGTTATCCGAAGTTTCGACTGAGCCTGAGCGACGGCATTCTGGCATCGTCGTATCTCGGCCTGCCGACGCTGACGGATAACCTCTTCAGCGCCGCATTGAACGCGACGAGCCCGATCTTCAACGCGGGCCGCATCGCCGCGGACATCGACCGGAACGAAAGCCGGATGCGTGAATCGCAGCTTGGCCTCCAGCAGACGATGCTCGACGCGCTGAAGGACATCGAGGACACGCGCAGCGATCTGGTAAATGGCGACGAGCGAGTCGTCAGGCTCGGCGGCGCACTCGATGCATCGAACCGGGCGCTGCGCCTGTCGAACGAACTGTACAAGGGCGGGGCATCGAGTTTTCTCGACGTGCTCGCGGCGCAAGAAGCGTATCTGCGCGACGCCGACGCATTGAACGATGCCAAACGCCACCATGCGCAGGCGGCCGTCGCGCTTTACCGCTCGCTCGGCGGCGGCTGGGACGCGCCGGACGAGCGTGGCCCGGTGAGCGGGCAGGTGGCCGCAAATTGAAGTGCTTCGTGTGAACTCGGCGTGCAGCGCACTGCATGCGAAAAAAGCTGATCGTCTGACGGCGCGTCGTATGCGCACTGCACATGACGCAGCCACAGGCATCATCGTTTGCATGCAGCGTGCTGCGCACCGAGATGCTATCCGCCCTCACCCTCCCGCGGCAGTCACACGCCAGACCGCATTACCCGCGTCATCCGCGATGATGAGCGCCCCGTCCCGATCCTGCGCGAGTCCGACGGGCGCGCCGCGCAGTTCCTTCTCGTCAGCCGAGACAAAGCCGGTAACGACCGGCTTCGGCGCGCCCACGGGCTTGCCGTTTTCAAACGCGACATACGCGACCGCATACCCTGAAAGCGGCGAACGGTCCCAACTGCCGTGCTCGCCGATGAACGCGCCGCCACGATATTGCGCCGGCAGATTGCCACCGGTATAGAACAGCAGGCCGAGCGGCGCGACGTGCGAACCGATCGCATAATCCGGCTTCAGCGCCTTCGCGACGAGATCGGGCCGCTGCTGGTGCACGCGCTCGTCGAGATGTTGCCCGTAGTAGCTGTAGGGCCAGCCGTAGAAACCGTGTTCCTGAACCGATGTCAGATAGTCCGGCACCAGATCCGCGCCGATCTCGTCTCGCTCGTTCGCGACCGTCCACAATGCGCCTGTGTTCGGCTCCCACTGCAGGCCAGTGGGATTACGAATGCCCGACGCGTACACGCGGCTCGCGCCGGTCGCGATGTCGACTTCCAGCACTGCCGCGCGCCGGTACTCCACCTCGAGACCGTTCTCGCCGACATTGCTGTTCGAACCGACGCCCACGTAGAGCTTCTTGCCATCGCGGCTCGCGAGCAGCGCCTTCGTCCAGTGATGGTTGATCGTGCTCGGCAGATCGGCGAGTTCGACGCCCGGCTGCGCGATGCTTGTCGCGCCGGCCTGGTACGGAAACGCGAGGATCGCATCCGTATCGGCGACGTAGAGCGTATCGCCGATAAGCTGCATGCCGAACGGCGAATGCAGATGCTCGATGTACACATGCTTCTCCCACGCGCCGCCGCTGCCTTTTCGCAAAAGCGTGATGCGGTTGCCGCCCTTCGCCTCTTTACCCGAGCGGCTCTGCACCATGCCCGCGACGAGCTGCTTCGGCGTCGTCACCGGTTCTTCCTGCGGGCTGCTCGATTCCGCGACGAGGATATCGCCGTTCGGCAACGCGAGCACCTGTCGTGGATGTTCGAGGCCCGAAGCAATGTTCTCGATCTTCAGGCCGTCCGCGACCTTCGGCGCTTCGCCGCTCTTCCAGCCGACATGCTTCGGCACCTGCATCGGCGGCGTGAAGAAATTGCGCGGTCCGGGCAGCGGCGGATTCGCGCCGGCCTGATGCTGCGAATCATAAGCGGCGTGCTCGTTGCATCCGGCAACGCACAGCGCAACGGCCATCGACAGCACGCCGGTCAACGTAGGCTTATTCACGGACGGCCTCCGGCAAGTTGAACCGGTTGAACCGGTCGAGTGCGAGCGCGATCTGCGCGACGCTCAGCAGCGCCACCGTCACGATGGAAAGAATCGTCGCGAGCTGGACCATCGCATAGGCGTCGCGCGAATGGACGAACGCATTGACGATCGCCGCGATGATGCCGGCGAAGTTCAGCCAGAAGTCGGTGCGTTCGAGGCCCGTGACCGTGCCGCGCGGGGCGAACCAAACATGGCCGAGGTTGATGAAACGCGGAACGATCGCGAAGAGCACGCCCACGGTGACGAGCCAGGCCGCCGCCTTCGCCCAGAAAATCACGGCGGTGCTCGCGTAGATGATGTCGAAGATGAGCGTGCCGACGAAGAGGCCATACGGGACTGGATTGAGCCAGTCGAAGAGCGCCGTGGCCAGTCGCGATCGGTATCGCGGACGGAGCGAAGTCATGGACGAATCCCTTGGTGGTTGAAGGAAACGGCCATGCGGAAGCTGCAGGAGTCGTGCCTGATGAGCGTCGTCGTCCTTATGCGATGCATCGCTTACAGCGGGCTTTTCGCTGTCCGACACAAGGCCGACAAAAATCGGTGGTGCTTAAGGTGCGAGATGGGCCATCGCGCGCTTGGACGCAAAAACGCCGTCGTGTCTGGACGAAACGACGGCGTCGATGCGACGAGCCAGGCGAGCTTACTTCGCCGCTGCGCCCGCTGCGGCCCAGTTCGGCGCGGTCGTCGTGTCATCGCGCCTCGCCAGCAGACAGACGACGCCTGCCGCGATGATGTCGAACACGGCGAGCACGACGAACAGCGGGCTATAGCCGATCCGCGTCACGAGCACGCCGAAGAGCGCGGTGAACGCCGCCGCACCGAGATAACCGGCCATGCCGCCCATGCCCGTCGCCGTCGCGACTTCGTTCTTGCCGAACATATCCGACGTGATGGCATACAGCGCACCGGACAAGGTCTGGTGAGCGAAGCCGCCGACGCACAGCAGCGCAACCGCTGCATAGGGACTCGCGACGAGCCCGACGCACGCCGGTCCGACCATGCACAAGGCGCCGACCACGAACACCATCTTGCGCGACGTGAAGAGCGATACCTTCGCGTACTTATGGAAGATCGGGCTCAGATAACCGCCGAGCACGCAGCCGATATCGGCGGCGAGGAACGGCATCCATGCATAGAGCGCGACTTCCTTCAGGTTCATGTGCCGCTCGGTCATCATGTAGAGCGGAATCCATGCATTGAAGGTTTGCCACGCCGGCTCCGACAGAATACGCGGGATGCCGATCGCCCAGAAGTCGCGGCTGCGCAGCATGGCGAAGCGGCTTCGCTTCGCACCGGCCGCGTCGCCATGAATGGCTTCCTGGCCGCTCAGGATGTAGTCGCGCTCGGCATCGCCCAGCATCTTCTGCTTGCGCGGATGCTGATAAAGCACCATCCACAGCACGGACCATACGATGCCCGCCACACCCACCAGCACGAACGCCAGTTGCCACTCGCCGTGCATCAGCGCCCACACGACCAGCGGCGGCGCGAGCAGCGCACCGATGGACGAGCCGATGTTGAACCAGCCGATCGCGACCGACCGCTCCTTCGCGGGAAACCACTCGCTCGTCGCCTTGACGCCGGCCGGGATGCCCGCCGCCTCGGCCACGCCCAGCAGCCCGCGGAAGAACGCGAGGCTGCGCCAGCCCGTCGACAAGGCCGCCGCCGCACACGCAAGCGACCACGCAACCGCGAAGACCACGAAGCCGACCTTGGTCCCGATGGTATCGAGGATGAAGCCCGCCACCGGCTGCATGAACGCATAGCAAAGCTGCCATGCGACCACGACGTGAGCGTACTGCTCCGTCGTGACGTTCAGGTCCTTCATGAGACTCGGCGCCGCGACCGACAGCGTGTTGCGAGCCAGATAGTTGATGATGAGGCCGGCAGCGACGAGGCTGACCATCCACCAGCGAATGCCCTTGATTTTCATGTGAAGTCTCCTCCTGAGCCCGGATGCGGTCAGGCTTGCGCAACCGTCGAAGCGGGCTGACCGCTAGCGGCTGCATCGTTACGCGAATAGTCGATGCCGACGAAGCTGCCGCCCTGAAAGCGCTGACCGAGCGCATCGAGCGGATTCGGACGGGCGAGAATCTCGTCGGCGTAGTCCTCGGCGTTTTGTAGAGGCCGATAGCCGAGGCGTGCAGCGCCGCTGTTGTCCCACCAGCTGCGCGTATTCGCGGACACGCCCCAGATGGTGAGGAAACCCACGTCGTCCGCTTCGATGCAGCGGTCGAGAAAGTGCAGCAGATCCCGATGACCGAACCACGTGCTCAGATGCCGCGGCTCGGTCGGCCGCTCGAGGCAACTGCCGATGCGCACGCAGACGCTCTCGATGCCGTGCTTGTCCCAGTACATGCGCGCGAGCGCTTCGCCCCACACCTTGCTCAGGCCGTAGAAGCCGTCCGGGCGCAGTTCGCAATCGAGATCGAGACGCTGGGTGACGGGATACATGCCGATCGCGTGATTCGAGCTTGCGAAGACGATGCGCTTCACGCCATGCCGGCGCGCGCCTTCGTACACTTCGACGAGCCCGCGCAGATTGTTCTCGATGATCTCCGGCAGCGGCCGTTCGACGCTCGTGCCGGCGAAGTGGATCAGCACATCGACGCCGTCCAGCAGCCGATCCACCACGGCGGGATCGCGAAGATCGCCGTGCATGACGTCCTCACCTTCGACGAGCGGCGTGAGCGCTTTCGAGCCGGCAGCCGAGCGCAGCGGAACGCCACGCGCGACGAACGCAGCACGGACAACAGCGCCGAGCTGCCCTCCGGCGCCGCTGAGAGCAATCTTTTTCATGGAAAACCTTTTCCTGGAAGATGACGATGACCGCGGACGATACGGCTGCGCGTTTGCAGTCAATATCTTGCCCAAGTCATACGATGACGTACTATCGCCGAGCGTGGATGCGAATTCACTAGGCAATTACCCGTAGAAGGGTATCGTTTAACTAGCCGCGCATCATGGAGAAACTCGATTCTCGGTGTGAGATGTCATATGACTTTCCGAGTCTTTTCGGAAGACTTTCACGACAGCGGCGAGGCAAGCGGTTCTATCGGGTTTGTTCATCCGGCGCTTTCGCGGAGATACGAACAACCCGGCGTGCTAGCGCACAATGGCGCGAATCGTCCCCCAAGTTCCTCGTGATGAACCTGCACCGCCTTGATCTCGTCTCCCTGTCGCTCTTTAATCTGGTCGTGCGCGCCGGCAGCATCAGCAAGGGTGCGGCGCTGGCCAATCTCGCTGTCGGTGCGGCAAGCAAGCGCATCTCCGACCTTGAGGGCGCCGTAGGTTCCAGCTTGCTGGAGCGCCATTCGCGGGGCGTGACGCTCAGCGTCGCCGGACAGGCGCTGTATGACCACGCGCAACGCATTCTTCACGATGTCGACCGCCTCGCCGCCGACCTGTCCGACTACGCATCCGGCATGGTGGGCATCGTTCGCCTGTGGGCCAATACATCGGCGATTACGCAGTTTTTGCCGTCCGAGATCGCCGCGTTCACCGAAGCGAATCCGGGCATACGCATCGAACTGGAAGAGCAGAACAGCAGGGAAATCGTGCTGGCGTTGCTTGATGGCCGCGCCGATCTCGGCATCTTCGCGGACCGCACGCCGGCGCTGGGCATCCATTTGACGGACTATCGCGTGGACCGTCTGGTGCTCGTGATGCCCCGGACACATCCGCTGGCCGCGCGGCGCTCGATTTGCTTCGAAGAAGCGCTCGAATACGATTTCGTGAGTCTTTCGAAGGGGACGTCGCTGGCCGAGCGCATGCAGGTGGAGGCCGAAGCGCTCGGGCGTCATCTGAAGCTGCGCATCCGGGTCCGCAGTTTCGACGCGATGTGCCAGATGGTTGCCGCCGGCATGGGCGTCGCCGTGCTGCCATCGCTTGCCGTGCATGCGCTCGTGCGATCGCTGAATCTGCGGCAAGTCGCATTGAAAGACGCGTGGACGGAACGCCGGCTGTTGATCGGCATGCGCGATCCGTCCGCCGTCCCGCGCCATGCCCGGCTTCTCGTCGATCATCTCCGCAACGCCGACGCCGGCCCGTCAGCGTCATCGCGCGGATAACCGGCAGACCTTCGAGCCTTCGCGATACGCGAAAGCTGGTTTCACCGCTTTGCGCTTTCCCATCGACGAGCGCGCCATCACCATGTCTCCATGCGCCACGAGAAGCGCACGATTCTTGATTGGCCGTCGGACCTCCATTGCGCGGTCCGGTGCAAACCGGAGACAAACGTGAACAAAGCCCTGTCCGCCAGCATCGACCTGGCGCCTCCTGACGAAGCCCGCACCATTCGCAAGGTCGCCTGGCGAATCATGCCGCTCATCATGGTGTGCTATCTCTTTGCGTTCTTCGACCGCATCAACATCAGCTTCGCCAAATTCGCGTTACAGAGCGATCTCTCACTGACCGACACCGCGTATGGCCTCGGCGCGGGCCTGTTCGTCGTCGGGTACGTGCTGTTCGAAGTCCCCAGCAACATGATGCTTTACACGGTCGGCGCGCGCCGCTGGATCTGCCGGATCATGATCTCGTGGGGCATCGCCACGGCGCTGATGGCGTTCGTGCAGACCGAGTGGCAGTTCTATACCTTGCGCTTTCTCATTGGCGCGATGGAAGCCGGCTTTGCGCCCGGCGTCCTGTTCTATCTGACGCTGTGGTTCCCGGTGGCGTATCGCGGGCGCATCACGTCGACGCTCTTCCTCGCCTCGGCTTTCGCGGGCATCCTCGGCGCGCCCGTTGCGGGGCTCGTGCTGTCGCAAATGGAAGGCGTGCTCGGCATGCGCGGCTGGCACTGGCTCTTTCTCGTGGGCGGCCTGCCCTGCATCGCGCTCGGCTATCTCGTGTTCAAGGTGCTGAAAGACCGTATCGAGGATGCGCAGTGGCTCACATCGGACGAGCAGGCGCTGCTTTCACAGCGTATCGCCGATCAGAACCGGCACATCGGCGGGCACTCGCTGCTCGGCGCGCTGAAGACGCCCGGCTTCCTCAAGCTCGGCCTCGTCTACTTCATGATTCAAGTCTGCTCCTACGGTCTCAACTTCTGGGCGCCGCACCTGATTCGTACATCGGGCATCACGCATCCGACGACGATTGGTCTTCTCACCGCCGTACCGTATATCTGCGGCGCAATCACGATGGTCGTGGTTGGCCGGCTGTCCGACGCGAGCGGACATCGCAGCCGCTTCGTCGCCGGTCTCATGCTGCTCGCCGCCGTGGGCTTCCTGTGCGCCGGCATCTTCGACAAGCACACGTCCTTTCTGATCGGCGCGCTGGCGGTCATGGGCGCGGGAATCATCGCGTCCATTCCGGCTTTCTGGGCGCTGCCGCCGAAGCTGATGACAGGCGCGGGCGCCGCGGGCGGCATCGCGCTCATCAATACGCTCGGTCAGTTGGGCGGCATCGTCAGTCCTGTGATGGTCGGCCGCATCAAGGACGTCACCGGCAGCACGACGCCGGCGCTTTATGCGATCGGCGCGCTTGCCATCGTCTGCGCGGCGATACTGCTCTTCGCGCTGCCCGCAAGACTTCGTGCGAGAGAAGAGCACGTATCCGCGAACTGACGCGCATCCGCCTCGCCTCAATACGGACTTCCAGGTAAATCCGATCTACGAATTACTCGACGCGCTGCCCGATGCAAACGCGTCACCAGAAGGAGCACGATAATGAACAACGGCATATCCGCCGCCGCGTTGCAAGGACTGCGCGTCGTCGAGATGGGGCAACTGATTGCAGGGCCGTTCGCCGGAAAGACGCTGGGTGAGTTCGGTGCGGACGTGATCAAGATCGAAGCGCCCGGTAGCGGCGATCCCTTGCGCAACTGGCGTCTGATCAGGGATGGCACATCGGTCTGGTGGCAGGTTCAATCGCGCAACAAGCGCTCGATTGCGCTCGATCTGCGCAGCGCCGAGGGCCAGGACATCGCCCGCAAGCTGATCGCCGAAGCCGATGTGCTCATCGAAAACTTCCGGCCCGGCACGCTGGAACGTTGGGGCATGGGATGGGAGGCGCTGTCACGCGTCAATCCCGGCC
The DNA here is from genome assembly GCF_041360715.1 of Caballeronia sp. RCC_10. NCBI lineage: Bacteria > Pseudomonadati > Pseudomonadota > Betaproteobacteria > Burkholderiales > Burkholderiaceae > Caballeronia > Caballeronia sp. RCC_10. The sequence goes on from NZ_JBFUPT010000002.1 coordinate 297,002, forward strand.
TCATCATGCTGCGCATCTCCGGTTACGGCCAGACCGGGCCGTATCGCGATCTGCCGGGCTTCGGCGCGATCGGTGAAGCGATGGGCGGGCTGCGCCATGTGACCGGCGAACCGGGGCGCGTGCCGGTGCGCTGCGGAATCTCGATCGGCGATACGCTCGCGGCGTTGCACGGCACCATCGGCATTCTCACTGCGCTTTATCATCGCAAGGTGAATGGCGGCGTCGGGCAAGTGATCGATGTCGCGTTGAACGAAGCCGTGTTCAACGTGATGGAAAGCCTCGTTCCGGAGTACAGCGCGTTCGGCGCGGTGCGTGAAGCCGCCGGGAGTGCGCTGCCGGGCATCGCGCCTTCGAATGCGTACCGATGCACGGACGGCTTCGTGCTGATCGCGGGAAACGGCGATAGCATCTTCAAGCGCCTGATGGAGACGATCGGACGCAACGATCTCGGCAATGCCCCTGACCTCGCTGACAACGCGGGACGCGTCGCGCGCGCCGGGGAACTCGATGGGGCAATCGGAGCATGGACGCTCACGCAATCCGTGCAGCAGGTGCTCGATGTTCTTGGCGCTGCGGGCGTGCCGGCGGGCAAGGTATATACCGCGAAGGATATCGTCGAGGACCCTCATTACCGGGCGCGCGACATGATCCTTTCGCAGACCACGCGCGACGGTTACGACGTCGAAGTGCCCGGCGTCGTGCCGAAGCTGATGGGCACGCCGGGCACGGTGCGCAGTTCGGCTCCCGGTCTCGGCGATGACACCGACGCGGTGTTGCAGGAACTCGGTTATTCGACGCAGGATATCGCCGCATTGCGCGGCAGAAAGGTGGTCGCATGACACTCTGGAACGGCGCCGGGCGGCGCATTTACATGCAGGAAGTCGGCACGCGGGACGGTTTGCAGGCGGAAACGGCATTCGTTCCGACGGAGGACAAGATCGCGCTGGTCGATGCGTTGTCGCGTTCCGGCTTGGCGAAGATCGAAGTGACGGCCTTCGTTTCGCCGAAAGCGATTCCCGCCCTCAGCGACGCGGATGCGGTGCTGCGCGGCATCGAGCGGCAGCCGGGCGTCGTGTACAGCGCGCTGGTGCCGAACGTGCGCGGGGCCGAACGTGCAATCGAAGCCGGCGCGGACGAGCTGAACCTCGTCATGTCGGCGAGCGAAACGCACAACCTCTCGAATCTGCGAATGACGCGCAGCCAGTCGTTCAATGCGCTTTCCGATGTCGCGGCGATCGCGCGTCAGGCCGGGGTATCGGTGAATATTTCGCTATCCTGCACATTTGGCTGTCCGATGGAAGGCGACGTCGCCGAGGACACGGTCATGGACTGGTGCAGCGCATTCGCCGGCGATCTGGGTGCGCGCGGCGTCACGCTATGCGACACCACCGGCATGGCTTATCCGACGCAAGTAGCAGCACTCGCGAAAGCATTCCGCGAGCGATGGCCCGGCACGGAACTGACGCTGCATTTCCATAACACGCGGGGCCTGGGCATGGCGAACGTGCTCGCCGCCATCGACGCAGGAGCGGATCGTTTCGATGCGTCGCTCGGCGGCATCGGCGGTTGTCCCTATGCACCGGGCGCGAGCGGCAACGTGTGCACCGAGGAAATCGTCCACGGCCTCGAACTCATGGGCTACGACACGGGCGTCGACCTTGGCGGACTCATCGATGCTTCGCGGCGTTTGCCGGCGCTCATTGGCCACGATATCCCGAGCCAGATCGTCAAGGCGGGCCGCCGTCTGGACCTGCATCGGCCACCGGCTGACTTCGACGCCATCCGGGAACGCGCGCATAGCCGATAGAGGACGTGACGCTAGGGCTTGACGAACCTGAGCGTCATGCGATCCGATTCCCCGATAGCCGCAAAGCGCGACCGGTCGGCTTCGCCACCCCTGTACGTGGGCGGCAGCGACCACACGCCATGCGGATAGTCTTTCGTATCCCTCGGATTCGCGTTGATTTCACTGCGCGCGCTCAGCACGAAGCCGGCTGCCTGAGCGTGCTCGATGACGAACGCCTCGGTCACGTAACCCGTCTCGATCATTTGCTGTTCGCTCGTCCCCGGCTGCGCGCGATGCTCTTCGACGCCGAGTTCGCCGCCATGCTTGAGCGCGCCGTAGAACGCACGCAGGTTCGCATCGATTTGTCCGTCCTTGATCCAGTTATGAATATTGCGGAACGTGAAGACGCGGTCGAATCGCTCGTTCGCGTCGAAGTCGATGAACCGGCCCGCATGCAATGTGCCGACGACCACCTTTCCATACACCGATGGATCGCTCGCGAGCTTGCGCCGATACGCGGCATCGGTGGCGCTTTCTTCAGCGGCGAGATCGGCGGACGTGCTCAGATATTGCGCCTCGTAGAGACGGCCTGAATCGCGCAGATAAGGCGCAAGAATATCCGTGTACCAGCCTCCGCCCGGCGCGATTTCCAGCACCGATTGCGTCGGAGCGAGACCGAAGAACTCCAGCGTTTCCTTTGGATGGCGATAGACGTCACGCGCACGCGCCTTGTCGCTGCGCTGCGATCCGCCGATGGCGGCATCGAGCGATGCGGCGCTCGCGCCTTGCGACTGCGCATCACGCGAGGACGAGGATGCACAGCCTGTCAGTGCGATTGCAGCGAAGGTAACGGCAATCGCGACTGCGCGCGCCCGGTCGAGGCAAGTAGCGTTCATGGCGTCGAAGGAAGTTCGGGATACGCGACACGATACGCGTTTATCGCGTGACGCGCTCTTCTCCTGCGAGCCGCGTCGCGGCTTACACCGGGTTCGCTGCGATGAAGTCCTTGAACACGGCGTACGCCGGATTCTTCGTGACGCCGTCGAGCTGCATGAGACCGTAGTCCTTGTCCATCACCGCATACATCATGATGGACTGGATGTTGTATTTGTCCTTGATCGATCGATACTGCCTAAGCGCCTTGCCTGTGTACGCCGCGGCGGACTGCGGCGTGTCGTTCGCACCCGACCAGCCCCATTCGGTCAGCCAGATCGGCACGTTGAACGAATCCTTCAGCACTTGAAGCACGTCGACGCACGCGTTGTTGCGCCCGCCGCACTGGATGTCGCCCGAACTCTTGTACCAGTGATAGCTCGTGAAGTCCCAGCGCAGCGACGCCGCGCCGCTCACGCCCTGCGTGGTGCCGTCGGGCGAAATGCCGTTCCACAGCATCTGCAGCGCGCGATAGGCCATTGGAATGCCGACGTTCACGCCGCACTGGATAGTCGGATCGATTGCGCGCACGCCGTCGATCATGCCGCGCAGCGCACCGCGAAACGACGGCCAGCACGCCGGGTCCCAGTCCGCCGTCGAACTGCCGTCACCGGCGATCTTCAGGTCCACATCCAGTTCGTTGCCGCACTCGATGTACTTGACCAGCCCCTTCAACGGGCGCGTGCAGCGCACCGCGAGGTCATAGCCGAGCGCGTAGGCATCGGCTTCGCTGCTGTGCGGGTCCCAGTGCGCGGACAGCGGATTGAACACCGGCAGGATCGACACGCCGCTGTTCGCAAACGGGCCCTTCAGCGCGTTGGCGAGCGTAGTCGCCATGCCGCCGTCGGCAATGTCGCAGCGATAGTTGGTGACGCCCAGGTCCTGCAGGATGGCGAGTTGCGCAGCCGCCGGCATCGTCTGGTAGATGCCGTTGCCCCACGCCATGTGACCGTTGATGCCGTAGAAGAGGCCGTCCGATGCGCCTGACGCTTGCGAGTTCGTATCGCTCTCATTGGCGTTCGAGGGCTGAGTCGCGTCGCCGGCGCTGTTGCTATCCGTCGCGTTCGATGCCGACGCTCCGCTCGCTGCCGACGCGCTCGATGTCGATGTCGACGTCGTCGAGTTGGCGGCGGCGCTCGACTTGCCGGCAGCTTGCGAATCGCTGCTGCCGCCTCCGCCGCCGCAGGCGGCCAGCACCGCGCTGCCCGCCGACGCGAGCATCATGGCGAGAAAGGTTCGGCGCTTCGGTGCATCGAGCGAAGCGGCGGGATGGGATAGTCGGTGTCGTGAGGCTTGGTTGGGGACTGGCATGGCCGCGAAAGGTGGCGTTGATGCTCACGTTTACGGCCATGCGGGCACGGGCTTGAATCGTCTCTTGTATGTGCGCTTGAAAACGCTGGATGCGAAGCTGGCATTTTTACCGGTGTGCCCTGACCCCTTCGCCTATTCATGGCGACGTTTCTGCGAAACCCGGTCGATCCCGACTTGCACATTCACGAGCCGTTCGATCTCGCCCGAACCGCGATATCAGCGTCTCGTGCCATAACAATTCGAAGCGCGCCACCCATTCGACACATGCGCGACACATGCGCGACACACGCGCAACAGACCGCCCTTGATCATCGTTAGTGCTGCTACACTGCCCTGCCACTAGAGCGCCAATAAGCGACAACAAACGGGGAATGTCACAGCCCAAGGGGGGCTTATGCGTCATTCATTCAATCGTCACCTGAGCGCTTTCGAAACCGGCAGCCGTGCCGGTTACACAAGCACGCGGGCGGCGCGCTTCACAATCCGCCCTCTTTCGATACTCATTGCCATGGCTTGCGGGTCGGTCGGATCGGCGGCCATCGCCGCGGCTCCACTGCCGCAAGGCGGCCAGTTCGTTGCCGGCGCGGGAAGCATCGCGCAGAGCGGCGGGAACATGACGATCACGCAATCGGGCGCGCGCGGGATCATCGACTGGAAGAGCTTTTCGATTGCCTCGGGCCGCACGGTGTCGATCAACAACGGCACCGGCGCGACGCTCAATCGCGTGACCGGTAACGACGTCTCTGCAATCTACGGAACGCTACAGGGAACCGGTACGGTCTACCTGATCAATCCGCATGGCGTGGTCATCGGACCGCGAGGCGTGGTGTCCACGGGCGGCCACTTCGTCGCCTCGACGCTCGACATCAGCAACGACGACTTCGCCTCCGGCTATCAGGCCACCTTCACGGGCAACTCCAATGCGAGCGTCGTCAATCTCGGCAGCATCAGTTCGACGGGCGGCAACGTGTATCTCATCTCCGCGAACATGGTGATGAACGGGGGACGCATCGACGCGCCCGAAGGATCGGCCAATCTCGTCACGGGACGCTCGGTGTCGCTGATCGATACCGGCTACGACCAGCAGATCGGCGTGGCGGTGGGCAGTCACGGCACGGTCGCGAACGCGGGCGAAGTGCAGGCGGCGGTCATCAACCTGCAGGCGGCGGACGGCAACATCTTCGCGCTCGCCGGCCGCTCGGCGGCATTGCGCGCAACCGGCACCGCGACGCGCGATGGCCACGTCTGGCTCGTCGCCGATACCGGCTCAGTCGATGCACGCGGCGCGCAGATCAGCGCACGCAATGCGGACGGCACGCCATCCGGCGTCGATGTCATCGGCAGGAACGTCGGAGTCGGCGGCGCGGACATCAGCGCCGGCTCGCTCAATATCACCACGGGCGAATTCACCGCCGATGCCGCGACGGCCAGCACCTTCACATCGAGTCTGAATCGCGGCACGTCCATCACCGTCAATGCCGACGGCACGGACGGCAGCGCGGGCGCAACCGGCAAGGGCGATATCGTCGTGCCAACGAATCTGCGCTGGAACGGCGCATCGTCGCTGACGCTCAACGCCGCGCACTCGGTGACGATCGCGCCCGGCGTCACCATCGCCAATGCGGGATCCGGCTCGCTCAAGCTGTATGCGGACGCGAACGCGTTCAACAACGGCGGCAGCGTGACGAACCTCGGCACGATCGACTGGTCGCGCAGCAACGGCGCCGTTTCCGTCCTGTTCGACATGAACGGCGTCAATACACCGGGGAACGTGCGCGTCAATCCATCGTGGAGCGCCGCGCCGTTCAGCGGGCTCGTCACGCAGTACACCGCTTATCGGCTCGTCAATTCCATCGCGGACCTGCGCGCGGTCAAGAACGATCTTTCCGGCACCTACGCGCTCGGCTCGAGCCTCGGACTCTTCGGCGCGACGGATCTCGGCGGCATCGGCACGGCGGCGACGCCGTTCACCGGACAGTTCGACGGCATGGGTCATCTGCCCGTGGGCCTCAATCTCGGCGCCGGCGAGACTGGCCTGTTCGGCGTGGTCGGCGCGAGCGGCATCCTGCGCAACTTCGTGCTCGCGGGGACCACGGCCACGGCTTCGGGCGCACCGGTCGGCATGCTCGTCGGCACGAACCGCGGCTATCTCGTGAACGTGGGTGCATCGGGCGTCGTCACGGCAACGGGCGATGCGTCGACGGTGGCGGGCGGACTCGTCGGCGAGAACTTCGGACGCATCGAGCAATCGTGGTCCGGCGGGAACATCAGCGGCGGCAGCGCTGTCGGCGGGCTCGTGGGCCGCAACGACGGTTATATCGCCAGGTCCTACGCGCTCGGGTCCGCGACGGCCAGCGGACAAGGCGCGCTCGGCGGGCTCGTCGGCATCAATAACGGCAGGATCGTGCAGTCGTATGCGCAGGAATCGCTGACGGGCAACGGGGCCGTTGGCGGCCTCGTGGGCGGCAATGCAGGCGGCATCTACGAGTCCTATGGCATGTCGACGCTCACCGTCGGCGCTGGCGCGCGGGCGGGCGGCATCGTGGGCGGAAACCGCGGCTTGATCGCTCCGAACGTGTTCTGGAACAAGGAGTCAGCGGGTGTGGCCTCGGCCGTCGGTCGCGGCGCGGGAACGCCGGCTTCGAGCGGACTTACCGACGCGCAAATGGGCGATCCGGCGAGCTTCGGTCCGACCTGGGACTTCAGCGCGACGGGCGCGTGGGCCATGCCGGTGGGATCGTTGTCGCCGTCGTTGCGGTGGCTCTACGGATCCTGACAATCCGCTAACTGCATCTGCATTTCCGATGCCCGGCCCGCCAGCGATGGCGGGCTTTTTTTCGCCTATGGCGGCTCGATACTAGCCCGATTCAATCCGGTCCAATCCAGATTCGATATTCGGCCGAACGTGAGTTTCACAAAGATTCTGTACCCGGTTCGCAAGATGGCGATGAAGCCGGATTATGCCTCGAGAAATATATGTATGAATGCGCCTAATCGATGTTTCTGAACGGCGATTTAACCATAATCAATCTAAGGTTAATCCTTCACCGTTCACACGTTCGATAAAACATTCATTTGTGCGACGAATATTACGGCAAGATAACGCGTAACTTATTCCGCTATTCGTATGAATACATTGTTCAAAAACGCCGGTTCTTAGCGACCTTCCGCACCAGATGCAAGACCAAATACGGCTTCTGTCCTTATTTGTATGCGCAGATGCGCAGGAATTGCCACGCAAACGTTCACTGTTACATACCGTTACGGGCTTTTTCATACGGTAAGAAATAACGAGCGGGTACCATTGCTTTCGTCCGGTCAGTAAAAAGCGACTGAGAAACGCGCCTGCTTTGTCTGTGGCGCACTGGTTGATCGCCTGTCTAATCCCTTCAGGTTCAAATTGCGGGTGCTTTAAAAGCACTCAGGGAAGACCTTTTTTCGGCGGTCGGAATTGAACACGTTCATCCATTTTCAGAATGAGAAAAAACCATTTCATCGTTTATTCGTTCTTCGCAAGCTCGTTAATCCTTTCGGCATGTGGCGGCGGCGCGGACAGTCTGCCGTCGAGCGTCGCAAACAGCGCGAATGATCCCGCCGCGGTCGCCAAAGCCGGCACGCGGGCACCGTCGCCGAACGGCACGACGATCCCTTCCGGTACGTCGATCGTCGATTCCTCGAACGCGGTCTGGACCGTCACCAACGGCGTCATCTATCGCGCGGGCCAGAAGGCCGGTTTCTCGCAGGCCGTCGTTCAGTTGCTGTGGTACGGCGGCAAGATTTATCAGCAGAACGTGAACAAGCTGTGGTGGGTGTGGCAGAACAACACGTGGGTGACGTCGAGCGACCCGCGCACCACCACTGCCGCGTCGGCTTCGGCTTCGACCGCGATCCCGTTCTTCGGCGTCAATGCCCACTACATCCAGGGCGGCGTCTATTCGTCGATCCCGCTCGCGACCCAGTCCGCGACGATGGTCGACCTCGGTCTCACCAGCGTGCGTCAGGACGTCTACAGCAACGCGCAGATCGATATCCTCGCCGACAAGGTCATGCCCAACGTCGGCTCGAAGGTCAACGTCATGCCGCTGGTCATTCCGCATCCGTGGATGGACCCGACGCTGAACGGCCGCACGCCGACCGAAGCCTCGGCCTACACATACGCCTATAACATGGCGGCTTACGCGGCAACCCGCTTCAAGGGCGTGCCCGTCGTTGAGTTCGGCAACGAATACGACATCGACGAGCACAACCAGCGCATCGCGAACGACGGCGTGAACGTCTCCGACTACGACAACAACACGTGGCCTATCTGGCGCGGCACGATGCGCGGTTCCTATGACGGCTGGCGCTCTGTCGACAAGTCCGGGCAGACGAAGATCATCAACACGGCGTCGACGGGCTTCCTGAATCTCGGCTGGTACAAGGGCATGCTGACCGGCACGCAGCCGGACGGCTCGACGGGCCATCCAAAGGTGCCGACGGACATCCTCCAGTTGCACTGGTACTCGGACGGTCTGGATCCGGTGAACACGTGGGGCAAGGACGGCACGAACTACAACGTGCTCAAGATCCTGCACGACGCGTACAACCTGCCGATCATGTTCACCGAGATCGGCATCAACGCGGACTTCTCGACGGCCAAGGCGCAGGCTTATATCTCGAAGACGATTCCGGAGCTTTACGCGGCGCGAAGCACGTACAACGTGATCGGCTTCAACTGGTACGAACTGTATGACGATCCTAGCGGCGAGTTCGGTATCCTCACCAATGGCGGGTCGAACAAGGCGGTCTATTCGACGGTCAAGGCGGCGGTAGCGGCATCGAAGTAAGAGAAAAAGGCGGAACGCAGATGCGTTCCGCCTTTTTTTATGTGCGCGCCGTGCTTACTTCGGCCGCAGCAACACCTTGATCGAGTCGAGCGAATTCGCCACTTCGATCGCATCGTCCCACTCTTCCAGCGTGAAGCCGTGCGTGACGATTCCCTTTGAAGTCACGAGACCGCGCGCGAGCAGATCTATCGCGATCGGATAGCAGTACGGTCCGAGATGCGCGCCGCGCACGTCGAGTTCCTTGCGATCGCCGATGATCGACCAGTCGACCGTCGTATCGCTGCCGAACACAGAGAATTCCACGAAGCGCCCGAGCTTGCGTATCAGTTCGAGTCCTTGCGTGACGCCCGCCGGCGAGCCCGTCGTTTCGATATACACGTCGCAGCCGTATTGATCGGTGATCGCGCGGATGGCTTCGAGCGCGTTGTCCGTCTTTGGGTTGATCGTGATATCCGCGCCGTATTCGCGGGCTAGTTCGAGACGCTCGTCGACGAGATCGATCACGACGAGCTTCTTCGGCGTCTTGAGATGCGCGACCTGCACCATCATCAGACCGAGCGGTCCCGCGCCTGCAATCACGACGACATCGCTCAACTGAATGTCACCGCGATTCACCGTATGGATGGCGCATGCGAGCGGCTCGATGATCGCGGCGTCTTCGAGCGAGATGCCATCGGGAATCTTGTGAACGATCGCGGTGGGCGGAAAGCGCATGTATTCCGCCATGCCGCCGTCCGCGACTTCGCGCTGAAAGCCGAAGATGTTGTGCACTTCGCACATCCAGTACTGCCCCGATCTGCAATAGCGGCACTTCGTACAAGGCACGATTTGCTCCGCGATCACGCGATCGCCCTTCTGCACGCCGAAATGCGCCGCCGCGCCGTCGCCGAGTTCCTCGACATAACCGAAGAACTCATGCCCGGGGATGACCGGCGCCTTGACCCACGGATTCGGCCCGCCCCAGAACATCTTCGCGCCCGACCAGCACTTGCAGTCGCTCGCGCAGATGCCGCATGCAGCGATGCGAATCACCAGCTCGTTCGGCCCGGCACGCGGGCGCTGCACGCGCTCGACGCGATAGTCCTTGGGCGCGCGGCAGACGATGGCCGTCATCTCCGCGTTGTCGGTGTTCTCCATGATCGCGTCTCCCGGTCGTTATCGCGTCATTCCATGACGATCTGCACTTTCACATCCGTCGGCACGCCGCTCGCCGCTTCCTCGAAGGCCTTGATGCCTTCGGCGAAGGGGAACGTGCGCGAGATGAAAGGCTTGACATCCAGCTTGCCGGACGCGATCAGCTGGATGGCACGCGGAAAGATATTAGCGTAGCGGAACACGGATTCGATACGCGCTTCCTTGATCTGCACCGCGACGACATCGAGCGGAACCGCGCGTTGCGGCATGCCGACTAGCACGAGACATCCGCCGGGACACAGCAAGTCGACGATGCCATCGAACGCCTTCTCGTTGCCGCTCGCTTCGAACACGATGTTCGCGCCCCAGCCGTCCGTCAGTTCCGCGATGACGTCCTGCACGCGCTGCTCGCGAATATTCACCGCGGTGACGCCCTGCACCGCGCCGATCAGATCGAGCTTTTCCTGCACGAGATCGCAGACGATCGCCCGGCTGCATCCGCCCGCGAGCGCGGACAGCGCGCACATCATGCCGATGGTGCCCGCGCCCAGCACGACAGCGACATCGCCCGGCTGAATGGCCGCTTTCTTCGCCGCCTGCAAGCCGATGGACAGCGGCTCGACGATTGCGCCTTCCGCGAAGCTCACGTTGTCGGGCAGCTTGTAGGTGAACGCGGCCGGATGCACGACGAACGGCGCGAGGCAGCCATGCACCGGCGGCGTCGCCCAGAAGCGCACTTTGGGATCGAGGTTATACATGCCTTCACGCGATGCACGCGATTGCATGTCCGGAACGCCCGGCTCCATGCACACGCGGTCGCCCGCTTTCAGATGCGTCACTTCCTCACCCGTTTCGACGACGGTGCCCGATGCTTCGTGCCCGAGCACCATCGGCTCATTGACCACGAATGGCCCAATGCGTCCATGCTGGTAATAGTGAACGTCGCTGCCGCAAATGCCGACCGTATGGATGCGTATCCGCACATCGTGCGGACCCACGACCTGCGGCAAGCTGAACGGACGCAAGCTGATGCGCCGTGCTTCTTCGAGAACCAGTGCTTCCATCGTCGTTCCTTCGCGTTTGAATGAGGAATCCCTATCATCCCGCCTGAAAGCCGCCATCGACTGCGAGGCTTACGCCGCTTACCATGCTCGAATCGTCGCTCAGCAAGTAAGCGATGGTGCGTGCGACCTCTACCGGCTGCACGAAGCGATTCATCGGGATGCGCGCGAGCATCGGGCCGGATTTCGCGGGATCGCTCCACGCTTTCTCGGCCATTGGCGTCATCGTGACCACGGGGTTGACCGCGTTCACGCGTATGCCATGTGGACCAAGCTCGACGGCCATTACGCGCGTCATCGCATCGAGCGCGCCCTTCGATGCGCAATACGATGCATGCAGCGGCAAGCCGACCGCCGCCGATATGCTCGACACGTTGACGATCGCCCCGCCCTTGCCGCGCTCGATCATGCTTTTCGCGCACGCCTGAGCGACGATCATCGCGGCGCGCACATTGACGTTCATCGTGAGATCGAAGGCATCGGCGGTGGTGTCGAGGAACGGCTGCAGCTCGACGAGGCCCGCGCAGTTGACGAGCAGGTCCACCGGCTGGGCGGCGCGGGCGGCTTCGCGTGCGGCGCCGGCATCGGCGAGATCGACTGCGATCGTCTCGCAGCCCGTTTCGTTCGCCAGCATCGCGAGATCGTCCGCGCTGCGGCTCAATGCAATGACACGCGCGCCTCGTTCGATCAGCAGATGCACCGTCGCATGACCGATGCCCTTGCCCGCACCCGTTACGAGCACGGTCTTACCTTCGAATTCACGATTCCGGTCGATAGTGGTCATGTCTCGATCAAGGCTCTTCACACAGGCGTCGCGCGGTGTCTTCATCGGTGACGAGCACCGACGGATAGCGGCCCCGCAACGCGGCACGTGTCACATGAAACTTCTTCGGTCCGCCGCTCACCAGTATCACGCGACGTATCTTGCGCAAATCTTCGAGCGTGATCGCGACCGTGCGTCGATTCAACGGATGATCGATCAGCTCGCCGTCTTCATCCATGAAGTGTCCGAGCATGTCGCCCACCGCGCCCGCTTTTTCGAGCGTGCGCAATTGCTCGGGATTGTCGATGCCATACGTCACGACGAGCGATTCCGTCAGGTCGCCGCACGTCAGCAACGCAAGATCGGCATTGCGCGCAAGCTCGTAAGTTTCGCGCACCGTGCCTTCCTGCAGGATCACATCGCGCGCCTTCTGGCTGCTGACGTAGATCGGCGCGGCGAAAATATAGCCATCGGCGCGGCAGATGTTCGCAAAGTCCGACACCAGATCGAACGTGTTGATGCTCGGGCAATGCGACAGACCGCCTTGCAGCGATACGGCCGACACTGCGCCATACGAGCGCTGCGGCATCGCACGCAGCACCGCGCGTATCGTGCGGCCCCAGCCGAGCCCGATAGTCAGTCCCGCGACGATCTGCTTCGCGAAGTAACTCGCCGCTCCTATGCCGAGCGCGGCGTTGTTCGCTTCGGTGTTCGCGCCGCTCGGCACGACCACCGCGCTTTCCAGCCCGAAGCGCCTGACCAGCGCTTCTTCGAGCGCCACGCATGGCGCTATCTTGCTGTTGATGGTGATCTGCACGAGGCCCGATTCGCGGCTCGCGGCCAGCAGCCGGTTGACTCGCACGCGATTGCTGCCGATGCGCTGGGCGATCTCCTGCTGCGTCAGATTGCCGACGTAGTAATGCCACGCGACGCGGGCCTGCAACTCCTCTTCCGAGTCGATCGATTCGTCCGTTACCGCGATGGCAATCGGCGGGGCTGTCTTGCTCATGTTCTCTGTGTAGTCGCAATGAAGGGCTGCGCGAGTCTACTTCACCGCGCCCATCGTGAGCCCTTGTACGAGCCGGCCCGATACGAGCAGCGCGAAGACCACCATCGGCAAGACGATCAGCGTGCCGGTCGCCATGATTTCGCCCCAGGGCAGTTCATAGCCGCTCATGTAACTCGTCGCGGCAACGGGCGATGTGATGGCTTCCGTACGTGTCAGCACGAGCGCATAGAGCAGATCGTTCCACGAGAAGATGAACGCGAAGATCGCCGACACGACGATGCCCGGCATCGCGAGCGGCAAGTTGATGCGCCAGAACACGCGCCACGGCGATGCGCCGTCGAGCCGCGCGGCTTCGTCGAGTTCGACGGGTATGTTGCGGAACTGATCGGTGCATATCCACACGACGATCGGCAGCGAGAACGTCAGGTACAGCAGGATCAGCACGATATGCGTATCGACGATATCGAGCTTCGTCGCGATCAGAAAGAACGGCACCGCGAGCACCACCGGACTCACCATGCGGTTCGAGATGAACCAGAACCACAGGTCTTCCTTGCCCCGGAACTCGTAGCGTGCGAGTGCGTATGCGGCGGGTGTGCCGAGCAGGATGGCAAGCACGGTCGTAGAACTCGCGATGATGAGCGAATTGAGCAGGCTGCCCGCCACATCATGTTCGAAGAGCGCGGCCGAATAGTGGTGGAACGTCGGACTGAAGAGCCATTTCGGTGGATACGCGAGCGCGTCGGACTGGCTCTTGAGGCTCGTCGTCACCATCCAGTAGAACGGAAACACCGACGAGAGAAACACCACGAGCAGGCCAATGAAATGCCATACGGTCGCGCGCCTGCGTGCTGCGCGCGCACGCTTGCCGCGTTGAGCGACGCCGCCGTTCGCGGCTTGATTAACAGTGGTGCTCACGCGGCCTCCCGATAAACGAAGCGAATATACAGTCGCGACAACACGATGGTCAGGATCAGCAGGATGATCGCTTGCGCCGATGCCATGCCCTGATCGAAGAGCCGGAAGCCCACGCGCTGAATATAGACACTGATGAACTCGGTCGCGGCGCCAGGGCCGCCGCGCGTCATCGTGAAGACGGCGTCGAACATCTTGAGCATGTCGGCGGAGCGGAGAATCAGGATCGCGGTCAGGCCCGGCAGCAGATAAGGCCGCTGCAAGTGCCACAAGATCATGCTCCACTTCGGCGTTTCGAGCCGCGCGGCTTCTTCGGCTTCCTTGGGGACCATCGAGAGACCGGCAAGCATGATGAGCGCACAGAACGGCGTCCATTGCCAGATATCCATGATCATCACGGACACGAACGCGAGCGTGGGATCGGCAAGCCAGTCTTGCGGCGGAATGCCAAAAAGCCCGGTCAGATAGTTCGCTACGCCGAACTGGCGGTTGAAGATGAGCCGGCCGATCAGACCGACGACCGCATAAGTCGTGGCCATCGGAATGACGAGGCTCACGCGTGCGGCGGCACGCATGAAGCGCAAGTCCATGCGATGGAGCATCAGCGCGGCGAACAGACCGAGCGCGATTTCGATGGGCAGCGTAAGGCACAGGAACAGCGCGGTGCGGCCTAGCGCGCCCCAGAACGAGGGATCGGACAGCGTCGAGATGTAATTATCGACGCCGACGAACGGCGTGCCCGATGCGAGATCGGCCAGTTTGTATTGATGGAACGAGTTATAGAGCGCAAGCAGCAGCGGATAGATGCCGATGACCGCCAGCGCGAAGATCGCAGGAAACAGGAACCAGAAGGCGGGCGAGCGCGGCAGTATGCCGAAGCGGCGCGCGTGCTTGCGCGGCCTCCTTGGCTGTGTCGCGGATGCTACAGTGCCGTTCGCCATTGAATCGCCTCCGGTTCCTTGGGATGACTGCGTTCTTCTCGCTTACTTCAGCAATGGCTTCTTGCCGTCGTAATAGCCTGCTTTCTTCAGGATGTCCTCGGTTTTCTGGCCGATGGTCTGCGCGCCCTCTTTCACCGTGACCTGACCGAGCATCATTTTGCTGCCCCATTCGCCGATGACTTCCGACACCGCAGGCCATTCAGGGAAGCGCGGACGATAATCCGGCACGCCGCCCTGCCACGACTCGACCATTGGCTTGACGAACGGATACTTGTCCTGCACGGCCGCATCCTTGTACACCGCCGTACGCGCCGGCACGCCGCCCGCTTCGAGATACGGCTTGGCCATCGCTTCGGAGGTGATCCACTGAATGAAGAGCCACGACGCGGCCTGCTTCTTCGCATTCGACTTCGCGTTGACCGCAAGCGAGAAGCCGCCGAGCGCGGGCTTGAGGCCCGCTGGGCCCTTCGGCTCGGTGGTGATCGCAAGACAGTTGCCGATCTTCGACTTGCTCGGGTCGGTGAGGGTCGGGTAGAACGCGGACCATTCGGTGATCATCGCGACCTGGCCTTGCGCAAGCGCGTTCACCGCTTCGGCGTGATCGAAGTCGACGATGCCGGGCGGCATGTACTTCATCAGCTTCTGCCGATATTCGAGTCCCGCCTGCGATTGCGGCGACATGAGGTTCGATTTGAACTTCGCATCGAGCAGCGAGCCACCGTTCGGCCACAGCACGCGCATGAAGCTGTCGGCCGATTGAGTTTCGCCGCGCCGCGACTGAAGCGCGAATGCGAACTTGTCGCCCTTCGTGAGCTTCGGTGCATACGTGTTGAGCAGTTCGTCCCACGTCTTCGGGGGCGCGTCGAAACCCGCGTCCTTCAACATGCACTTGTTGTAGAACATGAGGCCCGAGTAGTTATCGAACGGCAGGCCATACGTGACCTTGTCCCATGTGCCGAACGAATCGAGCAGGATCGGGAAGAAGCCCTGCAAATTGAGGCTCGGGTCCGCGAGCTTGGGATCGTCAGTGAACTTCTTGATCGGCACGAGCCACTTGTTGCTCGCGAATTCGCCGATCCAGACGACGTCGACGAGCACGATGTCCTGGTCGCCGCCGCCGACGAAGTTGAGCACTTCCTTCTCGCGCGTGTTCTCGTAGGGAATGACTTCCCAGCGCACCTTGATGCCCGTCTCTTTCTCGAACTGAGGAATCAGGGTTTGTGCGGCCTTGTATCCGGGGCGATCGAGAAATATAGCCTTGATGGTAGTGCCGGAGTACGGCTGCGCCGCTTCCTTGAGCGTCCAGGCTTGGGCACCGGATGCAGTGAACGCCGCGCTTGCCGCCAACAGCGCGACTGCCGCGATGTGCTTCAACGGACGGGACTGTATGCCCTGCGTGATGCGCTTTTTCATGCCTTGTCTCCTTTCTGTTTTCTCGAGCGGATACGTTCGTGTCGTGCGTCCTTCCCTGCGTGGCGGAGCGAAAAAGCACGGCGGGGAGCCGTGTCGTTTCACTTGTAATTTCGGTTTTACAATTGTATATTTGGGCCCGAACAGGTTGTCAAGAACAATGTGAGTCAAGGCATTCGATGCTGCACTGCGATACCCCTGCGCAGTGCGGCGATGAAACCGGCTTAGATGGAGACACGCATGAGCGCAGTCCATTTGCAGCAGATTCGCAAGGCCTTTGCAGGCACCGAAGTGTTGAAGGGCGTCGATATCGAAGTGGCCGACCGCGAGTTCATGGTCTTCGTAGGGCCATCGGGATGCGGCAAGTCCACCCTGCTTCGCAGCATTGCCGGACTCGAGCAGTCCGATTCGGGACAAGTGCTGATCGGCGGCGAAGACGTGACGGATCTCGAGCCTTCGCAACGCGGCGTCGCGATGGTGTTCCAGTCGTATGCGCTCTATCCGCACATGTCCGTGTACGAGAACATCGCGTTCGGCCTGCGCATGCTGAAGTTGCCCGAAGCGCAGATCAAGGAGCGCGTCAATCGCGCGGCGGAGATACTGCAGATCGGCCAGTTGCTCGAAAGGCGTCCTCGCGCGCTGTCGGGCGGGCAGCGGCAACGCGTGGCCATCGGGCGATCAATCGTTCGGGAACCGAAGGTCTTTCTGTTCGACGAACCGCTATCCAATCTCGATGCAGCGTTGCGCGTACAGATGCGCCTCGAGCTCATCAAGCTGCACAAGCAACTCAACGCGACGATGATCTACGTCACGCACGACCAGACCGAAGCCATGACCATGGCCGACCGCATCGTCGTGTTGAATCATGGGCGTGTGGAGCAGATCGGTTCGCCGCTGGAGTTGTATCGGACGCCTCATAATCGTTTCGTCGCGGGCTTTATCGGCTCGCCGAAGATGAACTTCATCGATGTCCGGGTGCTGCGTGTCGATGCCACGGGCGTGACCATTGAACTGCCCGGAGGCGAACCGTTGACGCTGCCGTTTGCTGCGGCGTCGATCAAGCCGGGAGAAAGCCTCACGCTTGGAATACGCCCTGAGCATTTCATCGAGTCGGGCAGCGGGGACATCGACAGCGGTCTGACCGGCGAAGTCATGGTCATCGAGCATCTTGGCGGAGAAACGCTTCTGCACATACGCTTGCCGAACGATCTCGTGATCAACGTGAAAGGCTCGGGGGAGTCGACCGCGGTCGACGGTCAACGGCTCAACGTCGGCTTCAGCATCCGGCACGTGCACTTGTTCCGTGAAGATGGCAGCGCGCTCGAAAGAATGCGGCCGGTCGCCGAGGCGGCTATCGTCTGATCGAAAGGGCGGGCGACGCATTAGTCCGTATTACAAAACATCGCAGAAACTGCAGCGTTTGCTGCAAACGGTGTCTCGTACGATCTTTCCCCGTAGCCGTCAGTGTTACCGGCGGCGACGCCTAATGCTCCCACCTTTACGCTCCGCTGCGGTTGCTCGTTACGCAATCATGCCCTGCAATGATGCATGCCTAAGGGTTTTCCCCCGACCAATGGCGCTTTTGCCCGATCAATGCCGAAACGGGCATGAGTCATGCAATTAAGCGCCTGATCCAATCAACGGGCGGCACAGCATGAACGCAACAACACTTCGCTCGCGGCTTTCGAACGCCGCACCGGCTGCCGGTCACGCGCTGAAGTGCCGGGTGCTTCAGGGTTTGAGAATCGGCGAGTTTTGCGTCGCGTATCAGGGCATCTACCGGGTCGATAACAGCGAGCTCGCGCAGATGGAAGCGCTCATCCGTTGGCGTCATCCGGAGTTCGGCGTGTTGTTGCCAGGAAGTTTCTACAAGGCGCTCGAAGACGACGAAGTCATCGTCGAGTTGACGGACTTCGTGATGAACACCGTATCGCGCGATATTTCGGCGCTGCAGGCGACGGGCGTGTGTTATCCGGTGGCAATCAACGTCCCGCCTTCGCTCGCATCGTTGGATGAGTTCAGCGAGCGGCTTCAAACCGTTTGTGATGCGCATGGCATCCCGCCTGATCTGATCGAAATCGAACTCTCGGAGAGCCAGGATCTTGCTCGCTTTCCTTGCATGTCGAGGGTGGTGCAACGGCTGCGCGATTGTGGCGTGAACGTGGCGATGGACGATTTCGGCACGGGCTTCGCCTGTCTTGCGGCGCTTGGGCCGATCGACTTTGGGACCGTGAAGATCGCGAAGGAACTGCTGTCGGAAGCGCCGCGTTGTCCGAACGCACGAACGGTGTTTTCGTCGGTGCTTGCGCTGCTGACGCGGCTTAACGTCAAGATCGTCGTCGAGGGTGTGGAGACACTGGCGCAGGCGCAATGGCTCGCGCAATGGCCGCATGTGCTTGCGCAGGGCTTCTATCTTGCCCGGCCTGTGTTCGGGATGGACAACGTTCCGGGCGTGCGAGCGTCGATGCCTGGCAGCGTCGTGACAGACGTGCGGTTTGCGAACGCGGCTTGATGACGGCTTCGTGCGATGCGCTCATGAAAGGCGCATCGCGCGTCAAGCCTTGATCATGGAGCGGATGCCGGCGCGGGCTGGCCGGCCTTTTGCGCGTTGATGCGCTGCTGGGCGTTTTGCAGGTTGCGCGGATAGTCGGTCTGCTGGCCGGACGGGTTGTAGCCGTTCTTTTCCAGCTCGCTCAGTTCCGCATTCTTCTTGGCTCGTGCAGCTTTGCGTTCGGCTTTCTTGACCTGCTTCGGCGTTGAGGCGGCGGAGTCTTGAGCGTGCGCGGGTGTCGCCGGTACGGTGATGAGCGCGGTCACCGACAAGGCGATGACAGCGAGCGGTGCAGTGCGGAAGGTGAGCATGGGAGGCTCCGAAGACGTGGCAGTTGCGATGCCAGAGCAAAAAGTGATCCCATGCGCAACGAGTCAACTCGCGGTTATTCAGGCCGCGCGCGGCCCGTCATATTGAGCCCGCTTCCCGCACCGTGCGGCATCTCCGCTCAAACCCCCACCGCCCCCTCCTCCAGCAACGCCTCGAACGCCTGCGCCGAAAGCGGCTTCGCCAACAAGAACCCCTGCATCTCATCACACATGAGATCGCGCAGCCGATCACGCTGCGTCCCCGTCTCCACCCCTTCCGCGACCACGTCCATATCGAGCGAATGCGCGAGCGCAATAATCGCCGATACGATCGCGCGCCCTTCCTGCCCGTTCTCATCCAGCCCGTTTGTGAAGAACCGGTCGATCTTCAATTGCTTCGCACGAAAACGCTGCAAATAAGCGAGACTCGAATACCCCGTGCCGAAATCGTCGATGGCGATCTCGAAGCCATTGTCCTGAAACGCGCGAATCATGTCGATGGTGCGCGGGGCGTCCTGCATCGCCACCGTCTCGGTTATCTCGAACATCAACTGCTCGCTCGCCACGCCTTCCTCGCGCAGTATCGCCAGAATGCGAGCCACGAGATCCGTCTCGTTCATCTGCCGCGGCGACAGGTTGATCGCCACCTTCACCGGAGGACGTCCCGCCTCGCGCCATCGCACCATCTGCCGGCAGGTCTCGCGCACGACCCAATAGCCGATTTCCACGATCTGCCCCGAACGCTCCGCAATCGGAATGAACTCCATCGGCGTCAGCAATCCGCTCTGCGGATGATCGAGCCGGATCAGCGCCTCCGCACCCGCAAGTTCGCCGCCGCCGCGAAACTTCGGCTGAAACAGCAGAAAGAAGTAGCCCGCGTCCAGCGCTTCGTGCAACGCCTGCTGAATCTTCAGCGTGCGCACCGCCGCTTCGTTCATGCTCGCCTCGAAGAAGCGATACGTGCTACGCCCGCCGCGCTTCGCCTCGTACATCGCGACATCCGCATGCTTGAGCAGCGCTTCGACGCTCTCGCCATCGTCGGGGAACAGCGCAATGCCGATGCTCGGCATCACCTGCAACGGATGCTCGCCGATCACGAGTCCCTTCCTCATCGTATCGAGGATGCGTTCGGCGAGCCGCTCCGCGTCGCCATGCGCTTTCATGTTCTCCAGCAGCACGACGAACTCGTCGCCGCCGAGCCGCGCGACCGTATCGCCGCCGCGCACGCATTGCAGCAGGCGTCGCGCGAACGCCTTCAGCACTTCGTCGCCGGTGGAGTGGCCGAGCGAATCGTTGATGGTCTTGAAGCCGTCGAGGTCCATGAAAAGAATCGCGAAGCGAGTGCCGCCGTGCGTCGCGTGGCGGACCGCCAGCTCGATGCGCTCGGTCATCGTGCGGCGGTTCGGCAAATCCGTGAGCGTGTCGAACGTCGCCATATGGACGATCTGTCCGTGCAACTTCGTCACGGAGCCGGCAAGCATCGCGTTATGCGCGTCGAAGCGCGACAGCACGAGCGTGATGACGAGGATCGTCAGCGTGAAGAGCGTGACGGTCGTGCCGAGCCAGTGAACGTCCACATCGTTGGCCGCGCCGCAGACCGCGCCGAGCGGAAAGTTCGCGGCGGCATTGCCCGTATAGTGCATGCCGGTGATCGCGATGCCCATCACGAGCGCCGACGCAACGCGCTTGATGATCAAGTTCGACTGGCTCGCGTCGGACAGCGCGCGTGCAATCCACAGCGCCGCGCCGGATGCGGTGACCGCAATCGCAATCGACGCCGCGAACAGCGCGCGATCGTAGACGATGGCCGGTTGCATGCGCATCGCGGCATCGCCCATGTAATGCATCGTCGCGATACCCGCGCCCATCAGCACGCTGCTGACGACGAGCCGCGCGATGGTGAGCCGCGCGCCGTTGATGACGGACAGCGCAAAGAACGAGACGAGTATCGCAACACCGAGCGACGCCGCCGTGATGCTCAGGTCATAGCCGAGCGGGATCGGCAGCGCGAAGGCGAGCACGCCGATGAAATGCATCGACCAAATGCCGGTGCCCATCGATGCCGCGCCTCCCGCGAGCCACACGTAGCGCATGCGCGAGCGGGACAGCGCCGCGATGCGGCCGGAGATGTCGAGCGCCGTGAACGAGGCGAGCGTCGCCACCACGAGCGACGCCGCGACGAGCCAGAAATTGTATGTGCCGTGCATAGGAGCCGGGTTCAAGATGCTTGTTTGCGTCTGCGTCTTATCGGCGCGCGCCCCGGCATTCTTGAGTCCGCGCTCAACTCCTGGCCGGCATCCATCCCTGCGCCGCGCCGCTTTTACCGATCTGCACCGCGATTGCATCGCCAAGGCGCTTTTCATCGGACGAAACGCCCGCCCGCTTCGTTTCCGACACCCCATGCAGTCCGCCCGATACCGCCAGCGAACTCATCGCATGGCCCGCCGCCGCGCCGACGCCCGCCATCTCCGCGACGCCCGGCGCGTGGCCGCTGTCCGCGCTCGCGTCGAACTGCTCGACGAGTTGCGGTACGCCGTGCGCCGGCTTGTAGAGGAGCTGCACCGTCGCACCGACCTTGCTTTCGCCCGCGCCGAGGCCGATCAGCACGCGGCGGCGGCGGTTGCCGGCGTCGATCTTGTCGATACTGCCCGCGACGACCAGAACGCTCCGATCGTCCGGCGGCGGGACATCGGCGCGGATCGCGGGCAAGCCCATCGACTGCAGCTTCGCGACGATTTCGTTGGCGACCGCCTCGCGTGCTTCGACCGCTTCCTGCGATTGCTGTTGTGCGGGCGAATCGCCGGACATCGAGGCCTTCAGCTTCGATGCGATACCGTGATCGTCGAGCTTGACGTCGCCTGCGCTGCTGTCGAACGCGTAGACGTAGATTGCGTCAGGACGCGTCGCGGGCGCCGCGGCGACCGTCGTCGCGTTCGGATATTGGCCGGCTTGCGCGCAGCCGGCGAACAACGCGCTGCTGGTCATCACGCCCGCGATCACGACGCGGCGCGCATGCTTGAGGATGGAATTGAGCGAGGAAGAACGGATCGGCTTGGACATGGTGGCGGCTCGGCTTGATGAATCGTTGGCTGGGTGATTCGCTTCAGACGCAACTATGGACGAGGCCCGCCGCCTGGGCCATCGAACATTTATGTCGCGAAGTTTCATCCACCGCAAGAGCCCGCTGCGCGGCGCTTCAGCGCGATTGCGCGGACGTCGCTACCATGCACCGGATACACGAACCGCCACCAACCACGGAGTCAGGAATGGACCTCAAGATCGGCAGCAAACTCGCATTCGTTTCGGGATCGACGAAAGGAATCGGCCATGCCATCGCGGTGGGCCTCGCGCGTGAAGGAGCGCGCGTGATCGTCAATGGACGTTCGCAGTCATCCGTCGATGCCGCGCTCGACAAGCTGCGCCAGGCCGTGCCGAATGCGCAAGTGGAAGGCTTCGCCGGCGATGTCTCGGACGCCGCGCAAGTGAACGCGCTGGTGCAACGCTTCCCCGACGTCGATATTCTCGTGAACAATATGGGCATCTTCGAACCGAAGCCGTTCGAAGATATTTCCGACGACGACTGGCTGCGTTTTTTCAACGCCAACGTGATGTCGGGCGTGCGGCTGTCGCGAGCCTATCTGCCGAAGATGAAGGCGAAGAACTGGGGACGCGTCGTCTTCATCAGCAGCGAGAGCGGCATTCAGATTCCCGTCGAAATGATCCACTACGGACTGACGAAGACCGCGCAACTCGCGCTCTCGCGTGGCCTCGCCGAAACATGCGCAGGCACGGGCGTGACCGTCAACGCGGTGCTGCCCGGCCCGACGAGTTCAGAAGGCGTGACCGAGTTCGTCGACAAGCTCTCGGGCGGCAAGAGCTTCGAGGAAGCGGAGAAGTCGTTCTTCGCGGAGGCGCGGCCAAGCTCGCTGCTCAAGCGCTTCATTCAGCCGGAAGAGATCGCGAGCATGGTCGTGTATGTGTGCTCGGAGCTGTCATCGGCGACGAATGGCGCGGCGTTGCGTGCGGACGGCGGAGTCGTGCGCGCGGCCTTCTAGCGCGTGCCCGGGCCCGCGCTCAACGCGTGGGCCTTGGCGAGCGCATCGGTGATATCGGCGACGGTCTTTTCGCGCGCCGTTTCGTCCTGCTGCCTGAGCGCGTACGACGGGTGATACGTCGCGACGATCAGCTTGTCGCCGAACGGCACCACGCGTCCGACGTGCTCGCGCAAGGTCGCGCGCTTGCCGAGCAGCGCGGTGAGCGCGGTCGCGCCCAGCGTGACGATAACGCGTGCATCGGTATCGTTCAGTTCGCGTTCCAGCCAGTACGAACACGCTTCGACTTCCTGCTGCGCGGGCGTCTTGTGCAGACGCCGCTTGCCGCGCGGCTCCCACTTGAAATGCTTCACCGCGTTGGTCAGATACACCTGTTCGCGCGGCACACCGGCGCGACGCATCGCGTCGTCGAGCAATTGTCCGGCCGGTCCGACGAACGGCTCGCCTTTCAGGTCTTCCTGATCGCCGGGCTGTTCGCCAAGCAGCATGATGCGCGCATCGGGCGGCCCCGCGCCGTGCACCGCCTGCGTCGCATTGCGCCAGAGATCGCAGCGGCGGCAGGTATCGAGCGAGGTGGGCGCGTCGCGTTCCGGCTGCGCATCTTCCGCCTCGACCTGCACCGTCTTGCCGCCGAGCGCGCCGACCGTCCTCGCCTGCGCGACGCGCCGCGCGCCGCCGCGCGCATCGCTCAGCATTTGGGGGATCAGCGCGCCTTCCGGCAAGCCCTTCCAGAACCGCACCGGCATGTGCTGTTCGAGCGCGGACTCATTGAGACGCGCCGGATTGAAGATGCTGCGGTAGTAAGTCATCCAGAGGTCTTCGGCGGCGTCGGGCGTGTCCGTCGCATGGTCGGACGCCAGCGCGCGGCGGCGCTCGATCTGCAGGCGCTCGCCGTTCCACATCGCCGCGCCGTCGGGCGTCGTGATGAGCCATGTCGAGCGGCCCATGCGCGCCGCGAAGTGATCCGCGCCCCACGCGAGGACATCGTGATCCGGCTCGTACCACGCAACGTATTCGGGCGGGCCGAGCGACGCGTCGCGCTGACGAAAACGCACGTAGGCAATCATGTCGTGCTGCGCGCGCCGCACCGCCTTCGCCATCTTGTAGAGGCGCGCGCCGTCTTCGTCGGCGGGAGAAGCGACCGAGCGATCGCCGTGGGTCCATCGCCATAACACGCGATACAGAAAGCCCCAGCGATGCGCGTCGCGGAAATGCGCGGCGTCTTTCAGCAGCGCGGCGAGTTCGCGCGAGACGCGCACCTGTTGCGGCTGGCCCGAAGGCGCGGCGGCATCGGCGTTCGCTTCGAACAACGCGGGCGCTTCGAACAACGCGGGCGCTTCGCTCTGGCGCGTGCGCCAGTCGATCGCTTCGGGCGCGAGTCCGAGCGACAGCGCGTTCAGCGCCGCGCTGCGCCAGGCGTCGAAATCGTCGTCGATGGTGATGGCCTGCATTTCGACGCTACAGAAGCGACAACTGCACTGGCTGCGTCGCGAGCGCCCGCCGCAAATTCTCCGACGATGCCTCGACGAGCGGCGGCCGATAATCCTCCGTCACCACAAACGGCTTCACCTTGTCCATGCTGCAGCGAAGCCGCACGAGGTCGTGGTAGCGCACGCGCCGCGTCCGGCGCAATTCGACGATGCGCTTCGCGTTGCGCATGCCGATGCCCGGCACACGCGCGATCATGCGCGCCGGCGCGGCATTCAGATCGACCGGAAAGCGCTCGCGGTGAGCAAGCGCCCAGGCGAGCTTGGGATCGACATCGAGCGGCAAATTGCCGGCATCGCCGAGAAGTTCGGCTGCATTGAAGCCATAACCGCGCATCAAAAAGTCCGCCTGATACAGCCGGTGCTCCCGCAACAGCGGCGGCGCTTTCGACGGAACGCCGGTCGGGCTGTCCGGAATCGGGCTGAACGCGGAATAGTAGACGCGCTTCAGTTGATAGGAACCGTACAGCGTTTCGGCGGTGCCGAGGATGGTGCGGTCGTCCGTTTCGTCGGCGCCGACGATCATCTGCGTGCTCTGCCCCGCCGGCGCGAAACGTGGCGCGCGTGGCTCCGCTTCCGATTCTTCTCGCGCCACGCGGATATTGCCCATCGCGAGCTTGATGGTTCGCCCGCTTTTTTCTGGCGCGAGACGTTCGAGGCTGATCTCGGTCGGTAGCTCGATATTCACGCTCAGCCGGTCCGCATACCGCCCCGCCTGCGCGATGATTTCCGGATCGGCATCCGGTATGGTTTTCAGATGGATGTAGCCGCGAAACTGATGCTTCTCGCGCAACGTCTTCGCGACGAGAACGAGCTGCTCCATCGTGTAATTCGACGAGCGAATGACGCCGGAACTGAGAAACAGGCCGTCGATGTAATTGCGGCGATAAAAATCCACCGTCAGTGTGACCACTTCTTCCGGCGTGAAGCGCGCGCGCGGCACGTTGCTCGACCGGCGGTTGATGCAATAGCGGCAGTCGTACAGGCAAAAGTTGGTCAGCAGAATCTTCAGCAAGGACACGCAGCGGCCGTCCGGCGTGAAGCTGTGGCAGATGCCCGAGCCCGTGCTCGCGCCGAGGCCGTCCACGCCGCGCGACTCGCGTTTCGGCGCGCCGCCGCTCGCGCACGAGGCGTCGTACTTGGCAGCATCCGCGAGAATTTCGAGCTTTTCTGACAGTTCCATTTTGGCTATGATACTGTATGTTTATACAGTATGCTATCCGTGTCGTGCGAGGTCAAAGGGCGTTCTACTTCAACGGATCATGTCCCCAGTTCATCAGCGAATAACGCCAGTTCGTATGCTCGATATCGCCGTGCGGACGCTGCGCCAAATGGCGCTTCACATAGCCGGCCACTTTGCGCATGTGCGCGTAGTCATCGGCCTGCAAGTCGCTCTTCTTTGCGCCAAGCAATTCGATGATGCGTCTGCCCGACTTGTGGCCGACCGACTCGGCATCGCCGTCTTTCTGGCCGACTGCGCGGGACTCTTCCGTCGCGAGCCATTTGTCGAGTTGATGCGCCGTCATGTTCACGAGCGTCTTGAACTCTTCGAACGCGGCCTTGTCTTCTTCGTCCGTCGATTGTCCATGCGCGTTGGCTTTGGTCACGAGTTTGCTCCTGGTATCGCGTCATACCGATCGAGCAAGCATCGCTCCTGTGACATCGCCTTGCCTCAACCGAGTTGATGACTTCATTAGCGGAGACTTCCCGAATGCGTTTCGACTACAAGAACTTCCATATCGACTGCACCGCCCGTCACGATGAAGACGGCAGCTTCTACGCGCACGCCCGAATCACGAGCGCGCCCAATGAATACACGCCCAATCTCGAAGTCCACGACTCCGGCGATCTCGACTCATTCGCCAATGAATGGGACGCCTTACATTGCGCGCGGGCATGGGCAATTGAATGGTGCGACGAGGCGCTCGCCTGACGCACTCTGTGCTTCCTGGCGTGATCGACCTAAGCGAGGCTTTCATCGCGCGGCACAGCGATTGCGGTATGTAAGCCGCGACGCCGCGCGGTCAACGCGAAGCGGCGCGCTTAAACCACCATCAAGGGAGGCACCATGAAGATCGCTAAGAAGAGTTTGCTCGTGTCCGCGTTAGTGTTGAGCTTGTCGGGCGCTGCGTTCGCGCAGGGCGCGGGCGGCGGTGCAGGAGGCGGAGCAGGCGGTGCGGGCGGCGGCACGGCGGGCGGTAACGGCGCGGGGCAGGGCGGCACCGGCATGAGCACGCCGAACGCGCATGGCACGACGGGCGCCACATCCGGCGCATCGGGCTCGAGCACGATGGACTCGTCGAGCGGATCGACGGGCTCCAGCAGCCATATGAACAAGAAGAGCGGCTCTAGCAGCGGCAGCAAGACTAACTAACGCGCTTCGTCTGACGAGTGTGCAGGCCGCGTTCGATGCGCGGCCTTTTTGTTTCTGGCGTCCTCACGATAAGCGGTCGCAAGTCGTGGCCGATCCCTCCCAACGCATCCCTTCCACATAGGGATTTCGCGTCCTCACCCGAATCCGTAACGTGTGCCTGCGCGATGTTTCTCGCGCTCGATACAGCACCGTGGTGAATCCACCGCGTGCCCGTATCGTTCGCGCGTTTGCCCGGATTCATTCATCGCGCGACTTTGCCCTAACGCTGCAAGGAGTCCGCGAAATTCGTTTCCGGCTGCTTGAGCATTCGTTACAAGGAGCTGGAACATGAAGCCGAGCCTCAACCTGAAAGTCGTCGCGATGATGGCCGCCTGTGCAGTGACCGCGAGCGTCGGCAACGCGCGCGCCGAAGGCATGCCTGAGTCCGCGCAACAACTCGTGCAGACGATGCGTCCAATGCAGCCGCACAACGGCGCGCCGGAACGCGATGCGAACGTCAAGTCCGACGCCGGCGACGACCGCGCCTATGGCGGTGCGACTGGCAACGCGGGCGTGTCGGCGAGCGGACGCAGCGTCGAAAGCTGCGCATGGGCGCCCGCCTGCACCGTGTTCTTCGGGCACTAACGCCCGCGCCGACGCCGCCGGCGCTAATCCGTCCGCGGCGTCAGTCTGAACGCGACGCTCGTCGCGTCGCCCGGTTCGAGCACGCCGCCGCCCTTCAGCGCGTGATCGACATCGAGGTTCACCCAGTCCGCCACGTTGCTTACCGGCTCCACGCACAACAGCGACGGAAAAGCCGCTGGCGCATAGATCACCATGAAGTCGAACGGCGCGTCGGCGTCGAGCGTCACCGTGCGATGCTCGTCCGGCCACGCGATCGACGCCGTGCGCGTCCAGCCCGCGAAGTTGTTGTCGAGATCGAACGCTTCGGCGGACATGCCTTCGGGCGACGCCAGCGCGTCCACGCTCGGATGCGGCCCGATGTGCGTCGGCAGTGGATCGGGCGTCGTGTGCCACATCGACGAAACCCGTGCATGCACGCGCGTGTTCGACGTGCGCGGAAAGTACGGATGATGGCCGATGCCGAACGGCATGCGCCGATCGGACAAATTGCGCAGCGACATCGTGACCGTCAGCGATGTCCCGTCCAGCGCGATGTCCTGCGCCGCCTCATACGCGAACGGCCAGTGATGCGCGGCTTCCATCGATGGCGCGTGACTGAGCGCGAGCCGCGCGCTCGCCTCCGATAACGCCTCGACGCGCCACGGCAGCCGCCACGCGTTGCCATGCAGCGCGTGCGGAAACAGATTGCCGTCGCCGGACAGATCGACGAGCGCGCCGTCGAACGTAAAGCGCGCATCGCGGATGCGGTTGCAGTACGGCACCAGCGGAAAGCTCGCCATGCCGAGTGGGTTGCGCGCGGCGAGCGCATCGGGCGTGGCGGGACGCAGCCAGTGACGCTCGCCGTCCGCGTGCGCGTCGAAGAACGCTGCAATCGCCCCGCCGATATGCGGCGCGAGCACCACGCGCCGCGCGCCATGACGCAAAGTAACGAGCGCGTCGTCCGCGCTCTCGATGTGATCGGCGCTCAATATGCGAACTGCCGGTAGTTTTCGTCGAAAATGCGCGCGGTTTGCTCGACCACCGGGTTGTAGCGCAAGAGACGCTTCGCACGCGACGGCAAATCGGCGAGCACGGCGCGCGGCACGTCGATATGCACTTCGGGCCGGAAATACCACGCGCGGCTATAGCCGATCACGACCATCGGACGCGGTTCGTCGGTGAGGTTCGGGGTGCCGCGATGCAGCCCGCGCACGTCGCGGATCATCACGTCGCCGAGGCGCATCGGCACGCGCTCGGGCGGAAAGCGGCCATCGGCAAGACCGGCGAGCGCTTCTTCGCGCGAGATGCGATGCGTGCCGCGCGTCGTTTCGAGCGAGCCGTTACGGTCGTCGACATCGACGAGCGGAAAGTTCACCGCAAGCTGGAACGACGGCGTTTCCGGCGCGTCGTCGAAGAGCGGCGGCGTATCGCGATGCCAGTCCTGGAAGTCGGACCCCCGCACCGGCGTATCGGTGGCGAGCTGGCACATCACCGGGTCCGGCCCGGCCACGCGCTCGACAATGCCGACGATATCTTCGTCGCAGAAGATAGCCGGGTCCGCGAATTCGCCCTCGAACGGCAAGGTCACGTAGTAGCGCCCCGGCCCGCGATTGCCGCTGGCCGATGCCTCGCGCGCCGCCTCGACATGCGGTGCGAAGAGCGGCGCGAACGCATCGCGCCATGTTGCGAGCTTCGCGCGGTCAAAGTGATCCTGCAGCAGTACGAAGCCATCTTTCTCGAACGCTCGAGCGAGCGCATCTCTCGTGCTTTCGTCATACCGGCCCATCGTCTCCTCCGTTGTTTCGGTCATCGTTCGATCGAAAACAGGATGGCATGCGTGCAATCGGGCCGTCAATATTATTAGTAATAGATCGGGAAAACCCCGTGCTAGTTCACCATTTGGTTAGGAAATCCCCGCGTTGTTCATCACTAATATTAGTGGTAAGTTTCATTCGCTCTATGACTTGCGTTGCCGCACGATGAAGAAAACCACGCCCCGCCGTCCGACGATGACCGACATCGCGAAGCTCACCGGAGTCTCGCAATCGACGGTATCGCTCGTGCTCAACAATGCGAGCGGCGCGAAGTTTTCAGACGCCACGCGCGACAAGGTGTTGAAGGTTGCGCAGGAACTCGGCTATCGCATGACGCCGCGCGAATCCGCGAGCCTAGAAGCCATCGATACGCTCGGCGCCCAAAGCGAGCGCAATCTGATCGTCTATCTCGCCGACGAAATCTCGACGAGCCCGCATCCGGTCGTGAGCATCGACGGGGCGCGCGAAACCGCGTTCGCGCACGGCCGCATGCTCGCCGTCTATTCGACGCACGGCAACGCTGAGATCGAGCAGCGCGTGCTGGATTCGACGCTCGGCAATCCGAACGTCTTCGGCGTGATCTACGCGACGGTGTACACGCGCCGCGTCACGCTGCCCGCCTCGCTCGCGCAGGTGCCGACCGTTCTGCTCAACTGCTACACGAGCGAGGCGAACGTGTCGTCGGTGGTGCCGGCGGAGGTCGCGGGCGGGCACACGGCGACGGATCATCTGCTGGCGGCGGGGCATCGGCGGATCGGGTACATCAATGGCGAGCCGTGGCAGGACGCCGCGCGCGAACGCCTGAAGGGATATCGCACCGCGCTCGCGACAGCGGATCTGCCGTTCGCGCCGGAACTCGTGCGCGAAGGCGACTGGAGTTCGGGCACGGGCTTCGAGCAGACGCTTTCGCTGATGCGCGAAGCCAATCCGCCGACCGCGATTTTTTGCGCGAACGACTTGATGGCGCTCGGCGCGATCGAGGCGCTCAAGCAACTCGGCCTGCGTGTGCCGGACGATGTTTCCGTCGTCGGATACGACGATCAGGAGATCGCACGGCACACGCATCCGCCGCTGACGACGGTCGTGCTGCCGAACTACGATCTCGGCCGCTGGGCCGTCGAAACGCTTCTGCAGGAAGAACACAATCGCGCGGCGGGCGCGCCGGTGCGGCGCCGCACCGTGAAGCTGGACGGTCCGCTGATCGAACGCGGATCGGTCAGGGTCGTCAATGAAGTCAGGCAACTTGCCATCCATCACAGTAACGATTGACGGCGCTGAACCGCCGTACATAACGATAAAAGCAGCAACAGCAAGCCACTCTCGCAGCAGATCGACCGGGCAACAACAAGCATCGGCATCACCACAAGAGAAGCATCCTTATCGGAGGAAGACATGCTGTCGCTAGAGAAGCAATCACGCCCGGGCATTCGCCCGCTCGCCGCCGCACTGCGCGCCGTCGCCGCGCTGACGCTTTGCGCAGGCTTCACCGCCGCGCACGCCGCCGACGACGCCCTGCCCAAGATTCCGAACAAGAAGCCGCTGCGCGTGGGCTTCGCGCAGACCGAGAGCAACAACCCGTGGCGGCTCGCCGAGACGAAGAGCTTCAAGGACATCGCCGCGAAGTGCGGCTGGCAGATGGTCATGACGGATGCGAACAGCTCTGCAGCGAAGCAGGTGTCGGATATCCAGAGCATGATCGCGCAGCGCGTCGACCTGCTCGTGTTCCCGCCGCGCGAAGAGAAACCGCTTGTGCCGGTCGTCATGCAGGCGAAGAAGGCGGGCATTCCGGTGATTCTCGTCGACCGCAACATCGATCAGTCGATGGCGAAGGCCGGCCGCGACTACCTCACGTTCATCGGCTCGGATTTCATCGATCAGGGACACCGCGCCGCCGACTGGCTCGTGAAGGCGACCAACGGCAAGGCGACGATCATCGAACTCGAAGGCTCGACGGGCGCATCGGCGGCGAACGATCGCAAGAAGGGATTCGATGAAGTCATCGCGAAGAATCCGGGCATGAAGATCGTCGCGTCGCAAAGCGGTGACTTCGCTCGCGACAAGGGCCGCCAGGTCATGGAAACGCTGTTGCAGGCGCATCCCGACGTGACCGCCGTCTACGCGCACAACGACGAAATGGCGCTCGGTGCGATCGCCGCGATCAAGGCCGCCGGCAAGCAGCCGGGCAAGGACATCATTCTCGTGACGATCGACGGCACCAAGGGCGGGCTCGAAGCGATCAAGGCGGGCGAGCTCGGCGCAAGCGTGCAGTCGAGCCCCTTCTTCGGGCCGCTCGCGTGCGATGTCGCGCAGAAGTATGCGAAGGGCGAGACCATTCCGCCGTGGGTGAAAGTCTCCGACCGCTTCTACGACAAGAGCAACGTCGATCAGAGCATGCAGTACGGGTACTGAAGCAAGCGTGTGTGCGTTGCGGGCGCGCGAGCAGTCGTGCCCGCCCTTTTCAATCGACGGACAACACGCATGGCTCAGACTCCCCTACTCGACATGCAGGACATCGAAATCGCGTTCGGCGGCGTCGCGGCATTGAAGCGTGCGCGGCTCACCGTGGCGGCGGGCGAAGTGCACGCGCTCATCGGTCAGAACGGCGCGGGCAAGTCCACGCTCATCAAGATTCTGACGGGCGCGTATCGCAAGAGCGGCGGAACGATTCGGTTCGATGGCCGCGAAGCCGATTTCCGCACGCCGAAGGAAGCGCGCGAATCCGGCATCAGCACGATCTATCAGGAGATCAACCTCGTGCCGTTCCGCTCGGTCGCGGAGAACATCTTTCTCGGACGCGAGCCGCGCCGTTTCGGCCTGATCGACTGGAAGACGGTGCAGCGTCGCGCATCCGACTTGCTCGAATCGTTCGGATTGCATATCGATGTCAAAAAGCCCGTACGAGACTATTCGACCGCGATACAGCAAATGGTCGCGCTGGCGCGCGCCGTGTCGTCGGATGCGAAGATGGTCATCATGGACGAATCGACATCCTCGCTCGACGAACGCGAAGTCGAATTGCTGTTCACCGTGGTTCGCCGTCTGCGTGACGACGGACGCGCGGTGATCTTCGTGTCGCATCGGCTCGACGAACTGTACGCGCTATGCGACCGCGTCACCGTGATGCGCGACGGCCAGACCGTCGCCGAAAGCACGATGCAGGAGATGGACAAGCTCAGGCTCGTCACGACGATGCTCGGCCGCACGCTCGCCGCCGTCGTGCACGAAGACAGCGCGGTGAAGCAAGCGAATCTCGAAAAGCGCGGCGCGGTCGCGCTGAGCGCGCAATCGCTTGCGGCTGGCGCGAAAGTCGCGAACGTATCGCTCGACGTGCACGCGGGCGAAGCCGTCGGTCTCGCGGGGCTGCTCGGCTCGGGACGCACGGAAACGATGCGCCTGCTGTTCGGCGCGGACCGCCCGTCGCAAGGCACGCTCGCGGTCGGCGGCGATGACGTGTCGTTCCGTTCTCCGAAAGATGCCATCGCTCGCGGCATCGCATATCTCACCGAGGACCGCAAGGCCGAAGGCATCGTCCCGGACCTTTCGGTGCGCGACAACCTCACCCTCGTCTGCCTGCCCGCGCTGACGAAACGCGGCATCGTCGATGTGGCGAAGCAGCGCGAGATCGTCGATGGCTTCATCGCCTCGCTCGGCATCAAGCTGCGTTCGCCGGATCAACCGGTGCGCGAACTGTCGGGCGGCAATCAGCAGAAAGTACTGCTCGCACGCTGGCTCGCGACTCACCCGCGCCTGCTGCTGCTCGACGAACCGACGCGCGGCATCGACGTCGGCGCGAAAGCGGATGTCGCGAAGATCGTGCGCGAGTTGCGCGACGCGGGGATGGCCGTGCTGTTATCGGCATCCGAACTGGAAGAGCTGACCGCCGTGGCCGACCGCGCGGTCGTGATCCGCGATGGCGAAACGGTCGCGCAACTCGACGGCGCGCAGATGACCGAGGCGTCGATCATGGATGCGATCGCCTACGGCTCGGGCGAGAAATCGACGCTGACGCAAGCGAGCGCGGCGCAAGGAAACGAAGCATGATCGACAAGACGCAACCCGCCGCACCGCTCGCCGCCGACGCACAGGCTGCGCCGCCGAGAAAGAAGCGCGGCATCGCGATACAGCGCGAAATCGTCGTGCTCTTCGCGATGATCGTGTTCAACCTCATCTTCACGGACCACTTCTGGTCGCTGCAGACCTTCAACGTGAATCTCACGCAGGTGGTGACGATCGTG
Organism: Caballeronia sp. RCC_10; assembly: GCF_041360715.1. Taxonomy (NCBI): domain Bacteria; kingdom Pseudomonadati; phylum Pseudomonadota; class Betaproteobacteria; order Burkholderiales; family Burkholderiaceae; genus Caballeronia; species Caballeronia sp. RCC_10. The sequence continues at coordinate 330,515 of NZ_JBFUPT010000002.1, forward strand.
ATCGTCGGCATCGGCATGACGCTCGTCGTGGCGACGGGCGGCATCGATCTGTCCGTGGGCGCTTCGATGGCGATTGCAGGCGCGCTCGCGCCGATGCTCTTCATGAACATCGACGGACCGCTCGGCATTTTGCTCGCGTTCACGCTGCCGGTACTGGCCGCCGCGCTATGCGGCGTGTTCAACGGACTGCTCGTGACGAGGCTTCACGTGCAGCCGATTGTCGCGACGCTCGTGCTGTTCATCGCGGGACGCGGCATCGCGCAGGTCGTCACCGACGGCAGCCTTCAGGCGTTCAACAATCCCGCGTTCCAGTGGATTGCGCTCGGCAAGGTCGCGGGCGTGCCGTTCCAGATTCTCCTGATGCTCGCGCTCGTCGCGATCTTCACGTGGATCGTGCGCAAGACGCTCTTCGGCAAATACCTGCTCGTCACCGGCGGCAACGAGGATGCGGCCTATCTGTGCGGCATTCCGACCGCCCGCGTAAAACTCATCGCCTATACGCTTTGCGCGGCGCTCGCAGGCCTCGCGGGACTGATTTCGATCTCGGTGAATTCGTCTTCGGATGCGAACGTGGTCGGACTCGGCGTCGAACTCGATGCGATCGCGGCCGTGGCTGTCGGCGGCACCGCGCTGACGGGCGGCAAGGCGTTTATCACGGGCACGCTGATTGGCGCGCTCATCATTCAGCTATTGCGTTACACGCTGCTCGCGCACGGCATTCCGGATGCCGCCGCGCTCGTGCTCAAGGCCGCGATTATCATCGCCGCCGTCTACGTGCAGCGTCGCCGGGGCTCATGACATGAAGAAGAACCTTCCGATCCTGATCGCACTCGTGGCCCTGCTCGTGCTCGGCCTCGTGCGCTACGAGCATTTCACGTCCGCGTACAACGTGACGTCTTTCTGGCGATACAACTCGATGTTCGCGCTGATCTCCATCGGCATGGCGTTCGTCATCATCACAGGCGGTATCGACTTGTCCGTGGGCGCAGTGGCCGCGCTGGCGAGCGTCGTGTCGGCGCTGGCGAGCCCGCACGGCGCGGTGGCGGGCGTGCTTGCCGGATCGTTCGCGGGGCTGGCCGTGGGCGTGCTGAACGGCATGGTCATCACGCATATGCGGATTCTGCCGTTCATCGTCACGCTCGCGACGAGCCTCGGCGCGCACGGCCTCGCGCTATTGCTCGGTCATAACGATGCGGTCGCGATCTCATCGGACACGAACTTCGCCGCGTTCGGCCAGGGCGATTTCCTCGGTTTGCCGATACCGGGCATCGTGTCGCTGATCGCGGCAGTCGCCGGGTGGATCGCGCTGCGCAGTTCGCGCTTCGGGCGGCATGCGCTCGCCATCGGCGGCAGCGAAGAGGCATCGCGGCTGATGGGGCTGAACGTGGATCGCACGCTCGTCGCGGTCTATGCGGTGAGCGGACTGCTCGCGGGCATCGCCGGCGCGATTCTGGCGGCGCAATTCGGCGCGGGACAGCCGAACGAAGGCGTCGGCTGGGAGCTGTTCGCGATCTCGGCGGTCGTGCTCGGCGGCACGCGGCTGACGGGCGGCGAAGGCTCCATCGCGATGACGATTGCAGGCGTCGCGCTGCTCGGGCTCGTGTTCAACCTGCTGAACTTCGAGAACGGGCTGGGCTATATCAGCTTGTCCGCGTACTGGCAGTCGGTGATTCGCGGCCTGTTCCTCTTGCTCGTGATCGTGTTGCAGGCGCGCGTGCTGAAACGCAGGGCGACGCCCGCGAAAATCCCGCACTGAGCTGACATCGCGATTCCACGCATTCGGCATGTGCCTTGCTGGCCGCCTCTCGTTGCTGCATTCATCCCGCACGCATTACGGAGGCAATCACCATGTCAACCACCGTCGGCGATTTTCTGGTCGACCGCCTGTACGCCTGGGGCGTGCGCCGCATCTTCGGATATCCCGGCGATGGCATCAACGGCGTGTTCGGCGCGCTCAATCGCGCGAACGGCAAGATCGAATTCATTCAGGCGCGGCACGAGGAAATGGCCGCGTTCATGGCCTCCGCCCATGCGAAGTTCACGGGTGAGCTCGGCGTGTGCATTGCCACTTCGGGGCCGGGCGCTTCGCATCTGCTGACCGGTCTTTACGACGCCAGGCTCGATCACGTCCCGGTGCTCGCCATTGCAGGCCAGCAGGCGCGCGCCGCGCTCGGCGGACACTATCAGCAGGAACTCGATCTGTCGGCCATGTTCAAGGATGTCGCCGGCGCCTTCGTGCAGCAGGCGAGCGTGCCGTCGCAGATTCGGCATCTCGTCGATCGCGCGGTCCGCACGGCGCTCGGCGAACGCAGGGTCACGGCGCTGATCCTGCCGAACGATCTTCAGGACATGGACTACGAGCCGCCCGGCCGCAAGCATGGGACGGTGCATTCGGGCGTCGGCTATCGCGCGCCGAAAATCGTCCCTTATGCCGACGATCTCCAACGCGCCGCCGATGTGCTCAACGCGGGCAAGAAGGTCGCGATCCTCGTCGGCGCGGGCGCGCTTCAGGCCACCGACGAAGTGATCGCCGTCGCCGAGAAGCTGGGCGCGGGCGTCGCGAAGGCGCTGCTCGGCAAGGCCGCGTTGCCCGACGATCTGCCTTTCGTCACCGGCTCGATCGGCCTGCTCGGCACCGAGCCCAGCTACAAGCTGATGACCGGCTGCGACACGCTGCTGATGATCGGCTCGGGCTTCCCCTACTCCGAGTTTCTGCCGAAGGAAGGCGCGGCGCGCGGCGTGCAGATCGACATCAAGGCGGACATGCTGTCGATCCGCTATCCGATGGAAGTCAACCTCGTCGGCGATAGCGCCGAAACCTTGCGCGCGCTGCTGCCGCTGCTCGAAGAGAAGACGGATCGTGCGTGGCGCAAGGACATCGAAGGCTGGATGGAAGACTGGTGGAAAAAGCTCGAAAAGCGCGCGCTCGAACCCGCGCAAAGCGGCGTCAATCCGCAACGCACGGTGTGGGAACTGTCGCCGCGTGTGCCGTCGAACGCGATCGTCACCAGCGATTCCGGTTCGTGCGCGAACTGGTATGCACGCGATCTCAAAGTGAAGCGCGGCATGATGTGCTCGCTGTCCGGCGGCCTGGCATCGATGGGCGCAGCGGTCCCTTATGCGATCGCCGCGAAGTTCGCGCATCCCGAGCGGCCGGTGATCGCGCTCGTCGGCGACGGCGCCATGCAGATGAGCAACATGGCCGAACTCATCACCGTATCGAAATACTGGAAACAGTGGTCCGATCCGCGCTGGATCTGCATGGTGCTCAACAACGAAGACCTGAATCAGGTCACGTGGGAACAGCGCGTGATGAACGGCGATCCGAAGTTCGAAGCGTCGCAGCAGATTCCGTCGGTGCCGTATCACCGCTTCGCGGAACTGATCGGCTTGCGCGGCTTCTATGTCGACGATGCCGAGCGCATGGCCGCGGTGTGGGACGAAGCGCTCGCGTCGGATCGTCCTGTCGTGATCGAAGTGAAGACCGATCCGAACGTGCCGCCGCTGCCGCCGCACTTCACGCTGCAACAGGCGAAGGCGTTCGCGACGACACTGTTCGAAGGCGATCCCGATCAACGCAACGTAATCGTCGATACCGCGAAGCAGGTGCTCGGCGCAGTGCTGCCGGGGCACAAGGACACGTAACGCGAGGGCGCGGCCTTCAGCGCGCGCCGTTGCCTCGCGACCGCCCGCCTGCGCCTTCCGCTTCGGTTTCTGCATCGGCATCGGCATCGGCAGCAGCGACGTCACACGCCGGCGACGGTCCTTTTCCCGCGTTTGCACCGCCCTCGGCGGCCAGACGCAGGTAAGCGGCGGCGAGCCTGCGCAGTTCTTCCTCGCTTGCATCCTCGATGCCGATCAGCTGATTGCTCGCCCTTCGGTGCGACGCGAGCAGTTCGTTCAGTTTCAGATGCAGCGCGACGCTGTCCTTGTTCTGGCTCTGCTGGATCAGGAACACCATCAGGAACGTGACGATCGTCGTGCCGGTATTGATGACGAGCTGCCAGCCGTCCGAGTAGTGAAAGATCGGCCCGGTGACGACCCATACGACGATGCTCGTCACCGCGAAGCCGAACGCATAAGGCGACCCGGCCCAGCGCGTGACGAGACTCGCGAAGCTGTCGAATGCCCGCATCACCGGGTTCGCCTTCGCATAGGCGGGGCTGGTGGTGTCGGGGATGGTGTCGAGTTGGTCGGTCGATGCCTGCTGTCTGGTTTGCATAAAGTTCTCCCTGCTCATAACTTTTGTCCAAGCAAGAAGCAATCCTTACATGTGACTTCCAGCAGATTGCCCACTTTTCGGGAGGAATTGATACGCGCGGGTCACGATACTTGCTGTTGGCCGGAACGCACCCGGATTCGCCGTGGCTGCCCCGCTTGCCGATGACGGGAAACCGCGTGTTCCATGCGAAAATCGCGTGGCTCATTCACCTAGCCACATCCCCAGAACGTCGCTTTTGCGAGCCGTGCCGCCGCATCGACAAGACCAGCGAGGAGATTCAGCGTCGATGAAGTCCAATAATGTGATCCCGGATACGACAGCAGACGGCGTCGAACCGAGCTTCCTGCTCGGCGGCGGCGAGATGGGCGTGCTCATCCGTGGCTTCGATTGGACCCAGACCTCGCTCGGCGAACCGGCGCAGTGGCCGCAAAGCCTCAAGACGGCCATCCGCATCATGCTGACCTCGCGCCAGCCCATCTGGATCGGCTGGGGCCGCGAGCTTCTGTTCTTCTACAACGACGCCTACAAGCCGATCATCGGCGGCAAGCATCCGCAGGCGCTCGGCCAGCCAACCTCCGTCGTGTGGCGCGAGATCTGGAACGACATCGGACCGCTGCTGGACACCGCGCTCGCGGGCGTCGAAGGCACGTTCGTCGAACAGAAGCTGCTCATCATGGAGCGCAACGGCTTCCCGGAGGAAACCTACTACACGTTCTCCTACAGCCCGATTCCCGACGATCGCGGCGGCGCCGGCGGCATCATCTGCGCGAATAGCGACGATACGCAACGCGTGCTCGGCGAACGCCAACTCCTGGTGCTGCGCGAACTGGCCACGTCCGCCGCCGATGCGCGCACCTGGCGCGAGGCCTGCGAACGTTCGATGAAGGCGCTCCGTGACGCCCCGCGCGACATGCCCTTCGCCCTGCTCTACGCAGCCGAGCCCGCGAACCAGACGGCGACGCTCGTCGGCGCGTGCGGCATTGCGCCGGGGCATCCCGCCGCGCCCGAAACGCTGCATGCGGGGCAGCCCGGCGCATGGCCCGTTCACGATGTCCTGCGCGAGAACGAGGCGCGGCTCGTGACGAACCTGCAGGAGCATTTCGACGTCGCGTTGCCGAGCGGCGCATGGAACGCGGCGCCCACGCGCGCCTTGCTGCTGCCGATCGCGCCGACCGGCGACACCGGTCACGCGGGTGTGCTCGTCGTCGCGCTGAATCCGTATCGCCTGTTCGATGACGGCTATCGCGCGTTCATGAATCTCGTCGCGGGACAGATCAGCGCGGCGATCGGCTACGCCCATGCCTACGACGAAGAACGCCGCCGCGCCGAAGCACTCGCGGAAATCGATCGCGCGAAGACGACGTTCTTCTCGAACATCAGCCACGAATTCCGCACGCCGCTCACGCTGATGCTCGGCCCGCTCGAAGAGATGCTCGCGAACCGCGAGCGCGTCGCGCCCGGCGAGGTGCGCCTCGTCGAGATGATGCATCGCAATGGCTTGCGGCTGCTGAAGCTCGTCAACGCGCTGCTGGACTTTTCGCGCATCGAGGCGGGCCGCATCGAGATGCATCGGCAGACGACGGACATCGCCGCGTTCACCGTCGAACTCGCGTCGCTGTTCCGCTCGGCCATCGAATCGGCCGGCGTCGAGCTGCGCATCGATGTTCCGCGTACGCCCATCCTCGCGGACATCGACCGCGACATGTGGGAGAAAGTCGTCATGAACCTGCTGTCGAACGCGTTCAAGTTCACATTCGATGGCGCGATCGAAGTGTCGCTGCGCACGACCGCTGATCGCGAAATCGAGATGTGCGTGCGCGACACGGGCATCGGCATTCCGCAAGCCGAACTGGAACGCGTCTTCGAGCGCTTTCATCGTGTCGCGGGCGCGACGGGGCGCTCGGTCGAAGGCAGCGGCATTGGCCTTGCGATGGTGCAGGAGCTGGTCAAGCTGCATGGCGGGCGCATCGGCGTCGAAAGCCGGCCCGGCGAAGGCGCGTGCTTCCGCGTCGCGCTGCCCGCCGCGCAGCAGGCGTCCGTCCCGCGCGAGTCCGCTGCGCGCGCCGAAGCGAGCAGCGGCGCACGTTCCTATGTGGATGCGGCGCTGCGCTGGAACCCCGATGCGTCGGACGAAATCGTGAGTGCCATCAGCGATATCGGCGGTCTCGTTCCCGCATTCGACGAGCCGCTCGCGCCGGCCGACGCGGAAACTGCATCGCCCGCGGCAACGGGCCGCGTGCTCGTCGTCGACGATAACGCCGACTTGCGCGACTACATGCGCCGCATGCTGGCCGCAGCGGGCCACGACGTCGCCGTCGCCGCCGATGGCGCCGCCGCGCTCGATGCCGCCCGCGCGCTGCGCCCCGACGTGATCGTGTCCGATGTGATGATGCCGCGCCTCGACGGCTTCGGCATGCTGCGCGCGCTGCGTGGAGATGAGACGTTACGCGACACGCCGGTCGTGCTGCTGTCGGCGCGGGCGGGCGAGGAAGCGCGCGTGGGCGGCCTCGACGCCGGCGCCGACGATTACCTCACCAAACCGTTCTCCGCTCGGGAACTGCTTGCCCGCGTGGCGAGCAATCTGCGGCTCGCGCGGCTGCGTCGCGAGACAGAGCAGCGTCTGCGCGAGGAATCGCGCGTGCTGGAAGTGCTGAACCGCGTCGGCACGACGGTCGCGGGCGAACTCGATCTTGCGCGCGTCGTGCAAGTGGTGACCGACGCGGCCACCGAACTGACCGGCGCGGCGTTCGGTTCGTTCTTCTACAACGTGCTCGACAACGAAGGCGGCAGCTACACGCTCTACGCGCTCTCGGGTGTGCCGAAGGACACCTTCGCCAAGTTTCCGATGCCGCGCAACACGAGCGTGTTCGGGCCGACGTTTCGCGGCGAGGGTATCGTCCGTTCAGCCGATATCACCAAAGACCCGCGCTACGGCCACAACGCGCCGCATCACGGCATGCCGAAAGGCCATCTCGCGGTGTGCAGCTATCTCGCCGCGCCGGTCGTCTCGCGTACTGGCGAAGTGCTCGGCGGTCTGTTCTTCGGGCATCCCGAGCCGAACATCTTCGACGAGCGCGCCGAGAACATTCTCGGCGGCATCGCGGCGCAGGCGTCGATTGCCATCGACAATGCGCGGCTCTTTCAGGCGGCGCAGGATGAAATCGCCGAGCGCACCCGGGCGCAGTCCGCGCTGCGCGATCTGAACGAGACGCTCGAGCGGCGCGTGACCGAAGTCGTCGCCGACCGCGACCGGCTGTGGGAACTGAGCGAAGACCTGTTCGTGATCGCGAGCTTCGAAGGCGCGCTGTTGCGCGTGAGTCCGTCGTGGTCGTCGGTGCTCGGGATGGACGGGCAACGCCTGCACGCGCGCACGATGCTCGAACTGGTTCATCCCGACGACGCGTCCTCCGTCACGCTCGAAATTGACCGGCTGCGCGCGACTGGCGCGCCGGTGCGTTATGAATGCCGGCTCGCGCGCATCGATGGCGGTTGGCGCTGGATCGCGTGGACGCTGTCGCTCGATCCGCGCACGCGGCGCATCCACGGCGTGGGCCGCGACGTCACCGCCGACCGCGAAACCGCCGACGCGCTGCGTCAGGCCGAAGAAGCGCTGCGCATGGCGCAGAAGATGGAGGCCATCGGCAAACTGACGGGCGGCGTCGCGCACGACTTCAACAACCTGCTGCAAGTGGTCGGCGGCAATCTGCAACTGCTCGCGAAAGACGTCGCCGGCCACGACAAGGCCGAGCAGCGCGTGCGCAGCGCGCTCGCGGGCGTGGCGCGCGGCGCGAACTTGGCTTCGCAACTGCTCGCGTTCGGCCGGCGCCAGCCGCTTGCGCCGAAAGTCGTCAATCTCGGCCGTTTCGTGCGCGGCCTCGACGACATGTTCCGCCGCGCGCTCGGCGACGGCATCGAGATCGAGACGATCGTGTCGGGCGGCTTGTGGAACACGCTCGTCGATCCGTTTCAAGTGGAGAACGCGCTGCTGAATCTCGCGATCAACGCCCGCGACGCGATGAACGGGCACGGCAAGCTGACCATCGAGGCGGGCAATGCATCGCTCGATGAAACGTACGCGATGCGCAACGCCGACGTGTTGCCCGGCCAGTACGTGATGGTCGCTGTCACCGATACCGGATCGGGCATGTCGCCCGAAGTGCAGGAACGCGCGTTCGAGCCGTTCTTCACGACCAAGCGCGAAGGACAAGGCACGGGTCTGGGACTGTCGATGGTGTACGGCTTCGTCAAGCAGTCCGGCGGACACGTGAAGGTGTACAGCGAGGAAGGCCACGGCACGACGGTCCGCATCTACTTGCCGCGTGCGCGCGAGGAAGAAGACCTCGAAACGAACACGGAAGCGGGGCCGGCCAAGGGCGGCAGCGAAACCATCCTCGTCGTCGAGGACGATGAGGAAGTGCGCGCGACCGTCGTCGACCTGCTCGCCGATCTCGGCTATCGCGTGCTGCGTGCGAAGGACGCGCATAGCGCGCTCGCGATCGTCGAAAGCGGCGTGCCCATCGACCTGATCTTCACCGATGTCGTGATGCCGGGGCCGCTTCGCAGCACCGAGCTGGCGCGCAAGGCGCGCGAGCGGGTGCCGGGCATCGCGGTGCTGTTCACGTCGGGCTATACCGATAACGCGATCGTCCACGCCGGGCGGCTGGATGAAGGCATCGACCTCTTGAGCAAGCCTTATACGCATGAGGCGCTCGCGCGCAAGGTCCGGCTCGTGCTCGGGCGCAACGGGCGTGAGACCGCGGATGTTCCCGCCCAGCCGGCCGAAGGCGCACCCAGACGCGTGCTCTTCGTCGAAGACAACGAAATGGTGCGCACGAGCAGTGCGGAACTGCTGCGCACGATGGGGCTGGACCTGACGGAAGCGGCGAGCGTCGATGAAGCGATGACGCTGTTGCGCGAGCATCGCTTCGAAGTCTTGCTGACGGACGTGAATCTTGCGGGGGAATCGGGCGTCGAACTGGCGATGGCCGCGCGCCGTGACGCGCCGGCGCTCGGCGTGGTGTTCGTGACGGGCTACGAGCTTGCGTTGAGCGGCGATGAACGCGATGCGCTTCCGGGAGCGATCCACTTGCGCAAGCCGTATGATCCGGACGCGCTGCTCAACGCGGTGAACGCGGCGGCTGCCGCCTGAGTGCGGCAGCTATCGTTGCGCGTGCTTACCCGGCCCTGCGCCGGCGCACCGCCTCGGCCAGCAACTCCAGCGCCGGTTCCGTCTGCGTCCATCCGAGGCACGCATCGGTAATCGAAACCCCGTGCTTCAACGGCACGCCGGGCTTCAGATCCTGCCGCCCTTCTTCGAGGTGACTCTCGATCATCACGCCCGTGATGCGCTTCTCGCCCCCGGACAATTGCCGCGCGATGTCCTCGGCGACCTCGACCTGACGCAGATGCGACTTGTTCGAGTTCGCGTGCGAGCAATCGATCATCACCTGCTCGCGCTGACCGAGCGCCGCCAGCGCCGCGCAGCTTGCGTTCACGCTCTGGGCATCGTAATTCGGGCCATTCTTGCCGCCGCGCAGAATGACGTGACAGTCCGCATTGCCGCGCGTTTCGAAGATGGCCGCCATGCCCATCTTCGTCATGCCCATGAACGCATGGCTCGCGCTTGCCGCGACGATCGCGTCGGCGGCTACCTGCACGCCGCCATCGGTGCCGTTCTTGAAGCCGATCGGGCATGACAGCCCCGATGCAAGCTGCCGATGACTCTGGCTCTCCGTCGTGCGCGCGCCGATCGCGCCCCACGCGATCAGGTCTGCGATGTACTGGGGACTCAGCAGGTCGAGAAATTCGGTGGCGGTCGGCAAGCCGAGGCCGCTGATTTCGAGCAGAAGCTCGCGCGCGCGGCGCAGGCCTTCGTTGATGCGGAAGCTGCCGTCCAGGCGCGGATCGTTGATATAGCCCTTCCAGCCGACCGTCGTGCGCGGCTTTTCGAAGTACACCCGCATTACGATGAGCAGATCGTCGCTGAGGCGCTCGGCGACGGTCTTCAGCGTCCGAGCGTATTGCATCGCCTGATCGTGGTCGTGGATGGAACACGGTCCCACGACGACCACGAGCCGGTCATCGTGGCCATGCAGGATGTTCGCGATTCCCGCGCGGCTTCGCTCCACGAGCGATTGCACTTCGGACGTGACCGGCAGTTCGTCGAGCAGCAGCGCCGGCGAAATCAGCGGACGCACCGCGCCGATGCGCGTGTCGTCGATGCGGGTCGTATCTTGCGTGGAGTCGGCCACGCCGGCCTCCTGATCGCGAGCGGGATTGTCGATGCGGCTCAAAATGGGCTCCGTCGTGCGTTGTCAATGCGAGAAAGTGAAATCTGATGCGGATTCACCGCGTCATAGCAGCCAATCGGCGCGAACATCGATTATCGCATCGTTGCGGTGCGTTGGCCCTCGCCGGAAGGATCGTGCGTATCATGGAGTGACTCTTAGGGAGCAGAACATGCGGATCGAAACATCGTTTCTCTTCGACCTGGACGGCACGCTCGTCGATAGCGTCTATCAGCACGTGCTGGCCTGGAAGGAAGCGCTGGATGCGGAAGGCATCGAGTTGTCGGTGTGGCGCATCCATCGCAAGATCGGGATGAGCGGCGGGCTCTTCACGAATCAGTTGCTACGCGAGACGCACGGTGAGATCAGCGCCGAACGCGTCGAGCGCCTGCGCCAGTTGCATGCCGAGGCGTACAAGCGGCTGCGCGCGCAGGTCTGTCCGCTGCCGGGTGCGCGCGAATTACTCGCCGCGCTGACGGACGCGGGCACGCGCTGGGCCATCGCGACGAGCGGACGCATGGAGACGGCGGCGGTCAATCTCGAAGCACTGGGCGTCGATGCGTCGAAGCAGGTCGTCATCACACGCGACGACGTCAAGTATGCGAAGCCCGACCCCGATCTGTTCCTCGCCGCCGCCGCGCGCCTGAACGTGCCGATCGAGCATACGGTCGTCGTCGGCGACAGCATCTGGGACATGCTCGCGGCGCGGCGTTGCCGCTCGCTCGGCGTGGGCCTGCTGTCGGGCGGCTATGGCAGCGACGAACTGGAGCGTGCGGGCGCGTTGCGGGTGTACGAAGATCCGGCCGACTTGCTCGCGCATCTGGATGAAGTCGCGGCGCGGCCCTGAACGCTTCGGACATTCAGGGCCGCGTCGAATCATTCCGCGATGTCCGGCTCGACCAGTCTCGCCAGTTGCAGCAGCGATTCCTGCCAGCCGAGATAGCACATCTCCACCGGAATGACGTCGGGGATGCCCTCCTGCACGACGGTCAGCTCCGTTCCGCACGACACCTGCCGCAGCGACACGGTGACGTGCATCTCGCCGGGAAGGTTCGGGTCGTCGAAACGATCGGTGTAGCGCAGCTTCTCGAACGGCACCAGTTCGATGTACTCGCCGCCGAACGAATGGCTGTGGCCGGTGCTGAAATTGCGGAACGACATCTTGTGCGTGCCGCCCGTGCGGGCATCCATATGGTGGACCTGACACGTAAAGCCGTAAGGCGGAAGCCACTTCGCGATGGCGTCGGGTTCGACGAACGCGCGGTAGACGCGTTCGGGCGTGGCGCGCAAGACGCGTTGCAGACGGACGGTGCCGGTAGTCATGGTGTGCTCACCTTTCACTTGAAAAAGTCGACACAGTCTACGACGATGGACCGGCGCAAAAATCGACATCGTGCGAAATCGGACACAATTCAACAGCCGCGTATGGCTAATCCTCCGAGACCTGAAATGAACATCGCCTTTATGCGTTCGCCGACGCGATGCGCGCTGGCGTCGACGCTGGCGGCAACGCTGACATGCGCACTGGCCGGTTGCGCCGCGAGCGGACCGCCGGTCGACGCAAGACATCTCTCCGCAACGGAATGCCGCGACCTCCTTGCGCTGCAAAATCATGCGCCGCCGACCCGCGAGCGCAACAGCAGCGAACTGACCGCGCTCCGGAAAGCGGGCTACGACCCGTCGAAGTGGTACGACCCGTACTACCCCGACGATCTCCAGATGGCGCAGCGCCGGATCGCTCGCTGGCTGCAGACGGACTGCCAGCAGCCCGGTTGAACGATGCCCTCTTCCATCCGCAATTCGCTGCTCTGGATCTTCGACGCCTTCGAACGCGACGCGACTTACCTGCGCAAGCGCATGTTCGGTTGCGATGCCGCGTATATCGACGGCTTGCTGTGCCTCGTCGCCGCCGATCGCGAAAAGCCGTGGAATGGCCTGCTCGTTTGCACATCGCAGGAACGCCACGCCGCGCTGATCGAAGCGATGCCCGCGTTGCAGCCGCATCCGGTGCTCGGGAAATGGCTGTATGTCGCACAGGAAAGCCCCGACTTCGAAGCGGTCGTTGAGCAATTGACCGCGCTCGTGCTCGCCCGGGATCCGCGTGTGGGCGTCGAGCCGAAGCCGCGCAAACGCCGCGGCACCACGCTGTCCGCTAACTGATTGCCTGACATGCCATCCATCACCGCCACGCGCGCCGGGCAGTTGCCGCTTGCAAGCATCGGCTGCATTCTCGCGTCGATGCTGTGCTTCGCCATCGTCGATGCGCTCGCGAAAGTCGTCGCGATGCAGTATCCGCCCAACGAAGTGACGTTCTTTCGCATGCTGTTCGGCCTCGTCCCTGCGTGGGCGATGTGCTGCATCGGCAAGCGGTCACTGACCGAGCGCATCAGGACGCTCGATGTCAAAGGGCAAACGTTGCGCGCGCTGACGCTGCTCGGCGCATCCGGCTTCTTCTTCGCGGGGCTTCCGTTCATCCCGCTCGGGGAAGCGGTCGCGATCGCCTATTCGGAGACGCTGATCGTCGTCGTGCTCGCGCCGTTCATCCTCAAGGAGAAGCTGACGACGCGCGGCGCATGGTCCGCGTGCATCGGCTTCGCGGGCGTGCTGCTGGTCGTGCGGCCCGGAGGCGGTGAAGCCAACTGGTTCGGCCCGTTGCTGCTGCTCGCGAGCGCGCTCTTCGGCGCGTTGTCGATCATGCAGATCAAGCGTATTCGCGCCACCGACGATTCCCGCACGACAGTGTTCTTTTTCAGCGCGGTCGGCACGGTCGTCACCGCATGTACGCTGCCCTTCAGCTGGAAGACGCCGACACTGGAGGCACTCGCCGTCATGGCGCTGCTCGGCGCGTTCGCGACAGCGGGACAATTGCTGATGACGGTCGCCTATCGCCGCGCCGACGCGGGCGCGCTCGCGCCGTTCAACTACACGAGCATCGTATGGGCCGCGTTGTTCGGCTATCTCGCGTGGGGCGAGACGATCGGCACGCTATCGCTTGCGGGGATCGCGCTGATCGTCGGCAGCGCGATTGCGGTTGCGTGGCAGCGCAAGTCGCCGGAAGGACCGAACGCGTGACGCGCGAAGATCGAAAATGACGCGCTGTCATTTTGCAGGGTTACACTGAACGCGCAGTGCCGACATCGCTGGCGCGAACGAACCATCGTTCGCACCGCTTTATTCACGACTCATTCTTCTATCATCCGATGAAAACTGCCTTCAAGAAGACCCTCGCGTTGTTCGTGCTGGCGGCGTTTGCCGCACCGACGCTGTCGTTTGCAGCGGCCGAGTATCCGTCGAATCAGAAGCGCCCCGCGTATAGCAAAACGCACAAGCACCATAAGCATCAGAAGAAGGCGCCGGCGCAGTAACGCGGCACAAGTCCGCGCGGCCGCCTGCGTGCAACTTACACCACGTACGCGGCCGCGTTCATCGCGCTTCAGCCGGCATCGCCGGAACTGATCACCGCCTGCATGCTCTTCAGGAGCTTGCGCAAATAGCCGAGCAGGCCGACGACATCGCCGAACGCGATGAAGCCTGTTTCCGGACCATCTCCGAATAGCGCCGCACCGTCCAGCGTCTTGTCGATGATGAGACCGCCATACGCCGCATGCGGCACGTACTCATCCGCGCCGATGCGAAAGCGCTCGCCATTCACGGCGGCATCGCGCAGGCGCATCAGGAACTGCACTTCGGGCGTGCGCGAACTCGACAGCCGATGCACGTCGAAGAAGTCCGCCACCGCGAGAATCGCATTCAGGCACGGCACACGCAGGGCGAACGTCATGCGCTGCGATGCGTCGGGCAGCGTCGGCCACGGCTGCAGCGCATCTTGCGGCTCCTCTTTCATCGGCATGCCGTCTTCGCTATGCGCGTGCGCTTCGGGATGCGCGCGCCGATGTTCCACCAGCCGCGCCAGCGCGCTGAAGTCCGGCGCGCGCTGGCCGTTCTCGATCCAGTCGGCCAGCAAGCCGGCGTGCGTGCAAAGCGACAGCAATTGCGCGTCGATGAATGCGACGCCGAGCCTGCACGGGTCGAGTTGCGGCGTGCTGTGAGTGTCGGACATCCTCGTCTCCTTGATATTGACTACGCGCGCTGCACCGCAAATTCCGCGCCCGCGAGACTGCCGACACGTTCGGCATGATCAGAACAGATTGCGCAGTCCGACCGATACACCCGTCTGGTTCGATCTGCCCGGCAACTCGACGAAGCCCGCGCCCGTGACCTTGTTGAAGTCCACGGTGCCATACACTTCGGTGCGTTTCGACAACGCATATTCCGCGAGCGCGACGCCCGTGTAGCGATTGCCGTTGCCCGTCTCGCCGCCGCCGATCGCCGCGTTCTTCATGTGGTCATAGTAGAACGCACCCGTGAGCAGCAGCGCAGGCGTGACTTGCCACGTGACGCCAGCGAACGGGCCATCGTCGCGCCGGCCCGAACCCTTGAGGATGTCGACGCCCGACACGAGGTTGCGTTGCGAGAGCAGACTGTCGACGAAGCCGGTGTCGTCGGTCGAATGCAGATAGCCCGCGTACAGCTTCGCGGACCCGATCGTATAGACGATGTTCGCGTTCCAGATTTTCTGCTTGTTGCTCGCGTTGTCGCTGTTCTGCTGATAGCCGCCGCCGATCGACAGCGGCCCCATTGCATACGACGCCGTGAAGCCGTACATGTTGCCCGCGCCGAGATGCCCCGGCACCTGGCCCGAGAAGCCGCCGGGGCCGGTCGCCGTGTAGTTGGTGCCGAACGAGTACATCGCGCCGATGGTCAAGCCCGCGAACGTGCCGTTGTACTTGACGGCGTTGTCCGCATAAAGGCCCGCGCCGAGCGCGACCGGCAGCCATGCGTTCTCGAAGTAATTGCCGACGGTGAGCGGGTCGTAGGTATCGCCGAGCATGTCGAAGAGCGGCGTTTTCTGGCGGCCGAGCGTGAGCGCGCCGTACTGGTTCGCAAGCCCGACATACGCCGCGCGATTGAAGGCGCGCTGGCTATCCGAATACTGGCCGTTGTTCAGTTCCACGCCGCCTTCAAGGCGAAAGATCGCCGTCAGTCCGCCGCCGAGATCTTCCGTTCCCTTGAGGCCGATACGGCTGTTCGTAACCGCGCCGTTCGTCATGTAGAGCTTGCCGTCGTTGTTGGCGTTCGCGTTGGTCAGATACCGCACGCTGACGTCAGCGACGCCATACAGCGTCACGGAGCTTTGCGCGAATGCGGACTGGCAGGCGCATGCAATGGCGGATACGGCAAGCGCGGTGGCCGCGCGGGAGGTGATCGTCTTCATGTTTGTTTTTGCGTTGTTGCGGTTCGATGAGATGCGCCCATTCGCGCGGCTTTCGTTTTGCCGTCCCGGATCGCGGGCTCGACCGCGCCGCGAACGGGCACGCGGACTTTTATCACATCAAATAGCGCAGCGCATAGGCTCTGGCAAGCGGCTCGGCACGGGTGTTGTGTTTAGCGCAAAACGGGCGGGCGTTTCGCGCCGCTCCAATGGAGATGAGTGAGAGCGGCATAATCATTAGTACGGCGAACCTTCGCGGCGCATCTTTGCCTTTGCGCCCTTGTGCGAACGCGTGCAAACGTAGTAGCCACGTCATACGTAAAGGCAAAGCCCGATTGCAGCCCTCGCTTAATAGCCGTTATGCTTGAGAAAACGACACACTCGCAGAATGAGGGAGACATTCCATGCTGACGATCTGGGGCCGAGCCAATTCGGTCAACGTGCAGAAAGTACTGTGGTGCTGCGACGAGCTGGGAGTGGAATACGAGCGCATCGACGCGGGCATGCAGTTCGGCCGCAATCACGAGCCCGACTATCTCGCGATGAACCCGATGGGCCGCGTGCCGACGCTCGTCGACGGCGACTTCGTGCTGTGGGAATCGAACGCCATCCTCCGTTATCTGGCGATGCAGTACGGCGAAGGCAGCGCCATCTATCCCGCCGACCCGAAGCTGCGCGCGAGCGTCGATCGCTGGCTCGACTGGACGCTTTCCACCCTCCAGCCTGCGGAACGCCCGGTGTTCTGGGGCTATATCCGCACGCCCGAGGCCAAGCGCCATTTGAAGCAACTGGAAGCCGATGCGCGCGAAGTCGAGGCGCTATGGCGGGTGATCGACGCGCACCTGAAGGGCCGCGACTTCGTCGAAGGCAATGCGTTTTCGCTGGCGGATCTCGTTATCGCGGCTTATGCGCGGCGCTGGTATGGCATCGCGGAACTCGAACGGCCCGCGCTGCCCGACCTCGAACGCTGGTACGCGCAACAGTCGGCGCGCCCGGGGTTTCAACGCTACGTCGCACCGGAACTGACCTGAACGCACTTATCGCCGATACGGACATGACCATCGAACTGCACACATGGAACACGCCCAACGGGCGCAAGATCAGCGTCGCGCTCGAAGAGATGCAACTGCCTTACACCGTGAAGACAGTCGACATCACGAAGGGCGAGCAGCATGCGCCCGAGTTTCTGCGCATCAGCCCGAACAACCGCATTCCCGCGATCGTCGATCCGGACGGACCCGATGGCCAGCCGATCAGCGTCTTCGAATCGGGCGCGATCCTGCTCTATCTTGGCGAGAAGACCGGCCAGTTTCTGCCCGCGAGCCTGCGCGATCGCATACCCGTGCTCGAATGGCTGATGTGGCAGATGGGCGCCTTCGGCCCGATGCCCGGACAGGTGCATCACTTCCGCATGGTCGAGGCGGAAAGCGACCGGCGTTACGGCCTCAAGCGTTATTCCGACGAAACGCGCCGCCTCTATGGCGTGCTCGACAAGCGCCTTGCCGATGTCGAATACGTCGCGGGCGCGCTGTCGGTGGCGGACTTCGCGATTCTCGGCTGGGCATGGCGGCACGAGCGTCATCAGGTCTCGCTCGACGACTACTCGAACGTCGAACGCTGGTACGAAGCGCTGTTCGCGAGGCCCGGCGTGCAGCGCGGCTTCGAAGTGAAACTCGACCTGTCCTGACGCGCCGCCGCTGTCAGGCACGCGTAATATGAGCGGCATTCGAGCCCGACGCAACGAGGAGACGATGATGACCGCGCACATGTACGACGAGGGCCTTCCCAAGACCGTCGCCAACTTCGTGGCGCTGACGCCGCTGACTTTCATCGAACGCGCGGCGTCGGTGTATCCGGCGCGGCCCGCCATCGTGCATGGCGAGATACGGCGCACGTGGGCCGAAACGTATGAGCGAACGCGGCGGCTTGCATCGGCGCTGGCCGCGCGTGGCATCGGCATCGGCGATACAGTCGCGGCCATGCTCTCCAACACGCCCGAGATGGTGGAAGCGCACTTCGGCGTGCCGATGACGGGCGCGGTGCTCAACACGCTCAACACGCGGCTCGATGCCGCCACGCTCGCGTTCATGCTGACGCACGGCGAAGCGAAAGCGGTGCTCGTCGACCGCGAGTTCGCCGGTGTGATGAAGAAGGCGCTCGAACAAGTGCCGCAGCCGGTCTTCGTGATCGATGTCGATGACTCGCAGTATGCGGGCGACGGCGAGCGCATCGGCGAAATCGACTATGAAGCGTTGCTCGCGGGCGGCGATCCTGCGTATGAATGGTCGCCGCCATCGGATGAATGGAACGCCATCTGCCTCAATTACACATCGGGAACGACGGGCAATCCGAAGGGCGTCGTCTATCACCATCGCGGCGCCTATACGAACGCGGTCAGCAATATCCTCGAATGGGACATGCCGAAGCATGCCGTGTATCTGTGGACCTTGCCGATGTTCCATTGCAACGGCTGGTGCTTTCCCTGGACCGTCGCGGCCCGAGCGGGCGTGAACGTGTGCCTGCGCAAGGTCGATGCGAAGACCATCTTCGAGCTGATCCGCAACGAGGGCGTCACTCACTATTGCGGCGCGCCGATCGTGCAGAACCTACTCGTCAACGCACCGGACGAAATGAAGCAAGGCATCGCGCACAAGGTCCATGCGATGGTCGCGGGCGCGGCGCCGCCCGCCGCGATGATCGAAGGCATGGAGCGGCTCGGCTTCGAACTGACGCATGTGTATGGACTTACGGAAGTCTACGGACCCGCGACCGTCTGCGCGCAGCAAGCGGAATGGAGCGCGCTCGATATCGGCGAGCGGGCGCGGCTCAATGCGCGTCAGGGCGTGCGCTATCACTTGCAGGATGCGGTCAGCGTGCTCGATCCGCTCACCATGCAGCCCGTTCCCCGCGACGGCGAGACCATCGGCGAGATCATGTTTCGCGGCAACATCGCGATGAAGGGGTATCTGAAGAATACCAAGGCCACCGAGGAAGCGTTTGGCGGCGGCTGGTTCCATACCGGCGATCTGGCCGTCGCGTATCCGGATGGCTATGTCCGCATCAAGGATCGCAGCAAGGACATCATCATCTCGGGCGGCGAGAACATCTCGAGCATCGAAGTGGAGGACGTGCTGTACCGGCATCCGGCTGTGCTGGCGGTGGCCGTCGTCGCGAAGCCGGACGCGCGCTGGGGCGAGACGCCGTGCGCGTTCGTCGAGACGAAAGCCGGCGCGCAGGTCACTGCGGACGAACTGATTGCGCATTGCAAGGCGCATCTCGCGGGCTTCAAGGTGCCGCGTGCCGTCGAGTTTTGCGAGTTGCCGAAGACATCGACCGGGAAGATTCAAAAGTTCGAACTGCGCAAGCGCGCGGGCTCGGTTGCGGCAATCGACGTTTGAGGGAGTCTATTCGATGAGCGATAGCGAAGCACTCGTCCTGGTGGAACGCGACGCATACGGCATACAAGGCGCGGTCAGGCTCACGATGAATCGTCCGCGTGCGTTCAACGCGTTGTCGGAGGCGATGCTCGATGCGATGGAGCGCGAACTGCAACGCATCGGCGAATCGGATGCGCGCGTCGTGGTGATCGCCGGCGAAGGGCGTGCGTTTTGCGCGGGTCACGATCTGAAGGAGATGCGCCAGGAGCCAGCGCTCGACTACTATCGCGAGCTCTTCGCACGTTGTTCCCGCATGATGCTGACGATACAGCGCATGCCGCAGCCGGTCATTGCGCGGGTGCATGGCATCGCGACGGCGGCGGGCTGTCAGCTCGTCGCGATGTGCGATCTGGCGGTTGCATCGGATGGGGCGCGGTTTGCGGTATCGGGCGTGAACGTGGGGCTTTTCTGCGCGACGCCGGGTGTGGCGCTTTCACGCAACGTATCGCGCAAGGCCGCATTCGAGATGCTCGTGACGGGCGATTTCATCGATGCGCAAACCGCGAAGGAACGCGGACTCGTGAATCGCGTGGCCGCGCCGGGCGAACTCGACGATGCCGTCCGCGCGCTCGTATCGAGCATCGCGGGCAAGCCGCGCGAAGCGGTTGCGGCGGGCAAGCGGCTTTTCTATCGGCAACTGGAAACGGGAATCGAATCGGCTTATGCGCTCGCATCGGAGACGATGGCCTGCAACATGATGGACGAGGCCACGCTCGAAGGCACGCAGGCGTTCATCGAGAAACGGCCGCCGCGCTGGTGAGCGTCGAATCATTCCGCATGCGTCACCGGATGCCGGTCGAGCCACGCGTTCTCTTCATCGCTGAACAACCTTGATCGCGTAAGAAAGCGCAGTCCGGTCGGACGTTCCAGCGAGAACATGCCGCCATTGCCCGGCACGCAATCGATGATGAGTTGCGTATGCCGCCAGTATTCGAACTGCGATTCGCTCATGTAGAACGGCATGCCCGCGATATCGCCAAGCCGCACGTCCGAGCCGCCGACGATGAACTCGCCCGCCGGAAAACACATCGGCGCGCTGCCGTCGCAGCATCCGCCGGATTGATGAAAGAGCACCGCGCCATGCTGCGCCGCGAGCGTGTCGATCAGCGCGATGGCGGCAGGCGTCGCGATCACGCGCGGAACGTCCTCGTTGTTTTCGTTCATTGCATGTCTCCGGGCCGCCCGGCGATGCGGCGGCCCTGCTTTCACGAAGGTTTAGAAGAAGCCCAGCGGCTTGTCGCTATAGCTGACGAGCAGGTTCTTCGTCTGCTGGTAGTGATCGAGCATCATCTTGTGGTTCTCGCGTCCGATGCCCGATTGCTTGTAGCCGCCGAACGCCGCGTGCGCCGGATATGCGTGATAGCAGTTGGTCCACACGCGCCCCGCCTGAATCGCGCGGCCGAAGCGATACGCCCGCGTGCCGTCGCGCGTCCATACGCCCGCGCCGAGGCCGTAGAGCGTGTCGTTGGCGATTTCGAGCGCCTCTTCCTCGTTTCTGAACGTCGTCACCGACACCACCGGCCCGAAGATTTCCTCCTGGAAGATACGCATCTTGTTGTGCCCGCGAAACACGGTCGGCTTCACGTAGTAGCCGTTCGCGAGTTCGCCATCAAGTGCATTGCGCTCGCCGCCGCTCAGGCATTCGGCGCCCTCCTGCTTGCCGAGATCGATATACGACAGGATTTTCTCGAGCTGCTCCTGCGATGCCTGCGCGCCGATCATCGTCCTGTTATCGAGCGGATGACCCTGCGTGATCGCCGCGACGCGCTTCAACGCGCGTTCCATGAAGCGCTCATAGATCGATTCCTCGATCAGCGCGCGCGACGGACACGTGCACACTTCGCCCTGATTGAGCGCGAACATCGCGAAGCCTTCGAGCGCCTTGTCGAAGAAGCTGTCGTCGGCGTTGAGCACATCGGCGAAAAAGATGTTCGGGCTCTTGCCGCCGAGTTCGAGCGTCACCGGTATCAGATTCTGGCTCGCGTACTGCATGATGAGGCGGCCCGTCGTGGTCTCGCCGGTGAACGCGATCTTCGCAATGCGCTTGTTCGACGCGAGCGGCTTGCCCGCCTCCAGCCCGAATCCGTTCACCACGTTGACGACGCCCGGCGGCAGCAGGTCCCCGATGAGTTCGACCAACACGAGCAGCGACGCCGGCGTTTGCTCGGCGGGCTTCAGCACGACGCAATTGCCCGCCGCCAGCGCGGGCGCGAGCTTCCATACCGCCATCAAAATGGGGAAATTCCACGGGATGATCTGCCCGACCACGCCGAGCGGCTCGTGAAAGTGATAGGCGACGGTGTCGTCGTCGATCTGCGAGATGGAGCCTTCCTGCGCACGCGCGGCGCTCGCGAAGTAGCGGAAATGATCGATCGCGAGCGGGATGTCCGCGGCCATCGTCTCGCGCAGCGGCTTGCCGTTATCGATCGATTCGGCCACCGCGAGCCGCGCGAGATTCGCTTCCATGCGCTCCGCGATTTTGATCAGCACGTTCGCGCGATCGGCCGCCGATGTCTTCGCCCATGCCGCCTTCGCGGCATGCGCGGCATCGAGCGCGGCTTCGATGTCAGCCTCGCGCGAACGCGGTATCGACGTGAACGGCTCGCCTGTGATCGGCGAGATGTTGTCGAAGTATTCGCCGCCTGCGGGAGGCGCCCACTTGCCGCCGATAAAGTTGCCGTACTGCTTCTTGTACGGATAATCCGTGCTCAGGAACTGCATCTCTGCATGATTCATCTATGTGCTCCTCACATGTCGATATGAACGGCCCGCGATCGATGTCATCTTCGCCCGCGCGACCGCATCTGCGAGTTCCATGCCATTGCGTACGCTAAGGCTCGAAGCGTTGACGGGCGGACGCTTGCGCTCCGTTTGCGCTCATGTGCGCCTGACGCTCGCTGTTCACATTCGCTACAGGTGCAACTCGCGCTGTAGCCCAACAGCACAGGGCTGGGGCAAACGCTTATGCCAGCACGGTTCATATTGCAAAGCGTTTCGCTCTTGTCTAAGGTCATGCGCAGCCGTCAGGCGTTGCGGCCGTCATGTGCCGGTTCATCGCATGTTCGACGCAACGCGAGGGCGGCCACGACAAAGCAAAGATGAGCGCGCCGGCAGTTCGACGACGATCGGCGCGCCACGGAGACCACGATGACCAGCATCAATCAAGGGGCCGCGCATGGCCCGCATGGCTTCTTTTCGAAGGAAGCGACCGTCGCCCGGCCCGGCTTCTCACGCTGGATGGTGCCGCCCGCCGCGCTCGCCGTGCATCTCTGCATCGGACAGGCGTATGCGTTCTCGGTGTTCAATGCGCCGCTGACGAAGATCATCGGCATCACGCAGTCCGCGCCGGATGACTGGTCGCTCACCACGCTCGGCTGGATTTTCTCGCTGGCTATCGTGTTTCTGGGGCTGTCGGCGGCGTTCGCGGGCAAGTGGCTCGAAAAGGTCGGCCCGCGCCGCACGATGTTCACTGCGGCATGCTGCTTCGGCGGCGGCTTCCTCGTCTCCGCGCTCGGCGTGTATCTGCATCAGATCGCGCTGCTCTATCTCGGCTATGGCGTGATCGGCGGCATCGGGCTCGGGCTCGGCTATGTATCGCCCGTATCGACGCTGATCCGCTGGTTCCCCGACCGCCGCGGCATGGCGACGGGCATGGCGATCATGGGCTTCGGCGGCGGCGCGATGATCGCGGCGCCCGGCTCCGTCGCGCTGATGAACTACTTCAAGAGCGCGACGAGCACCGGCGTGGCGGAGACCTTCGTCGTGCTCGGCGTCGTCTATTTCATCTCGATGACGATCGGTGCGCTCGCCATCCGCATTCCCCCCGCCGACTGGAAGCCCGCGGGATGGACGCCGCCTGTGACCGCGAACCGGATGATCACGAAGAACCACGTGCATATTGATCAGGCGCTCAAGACGCCGCAGTTCTATCTGCTGTGGCTCGTGCTGTTCCTGAACGTGACGGCGGGCATCGGCGTGCTGGGCCAGGCATCGGTGATGATCCAGGAGAGCTTCAAGGCGTCGATCACGGCGGGCGCGGCGGCGGGCTTCGTCGGGCTGCTCTCGCTCTTCAACATGGGCGGGCGCTTCGTGTGGGCGTCGGCATCGGACTGGATCGGCCGCAAGAACACGTACTTCGTCTTCTTCGTGCTGGGCGCGGTGCTCTACTATCTCGTGCCGCAATTTGCTAGGGCCGGCAACGTCGCGCTCTTCGTGGCCGCGTACTGCGTGATTCTGTCGATGTACGGCGGCGGCTTCGCCACCATCCCGGCTTATCTCGCGGACATGTTCGGCACCGCGTTCGTCGGCGGCATTCATGGACGGCTGCTGACCGCATGGGCCGCGGCGGGCATCGCGGGACCGGTGCTCGTCAACTATATCCGCGCGTACGAAGTGGCGCAGGGCGTCGCCAAGGCCGATGCCTACACGATGACGCTGCACATCATGGCGGTGCTGCTCGTCATCGGTTTCTTCTGCAATCTGCTCGTCAAGCGCGTGAACGAAAGGCATCACATGGACACGGCGGCGCAGACTGCCAGCTGACACTCGGGGACTTCAATGAATACGTCGAACAAGGGACTGCTGGTGCTGTTCTGGCTTTATGTGCTGATTCCGCTCGCGTGGGGCGTGACGAATACGCTGACGCAGGCAGTGAAGCTGTTCCATTGACGGACGCGGCGCACGCGCGGATGGCGATTCGCGCGAGGGCCGCTTCGGGCGCTCGGGCCGCCTCGCCCGTGACGCCAATGTTCGTCGATGGCCGCGCGGCCGCGTTGGCCGTCCTCCGAGCCGATCGACGAGCCGCAGCATGTGCATCGGCACGCCGGCTTCGTGCAGTACTTCCAGCGCGCTTCCCCTGTGAACCTTCGCACGCCCAGCGAAGCGCGTGCCCACCCTCCGCGCACTCAGGCACACGGCGTGCGTTCATCGGACGAGAACCGAACGTCCAATGAAGAACACGCCACCATGCGCAATCCCCCACGGCCCAAGCTGACTGGTTTCGACCAACGACAGGAACTCCTGACGGCGCGGCGCAACGCCAAAATGGCGCGCTCGACGCACGCTTACGTGCGCGGCAACACCGCTAAATTCTACGACTGGCTCGAACAGGCCGACATCCGCAGCCTGCCCGAAGGTCCCGCGATCTGGATCTGCGGCGACTGCCATACCGGCAATCTGGGGCCGGTCGCGGACGCGCATGGACGGATCGAAGTGCAGATTCGCGATCTGGATCAGACCGTCATCGGCAATCCGGTGCACGATCTGATCCGGCTCGGACTGTCGCTCGCGACCGCGGCACGCGGCTCCGCCTTGCCCGGCGTCACGACCATCAACATGATCGAAGCCCTGTTTCAGGGCTATGTGCTGGCGTTCGACCGCGACCACGCGTCCGCCGAGGACTGCCGCAAGCCCGAAGTGGTGCGCGTCGTGATGCGCGAAGCGGTGCGCCGCTCGTGGAAGCATCTGGCGCGCGAGCGTCTCGACGACACCCGCCCGACGATTCCCTTCGGCAGCCGCTTCTGGCCGGTGAGCAAGGACGAGCGTGCGGAAATCGACGCGCTCTTCGAGAAAGCGACGGTCGCGAATCTCGCGACGAGCCTGCGGCATCGCCCGAACACGGGACACGTCACCGTCCTCGACGCCGCGTTCTGGGTCAAGGGATGCAGCTCGCTCGGACGCCTCCGCTACGCGGTGCTGCTCGATGTCGACGGCGGCGTGGTCGAGGGCGACGATCTGTGCCTCATCGACATCAAGGAAGGCGTGAAGGCTGCTGCGCCGCGTTATCAGGGCGTCTCGATGCCGCGCGACCATGCCGAGCGCGTCGTCGCGGGGGCGCGCGCCTTGTCGCCGCACCTCGGCGAGCGCATGCTGGCCGCGACGCTGCAGGGACGGCCCGTGGTGCTGCGCGAGTTGCTGCCGCAAGACCTGAAGCTGGAAATCGAGCAGATTGGCGAGACCGAAGCGATGGAAGTCGCGCGCTATCTCGGGTTCATCGTCGGTCAGGCGCACGCGCGTCAGATGGACAAGGCGACGCGTCGCGGCTGGCTCGCCGAATTGCGGCGCGCGAAGACTCGCTCGATCGATGCGCCCCTGTGGCTGTGGAGCAGCATCGTCGAACTGGTCGGCAGTCACGAAGTCGGGTATCTGGAGCACTGCCGGCGCTATGCGCTGGCGGCGGCGTAAGCTCGGCGCGACGAGCCCGGCTCTGAACTGAGGCTGTTGCGCCGCTTCATGGCGAGTTGGACCGTGCTCGGCGTGATCGCCTTCGTCGCGTTCCTCGCGATCTTCCGGCTGAAGGTGACGAAAACGCGTTGAATCTAGGCCCCGCGCTGCACGGCGGCATCCGCTTGCGCCTGCTCCAGATGCCGCAGCAGCTTCGACACCATCCATACGACGGTGAATGCCAGCGCGACGAAGAACACCGCCAGCGGCGCCAGCACGTGCACCGACACGAAGCCGGCGAGCGCCATCATCGCCGATGAAACCAGCAGCAGCGCGCAGCCGAGAATCGCGCTCGTCAGCCCGGCGATATGCGGGAACAGCGAATTGCCCTTCGCCATCAGCGTCGGATACATCGCGCCGGCGCAGAAGCCCATCACGAGCACGGGCGTCGCGAGCGTCCATACGCGCAGGCCGACGCTCAACGCAAGCAGCAGCATCACGACCGATGCCGCCGCCATCCCGCAAGCCCCGATGCGCAGCCGCCGCTCCGCGCTCGGCAAGCGCGGACCATGCACGCGATTCGAGAGGCCGCCGAGAAAGTAGGTCAGGCCGATGCCGAGGGCGAGATAGCCAAAGTAAGTCGGCGGTTTCTGCAGCGTGTTCTGCACCATGAACGGACCGACGATGTTGAACACGAGCAGGATGCTGTAGCAGAGGCCTTGCGCGAGAAAACAGCTTTGGAACACCGGGCTCGACAG
The DNA here is from genome assembly GCF_041360715.1 of Caballeronia sp. RCC_10. NCBI lineage: Bacteria > Pseudomonadati > Pseudomonadota > Betaproteobacteria > Burkholderiales > Burkholderiaceae > Caballeronia > Caballeronia sp. RCC_10. The sequence continues at coordinate 356,653 of NZ_JBFUPT010000002.1, forward strand.
CACCTTCCCCGCGTTCGTCAGCAACGTGCGCGGCGCGAGGTGAACGGGTCGCGGCAAGGTCTCGCGATAGCGCCAGACGAGGCCCCACATCACGATCGAGTAAAGCAGCAGGAACACGAGGCACGACTTCCAGCCGAACAGCGTCTGCAAATGCGCGCCGATCACCGGTGCGACGATCGGCGCGAGGCCCCACGCGATCGACATATAGGTGAACGCGTGCATCAGCGCCTGGCCGGTGAAGGAATCGGTGATGATGGTCTTCGCGAGCAAATTGGTCGTCGCGATGCCGAAGCCCTGCATGCAGCGCGCGAGCAGGAAGGTTTCGAGATTGGTCGCGGCGAGCGAAAGCAGGCAGCCGAGCGTGTAGATCACCAGCCCGAACGCGAGCACGCGCTTGCGTCCATAGGCATCGGCGACGGGGCCGAAGATGAGTTGCCCGAGCGCATACGCCGCCATGTAGCCCGAGACGCTCGACTGGATCGCCTGCGGCGAGGTGGCGAAGTAACGCGCCATCGCGGGAAGCGCGGGCACATAGATGTCGATGGCGAACTGTCCGGCGGAAGCGAACAGGCATACGAGAAACAGCAGGAAACGCGGCGAATTCGATTCACGCGCGGCGGCAAAAGAGCGGTCGGGGTTGGCAGGGTTCATGAAGGCGGCGTTCGGGTGCGAACGCGTATTTTGCCTGTCATCGCGAGAAGCCGTGCGATCGTCCGCGAGCCGAACGCTCTACACTGCGATCTGATCAACGGAGCCGCCCATGCAATACGACCCGAACAACATCTTCGCCCGCATTCTTCGCGGTGAGTTGCCGTGCATCAAGTTGCGCGAGACGCAGCACACGCTCGCCTTCATGGATGTCATGCCGCAAGCGGACGGGCATGCGCTCGTCATTCCGAAAGAGTCCGCCGCGACCATCCACGAGGTATCCGATGCGGCGCTCGCCGAATGCATGCGCGAGGTGAAGCGCGTGGCCGCAGCGGTGCGCGATGCGTTGCAACCCGATGGCATGCTCATCGCGCAGTTCAACGGGGAGGCGGCCGGTCAGACCGTGCCGCACATCCACTTTCACATCATTCCGCGCTGGCGCGATGTGCCGCTCAGGCAGCATGGCCGCGTGCGCGCCGACGATGCGGCGCTCGAGGCGCTGGCCGGGCGCATCCGCCCGGCTCTGACCGTCTAGGTCTGCCGCACGATGCCGGATGCATCCGCGTCGCGCGTCGATCCTTTGGCGGGACGGCCCGCCCAATAGCCGGCCAGCATCGAGCCCGACAGGTTGTGCCACACGGAGAACAGCGCGCCGGGCAGCGCGGCGATCGGCGTGAAATACAGCTTGCCGAGCGTCGCGGCGAGACCGGAATTCTGCATGCCGACTTCGATCGCGAGCGTGCGGCAGACGGCTTCGTCGAAACCGAGCAGACGGCCGCCCCAATAGCCGCCCAACAGGCCGATGCCGTTATGCAGCACCACGCCTAGCGCGACCACCGCGCCCACCGACGCAATGCTCTTCTGCGTCCCGCCGACCACCGCCGCGATGATGAGCAGAATCGACACCATCGAGATGATCGGCAGCACGGGCTCGATCTTGCGCACGAACTTGCCGAACAGACGATTCACGATCAGCCCGACGATGATCGGCAGCGCGACGATCTGAAGAATGCTCATCAGCATGCCGTGCACGTCGACGGCAATCGACGCATCGACATAAAGGCGCGTGAGCAGCGGCGTCGCGAACACGCCCACGAGCGTCGACAACGCACTGATCGTGACGGACAGCGCGACGTCGCCGCGTGCGAGATAGATTATCACGTTCGACGCCGTGCCGCTCGCGACGCTGCCGACGAGCACCATGCCCGCCGTGAGATCGGGCGGCATGCGCAGCAGCTTCGCAATCACCCAGGCCGCGAGCGGCATCACGAGGTAATGCAGCACGATGCCCGCGATGACCGGTGCGGGGCGCGTGAAGACGCGGCGGAAATCGTCGATGGAAAGCGTGACGCCCATCGACAGCATGATGATGGTGAGCAGCGTCGTGACGTGCGGCGCAATGCCGGTCACGGAAGAAGGCGACAGATAGGCGGCGACTGAAACCAGCACGGCCCAGAGCGGAAAAAGACGGGTGATGCGGGCAAGCATTTGAAGCGTTCCTCGGAGGTCGTGTCGTGATGTGTGCGATGACGCGCGAGCCGGAAATGCTTACGGCTCGTGGTCGAAGAGAACTGCGAAAGGCTTGCCTTCGTGGGGCGCATGCCCGCCGTGGCGCCGGCGTGCGCGGATGGCGCACGGCGCGGCCCGGATGACGGCGGGCGTGGCATTTTACCGGCTGTGGCCGGCCAGAAGCGCCTCGGAGTCAGCGCACCGACTCGATCTTGCTCGCGCTCAAGTCCGTGGGGAAGCAGTGCGGATGCTCGAAGCCCATCGGCGATGCGCCCGTCGAATAGACGATGTTGTCCGTATTGCCCGGCCCTTGACCGGCGGGCACGCTGCCGAGCCCCGCGAGCTTGCGCATGCGGTACGCGATGGCATGATCGGCGCATGCGCTGTCGCCGCTCACGCCCAGGCCGCCGACCACCTTGCCGCCCGCATACAGCGCGACGCCGCCGCCGAACGTGATGACGCCTCCGAGCGTGCGCCCGATGCCGGTGCCCTGCTCGAGAAAGCGCGCATCGAATGGATTCGAATTGTTCAGCCCATACAGCGATCCGCCCGGTTGAGTCGCTGCATACAGGTTGGCGGTCGATAGCGCGAGCGCGTCGTTGCTGAAGCCGTTCGCGGTGTAGGCCTTCGCAATCGCGATCGCGCGGCTGCCCGGCCATGCGTCTCCGGTCTTGATGACGGAGCAGAGATGCCCCTGCCGATCCACGACGGCCGCCCACATGCGATTGGGCTTGAAGATGCCGCCGTTGCCATCGCTCATATTGACCACGGTATAAAGCTGTTTCTCGACCAGCGACACCGTGCCTTGAGGTAGGGTGCATCGTCCGGAGGGAGCGTCGTCGTTATCGTATGAATGAGCGTGAGCCAGCGGCGCAACCAAAGCGATGCAGAGTCCGGCAAACAACGAGTGACAAGCGACTTTACGCATGGCGATTCTCCCGATGTAAATACGATTTGACTACACGAGTGACGCGCGAAAATCGATCGTTGCCTAACAAGATAGGATGCCTTAGTTAATAGAACAAGCGCTTACCTGTACCGCGCGAACCCTCGGATATCTGAATGATTTGCGTATCCGCGCCAACCCAAAGGATTTCGTGTTTGTCGTTATACGAATCGAAAGGGCGCGTCGCGCTTTACTTGAGAACCGACGCCTCCACCGACGCCAGGTACGCGGCCAGCGCCCGCTTCACCTCACGCAAATAGCGCTTTGCGAGCTGAACGTCGCCCATTGCGGGCCGCAGCTTGATCGCAAGCGATCCGCTCGCGAGCGCACGCAAAATCTCCACGTACAGCGCGCGTTCCGCAGGCTTGACCTGCGGCATGCGCGCATCGACCACTTTTCGCAGCGTGCCGGCGTCACGCTTCTTGTTGTCGTCGTGCGGCATGACCGTCATCAGGATCAGGCAGTCGGGGTTCTGCTCCAGATACGTGATGTACGGCGTCATGAAGCGGTCGATCACCGCCTCGGACGACAGCCCGCGCCACGTGTCCATATCGATCTGGCCGAGCTCGTCGTCGATCTCGCCGGTGGCCGTCATGTGCCGGTCCCACAGCGCGCTCAACAGGCTCTCACGGTCCGGAAAGAAGTGATACATCGAGCCGATGGGCGTTTGCGCGCGCCGCGCGACGCCATGCATGGTCACGCCGGGCAAGCCCTTTTCGATGATCAGTTCCGCCGTCGCGTCCAGGACAGCCTCGATTCTTGCGCGGCCGCGCGCCTGCAAGGGAGAACGTGCGGCATTGACACGTTCGGCGTCGTGGCTTTCAGTGTCGCGGTCGTCGCGCTGCTTCGTCATCTTGTGTCCATGATCTGATCAAACTAGACGCTCGCGTCTACATTCGTGCATACTAGACGACATCGTCTAGTTTGGCGAGCGCAACTGCGTGCACCTTCGCACCGCGTGCGCCGCTTTCATCGAGCCGCCTTTCGCGCGCGCTCACGAATCTCCGGAGAAAACATGGCAGTTGCAGCGCCCACACAAGGCGGCGATTCCAATTCGGCTACTCGAGGCAAGCCCTCGCGGCGGCGCTTGATCATCATCGTCGGCATCGTCGCGGCCGTCGTCGCGCTCGCGTGGGGGCTTCGGTGGTGGACCGTCGGCCGCTTCGTCGAAAGCACGGATGACGCGTATTTGAAAGCCGACAGCGTCACCATCGCGCCGAAAGTGAGCGGCTATGTGACCGACGTCCTCGTCGAAGACAATCAGGCTGTAGCCGCCGGCGCGCCGCTCGCTCGCCTCGATACGCGGCAGTATCAGGCCTCGCTCGATCAGTCGAAGGCCACGCTGGACGCCCGCGCCGCCGACATTCAGCGCGCCGAAGCCGAACTCCGGCAGCAGCAGGCCAACGCCGACCAGGCGAAGGCGCAGGCCGAAGTCTCGCGCGTGAGTCTGCAACATGCGGAAGACGACGTGAGCCGTTATCGTCCGCTCGTCGCCACGGGCGCGGAAAGCGCCGAGCGTCTCGCCAGCCTCGTCAGCACGCGCGATCAGGCGCGCGCCACGCTCGCCGCGAATCAGGCCGCAGCGCGCTCCGCGGCCACGCAAATCGGGGCGACGCAAGCGCAGATCGTGCAGGCCCGCGCGCAAATGGAAGCGGCAGAAGCGCAATTGAACCAGTCGAAGCTCGACATGAACGACACCACGCTTTACAGCCCCCTCGCGGGACGTGTCGGCGATCGTTCGGTGCGCGTCGGCCAGTACGTGCAGCCCGGCACGCGGCTAATGACGGTCGTGCCGGTGCAGACGGTTTATCTCGAAGCCAACTTCAAGGAAACGCAGGTCGGCCGCATGCGCATCGGGCAACCGGCGACGCTGCACGTCGATGCGCTCAAGGGCACGGACCTGCATGGCGTCGTCGAGAGTTTTTCGCCCGGCACCGGCGCGCAATTCGCGCTGCTGCCGCCGGAAAATGCAACGGGCAACTTCACGAAGATCGTGCAGCGCGTGCCGGTGCGGATTCGCATCGATACCGGACCCGAAACGCGCAAGGTGCTGCTGCCGGGCCTGTCCGTGACCGTCGATGTCGATACGAAATCGGCCACAGACGAGAGCAAGCGCATCGCCGCAGAAAATCGCCATGACTGACGCGAACGCGCAAACCCGCGCGAGCGCCACCGACTGGATCGCCGTCACGGCGGGCGCGCTCGGCGCGCTGATGGCCACGCTCGACATCTCCATCACGAACTCCGCGCTTCCGCAGATTCAGGGCGAAATCGGCGCGACCGGCACCGAAGGCACATGGATTTCGACCGGCTATCTGATGTCCGAAATCGTGATGATTCCGCTTGCCGCGTGGCTCACCCGCGTGTTCGGGCTGCGCAACTTTCTGCTCGGCAATGCGGTGCTCTTCACGCTGTTCTCGATCATGTGCGGGCTGTCCAATTCCCTGCCGATGATGGTCGCGGGCCGCATCGGCCAGGGCTTCACCGGCGGCGCGATGATTCCAACCGCGCAGACCATCATCCGCACGCGCCTGCCGCGTCAGCAGATGCCCGTCGGCATGACCATCTTCGGGCTGATCGTGCTGCTCGGGCCGCTGCTCGGCCCGGTGCTCGGCGGCTGGCTCGCGGAAAACATCTCGTGGTCGTGGTGCTTCTTCATCAATCTGCCGGTGGGCATCGCGCTTGCCGTGCTGCTCGTCAGCGGCCTCCCGGCGGACAAGCCGCAATGGGAAGCGTTCTTCAAGGCCGACTGGATCGGCATTGCGGGGCTGGCGATCGGTCTCAGCTCGCTCACGGTCGTGCTCGAAGAAGGTCAGCGCAATCAATGGTTCGAGTCGCATGAAATCGTGATGCTGACGTGCGTCACCGTGTTCGGCTTCATGCTCATCGCGGTGTCGCAGTTCGTCGCGAAGCAGCCTATCGTGCGGCTGTCGCTGTTGCGCAATCCGCGCTATGCGAGCGTCATCTTCATCGTGTTCGCGGTCGGCGCGGGGCTTTATTGCGTGTCGTTCCTGCTGCCGCAGTTCTTGAGCATCGTCGCGGGCTATAACGCGTTCCAGTCCGGCTCGATCATGCTGATATCCGGCGTGCCCGCGTTTCTCATCATGCCCGTGCTGCCGCGTCTGCTCGGCAAGGTCGATTCACGCATACTCGTCATCTCCGGTTTGCTGTTCTTCGCGGCGAGCTGTCTGCTCGACATTTCGCTCACCGCGCAGAGCGTCGGTCACGACTTCTTCTGGTCGCAAATCTTGCGCGGCTTCGGGCAGATGCTCGCGATGATGCCGCTCAATCAGGCGTCGATGGCCGCGGTCTCGCGCGAGGAATCCGGCGATGCGGCCGGCCTCTACAACATGGCGCGCAATCTCGGCGGCTCCGTGGGCCTCGCGATCCTCGGCACGGTCATCGACCGGCGCAACGACTTTCACGGCGCGGCCATCCGTGAATCAGTGACAGCGAATTCGATCATCGGCCAGGAGCGCATCGCGGGCAGCGCGGCCAGTTTCTTTGCGCAGACCGGCGACATGGCGCACGCGAAGCTGCAGGCGCTCGGCCAACTGTCGATGCAGATCAGCCAGCAAGCCATCGTCATGACGTACTCCGAAACGTTCTATGTGCTTGCGATCGCGCTGCTTGCGTGCCTGCCGCTCGCGCTGTTGTTAAAGACGCCCAAGCCGCAACCCGGCGAAATGCCATCGGCCGGACACTGATGCAATGAATCAATCAAAGATGTCATCACGCCACTTCTCTTTCACTCGCTTGCTGCCGCTCGCGGCATTCGCACTCGCCGCGTGTACGGTCGGCCCCGACTATCGCGGCGCGCCGGATGTCGCATCCGAATCCGTAAAAAGCGGCGCGTTCGTGCGCGCCCCGCTCGAAGGGGTTGCGACGACGCACCCGCCCGCCGCATGGTGGTCCTCGCTCAACGATCCGCAACTGGACGCGCTGATCGACGCCGCACTTGCGCACAATCCCGACCTGAAGATGGCGCAAGCGCGTCTGCGGCAAGCGCGCTCGCAATTGCGCGGGCAGCGCGCCAATGAACTGCCGAAGGTATCGGCTTCCGCGGCGGCGTTACGCATGCGTTCGCCCGATACGTCGATCTTCGGGCAATCGGAAGGCTCGGGCGGCGGCCGCGGCCCGGTCGATTTCTACACCGTGGGCTTCGATGCCTCCTGGGAAATCGACCTCTTCGGCGGCACGCGGCGTGCAATCGAAGCCGCGTCCGGCGAAGCCGATGCCGTCCAGGCCGATCTATCCGACACGCAAGTGTCTCTCGCGGCGGAAGTGGCGTCGGCATATATCGATCTGCGCGATCAGCAGGAGCGTCTCGCGCTCGCGCAGCGCACCGCCGAGTATCAGCAGCAACTGCTGACGCTCACCGAGCAGCGGCGCGCGCGCGGCACGGCGGCCGAGGTCGATGTCGAACGTCTCTCCACGCAGGTCAATACCACGCGCGCGACGCTCGTGCCGTTGCAAGTGCAGATCACGGATTCGCTCGATCAGCTTGCCGTGCTGACCGGCCGCGCGCCCGGCGCACTCGATGCCGAACTCGCGCAGCCCGCGCCGTTGCCAGCGCTGCCCGCATCGGTTTCCATCAGCGACCCCGCGACGATGCTCCAGCAGCGCCCCGACATTCGCGCGGCGGAACGGCGTCTCGCATCGAGCAACGCGCAGATTGGCGAGCACATCGCCGATTATTTCCCGAAGGTGTCCCTGCTCGGCGATATCGGCTTCTCCGCCTCCGACCCCGGCCATTTGTTGCGCAAGCAGAATTTCTCGTGGGTCGGCGTGCCGTATCTGCAATGGAACGTATTCGATTTCGGCCGCACGACCGCGAGCGTCGATGCAGCCGAGGCATCGCGCGACGAAGCCGAGGCGCGTTATGAAAAGACCGTGCTCGCCGCGCTGAAGGACGCGAATTCCGCGCTCTCGCGTTACGGCAATCAGCGCGAACATGTCGTGCGGTTGCAGCAGGTGCAGGCGTCGTCGGAGCGTTCAGCTACGCTCGTGCGTCAACGCTATACGGCGGGTGTATCGACATTGATCGATCTGCTCGATGCGCAGCGCACGCAGTTCGCCGCGCAACAGGACGTGGTCGCGGCGCAGGCTGAATTGTTGAAGGACTACGTTTCGTTGCAAAAGAGTCTTGGACTCGGGTGGCAACAGCGCGACAATCCAAGCTCCTAACCGGAGCTGCGCGCGGCGCTATACTCTCGCGCTTTTCACCCAGCAAGACAGGATTACCGATGAACGCCCTCCCTCCCTGCCCGCAATGCCATTCCGAATTCACTTATGAGGATGGCGGCGTCTACATCTGTCCCGAATGCGCGCACGAATGGAAGGCGCAAGCCGGCGACGCCGCCGAAGCCGCCGCGAAGGTGTATCGCGATTCGGCGGGCAACATCCTTCAGGACGGTGACACGGTGACCGTCATCAAGGACCTGAAGCTGAAGGGCTCGGGCGGCGTCATCAAGATGGGCACGAAGGTCAAGAACATCCGTCTCGTCGATAGCGATCACGATATCGATTGCAAGATCGACGGCTTCGGCGCGATGAGCCTCAAGTCCGAATTCGTCCGCAAAGCATGATCCTGCGATAGAAACCTCGGCGGGCAGTATGTAAAGATGCGTTACGATGCAGTCTTTTCCCTGCCCGGCCCCGCCGTTTAGTTTTGACCGCGTCCGAATTTAAAGCCACCGCACGCGCAGCGCTGACCCAGCTTGCGGCCCGGCTGCGCCCGCATCTGCGGCCCCGCACGCTGCTTCTGCTGCCCGCGTTGTTCCTGCTTTATGTGCTGGTGCTGATTCCGTTCACGCCCGGCATCCGCGACATTCGCAAAGCCAAGGTCGATCAGCCCGCGCAAATCTATTCCGCCGATGGCAGGCTGCTTGCCGAGTTCAAGCCGACGCATCGCGAATGGGTGAGCCTCAAGCAGATATCGCCGAACGTCGTCGATGCGCTCATTGCAACGGAAGACCGGCGCTTTTACGAGCATCACGGCATAGACTGGCGGCGCACCGCATCGGCGGCGCTGCATACGTTCTCGGGAAATCGTCAGGGCGGCTCCACGCTCACGCAACAGCTCGCACGCAATCTGTATCCCGATGAAGTGGGCCGCTCGCAAACGCTCACTCGCAAGCTGAAGGAAGCGATCACAGCGTTCAAGATCGAAGCCGTCTATTCGAAGGACGAGATTCTCGAAACGTATCTGAACACGGTGCCGTTTCTGTATAACGCGTATGGCATCGAAATGGCCGCGCGCACTTACTTCGACAAGTCCGCCGGCCAGCTCGACGTGCTCGAAAGCGCGACGCTCATCGGCATGTTGAAGGGCAACAGCTATTACAACCCCGTCATCAATCCGGAGCGTGCGCTCGACCGGCGCAACATCGTGCTCGGTCAGATGGTGCGATTCGGCCATCTCGCGCCCGCAAAACTCGATGCGCTGAAGAAGCGCCCGCTGCGCATCGACTTCGAGCGGCAGACCGAGGAACCGGGACGCGCGCCGCATTTCGCGCAGCAGTTGCGCAAATGGCTGATCGCGTGGGCGGACGACCACGACTTCAATATCTATTCGGATGGCCTGATCGTCAGGACGACGATCGATTCGCGCCTGCAATCCATGGCGACGCAGTCGCTGATGTTGCAGGGCAATCAGTTGCAGTCGATTGCGAATGCGGCGTGGGGCGGACGTGGCGGCTGCGCGAGCGCGAACGAGGAGCTCGCGCGCGCGTTCATCCGCGAGACGGGCGACTATCGCAAGGCCCGCGACGCCGGCGCGAACGATGCCGATGCGTTGAAGCATTTGATCGCGGATCGCAACTTCATGCGCGCGCTCTGCGAAGAAAAGACGCGCGTGCAGGCTGCGTTTCTCGCACTCGATCCGCGCAACGGCCAGATCAAGGCGTGGGTCGGCAGCCGCGACTTCACGCAGGACCCGTTCGATCACGTCCAGCAAGCGCGCCGCCAGCCCGGTTCCACGTTCAAGCCGTTCGTCTATGGCGCGGCTTTCGAGCGCGGCGCGATGCCGACGGATACGTTCATCGACCAGGACGTGACGATTCCCGTCAAAGGCAACGAGACCTGGCATCCGACCGACGAAGCGCCGCCCAGTGGCCGTGCAGTCAGCTTGCGCGACGGCATCGCGTATTCGAAGAACCGCATCACCGCGCAACTGATGCAGACCGTCGGCCCGGCTCGCGTCGCGCGGCTCGCACGGGACATGGGCGTGCGCGAGAGCCATCTCGACGAAGTGCCTTCGCTCGCGCTCGGCACGAGCCCGGTCACGCTGAAGGAAATGGTGTCGGCGTACGGCACCATCGCGAACGATGGCAATTACATGGAGCCGTTGCTTGTCACGCGCATCGAGAACAAGCAGGGCGAAGTGCTCGCGCAATTCGACAGCACGCCGGAGCGCGCGTTGTCGGTCGATGCGACGCACAAGCTCGTCGATGTGATGCGCGACGTGGTGAACCGCGGCACCGGCACGGCCATTCGCACGCGCTTCGGCATTCGCGCCGATGTCGCCGGCAAGACCGGCACGACGCAGGACAACGCGGACGGCTGGTTCATCCTGATGCATCCGCAACTGGTTGCGGGCGCATGGGTCGGCTTCAACGATAGCCGCGTCACGTTGCGCAGCGACTACTGGGGACAAGGCGCGCATAGCGCGTTGCCGATGGTCGGCGACTTCACGCAACGCGCGTTGCGTTCGCATCTGGTCGATGCGCGTGCGCGCTTCGACATTCAGGCGCCGCCGAGCGCATGGCAGACTTTCACGGCGCGCTTGCGCGGCTGGATCGACGAGAACTTCGGCAAGACACCGAAGCCGACTGTCGCGAAGTCAGGGCAGACCGTCACGCAGAAGCCGGCTCGCGTGAAGCGCGCGCCCGCCGAGCCTGAAGCCGAAGTGACCGAAGAAACGCCGCCGCAGCCGCCGGTGTTTCAGACGATGCCGCCGTTGTTGCCTTCGAGTCCCGAGGCGGCGAGCGCGGCGCCTGCATCGGCGCCCTGAGTCAGCCCTCGGAGAAGCGCTCCGCCCGATAGCGTCCTTTACGCGTGAGCGACGCCGCGCACCTCAGCGACGATGCGCCGATTATCGGGCGGACCTGAAACGGCTCATGCGAATAAAACCAATTCGCTAGCGCTCGCTCGCATAGCGTTGAAGTCCCGCAATGCTTTCATTCAGCTCAGCGACGAGCCGCGCCATCAGCTCGCCGGCCGGCAATTCGCGTGCGAGCGCCGCCGCTTGCCCCGCCCACTGCGCGCCGTAACCGAACTCGCCCTTCGCCTTCGCAGCGGCATGCAGTGCCTTGCCGGCGTCGTAAGTAATGGGATAGTCGGGGTTGCGCGGCGCATCGGCGCTGCGGCCCAGTTCGGTGAACTTGTTGGCGAGGCCGCGCGCCATGCGTCCGGAAATCGCCGCAGTGAAGGCCGTGCGATTCGCGGCATCGCTGAGAATGGCGCGGCGATAACCCGCATCGATCGATGTCTCCGTGCACGGCACGAACGCGGTGCCCAACTGCGCCGCCTGCGCGCCCAATGCGAGCGCAGCCGCGATGCCCGCGCCGTCCATGATGCCGCCCGCGGCAATCACCGGCACGTCGAATTTGCTGGCAAGAAGGCGCGTGAGCGCGAACGTGCCGAGTTCATCGTCGTCGCTGTCGATGTCGAATAGACCGCGATGACCGCCCGCCTCGGTGCCCTGCGCGACGATCGCATCCATGCCCGCATCGGCCAGTTGTTGCGCTTCCCTCACGTTCGTCGCCGATGCGATCAGCGTGATGCCCGCACTGCGCAAAGTGTCGATGGTATCGCTCGACGGCAGTCCGAAATGAAAGCTCACGATAGCGGGCTTCTCTTCGAGAAAGACCTCGAGCATGTCCTTGTCGACGAGGAAGCTCGTGTAGATTTCCCCGAGCGTCTGCGGCGGCTTCGCATCGTACTGTGCGAATAGCGGCGCGAGCCAGTCGATCCATGCCTTCTCGACCGCCTCGTTCGCCTTGGCCGGACGATGACAGAACACGTTGATGTTGAACGGCTTGTCAGTCAGCGCGCGCGTCTCGCGGATGGCCTTGCGCGCGGCTTCAGCGTTCATCGCGCCGACGCCGAGCGAGCCGAGCCCGCCCGCGTTCGATACTGCCGCCGCGAGCGCGGGCGTGCTGACGCCGGCCATCGGCGCCTGAATGATGGGCTTCGTGATGCCGAGCCTTTGCATCAAGGTAGCGGTCATGGAAAGGTCTCTCCTGAAAGCAATGTCATCGCAAAGCATAACGCCCGCTTGTCCATCGTGGAGAAGCGGGCGTCATGTTCATACGTTAAGAGATTACTTCGAAGTCGGCATCACGAATTCCGCGCCCTTCTCGGTGCTTTCCGGCCAGCGCTGCATGATCGACTTCTGCTTCGTATAGAAGCGTACGCCTTCTTCGCCGTAAGCGTGCATGTCGCCGAAGAGCGAACGTTTCCAGCCGCCGAAGCCGTGCCATGCCATCGGCACCGGAATCGGCACGTTGATGCCTACCATGCCCACTTCGATGCGCCGGCCGAACTCACGGGCGACGTGGCCATCGCGTGTGTAGCATGCGACGCCGTTGCCGAACTCGTGCGCGTTGACGAGATCGACGGCTTCGGCGAAGTCCTTCACGCGCACGCACGCGAGCACCGGTCCGAAAATCTCTTCCTTGTAGATGCGCATGTTCGGCGTGACATGATCGAACAGCGTGCCGCCCGTGAAGAAGCCGTCTTCGTGGCCCGCGACCTTCAGGCCGCGCCCGTCGACGACGAGTTGCGCGCCTTCGTCGACACCCATCGCAATATAGCCTTCGATGCGATCCAGCGCGGCGCGCGTGACGATCGGGCCCATTTCCGCATCCGGCTCCATGCCGTTCTTGACGACAAGCTGACGCGCACGTTCGGCAAGACGCGGCACGATCTTGTCGGCGACATCGCCCACGAGCACGGCCACAGAGATCGCCATGCAGCGCTCGCCGGCGGAGCCATAGCCCGCGCCGATCAGTGCGTCGATGGTCTGGTCGATGTCGGCGTCCGGCATCACGACCATATGATTTTTCGCGCCGCCGAGCGCCTGCACGCGTTTGCCGTGCTTCGCGCCCGTTTCGTAGATATAGTTCGCGATCGGCGTGGAGCCGACGAAGCTGATCGCGCGGACATCGGGGTGCTCCAGCAGCGCATCGACGACGACCTTGTCGCCCTGCACGACGTTGAGGATGCCATCGGGCAAGCCGGCTTTCTTCAGCAGATCCGCCATGAACAGCGACGCGGAAGGATCGCGCTCGCTCGGCTTCAGGATGAACGCATTGCCCGCTGCAATCGCGACCGGGAACATCCAGCACGGCACCATGCACGGGAAGTTGAACGGCGTGATGCCCGCGACGATGCCGAGCGGCTGGCGCGTCGTCCAGTTGTCGATGCCGGTGGAAACCTGTTCGGTGTAATCGCCCTTCAGCAGTTGCGGAATGCCGCACGCGAATTCGATCACCTCGATGCCGCGCGTCACTTCGCCCTGCGCATCCGAGAAGACCTTGCCGTGCTCGGCGGTGATGATCGCGGCGAGTGCATCGCGATTCTGATTCATCAGTTCCAGGAAACGCTGCATGACGCGCGCGCGGCGGATCGGCGGCATGTCGCGCCATGCGGGAAACGCAGCCTTCGCGCTGGCGACGGCGGCTTCGACATCCGCGGCTTCGCCCAGCACGAGCTTGCGGGGACGCTCGCCCGTCGCAGGGTTGAAGATCGGCTGCGAGCGCGTGCCCGAGCCGTTCACGCGCTCACCGTGAATGTAGTGAACGACGTCGGCGGTATCGTTGAAGGCTTGCATCTCGTCTCCCGTCTGCGGAATGGGTTGGCAATGTCATCAGTGTAAGAAGCGTTGCGGGCGCTGCAAAGACGCTATGATTGAACTCATTGTTCACGCTGGCAAACAATCGGCGCATGGAAGACGAAAAGATCGAGACGCTCTGGACGCATCTGCACTGGCTGACCGTGCTCGCCGAACAGGGCAGCTACACGGCGGCGGCCGCGCGGCTCGGCGTCAGCAAGGCGGCGATGAGTCAGCGCATCGCCGAACTGGAGCGCGCGGCAGGCGTTCCGCTCGTCACGCGCACGACGCGCAGCGTGCGCTTCACCGAGGCGGGCCGGCGTCTCGTCGATGAAACGCGCGGGCAATACGAGCATATCGCCGCGAGTTTTTCGGGCGTGCGGGAGATGGCGGGCATCGCGCGGGGCCTGATCCGCGTGACCGCGCCGGTCGCGTTCGCGCGGCAGCAATTGACGCCGAAACTCGCGGGCTTTTTGCATGCGCATCCCGAAGTGCGCGTGCAACTGGAAGCATCGGACCGGCTGACGTCGATCGCCACCGAAGGCTTCGATCTGGCCATCCGGCACAGCGCGCACGCGCCGGAGACGCACGTCGCATGGAAGCTGTGCGATACGCACTCGGTCATCGTGGCGACGCGCGCCTACCTGAAACGGCGCGGCACGCCCGCGACGCCCGCCGATCTCGCCGTCCACGATTGCCTGTTTTATCCGCGCACGCAGGCGGCCAGCATCTGGTCGTTCGTGCGCAAGGGGGCGCGCAAGACGGCTTCCGGGCCGTACACGCTCGCGGTGAACGGCGCGTTCTCCGCCAACAACAGCGAGTTGCTCCGCGATGCGGCGCTGGACGATCTCGGCATCGCGCTGCTGCCCGACTTCACCGCGCAAGCGGCCGTGCAGGCGGGCAAACTCGTGGTGCTGTTGCCCGAGTGGCGTCCGGTGGGCGCGTTTGCCGATCAGCTTTACGTCGTGCGTCCCTATGCGCCGCACGTCCCCCGCGCGGTTGCGCTCTTCATCGGATATTTGCGCGAGGCGTTTGCAGGCGGCTTCCCGCTCTCGGTCACGTGACGTAGAGCAGCGCAGCCACCGCCATCAGGCAGGTGCAGGCGTTGAAATAGAAGAACCAGGTAGAGCGAAGCAGGCGGAAACGCAAGGGCTCGTCGCGGCGACGCGGCTCGCCGTGGAATTGCCAGAGATCGAGATAGGTGGTGACGGTACACGAGAGCATCGCGATCGCCGTTATGAAGGATACCGAAATGAATACGGTCCAGGCGAGGTCTTTCATGGCAAGTCGTCGACGATGATTCCGGCACTCGTGCCGTGGCCTGGGACGACCGCGAGCTCGCGGAATACGATCGGCACAATCGTGGTTCGCGTCCCCATGCAAAAAGTATAGGAAGCGAACGAGGGTGCGAGAGATCTGACAAACCCCAGTTAATGATCCGAAGGATTGCGCTTGCCCATGAAAAACGCGCCCCGGAGGGCGCGTTCTTCATACATGCAACGCGAATGCGAGGATTGCAGCCGCAGGCTCAGACCTTCTTGACCGATGCCTCGTAAATCTCGTCGATCGATTCAGCGAGCGTCTTGTCGAACTCGCTATCGCTCATGGACTTCTTCAGCTCGTTGATGAGCGCACGCGAGAAGCTCGCGATCATGCCGTGGTTTTCTGCAAGACGCTTGCATGCATCCGTGCGCGAGTAGCCGCCCGAGAGCGCCACCACGCGCACCACACGCGGATGCTCGATCAGCGGGCGATAGAAATCCGCTTCGTCCGGGATGGTCAGCTTGATCATCACGCGGCTGGATTCCGGCAGCGCGTCGAGGCCTTTCAGCAGTTCGTCGCGCAGAATCTTTTCCGCGCCCTTCTTGTCCGGGCTCTTGATCGAAACTTCCGGCTCGAGGATCGGCACGAGACCTTGCGCGATGATCTGCTCGCCCACTTCGATCTGCTGCTTCACCACCGCCGCGATGCCCTTCTCCGACGCCTGATGGATCACCGAGCGCATCTTCGTGCCGAACACGCCGAGCTTGGCCGCGCGCTGGAGCAGTTCGTCGAGGCCGGGATTCGGCTTCATGATCTGCACGCCATCGGCTTCGGCTTCGAGCCCCTTGTCGACCTTCAGGAACGGCACGACGCCACGGTCTTCCCACAGGAACGTCGGCACCGGTTTGCCTTCGGCTTCACCGTCCATCGTGCGCTCGAACAGGATCGCGCCGATGACCTTCTCGCCCGTGAAGGCCGGCGCGGTCATGATGCGCACGCGCATTTCATGCATCAGCTTGAACATCTCGGCTTCGCCGTTGTAGGCGTCGTCCGCAATTCCGTATTGGCGCAGCGCGCCGGGTGTCGAACCGCCGCTTTGATCCAGAGCGGCGATGAAACCCTGCTTCTCCGCCATCTGCGCCAGCATCTTTTCGTTAGCCACGAGCATTTCCTCCTCAAAGTTCAAACGCCGGACCGCACGCGCGGTGCGTGTCCGGGCTTCTGGTTCAACTTTCTTGAGTTTACAGGTTTTGGCGCGCGCAACTCTCGTGCATATCCGCCATTTGCCCGGCGATTTGGCTAGAAAAGGCGTGAATGACGTTCAGGACACGGCGGATTGAAGGTCGCCGGCGGGCGGGGCGGATCGCCAGAGCGCGGATGCGGCGCGGCGCAGCAGCGAAGGAGCGCGCTTCGCGGCGTCGGCCGTGTCCGGAGCTTGCGCGGGCAGCGTGGGCGGCGGCGCCAGCGCCTCGCGTGCATTGCCGCATCGCTCGTTGAGCTGGCGGCGCGTGACGGGATCGTCGATGAGCGATATCGACAATCCGCGCTCGAATTGCAGCGTGTACGCGATGTCGCCGAAGTGCTCGTAGCGGCCGCTATCGGCCAGTTCGAACGCCAGCGTGACGGTGCGCTGGCGCTTCCATGCGTCGAGATCGTCGTGACCGGTGCTCACCTGTGCCTCGCGACGGCAATGAGATGGCAACGATGGTAGCCCGGCCGTCGCGCGGTTTCGGTTGTGCCGTCACAACACGCGAACAAAAAGTCTGAAGGAAAACCGACCGTTCGTCCGCCAGTTACCACGCGCCCGCAATGCCCAGCACCGCGCGGTTGAACGCGCCCGGACTCGCGACATTCATGCCGTGCGACGCCCCTGCCATCGTCTGGCGGTCGGCAAATTCGATCCACTCGGCGAGCTTGTCGACATTGTTGCGGAACATGCGCGGGCTTTTTTGACCGTCGATGAGCAGCGTGCGGCATTTGATGTCGCGCGCCGCCTCGCGGGTGTAGGCGGGCAACGGATCGCGGAATTGCTTCGGCAGCGTGAGCGCGTTATCGAGCGCCATGCGGCGGAAGCTCTCCGTGCTCTTTTGCCAGAAGCCGGGCATGCTGACCGAATCGACGAACATTTCGAGGCCGGTGTCGAAATCGCCTTGTTCAATCAGTTCCGCGACGCGCGAGCGCAGCGCGTTGGTCGCGGGCGGCAGCGCGGCGGGCGCGGCCTGCGCCGATGTCTGCAGCGGACCGCCGGGGTCCGCGAGCGTCAGTGTCTTGACGAGGCGCGGATACTCGCGCGCCAGATGGAACGCGATGCAGCCGCCGCGCGAATGGCCGACGAGGTGCACCGGCGCAATATCCATCGCGACGATGAACTCGGCCATCTCCTCGACGTGCGCGCGCCAGCCGAATTCGCCCTGCACGAAGGCGTCGACGGCGGGCCAATAGTGGCTCAGGCTCGGCGCGATCGCGCGGAAGTGCTGGCCGAGGGGCGCGAGTTGCGCGCTCCAGTAGCGGTAATCGCACAGCGAGCCGTGCACGAAGACGAGCGGCTCGCCTTCGCCACATTCGACATAAGGCACGGACACTCCCGACGCGGTCGTCGCGAACGAGGGTTCGGGCATGGCTTGCACGGCGGCGAGGACAGCGGGATCGGTACGCGCGTTCATCGGTAGGCTCCTTTCCTGCACTATGCCGCCCGGCGACCTAAAAGAAAATCGCATAATATTGATAGGATCGTTCAGTTTTTCTGATAGCAAACCTCGCCCTACCTTCCATGAAAGCACTCGACCTCGACGTCCTCTCGATGATCATCGCCGTCGCGGACACCGGCAGCATCAGCCGCGCGGCGGAATTGGTGCATCGCTCGCAATCGGCGGTGAGCATGCAGATCAAGACGCTGGAGACCGCGCTCGGCAAGGCGCTCTTCGTGCGCAAGCCGCGCAGCGTGGTGCCGACGCAAGACGGCGAAGTGCTGCTCACCTACGCGCGCCGGATGATCGCGCTGCGCGACGAAGCGTGGGCGGCGGTCGTCCGGCCGGACGTGACCGGGCGCGTGGTGATCGGCGTGCCGGACGATTACGCGTCGTCGCTGTTCCCGCCGATCCTCAAGAAATTCTCGGCGACGTATCCCAAGGTCGAAATACAAGTGGTCGGCTTGCCGAGCGTCGCGCTCGCGCCGATGCTGAAGGACGGCGACGTCGATCTGGTCTGCGCGACGCGCGTCAAGGGCATCTCCGGCGAATTCCTGCGTCACGAACCGATGGTCTGGGCCGCAGCGCCCGGCGCGACGGACATCTGGCGCGAACGGCCGCTGCCGATTGCCGTGTTCCTGCCGGGCAGCGTCGCACGCGAGAACGCGATCCGCAGTCTGGAGCGGGCGCGCATCGCCTATCGCACGTCTTACGAGAGTCCGAGCCTGCTCGGTCTGCTGACGATGGCGGAAGCCGGGCTCGCCGTCACGCCGCTCGCCAAATGCGCGGTGCCGTCGCACTTCACGCTGCTCGGGCAGGCGCAAGGGCTGCCGGAAATCGCCGCGCTCGAGGTGGTGCTCGCGCGCAGCGCGGCATCGCAACGGCCGCCCTGCGATTTTCTGGCGGAGCGGATTATCGCGGAATTGCGCCGTTAAGCGCCGATCCGATCGCATTCATTCGGCGCGACACCCACGCGCGCAGCATGCGATTCGACCCGACGAGCGGCATCGACGTCGCCATGATGCGATACACGTCGTTGCGGCGAACCTTGGAGATGCGCGCAGGATCGAGCCACGCGTCGTTGCGGGCGAGCAGCACGAGCGTGTCCAGCCCGATCATGATCGGCCACAGACACGCGAGCCGAAGCCGCACGGCGCGCGAGGGGATCGCGAGCGTGTAGTCGAGCGCATCCTGAAACAGCGGCAAGGTTGCGCGCAGCAGGTCGGCAAGTACGGGCCGCGCACGCAACGATGCGTGCGCCGCAAGAAGATCGCGCGGCGCGAGATCATGACGCGCCAGCGTGTCGGCGGGCAGGTAGCACCGGCCGATGCGCAGATCCCGTGCGCAATCGCGCAGCACGTTGGTCATCTGCAGCGCCTTGCCGAAGCGCACGCCGCGGGCGAGCATCACATCGGGTTCGGTCCGGATGAGGCCGGGCATGTGCGCGAAGGTCATCTTCGTCCAGAACTCGCCGACGCATCCCGCGACGAGATACGTGTAACGGTCGAGTTCGTCGAACCGTTGGAGCGCGGCGATCTGGCCGGAGGTTTCGTCCGGGAACGTCCGCAAGTCGAACTCCATGCCGGTGCTGAGCGTGGTCACGATGTCGCGCACGGCGGCGGTATCGGCAGCGCTGAGGTCGTTCAGAATCGACAGCGCCGGTCCCAGCGATTCCAGCAGCACGCGTTCATCCGGCTGCGCCTGCCGCCCGGCGACTTCATCGGCGATGCGGGCGAGCGCGCCATCGTCCGGCGCACCGTTCACTTGCGCGCGCAACGACAGCAGCAGGTCCAGCCGGCGCGCCGGCGTCACCAGCGAGGTGTCTGCGATGGTGTCCGCGGCGCGCGCGAGCAGATAGGCGAGCCCGATGGGATCGCGCATCGCGGGCGGCAAGATGCGCAGCGTCAGATAGAAAGACCGCGAAACGCTTTTCAGGAGCGGGCCGAGAAGAAAGGCCCGGGGCGATGGATTCATGTGTCGGATTGGATGACGCGGCAGGGCGCGGGTCTTGTGCCGCCGCATTGTATCCGTCCGATGGCCGTCGAGCCGGGCGCCTACGCTCGCGCCCGCGCGCTGTGAGGCCGGCCATACGCGAGACGCAGCTTCACCGGCTTGGTCGTCGTTTTTGCGCGATGAATGCGCGGCTTGTTCGACGCGGCGGCGGGCGACGCAATCTTCAGCCTCACCGGCTCGACCGGTTCGAGCACGACGCGGGCGTGCCCCGCATTGCGCAGGCCAAGCTGGCTCGCGGCGGCGAACGACAGGTCGATCGCGCGCCCTTTGACGAACGGGCCACGGTCGTTGATGCGCACGATCACCGAGCGCGTCTTCGACGCGTTGCTCACGCGCACATACGATCCGAGCGGCAACGTGCGATGCGCGGCGGTCAGCGCGTGCATGTCGTAGCGCTCGCCGCTTGCTGTGCGACGCCCCTGGAATTCGCTGCTGTAGAACGACGCCTCCACGAATTCCGGCCGTTTCGCTGCCGCGTCGCCGGGTGCGGCCGGGGCCGATACATCGGCCGGCGATGCCGCTACCGCCGACGCTTCCGGCGCTTCCCGCGCGTCCCGTGGCTCGCCCTCAGACGGCTCAGGCGCCGCAGGCGCACTCACTGGCCGGTGCGCGGCGCATCCGTTGAGCGCGACGAGCGCGCCGACGGATGCGAGACCCGCCGCGCGGGCGCGCCGGATGAATGCGTTTGGAACCATGAACGAACTTCTCCCGGTAATACCGATTCACCGTGAAACGGTTCGCCCATAACGCCGGCCCGCCATCGAAGTTGACCACGCGCGCCCAAATTTGACTCAACTTGACACAAGCACCGCGCGGCTTACGAATAGTTCAGCTTCGGATACCAGTCCGTGCCGCGTCCTTCCGGCGTCATGTCGAGCACGGTCCAGAGCGGCATCGGATCGGGCGCGCCGCGCGGATCTTCGCCGGGGTCGGCTGTCGCGAAGTCCATTTCACCGCTCCAGAAGTGGCGGATCACGCCGTGGCGCCGAGTGAACACGTTGAGCGCGGGTTCGTCGCCGCCTTCTTTCGAGATCGCGTAATAGTCGCGGCTGAAGTTGCCGTTGGTGTCGGAATACAGCTTCAGGTCGCGCCAGCCGCGCTCTTCCTTGAACGCGACGAGCTTGGCGAGCGGCGAGCGCGCGATGACCGCGAGCGCCACACGTTGCTCGATATCGCGCGCCTCGCCTTCCCATGCCGACAGCAGCGACGTGCACATCGGGCAGGGCCGCTCGCGCTGCGGTCCGAACATGTAGCTGTAAGTGACGAGCGTTTGCTTGTCGCCGAACAGGCCGGCGATGTCGACGGGACCGCGCTCGCCCTCGAACAGGTAATCGCCCGTGACTTCGCCGCCGGGCGGCAAGGCGCGCCGCATCCGCGCGACGCGCTCGATATGCCGCCGCAATTCGATTTCTTCCGCCAGCAGCGCGACGCGCGCCCGCCGATAGTCGGCGCTTTCATTCGGAAAGGTCATCGTCGCCCGCGCCGCGAGTTCGGCTGCGGGAACGAGTGAAGGTGTCGATGTCATGCGTGTTCTCCCGTGTTGAGAAACGTCAGTCGCGATCCGGCGCACCCGGCGGAAACAATCGCCGATACGGCCGCGCCTCGTCCACCGCCCGCGCGAACGACGGCCGCGCGAGAAGCCGTTTGCGATACGCGATCACGTTCGGATACGCATCCCCGATGCGATGGGTCCAGTCGGCATAGAACAGGAACGGTGCGGCGGCGCAATCCGCGAGGCTGAACGCATCGCCGGCGGCCCATTCCCGCGTCGACATGAGGCGGTCGAGATACGCGTACGACGTGTCGAGCATCGCGCGGGCGTCGGCGACGCCGCGTGGATCGCGCTCGCTCTCTGCTCGCATGCAATCGAAGACGATTTTCTGCTGCGGGGTCGACACGTAGTTATCGAAGAAGCGGTCCATCCAGCGCACGTCGAGCGCGGCGCGCGGATCGGCGGGAATCAGGCGCACCGGCCCCGGATGAAACAGGTCGAGGTACTCGATGATGATCGTCGCTTCGATCACCGGCCTGCCGTCATCGACGATGACGGGGAAGCGCTTCATCGGCCAAAGCTCGGCGAGTTCGCGCATGGACTGCGGCGTTTCGGGCGTGAGCGGACGCCATTCGAACGGCGTGGCGTTCTCGTACAGCGCGATCAGCACCTTCTGGCAATACGATGAAAACGGATGCGCATAGAGGCTCAGGGTCATCAGACGATCTCCTTGAAGTGCGGCGGTTTTATCGCCGGCTTGATGGACGACGATCGGCGCGGCGGCGAATCGACGTTATCCGGCGCGAATCAATGACTTCTTGTTGTGCGGTGCGGAAATGCAATGCGGCTGCCGTTCGATTGTCGCGGCAGGGCCGCTCTGCTAAGTTGGCGGGTGCGGCTGTCGCTCGGATGAGATTCAACCCCCAATGAGTCGAGGCGATCAATGATGCGTATAGAGAAGATAAGACTCGTCATCGCAGACGGGCAACCCGCGTTGCTGACAGGGCTGCAAGCATGGTTCGAAGCGCGCGGGCGTTATTGCATTGCGGCGAGCGCGAAAAGCCCCGGTCAATTGCTTGCGCAGATCGATGATGCAAGGGGCGACGTGATCATCATCGGCGACGCGCTCGGCGACAGCCACGAGGTTCTGCGCGCGCTGCGGGAACGGCATCCGCATACGCCGGTGGTCGTGCTCACATCGGAGTTCGATCCGCGCACGCTGCTCGCGATGCAGCATGCAGGCGCACGCGGCATCGCGAGCACGCGCGACGAACTGAGCGAACTCGGGAGAACGTGCGATCGCGTGCTATCGGGGGCGGAAGGCGTCGTTTCGCGGCGGATCGCGGGGTTTCTGCAGGCGACGGATGAGCGTGTCGTTCGCCAGGCGTTCGATGCGAATGCGGTCTACGGCCGTGTTCGCACAAGAGCGAGGCCGTTCAGCGCCATCACCTGATTGCGGGCGGATTTTCGTCGACTGTTCGCTGAGCGTCGATCGATTACATCGTGTCGAAGCGATCGCCGTAGTTCGGCAGCATCAGAACGTGGCCGGCGGACGTTTCCTTGATCGCGGAGGCATAACGTTCCCGTGATAGCGATGAGAAGCGAAGGCGCGACTTCGCTGGAGCGTCCGCCGCACAACCTTGCGGTCGAAAGCCGTGATATTCGGATTCGGCGATCGGCGTTCCGTATGCAAGCACAGCCGTCGGAACTGCCAAAGCACGCGCTCGAAGCCGTCAGCCACAGCTCGCGGCTCGCTGCGCGTCCATCACGATACTGAAGAATGACTCAGCACGGCGGTTTCGTCGTCCGGGACGTCGCTTGAGACTTACACCCGTATGCCCCACAAGCGCGACTAGCAACATAGCCGCAACGCCCCGCTCCGCCAGCAAGGATGCGTCAACTTCGCTAGGATGCTCGCTGGACTTCTTTCCCAGGCGCGCGCCGCCGCTCCAACCCACTCGATCATGCCCACGCCGCCTCATGCCATCGGTTTCACGCTCGATCCGCTCGACCGCATGTCCGACAAACGCGATGACGAAGCATTCGTCGCCCGCCTTCGCGACGATCCCGCCACGCGCTTTCTGCTCTTTCTGAAGGACGTGCCGCTGTTCAAGCGCACTCAGGGCCACGATGCGCTTTTCGGCGCGCAAGAAGCCGCGAAGTTCGGCACGCCGATTCAAACCGTCCTGCTGGGCCGCGACACGGACGGACGCGCGCTCTTCGCCTGCGCGCTCGACACCAGCGCCGAAACCGCAGCCAGCGCGCTCGAAGCGGTGCCGGTCGAAGCGATAGAGCTGCGGCCCGTCGCGATGCAGGGACTCGTCGACGCGCCCATCGTCAGCGCGCTGGGCGAAGCCCGTTCGATGCTCGACTGGCATCGCCGGCATCGTTTCTGCGCGAACTGCGGCCACCCGACCGACGACGCCGGCGCGGGCTGGCGGCGCATCTGCGGCAACTGCCGGGCGCAGCATTTTCCGCGCGTCGATCCCGTCGTCATCATGCTCGTCACCGATGGCGAGCGCTGCCTGCTCGGCCGCCAGCCGCAATTCGCGCCGGGAATGTATTCGGCGCTCGCGGGCTTCATCGAGCCGGGGGAGACGTTCGAGCATGCGGTGTATCGGGAAGTGCTCGAAGAAGCTGGCATTCGCTGCTCGGATGTGCGTTACTTCGCGTCGCAGCCGTGGCCGTTCCCTTCATCGCTGATGATCGGCTGTTTCGCGCGGGCAACGGACACCGAGATTCGCATCGACGAGAAGGAACTGGAGGATGCGCGCTGGTTCACGCGCGCGGAGGTCGCCGCTATGCTCGACGGCACGCACGCGGACGGACTGTCCGCGCCGAAGCCGTTTGCGATCGCGCATCATTTGTTGAGAAGTTTCGTGGAGGGGACGGGCGAGTGACGCTGCGACTCGGGCCGTTTCGCCACCCTGAATGCGGGCGTTCTGTGCGATTTGATGCTGCGCAACGCGTATTCTGTTCGCCCTTCAGCACCCTCCCCGCAGTCGACTAGAAAACCGCGCGACGCCGAACTGACCCGGCATCGCGCGGACGCACGCGCTGCCTGCAACTTACGGCGCCGCGACGCCCTGCGTCCTGGCGGCGTACTGCGTATAGAAGGAAGACTCCGCCCAGGCCGGCGCCGCCGCCCGCGAGAAGTCGGTGCCGGCGATTCCGTCGCATCGACCGGAGCGGCCGCAGCACATTGCGTGCGTTGCGCTATCCCCCGTCCGATGACCGTAATTTGCCGATGCAACGGAGCAATGCGTGCTTCAAGCCTCGACGCGGCCCGCCTCACTCGCCTGCGCTTCCGTATCGCGATCCTTCCGCGCCGACCAGTACTCGGTCCGCACACCGATGTCATCGGAAACGAACGGACCGCCGCGCGTGGCCCGATAATGCGCGAGCGCCTTGTACACGAGCCCTTGCCCGAGCAGCACGATCGGCACGTTGAGCAGCACCATCACGATGTTCATCAGATCCGACAGCGCCCAGAGGTTCGGCAGTTCGAGCCCCGCGAGCACGGTCAGCGCGCCGAACGGCACGAACACGAGCGACCCCAGCACGCGTATACCGGCGATGAAGCGCGAGCTGCGCGAGATGTAATTCGCCGATATTTCGGCGAACGAAATCATGCCGAGCAGCGTCGTGAACGCGAAGAGGCCATAGCAGACGCACATCACGATGCGAATCAGGTCGCCGGCCCACGCCGGCACGAGCGCCTCCACCGACGCCAGATACACGGTGATCTTCGACGCACGCACCGATTCCCACGCCTGACCATCGACGGTGCCGGTCCAGACGTGCGCCATCACGACGATGAAGCCGGTCATCGTGCAGATGACCATCGTATCGAAGAACACGCCGAGGCTTTGCACGAAGCCCTGTTCGCAAGGGTGATCGTTATCGGCGATGGCGGCGGCCATCGTAATCGTGCCCTGCCCCGCTTCGTTCGACATCAGCCCGCGTTTGACGCCCTGCGCGAGCGCCGTGCCGATCGCGCCGCCGAACAACGCATGCGGTGCGAACGCGCCGACCACGACTTCGTGAAAGAAGTAAGGAATCAGCGGCAGATTGATAAGGATGATGACGAGCGACATCACGCAGAAGAGCGTCGCCTTGATCGGCACGAGGACATCGGTATACGCGGTCACGCGGCGAATGCCGCCCATAATGATGAACGCGCACGCCAGCACGAGCCCGGCCGCGATGAAGTAATACACGGTCGATTGCCGCGCGAGATGCGCACCGGCCACCGTATCGGCGATGGTGCCGATCGCCGTGAACACGTTGAACGTTTGCGGCGGCACGTTGAACAACGCATAAACGATGAACACGAGCGACAGGAACGTGCCGACGAAGCGCCGTCCGCCGAGAATGCGTCGTCCATAGAAGGGCAGACCGCCGACGAATTCGTCCTGCTTCTTCTCCTTGAACAATTGCGCGAGCGTCGATTCCATGAAGGCCGTCGCCATGCCGAAGAAGGCGGCGACCCACATCCAGAACAGCGCGCCCGGCCCGCCGACCGAGATCGCGCCCGTGATGCCGACGATGTTGCCCGGTCCCGCGCGCATCGCGAGTCCGAGCATGAACGACGCGAGCGCGCTCACGCCCGTATTCGACGATTGCCTGCGCAGCATGATGCGCACGATCTTGCCGGCGTTCATCGTCTGGATGAAACGCGTGCGGATCGTGAAGTGAATGCCGACACCGACCAGCAGCAGGATCGCGAATGGAAACTGCCCGAGCACCGGGAGTCGCGAGTACGCCTTGATGTTGGTGGGGAAGTCCCAGAGAAAGTCCGAGACGGGCGCGATGAACGCAAAGAACGCGTTCACGGATTGGAAAAGGTCATCCACGCGGGGCCTTGCTTGTTGCTTCGAGCTGTTTGCAGCAGGAGTTCGGATTAGAAAAAACCCGATTCGAAGGAACCGGGTCCAGTGCCAGTGCGCGTCATCGGAGGCGCGGGCGCGTATTATACGGCGCGCGTTCCGATGCCCCTTCGCGCGTTCTTTACAACTCAGCTTTGCCCGGTGGATGCGTCGTCTTTGGACGCCGCCTGCAGGAAGTCGAAGTCGCATCCGGCGTCGGCCTGCAGCACGTGCTCCTGATACAGCTTCTGATAGCCCCGCGCGATGCGTTTCGGCGGCTGCACGTCCTTCGCGCGGCGCGCCAGCTCCGCTTCATCGACGAGCAGATCGATGCGCCGCTCGCGCACGGAAAGGCGGATGCGATCGCCGTTGCGCACGAGCCCGATCGGTCCGCCAAGCGCCGCTTCGGGCGTCACGTGCAGCACGATGGTTCCGTAGGCCGTGCCGCTCATGCGCGCGTCGGAGATGCGCAGCATGTCTTTCACGCCCTGTTGCGCGAGCTTCTTCGGGATCGGCAGATAGCCCGCTTCGGGCATGCCGGTGCCGCTCGCGGGGCCGGCGTTCTGCAGCACGAGGATGTCCTTGGCATCGACATCGAGATCGGAATCGTCGATACGCGCCGCCAGATCTTCGAGCGATGTGAACACGACCGCGCGCCCTTCCTGCTCGAATAGCGATTTGTCGGCGGCGGAGCGCTTGAGGATGGCGCCGCGCGGCGCGAGCGAGCCGAACAGCGCGACGAGCCCGCCTTGCGGCTCCACCGGATCGGACGACTTGCGCACGATGCGGTGATCGACCCAGGCCTCGCGTTCCGCCGCGATACGCTCGCCGAGCGTTTCGCCGGTAACGGTGATGGCGTCGAGATGCAGTTGCGGCTCCAGTTCGCGCAGCACGGCCGTCATGCCGCCGGCTGCGAAGAAGTCCTCCATGTAGTGCTCGCCGGTCGGCTTCAGGTTGACGAGCACGGGCGTTTCATCGGAAAGGGCGTTGAGCCGTTCGAGCGACACCGGGATGCCGAGCCGCCCCGCCACTGCCGTGAGATGAATGATCGCGTTGGTCGATCCGCCGATGGCGAGCAGCACGCGCAGCGCGTTCTCGACCGACTTGTCCGTGATGATCTGGCTTGGCCGCAGCGGATCGCGGATGAGCTGCACGGCGCGTGCGCCGCTTGCTTCGGCCGCGCGGATGCGGTCCGCGTGCACGGCGGGAATAGCCGCGGTGCCGGGCAGCGACATGCCGAGCGTTTCGGCGATGCACGCCATGGTGCTGGCGGTGCCCATGACGGCGCATGTGCCGGCGGTGGTCGCGAGACGCCCTTCGATCTGATCGATTTCCTGTTCGCCGACTTCGTCCGCGCGGAACTTGCCCCAGAAACGGCGGCAGTCTGTGCAGGCGCCGAGGCGCTCGCCCTGGTGACGGCCGGTCATCATCGGCCCGACGACGAGCTGGACAGCGGGGATATCGGCGGCGGCGGCGCCCATCAGTTGGGCGGGCACCGTCTTGTCGCAACCGCCGATGAGCACGACAGAGTCCATCGGCTGGGCGCGCAACATTTCCTCGACGTCCATGCTCATGAGGTTGCGGAACATCATCGACGTCGGGTTCAGGAAAACTTCGCCGAGCGAGATGGTCGGGAAATCGATCGGCATGCCCCCGGCGGCCAGCACACCGCGTTTGACTGCGTCGACCAGTTCGGGCATCGCGCGGTGACAGTTGTTGAAGCCCGAACCGCTCGTGGCGATCCCTACGATGGGCTTCTTCAGCAACTCCGTTGAATAGCCCATCGATCTCGCGAACGAGCGGCGAAGATATAGGGCGAAGCCGCGGTCGCCGTAGTTCGTCAGGCCTCTTGCGAAGCCTTGGGGTTCTGGATCTTTCTTCTCTTGCATTTGTCTTTCGTCTCCGGTGTTTGGTCCGTGTCTTTGCTTCTCGACGTGTCGGTGTATTAGCTCGACCCGCGCCGGGGCCGCATGAGAAATATGCAAGCGAATCAGCGGAGGCGATGCGCTCCATGTCCCTTCCGGCTAGGGCAAAAGCCCGCTGTTGCTATCATCCCGCATTTGTTGGGGCATCGCTTCTGGATGCTGGCGCGGCATTACCGGTCGGGGTTTGCGAAGACCTGCGCGCGGGAGTAAGGCTGATCGAGCCAGCACGCCACTCGTCGTGAAACCTTCAACGAAACAAACCAGGCGCATCAGCCGAAGAAGTCCACCGCGCCGGTTCGCAAGTCGTACATTGCACCAGCGATCTTTATCTTGCCGTCAGTCTCGAGACCGGCGAGCACCGGACTGTCTTGCCGAATGCTGGCGACGGTCATCTCGACGTTCTTGCGCGCGACGGCATCGACGAAAGCGTAGTTCGTCCCGGATCGATCGCCATCGTATTCGGTGGCCTGCACGGCCGGTTTGATCCGGTCCAGCAAGCCGGTGAGATGACCCAGTTCGGCGTTCGCAATGGCGCCCTTGATCGCGCCGCATGAGGTGTGGCCCATCACGAGGACCACTTTGGCGCCGGACAATTTGCAGGCGAACTCCATGCTTCCGAGGATATCGTCGTTCTCGATGTTGCCGGCTATGCGGCAATTGAAGATATCGCCGATACCCAGATCCATGATGACTTCCGCCGGCGCCCGCGAGTCGATGCAGCTCAGCAGCACAGCGGCGGGATACTGCCCGGCGGCGCTCGCCCGCTGCTCGCGCAGATAGTTTCGGTCCTTTCTCGCGCCCTTCCGGAACCGCGCGTTTCCCCGCTTCATGGCGCCAATGATCTGTTCCGGCGTCATGCTTTCGCGCTGGGCTTTCGTCAATGCGTCGGCGCGTGCGCCTTCGATACGCAGCGGCCCCGTGGCGAGCGCAGCGGCGGCGACGCTCGCCAGCTTGAAGAAGCCCCGCCGCGCCGCGACGGCATCATGCTGCGATGGGTCGAAATGGGTGGACATGACGCTGACCCTCCTCTTCGTCTTTTTCGGCAGAGGGTCGAGGGGAAACCGCCTTCGAGAACGCGTGCCGGCCCTTACGCGCGCAGACTTACTATAGGCAATCCGGCGCGGCGTTCAAGCTCGTCGAAGCGATCGTCGAAACGAGGCGCTCATTCGCCTTCCCCGGCGCCCGCTCTTCCTGCCTCCCACTCCCTGCGCACGCGGGCCAGCTCTTCGGCAAGCATCTTCTCGTCCGGCAGCATCATGTGATACTCCGCTGCGAGCACCTTATTCGGCAGGCCATCGAGTGCATAGCGGGCTACCGCCGCATTCGTCCGCGCGCAAAGAATCAGGCCGACCGGCGGATTCTCTCCCGGCAGCGTCCAATGCTCCCGCGCGTAGTTGCAGTACATGTGCATCTGTCCGACATCGGCGTGATTCAGCTCGGTCAGCTTGAGGTCGATGATCACCAGGCACCGCAGCCGCCGATGAAAGAAGAGCAGATCGACGCGATACCAGCTATCGCCGATCCGCAAGCGGCGCTGCCGTCCGACGAAGGTGAAGTCGCCGCCAAGTTCGAGCAGGAAGTCTTCGAGCCGGTGAATCAGCGCGTCCTCGAGCTGGCTTTCCGAATACTCGTCCTTGAGGTCGAGAAACTCGAGCACGTACGGGTCCTTGATAGCCTCTTCGGGCGTCACGATGTCGCCGCGCTCCGCGATGCCGCCTTTCTCCAGCATCGCGCGCTTGTCGCGTGACATCAGCGTGCGGGTGTAGAACTGGCTACCGATCTGCCGGTCGAGTTGACGCACGCTCCAGCCGCCGTGCAAGGCTTGCGTCTCGTAGAAGCGGCGTTCGTCGTCGGAGCGCGTGCGCCGCATCAGGTGGACGTAGTGCGTCCAGGAAAGCGGGAATCGCTCGGCCAGTTGCGCGAGCGATGAATTCCGAATCGCCGATTCGGATTTTGCGTTCGGGGCCGTCGCCGCCGATTTCCGAT
Organism: Caballeronia sp. RCC_10; assembly: GCF_041360715.1. Lineage (NCBI taxonomy): Bacteria > Pseudomonadati > Pseudomonadota > Betaproteobacteria > Burkholderiales > Burkholderiaceae > Caballeronia > Caballeronia sp. RCC_10. The sequence goes on from NZ_JBFUPT010000002.1 coordinate 386,827, forward strand.
TCGGCGATTCGGAAATGGCCTCGCTCGTGGCGGCCGGATACGCCTGATAGAAGAGCCGCATCAGCTCCAGATTGTCAACGCCGAAACCACGCCCGAAGCGCGTCGTCAGATCCGCCGACAGCCGGCGCAAGAGCGCCTGTCCGTAGGCCGCGCGGCCCGCCCCGCCCTGCTCGAACTCGACGATGCGATGCCCGATGCGCCAGTAGGTCGCCGTCATCAGCGCATTGATGCTGCGCGCCGCTGCTTGCCGGCCCTGCTCCAGTAGCGCGAGCACGTCGCCGAGCGTGGCGCCGTAGTCGTCCTCGGGGAGAATCACGTCGTTCATCGTCGTCCTTGAGTGCTGTTTCGAGCGCACGTTCATGCCGTGCAGTGTCGCATACGGGCTTGCGTCGCCTACCGCACAGAATTGTCCGACCATTCGCCCTACGCTTCGGCCTTCCTGCGATCGGACGTTTCGCTGGCTCAATGACCCGATATTTCACCTCAAGGCAAGGCGCGATCAAGCGTCTGATGGATCTCAAGCGGCAACTCGCGCGCACCGGCTATTCGGTCGCAACGATCGCCGCATGCCGCACGGATGGCATCGAAGTCAACGGCATCGACGACGTGCTCCTCGACGTGCGCGCGGGACGTATTAGCTGGTTCCGTCACGAGGACGCGCACGAGAATCAGCTCGTGTATATCAGCTGATCGCTCGCGCGGCAGCATAGCCCGTATCAACGGCCGTCAGCCTCGGCGATACCCGCGCGCACGCGACGCATCGCGGTCAGCGCGGCCATCGCAATCAGCGCGCGCCAGAACCACACGCCGATGGCGCCGATGCCCAATCCCATGCCGATCCACAACGCAAACGCGCCGATGACGAGCGCGCGGTCGCTCTTGCCGAACGGGCCGTCATAACGACGGCTTGCGCCCACGAGCGGCCCGACCAACCCCGCGCATTCAACGATCACCGCCGTCAACGCGAAAAGCCATACGTCCGCTGACGCGAATCCGGCGACGGCGAGAAACGGCAGCACCAGCGCGATATCGGATATCACGTCCCCCAGTTCGTTCAGATACGCGCCCAAGGTGCTCTTCTGACCGTGCTCCCGGGCGAGCATGCCGTCGATCGCGTTGAGCGCCATGCGCAAGAAGAGCCAAGCGGGAATCAGCAGAAACATCGCGTGGCGCGGATACGCCAGCCCCGCAAGCGCACCGGCTGCGATCGATCCGATCGCCGCGCCGAGCGTCACCTGATTCGCCGTTACGCCATGCCGCGCCAGCCAGCGGGTCAACGGACGCAAGAGATTCTGAAAGCGGGGTTTGAGTGCGTAAAGGCTCATGGGGGATCGACGCGCGGCGTGCCAGGAAATAAACGCGCTACTATCTCGACCCGCAACGCATACGTCAACCTTCAGGAATGCCAAGCTAATTAAACAGGCGTATGTGTAGCGACATCGACGATATTTGCCAAAAGTCGTCACCACGGATTGCCTCATTCGCGACGCTATGACACGAATAGCGCCCTGACAACCACTCCAACACTCGACCGATGAAACTCATGCACATGTGGCAGCGCGATCTGCTTCTCGCTTTCGTGCGGCTCGTGGCCGGCGCTTATCCGGTCTGGCACTGCGCAACGCCATCCGCGACGCAGAAACTTTATTTCTCCAATCACACGAGTCATATCGATACGCTCGCCATCCTCGCCGCGTTGCCGCGCAATCTGCGCAACGCGGTGCGGCCCGTCGCCGCGCGGGACTACTGGGATTCCGGTCCGCTCAAGCGTCATATCGCGCAGAAGCTGCTCAATGTCGTGTTGATCGACCGCCGCCGCGAGACCGAAGGCGATCCGCTCGATCCCGTTCGCGATGCGCTCGCGCAAGGGCAGTCCATCATCCTCTTTCCGGAAGGCACGCGTGGCGCGGATACGCTGCCGCAAGCCTTCAGGAGCGGGCTGTTTCATCTGGCGAGCGAATTCCCGCAGGTCGAACTTGCGCCGGTTTATCTGGAAAACCTGCAGCGGATCATGCCGAAGGGCGCAATCGTGCCCGTCCCGCTGATCTGCAAGCTGCACTTCGGCGCATCGGAAGCGCCACGCGAAGGCGAAGACAAAGCCTCGTTTCTCGCCCGCATGCGCGATGCAGTCATCGCGCTCGCGCCGCAATCGAACGCGCACTGAGCGCGTCCCTTCATTGCATAACGAAAGCACCATGCCCACAACATTCTGGCAACTCGTGGCCGGCGTCACCGGCGTGCTCGCCGTGGCGACCGTCATCGGCGCGATCCTCGGCGCACGCGCCGGGGCGGCGAACGCGACCATCGTCAACCTCAACGAACGCATCCGCGCATGGTGGGGCATGATCGCCGTGATGGTGATCGCCATCGGTCTCGGCGACAAGGCCACGTATATCGTCTTCGCGCTGCTCTCGTATCTCGCGCTGCGCGAGTTCATCACGCTGACGCCGACGACGCCGAGCGATCACACGACGCTCTTCGTCGCGTTCTTCGTCGCGGTGCCGGCGCAGTACGTATTGCTCGGCATCGACTGGTACGGCATGTATTCGATCTTCGTGCCGGTGCATCTTTTCTTCGCGATGTCCCTGCTCTCGGCCTTGACGCAGGACACGCGCGATTTCCTGAGCCGCAATGCGCGCATCAACTGGGCGTTGATGGTGTGCGTCTATGGATTGAGCCATGCGCCGGCGTTGCTGACGCTCGATATCCCGGGTTATCGCGGAGAGAACGCGCTGCTGCTGTTCTATTTCCTGCTCGTCGTGCAGATCAGCGACGTGCTGCAGTATGTCGTCGGCAAGCTATTCGGGCGGCGCAAGATCGCGCCGGTGCTGTCGCCATCGAAGACGGTGGAGGGGTTCATCGGCGGCGGCCTGCTCGCAACGCTATGCGGCGCGGCGCTGTATCGCGTGACGCCGTTCAGCTTCGGCGCGGCGTTGCTGATGTCGCTTGCAATCGTGCTTGCGGGATTCGTCGGCGGACTCGTGTTGTCGGCAGTGAAGCGCTCGCTCGGCGCGAAGGACTGGGGATCGATGATTGCCGGACACGGCGGCATGCTGGATCGCGTCGATTCGATCTGCTTCGCCGCGCCGGTGTTTTTCCATCTCGTGCGGTACGTGTATGTCCGATGACGCCGCCCGCGCGAATCGACTCGCGCGGGCGACGCGTCTACTTGCCAGACACGAACATCAAACCGCCATCACCGTCACCGACTTCGTGACGAGGTACGGCTCGAGCGCCTCGGGTCCGCCTTCCGACCCATAGCCCGAATCCTTCACGCCGCCGAACGGCATTTCCGGCCACGGCGTCGCGGGCTGGTTGATCCACAGCATGCCGACTTCGAGCTGGTTCGTCAGCAGATGCACGTTCTTGAATGAACGCGTGAACGCATAACCGGCGAGACCGTACGGCAGACGATTCGCCTCGTTGATCGCGTCTTCCAGCGAATCGAAGCCGCGGATCGCCGCGACCGGGCCGAACGGCTCGTTGTTGAACACATCGGCTTCGAGCGGCACGTCGGTGAGCACGGTCGGCGCGAAGAAATTGCCCGCGCTGCCGATGCGCTCGCCACCCGTCGCCACCGTCGCGCCGGCCTTGCGCGCGTTCTCGATCACGCTCGTCATCGCGGTGATGCGGCGCGCGTTCGCGAGCGGCCCGAGCGTCGTGCCTTCGGCGAGGCCATCGCCGACCGACAGCCCTTCCGCATGCTTGACCAGCGCCTTCGCGAATTCATCGCGCACGCTGTTGTGGACGAGGAAGCGCGTCGGCGAGATGCACACCTGCCCCGCGTTGCGGAACTTGGCTGCGCCCGCCGCCTTCACCGCGAGCTCGACGTCCGCATCTTCCGCGACGATCACCGGCGCGTGGCCGCCGAGTTCCATCGTCGCCCGCTTCATGTACTGGCCGGCCAGCGAGGCCAGCTGCTTGCCAACCGCCGTCGAACCGGTGAACGTCACCTTGCGGATGACCGGATGCGAAATCAGATACTTCGAAATCTCGGGCGGATCGCCGAACACGAGGCCCAGCACGCCGTTCGGCACGCCCGCATCGGCGAATGCGCGAATCAGCTCGGCGGGCGATGCCGGCGTCTCTTCCGGCGCCTTCACGATGAACGAGCAACCCGTCGTCAGCGCGGCGGACAGCTTGCGCACCACCTGATTGACCGGGAAATTCCACGGCGTGAAGGCCGCGACGGGACCAAGCGGCTCCTTGACGACCGTCTGCTGCGCGTTGATGTTGCGCGGGGGCACGATACGTCCGTAGACGCGTCGCCCTTCATCCGCGAACCATTCGATGATGTCCGCCGCCGAGTTCACCTCGATGCGCGCTTCGACGAGCGGCTTGCCCTGTTCCTGCGTCATCAGGCGGGCGATCGAATCGGCGCGTTCGCGCACGAGTGCGGCGGCCTTGCGCATCAGCGATGCGCGCTCGAGCGCCGTCATCCTGCGCCACGTTGCAAAGCCGGCTTGCGCGGCGGCCAGCGCACGATCGAGATCGCGGATGCTGGCCCGCGCGACCGTGCCGATTTTCTCGCCGGTAGCCGGGTTCAGCACGTCGATGGTCGCGCCGCCCTCTGCGTCGCACCACTCGCCGTTGATATAAAGACGTGTGTTCTGATACGTTCCTGCGGTCATTGAGCACCTCTTGCTAAAAAGATGGCCAAGCCGGCTTGATCGCCAGCCAGGATTTTTGCTTCGATGGAAAATGTGACGGAGAGGCCGGACCTGCGTGCCTGCATCATCGTTAAAGGATACGCAGGAAATCGCACGACCGCACGTTTCGCGGTCATCGGGCGGTCTCGCTGAAGAAGCGGCTGAGCGCATCGGTGGCGGTCTTGTCGGTCGCGAGCCGCGCGTACAGTCCCGCCGCGCCTTCATAGATGCGATGCTCCGCAAAGCCGTCGCCAATGAACGCCGCAATCTCCTCCATTTCCGCGACCCAGCGATACGCTTTCGGCGGCATGCGCGGCACGTTGCTCGCGAGCCAGGCAGAAATTTCCGGCTGGCTTTCCAATAGCTCGTCCAAGAGCGCCTGTCCCGCGCCGTTGCGCATCGCCGCGAGCGACATCGCGGAGCCGATCGCCGTCAGTCCCTTGGTGATGCCCGCATACGACATCTTGAGCGCCGACGCCGCGCCGACCGGCCCGTCGAGCAGACGCACCGCGAGGCCGGCGTCGCCCAGCGCGCTTGCACACGGCGCGTGCGGCCCGGAGAAATAGAACTTCGGCGATGAAGGCATGCCGATGATCCCGCCATCGACGAATGCCGCGCCCGAGGCATCCACGGTCTGCGCGATGGTCGCAACCGTCTGCGGACTGATCGCGTTGCAATCGATATAAACGGCTTTTTTCGCGGCTCGTGTGAGCGCGGGCGCGAGACGTTCGGCGGTTTCGAGCGCCACGGCGGGCGGCACGATGGACAGAATGAAATCCGACGCGGCGAGTTCGTCCAGCGTCGCGTCTTCCATGCCGGCTTCGCGCGCACGCGCGGCACTGGCGGCGCTGCGGCCTTCGAGCGTCGTCAGCACGCGCGCGCCCGACGCGCTCAACAGCTTGCCGACGGCCGACCCCATGCTTCCTGCGCCGACGAGCGCAATGGTCAATCGAGTCAAGTGCGGCTCCTGCGGTCAGTAGGACAGACGCACAGGATACGCGGATGAGCGCGGCTTCGCAGAACGCGCCGTGCTCATCCGGCCGGACTGGCGGACCGCGTTACTCGCTGTCGCCCTTGATTTGCGGCAGCGCCGACGACTCGCCCGGCGTCAGCAGGCCGACTTGCGCGTAGATACGCAGCTTGTCGCGCGTGTCGGTGATGTCGAGATTGCGCATCGTCAACTGGCCAATGCGGTCGCGCGGCGAGAACGTCGACGCAACCTTTTCCATCGACAGACGCTCCGGCTGATACGTCAGATTCGGCGACTTCGTGCTGACGATCGAATAGTCGTTGCCGCGGCGCAATTCGAGCGTGACTTCACCGGTGATCGCACGCGCGACCCAGCGTTGCGCGGTTTCGCGCAGCATGATCGCCTGCGAATCGAACCAGCGGCCCTGGTACAGCAGACGCCCGAGGCGACGGCCGTTCTCGCGATACTGCTCGATGGTGTCTTCGTTATGAATGCCGGTGACGAGGCGCTCATACGCGATATGCAGGAGCGCGAGTCCCGGCGCTTCATAGATACCGCGGCTCTTCGCCTCGATGATGCGGTTCTCGATCTGATCGCTCATGCCGAGACCGTGACGCCCGCCGATGCGGTTCGCTTCGAGCAGCAACTCCACGGCATCCGTGAACGTCTTGCCGTTGAGCGCCACCGGGCGGCCTTCCTCGAAGCGGATGGTGACTTCTTCGCGGTCGACCTTCACGTCATCGCGCCAGAACGCGACGCCCATGATCGGATTCACGATGCGGATGCCCGATTCGAGGCTTTCCAGATCCTTCGCTTCGTGCGTCGCGCCGAGCAGGTTCGAATCCGTCGAATACGCCTTTTCGGCGGACATCTTGTACTCGAAGCCCGACTGGCGCATGAACTCCGACATTTCCGCGCGGCCGCCGAGTTCGTCGATGAACTGCTGGTCGAGCCAGGGCTTGTAGATCTTCAGGTCAGGATTCACGAGCAGGCCGTAGCGATAGAAACGCTCGATGTCGTTGCCCTTGTATGTGCTGCCGTCGCCCCAGATGTTGACGCCGTCTTCCTTCATCGCGGCGACGAGCATGGTGCCCGTCACGGCGCGGCCGAGCGGCGTCGTATTGAAGTACGTGACGCCGGCCGTCGAAATATGGAACGCGCCGGCTTGCAGCGCGGCGATGCCTTCCGCGACGAGCTGCGCGCGGCAGTCGATCAGGCGCGCGCCTTCTGCACCGTATTGCGTCGCGCGGCGGGGAATGGAGTCGTAGTCGTCTTCGTCGGGCTGGCCGAGATTGGCCGTGTAGGCGTAGGGCACCGCGCCCTTCAGACGCATCCAGTGCAGCGCGGCGCTGGTATCGAGGCCGCCTGAGAATGCGATACCGACTTTTTGCCCAGTCGGAAGGCTTTCAAGAATTGTGCTCATTAGCGAAACCGTTAAGTCGACGTACGGGGTGGGTGCAACTTTCGAGTATCAACCATGCCCGGTGATATGACAAGTTGGGCGAGGCCGGAGACGGAAAACCGCAAGTTTAGACCGTAGCCGATGACGGTCCGCTAACGCAGGATGTCGGTGGCTCCGTGCGAGGCATCGACGCCATCGATGAAAAACACCGCGCCGCGTGCGTGGCGCGTGCGCAGCGGCAGAATGCGCTGGTACGCATCGGATGCGTACCAGTCGCGGGCGTGCGCGAGATCGGGGAAAGCGATCACGATGAGATCGCCCTTCCACTCGCCCTCGCGCAGCTCGCATTGTCCGCCGTGGATGATGAAGCGGCCGCCGAACGGCGCGAGCGTATCGTCGATTTGCTCCAGATACCCGACGATCTCCGCGCACATGTCGACTTCATGTAGATGGCCAATCGCATAAGCGGTCATTTCGAAGCTCCCGTTGTGATGTCGCACGCCTGAGCTTCCGCCTCTGAATGGCGTACGTCGATTACGCGGGAGGTAAAGCGCGCTCAGCCGTTGCGGAACAGGAAGCTATATGCGTTGAGCGCCGGGACGCCGCCGAGATGCGCGTACAGCACCTTCGAGCCTTCGGGGAATTCGCCGTTTCGCACCATCTGGATCATGCCGTCCATCGACTTGCCTTCGTAGACGGGATCGGTCAGCACGCCTTCGAGGCGCGCGCAAAGGCGGATCGCGTCCAGCGTGCCTTCGTTCGGCAAGCCGTATTCGGGGCCGCCGAAGCGGGTATCGAGGATCACGTCGTCGCCGGTGATGTCCTGCCCCAGTTCCACGAGTTCCGCCGTGTGCTTCGCGATGCGCGTGATCTGCTCGTGCGTCTGCTGCGGTTTCGCAGATGCATCGATGCCGATGACGCGCCGCGCCCGGCCATCGGCGGCGAACCCGACGACCATGCCCGCTTGCGTGCTGCCCGTCACCGAACACACGACGATATAGTCGAACTGGAAGCCGAGTTCCGCTTCCTGCTGCCGCACTTCCTCCGCGAAACCGACGAAGCCGAGCCCGCCCAGCCGATGCTCCGAGCATCCAGCGGGGATCGGAAACGGCTTGCCGCCCGCGTCCCGCACGCTGTCCATCGCGTCCTGCCAGCTTTTCCGGATGCCGATATCAAAGCCGTCCGGCACGAGCCGCACGTCAGCGCCCATCATCCGCGAGAGCTGAATGTTGCCGACGCGGTCGTAGACGGCATCGGAGTAGTTGACCCAGTTTTCCTGCACGAGCACGCATTTCATGCCGAGATGCGCCGCGACTGCGGCCACCTGCCGGGTTTGATTCGACTGAATGCCGCCAATGGAAACGAGCGTGTCGCAGCCCTCTGCGAGCGCTTCGGGAATCAGGTATTCGAGCTTGCGCGTCTTGTTGCCGCCGAAGGCGAGGCCGCTGTTGCAATCTTCGCGCTTCGCATACAGGTCGACCTTGCCGCCCAGATGCGCGCTCAGACGCCTGAGCGGCTGAATGGGCGTCGGCCCGAAGGTCAGTGGATAACGCGGGAAACGTTGCAGGTTCATGGTCGGCATCCTCGATATTGGGTCACGGCAGCCGCGCGCACCGGCGACGCCTTGCGATCAATCGTAGATAATTTGGCTCGAAGGCGCGTTGCGAAAAAAATGCATTTGGCTTAATTTCCCAAGGGGCGTGTGTCGTTTAGCGCACGTTCATTTCCTCTTCGTGGGATCTCGCGCAATGAAAAAAACCGCACCCATGCAAGAGCCGCTTCAGACGGACCGCGTCGACCGCGCGATCCTGCGACAGCTTCAGCGCGACGCCTCCATTTCCAACGTGGCGCTCGCGGCGAAGGTCAATCTGAGTCCGCCCGCCTGTCTGCGGCGCGTCGAACGGCTGCGAGAAGCGGGCTTCATCCGTGCGACCGTCGCGCTGCTCAATCCGAAGGCGTTGGACGCCGGCATGCTCGTGCTGATCGGCGTGGTGCTGGATCGTTCGACGCCCGAGTCTTTCACCGCATTCGAGAAGGCAGCGCAGAAGGTGCCGGGCTGCATGGAATGTCATGTCGTCACCGGCGAATTCGACTTCTTCATGCTGATCCGCACACGCGACAGCGACAGCTTCAATCGGCTGCACGCGGAGAAGCTGCTCTACCTGCCGGGCGTACGGCAGATACGCACGTTCGTGGTGTTGCGGGAGATCTTGTCGACGACCGCGTTTCCGGTTTGACGAGTCCGGCAGGGCGCGTCTCGGAGAATAGTTCGTTACCCTATATTATTCCGAGCGCATCGAACCAGGCCTTAGTACGGGAGCGCACACACTCGTTCTCTTTTGCCTGGAATATGGACTAACCTGATTCGAGCACTGTCCCGCTCATCTCCTGTCGCCATCGCCTGCCTGGCCGGCCTTCAATTCCCAACCATGAGGGGCGCCAAGTTCAACTCGGCAATACTCGAAGTCGCCATCGGCATCGTCTTCATTTATGTGCTGCTTAGTCTCATGTGCACCGCGCTGCGTGAGGGACTGGAAGGTTACTTGAAGACGCGCGCGTCGTATCTGGAGAATGGCATTCGCGAGCTGCTGTTCGATCCCAGGGGCGACAACCTCGCCAAAGCGTTCTATGAGCATCCGCTCGTCTTTAGCCTGTTCAACGGGGAGTACGCGTCGCCGGCGCCGGGTAAGACTGCGGGCGCGCTGACACGCGGCAAGACGCTGCCATCGTATATACCGGCAGAAAACTTCGCGGCCGCGTTGATGGACATTGTTGCGCGCGGTCCGGGGCGCGCGCTGGTGTCGACGGAATCCGCGACCGTCGCGGGCATTCGCGGCCAGCTTGCAATGATCGATAACCCCGCCGTGCAGCGCGCCGTTCTCACCTCTCTCGATACCGCGAACGACGACCTCGATAAAGCTAGAAAGAATCTCGAGCGCTGGTACGACAGCGCGATGGATCGCGTCTCCGGACGATACCGACGCTCCACGCAATGGGTGTTGTTCTGGATCGGACTCGCGATTTCGGTGGGCTTCAATATCGATACGCTCACGCTCGCCGATTATCTGTACCGCAATGAAACGCAACGCGGGGCTATCGTGGCGCAGGCAGGTTCCATCGCCAAAGACGAACTCGGGAAGCCCGCTAACTTCGACGACGTCAAAGCGCAGATCAACAGTCTTCGGCTTCCCATCGGATGGGACATTGTCTTCAATGCGAAACAACCGCCGACTGGCACTCAAAAGAATTTCTGGAGCGAATATCACGGGTACTTCATGAAGCCGCTCGGTTGGCTGCTGACCGCCTTTGCAGTCACGCTTGGCGCGCCATTTTGGTTCGACGTGCTTAATAAAATCATGATCGTTCGGTCGACCGTCAAGCCGCACGAGAAGAGTCCGGAGGAGGCATCGGAAGACCGGCAGGGGTGAGCGAATATCGCGCGTCAGGGGTGATGCGTGTGAGCATTGATCTGGTGTGGCATGGGTGGACGGTGAACGATCCGGGGCGGCTGACAAAGGGGCGTGAGCTGACAAATTTGCGAACTTTAAGGGCTACAGTCGCGGCGGTCGATGGATGATGAGACGTGGCCGCGCACGGATGGGGGACGTTGCTGGGTCGCGGGGAATGGACGCGGCGAACGTCACGGCACCACTCGCGCAACGTTGTCGCAGCTGCGATGAAACGTGCTTCGTTATCTCTGTCGGACGGTTCCCTGACGCTGGCGAGGGATTATGCTTGCCGTAACGACGGACAACGCGAGCCGTCTGGACATCAGGGCGGATAACATGCGACACCGTCCGCGCCATGCCGGATGACCTCGTGTGGCGTTCCAGCGATTCACAGACTTACCTGAGCGAAGATGTTATGGCACATCTGCCGGCTAATCTGGCCGAATTCGCCGCAGCCTTGTCGATCATCCGGCGCTTTAACGCTCGGCCTGCGCGCTTGGTGACGGGCGACCCGAACGCGGACGAGCTGCTCTCCGGCGCATGGGAATGGAAACCTGCTGCCGATCCGCGTCGATCTCGATGACCGGCTGACCTGGTTCCCTCTTCATCCGTTATTCGCGATCTCGCGGCCACCTGGCCCAAGTGCAATTTGGACGCAGACCGGGCGGATGCGCAATTAGCAGGAAGTACGTACTGCCCCCGTCGCACGTCCGGCTTTAGCTTCGATAGGACCGATCCTCGCGCACGATGCGGGCGGGCTTCATGGCCGGCACGGCGATGCGCCGCCCGATGCTCCCGGCCACACGCAGCCGTCCGACACTGCGGCGTAACGTGTCGGGCGAGTGAAGCGCGATGACGGACTACGTTCTGACAAGTCGCTTTAGCGCGGACGTGACGTTAAACGCCGCCGTCTCACAGATCGAGCCGCTGCTTCTCGCCATGCACCCAGCCCTGGCCGACAGCAATAGTGCCCTTCCGGTTGAGCGTGTCCGCGCGCCAGTCGATTTTCGATCGCTGCGCGCGCAGGAAAGACGCTGAGAACAGATGCGTCGCGGCCTGCGGGACCGCGTTGCGCCACAGTTGCGCGTTCTTGTTGGCTTCGCGGAATCCGTGCTCGGGACTCACGCGGTCATCGAGCCAGGAGCAGATCATGTCGATGCCGTTGTGAGGGTTGTCGCGAACGAACGCGTCCACCTGTTGCGGCGTGACCGTGCTCATACCGCCGTTCTGCGTATAGACATCGAAGAACCAGCAGAACGCGTGGGCATCGACTTCCTGATGCCACGCCGCGCACCATTCGCCGCATGTCTTGTATGCGCGGGCCGCGACGGCTTGTGCGGCCTTGACCTGTTGCGCCTTGAAGGGTCCGCTATGCGCTAGCGTCTTAAGTTCGTTTCTGATCGTCGCGGGCAGCTTGCCACCGGGCTGCCATTGATTCACGATCTTGAGCCCCTCGGACGGACACACGCCGCGCGCCCGGATGAGGTCTGCTCCGCAAGTCGGGCATGGGGTGCGAATCTCGTCGTTGGAAAGCGCTTTCAACAAGGGCTGAAGCGATCCCGAACCGATGTTCCACTGCAAGACGCCGAGCGAGATGCCCATGCCGTCGAAGTTGCCTGATACGGCTCCGAAGGGATCGTCGGAGTCCTCGAAATGGCCCGTGATGGAGAGGGCCTTTTCGATCAACGCCGGATCAAGTTGGGTTGGCATGGGCGTCTCCTTTTGGAGCGGACCGTTGACGGACCGGGTCCAGCCGTTTCCAAGCTAGTTCATCTGAATTCGGTTGTCCAGTGGATCAATGTCATGGACGCCTAACTAATTTCCTCGGCTTCGATCTGCAGCAGAGATATAGGCGATAGACGCTAAGGTCGAGCAGATAGACGCCATGCGTTTAAAACTCTCGGCGTAGCAAAGCGTGGCTCGATCCGAAGTTTGCGCCTGCGGACGGTCGTCGTTTGGTAGCCGAACGCGCATCAACTGCCGTTGCAATAAGAAGCCAGACACTTCTGTCCAATTGGTTCTTCACGTTAACGTACATCCACCCCTTTCAACTTCGATGCCCCGCGGCCGAAGTCATAGCATTTGAGGACAGAGAAGCTCGGCACCTTGGAGTCGTTTTCGCTGCCATACATCGTGCCGGTGTATCGGGCGAGCGCGCCGAGCGAAGCCGCACGAGCGGTTCGCGTTCGATTGTCTATAAGCCCACAACGATGCTTTGTTCTCCGGCGCGGCGGGCAGATGCTTGCGGCATAGGGCGGCGTTATCGTTCGTTCAGAAATCCAGATACGTTCGGCTAGCGGCAACGTTCGACGAAGTGGTCAGAATCGCCTTCGCTTTCACTTCGACGCCGCGCTATTGCGCCTAACCGCCCTGCGGCTGGAGTTGAGATCGATGCGTCAACGGTCAAACAATCTCTCGCGTCAAACCGAGGCCCGCTGCAGTGAAGAACGCGTTGTAATTCGTGAGCTGGAAGTGGGTGCCGAGTTCATATCGAGTCGCGCGTTCTGAATCCAACGCCTAACTGTAGAAGTCGGTTCATAGACCGTTAGTTGCTGCGCCGTCCGCTCACGTCGGTCCATAGCGGCGACGGGACATTTGCGGCTTGGGTAACCTGCCAGCCCGAATGCCGGACGAGAGCAAGAACGCCATCCAAGACGACTGCGCATGCATAGACTCGTGCCGATCACTGATCAATTCTGAGCGTTGCTGGCGGCGAATGCGCGTGCATGAATCTATAGGGAAATCGGCCGCGCAGAACGCGTGACTGACCGCCCAATTACGCAGCGGAGCGGCGAAGCGTATTTTCCTCGAGTCCTACGACCGCCTCCCTGCGAACGACGCGCCCAGCTCAGTGTTGAGCCTTATCGCGTGCTCGGCGATGTTGGCCGCGCAAACGCGTACTTTTCTCTCAGCGGTCACTAAGCGGTTGATCGACCCTTCAGTTTCCTGCGTCGATATCGTTAACCGGTAGAGGTCAACCAACGATCGACGTATGTCAACTACCATCCCTTTCGGGCGTTCCGCCCAAGCCGCGCAGAAACGCCTGACCAAGGCGCAGTTGCTTCCTATCCCGCGTGCGGTGGCCGATGAACTCGCTCTGCTCGCGCATCTTTCGCTGGAGGCACTGCGTGCAGGCGCTTCTGACATTGCCCCGGCGCAACAATTGGCCGAAGTGATGCTCATCTCCGCGTTTTTGGCCGAGGCGGGACATGGACACTTTCCTGAGGATGCCTTGTTCGACACCGACGCTATGATGGCCAGGATTTTCGACGGCGGTCAGCGCTCAGGTCGTTGGTGCGTAGACCTTGAAGAGTTCGATCAACTAGCGGCGATGGTATCGCTATACGACTACCAATTGCGACGGGCCACGCTCGGCGCATTGACCGACGCGAGCGTTCGGTTCGAACGATTCAAGTCTGGCGAGCCGTATCGGAGTCTGCAGAGACGACGCGCGTGAGAAGGAGGGCCGGACGTAACTACAGGGAAGAACAGTCGCATCTCCGGGTTGCGCGATAGCACTGAGGGCTGCTGTCAAGCGGGTGACTCATCTGCGGGATACACGACATCTGTGTCATTCGATACAGCTTGGCACATCACCACGACGAACATCGCGAAAACACGCCCTGATCCGGCCTGCGACGGCCACGCAGGCTATCCATCGAGTGTACAGCGTGAAACAAGGCGAAATATGCTCTCTATCTCGCTGATTTTATTGCTAATTTTTTGTCGGCGGTTTGCACCGTGGTGTTTCACGCCAACACAGGTGCGCGCGGCGGGCACCCAACCTAGTAATAGTCGTCATTGCGCGCACGAGGGCGTACGTGATGAGATGGCGCTAAGTAGTCGCCATCGTTCGTACTTAAGGACGATCGCGGTAGGCCGGGATCGGTTTCCACCCGCGCCGGCACGCCTCGCATGGTCGTCGTCGGGCCTGTCGCGGACGCTTCGGTGGAATCGAGCGCCAAAGGAGACGTTCCTATTAGCCTTACTACCGCTTGCCTGCCCCGCCGCTTCCGCTTCCGCTTCCGCTTCCGCTTCCGCTTCCGCTCGCGCTTCCGCCGCCAGTCGGTGCGGCTGCCGCCTCCCGCACGCTGCATTACGTTCTTCAACTGTCTTTCCCTGTTCCGCTGGCCGTGGTTACGGTGCCTGCCCCTACACGATCGGCGGTTGTCGTCATGCGCGCATTTGGCTGCGCGGCGAAGCATAATCAAAAGGAGCCCGCGTTGGCGCGTCGTGGTGCGGTGCGCTGTCGTTATGACGACGCTTCGCCAAGGGCATTCAGCAATCGGCGCGACGGTTCCAGCAACGCCAACAACGGTATGCGGATCTCATTCGTGCGTTGGCTCTAATGAGGTGGTCGGCCTGGCGGCTATGGTGGCGACGCAGCGCCACGTTGAGCAAGGCGGTCGGACTGCTTGTCGGGAGCGTAGACGTCTCCCTCCGAAGCGGGCGAACCACGCTGATTTTCTTAGCGGGAGGCTCGTCACTGTGGGTGACCCCGTTGCGTGTCGAGCAAGCCGATGCAGAGGCACGGCATGCCAGACAAAACTCTAAGTCGACTGTCCGAATTCAGACACAACGTCGGAGCACTGCGGACGGCATTACGGTTGCCGCGAGGATCTCTTCGCACGACGTTACTTTCGCGTCATACAGGGCCGCCACGATTATCAGTTCGAGGTGCAGTCGCTTCGATTGCACGTCGGTACGCCGTTGCAGCCGGCGGCGCTGAAGTGTCCGAATTCGGACATGGAGCCTTCGCATTGGCGCGGGACGCAGCCAGCGCGCCTTGACAGCCTGCGATGCCGGGGTGTGCATCGGCAAGCATCCGTTCGTATCAGTGTGTGAACGAAGGCACTAAGCTAGCGAGCCGCATTATCGCTGTCCACCCTGCACCGGCGACAGCGAACTGACCATCCGAGCGCAATTACTGCAACCACCCAACGGTCGACCGGTCCAGCGTCGACACTGATCGTCTGATTGCAATGGAAGGCTTGGTATGCGCCAACGGCGCGCGCGCAGGAGGGCGGACAAGAGCTGTTCGCGGTCTCCTGTCCGAATTCGGACAGTCGGCGTTGTCCAGGCGCACGACCCGACCAGGTCTCCCAATGCGCCCGCCAGTCTTAGCCAAGAAAAAACCCGCTTACGCGGGTTTGATTTCATTCTGACCGAATCGAGAACATTTTGCCAATGTGCTCTCGCAATTGATTTTCCTGCTCCTCCGTCACGACCCCCGCCTTGAACTTAAAGGTAAGCCCTTTAACATCCTTGGTGATGCTGCCAGCCTGGACCTTGCCGGCGAAAATCTTCAAGATACTTCGACCGCCTGCATCAGTCGCCGACTCGCCTCTAGTAACCTGTGCAACCAAGCTCGCGGCCAGCTTCGTCTGCACCAAGTCTCCAGACAGCACTTGCGGCCACAGCTCGTGAAGCGCCCGAAGCCCCGCTTCGCCAGCCTTCTTGAGCGCGTTCGCAACATCCTGTGCCGACGACGCTCCAAGCACCGATGGCGTCAGATCCAAATCACGCTTCACAAAATCCGGCAGTGCATCGAAGGCAAGGAAGCGATAGAGATCACTACGCGAGATTCCCATAGCTTCAGCAAGACGCGTTCGATTGGGAAATTCCGCCTCAGCCCGCCGTATAGCGATCGCAATCTCATAATCTGACAGATCGTCTCGCGTGACGTTTTCCATCAGAGCGAGCGCCGCCATGTCCTGATCGGAACACTCGATAACGACCGCCCGAATCGTCTCCCGATTGATAAGCTTGTGCGCGCGAAACCGCCGCTCGCCGGCAACCAACTGAAACGCCTCTCCGATACGACGAACGGTCACCGCTTGAAGCAATCCGACCTCGTCGATGGAACGGGCCAATTCAGATAGCTTGGCCTCGTTGAACTGACGTCGCGGCTGCCACGGATTCGGCGCAATAGCGTCAAGCGGAATATCTGTCTCAACGCCTTTCGATTCCAACTCTTGAATCCGCAACTGTGCCGCCGCCAAAGCGCTGGTAATACCCGGCATCGTCTGCGGGCCACGGTTCGTGCGATCCTTCTTGTTCTCGCCCTTGAAATCAGCAGGCTTGGGAAGGTTGGCCGTCTTGGCCATGAGTTGTTCTCGGATGTTGTTGCTCATGCCGCCTCCTTCCAGGATTTGACGAACATATCGTCGAGCCACTTGGCGTACTGCATCATCGGCTGTCGGACTCGCTGCAGGGACTTCGCGGTGGAATGCGTGCTGACGACATCGAGCGCCGTCGAGAAAGAAAGGGCGCCGCCGCTCATCACTGAACTCGCGGGAATTTCGAACGGGTCGAGCCATCGCCCGTACGCACTTTGAGCCCATTGACGAACGACCGGTGCCGACGATGTCTTACCGTAGTCGACCTTCGACAACAGAATCGAGATGAAGTCGTAGACCTTGTCTTCTTCGTACGGCAGGAAATCTTCCGCGACATCGGAGAACAGACGCCAGAACGCCAGTGAACTAATGAAGTCGAGATTCTCGGGAATCATCGGCATGACCAGCGCGTCCGCGGCAAGCAGCGCATTCAGGTTCATATACGACAGCGATGGCGACGTATCGATCAAGATGTAATCGTACTGAGCGCGCAACGGCTCGAGTCCCTGACGCAAGACCGCCCAGAACCGATAGCCCTGAATCGTTTTTTGGCGCGCCGGCAGAAGGAACTCGGCGCCATACAGAAACGTATGACCGGGGATGATGTCGAGACCGTCCCAGTAGGTCGACTGGACGCTGGCGCCGAGACCACCCTCGATATTCTGGTCATATATATAGGGGAGTACGGTATCGTCCCCGGAAATCTCTTTCTCCGCATAGAGTCCGCACAACTCGGACGCGGACGCTTGCGGGTCTAGATCGATCAGCAGCACCTTGCGGCCGAGCAACGTGAGCGCTTGTGCGAGGCAGACCGTCGTCGTAGTCTTCGCCGACCCGCCTTTCAGTTGCGCCGTGGTCAATACCTTGCCTTTGAAATCGCCGTGGCCATCGTCGAGGCGAGTCTGATAGATGTCCGAGGCCATTTTTACCCACATGCGAACCTCGGGCAGCGTAAATGTTCGGCTGCGGCCATTGCCGTTCAATGTCCCCGGGGGCAACCCTCCTTCGCCCTTTGTCACCAGATATTGAATTTGCTGCCGAGTGAGGTTGCACATCTCGGCGAGTTCGCTGATCGTATAGAAGGGCGCAGTCTTTCGCGGCCGGGGCGCGAGGATTTGCTCACGAAGATTGTCAGAAAAGGGTTCGAGGTTATCCGCGAATTCCGCGACCTCGCGAAGAGAGACCTTGCGGTCTTCCATAGGTAGGCTGCCTACGTTGGCCATTCTGCGCTTTCTCCATGTATTGACGCTGAAGCGCAGAATACACGAATATGTGTAAACGGGGCTACATACCGTTGAAAAATGCCGCTTTTTAGCTGCCGAAAGCTCAAATCCGCCTTGATAAATGTCTCCAGTTGCCAGAGAACCGCCATTGGTACGCGGCCGTTATAAGTCCGATGAGGCGAAAAGGCCATTCAGCACAAAAACCACCCCGGGGCGGTTTTTGTGCGCAAGTCTTATTCGGAGATTTTCCCTTTGATGTCAATGACTTGCATCAGCATCTCGCGCGCATGTCACGTAGACCCGCAGTTCTGTCAGTTTTGTTTTTTGTAAACTTCGACGAACCCACCAACTTACAGCGCCGCATTTTCCCTTTTGAATCAACAAAAAGACCTGTGGATAGGGGCGTTTTTTGTGAACAGGAGGGTGGTTTTTGTGCGGGCTGGGCTGGAAGTTGGGCCGCACGGGGCGATTTTTGTGTGCAACGGGGCGGTAATTGGGCGGAGGTCTTTCCGGCGGGACGGTTTTTGTGCGCGAATCCGAGCGCGATCAGGGGCGGTTTTTGTGTTGACACACTTTTCTTGCCTGTTAGAGTGCCGGGGACCGCCGCCGAATCGAAGAATGGAAGATCAGGATTTCACCGTTACGCCTCAGCAACTTGCGCTGGACATCTACGAAGACATGTCCGGCCAAGGCACGGCCATCTCAGAGGCGACACGCGATATCGGTTTTCTCCGAAATAATATCTTCACGCGCGTCGGAGGGTTGGGCATTGCCGCGCGACGTGTCCTGGACGCGGCCTACTTCATCGTGGCGACGAAAGCGCCAGACGCGCTCATCGACGACAAGGTCTACACGTTCACGGCCGATGTGAACTACTTCAAGTGGCTCATGCGGTACGACAGCCGCAACCATAGCCACCTGATTGCGCAAATGCGGGCAGCAGCGCGGGCGCGCGTCGAAATCATGACCGCGCCGTCGATCGAGGAGCTCACCGAAAAAGATTCGTGGGGCACCATCAGCTTGCTTGGCGACTGCTATATCGAGCGCAACGTCGTCTGTGTGCTGCTTTCCGGCCGCGTCATCAAGTATCTGATCAGCCCGTACAAGGCGCACTGGCTCAGCTTGCGCGCGTCGACGGCCTTTTCGCTGTCGCTCGCACGCGCCATCTACGACCGCCTCATCCCGTGCCAGGGTCATGGCGTCACCGAGTGGTTCCCGTTCGACGAAGTTCTCGAATGGCCGGGGAAGGTGGGCGAATCGCGAAAGGAAGTGAAGGAGTTCAAGAAGCGCTTTCTGGAACCGGCCATCGACCAGCTGAACGAAGTGTCCGATTTCGACGTGAGTTGGGAGCCGAATGCCGATCGCGTCACGCGCGACAAGCTCAAGATTCGCTTCCGCTTCACCAAGAAGCAGGGCGCGGACGCGGCGCGTGCCGGCATCCAGGATTCGATGTACCTCTTGCTGCACAACGAATTCGCGTTCGATACCCCCGACTTCGAGCGCCTCGCCAAACATCGCGATGTCTGGACGGACGAACGCCTCGAGCAGGCCATCGAATACACGCGATTCAAGCTCAACGAAGGCAAGGTGACCGTCAGTCCTCGCGGCTATCTGTTCAAGGCGCTGGAAGGCAACTACCGTATCGGCGAAGCGGACCGGAGAATGGCCGAGATCAAGGCTAAGCAGATCGAGGACGACAAGAAGCATCGTCGCGAGCGCGAGTCCGCACAGGCGCAACTGGAAGCGACCATTCAGGCGCAGAACGACTCCGCCCGGGCCAAGATGAGCGAGGAAATTCGCGCGGGCCGCGAGTTTTTCGAATCCGCCGACGCCCAGACGCGCAAGGACCTTTGCCACTCGTTCGTGAGTCAGCTGATTCCGCAGCGCCTCATCGAAAAGCAGGGCCTATCGCGCGAGTCGTTGAGTGCGGAAAATATTCTGACGGTCAACCGCGTGGTCGCCGATGCCTTCTGTTCACATGTATTCGTCAAGATGAAGAAGGCGAGGTCGTGAATATGATTCGGATGCCGAAGTAATTCGGCGTACGTCTCATTCCGTTGCACGCGATACGTCTTTCAACGGCTTCTGGCATGCCGCAAGCGCCGCTCCCGCGGCGAGCACCAGCGCGGAATAGACGAGACCGCGCGTGAGTCCTGCGCTATCGGATATGCGTCCGATGACCGTTGGACCGACGATCTGCCCCGCCGCGAACACGATCGTGAACGCATTGATCCCGCTGCCCCACTGACTAGCCGGCAGGTTATGCCGCACGAATGCGGTCGTCGACGCGACTGCCGAAAGGAACGTCGCGCCGAACAGCGCGCCGGAAGCGAATGCCGCGAGCGGATGCGCAATCATGGCGGGGATGACCGTGGCCACGGCGAGCAGCGCGTTGAGCAGAGCGAGCGCCTGACCGCCGCGCATCCGGTCGAGCAGTCCCGACCAGATGCGAGCGGACACGATGGTCGCCACGCCGAGCAGCATGTAGAAGCCGGTGACGACGGCGTCCGACATGCCCGCGGTCCTCAGCAGCGCCACGATGAACGTCATATAGCCGATGTAACCGATCCCGAAGCACGCGTATCCGGCGAGCGCGAGGGCAAAGCGCCTTCGATGAATCGCGTGGCCCCGCATCGCGTCCGTCGCGCGTTCGGGTGCGACGCTCGGCTGTTCGCGTTCGATCCGCCGCGCAGCCGCCACGGCGATGAACGAACTGGCCGCGCAAGCCGCCGCGAGGGCGAACCAGGCGTAGCGCCAGCCGTGCGGGACGGGTGCAATCGTGATCGGCACGAGTATCGATGACATCACGATGCCCCAGCCCGTGCCGCCGTAGTACAGGCCGATGATGAGCCCCGCGCGACGCGGCGAGAGCGACGCAAGACGCGCAGCGAGCACGCCTCCGCTGACGAAGACGAGCGCGCTGGCTGCTCCGGTGACGACGCGGAGTAGGAGAAGGGCGTTCGTATCGGTGAAGGCGCCGCTGAAGGCCATTAGCAGGGCCGTCGCGAAGCAGCCGCTGACGAACGACGTCTGCGACGCCCATCGCCGGGAAAGGCGGGCGAACGCGATGGCGCCGACGAGGTATCCGAACGCGTTTGCCGTGTTCATCGCGCCGGCTTGCGCGAAGTTCCAGGCAAGGTCCAGCTTCATCGGCGGCAAGAGAAGGGCATACGAGAAGCGCGCGAAGCCGAGCGCGATGGCGCTGCCAAGCGAAAGCGCGATGGCGACGGCGGGCGCGTGGCGGGCGATGGTTGCTTCGGCGTTGAATGAAGTATCGACAGGGGCGACGCGGCTCACTTGCGCGGAAGCGTCGTCGGCGAGGGCTTCCCTGCAGTCGTCACGTTGTTTCACGCGTGGTGGTCCTTTGAGACTTGCTGGTCGCTTATCGGCGGTCGACGGGGCGACCGGGGGGCTTGCCGGGGTATGGTAACGCGAGGAAAGGGATGGGTTGCATGCCTTTGGCCTTCCGCTAATGACGATGCCTTGGAAAGCCTTTGGAGCGCGTGCGTTGTTGCACGGAAGACCACCGCAGCGATAGGCGACTGCATTGGTCCTGCTTCCGTGTGTGTGCAAAGCGCACGCGGGACGAATATCTGCACGCCTGCTTGAGAAGCGTCGGCTGTGAGCGCAGACCGTTTAGAGGCTTGCCGGGGTATGGTGGCGCGCGGGAAGGAATGGGCTGCATGCCGTTAGCCCCCCGCGAATGACGATGCACGGAAGATCCTTTGCAGCGCGTGCGTTTCAACACGTTGTGCAGCAGCCCCATATCACCCGCGACTACCGCAGCAATAACGACTGCATTCTTCTCGCATCTATGTGTGCGGGAAAGCGCACGCGGGACGATGATTGGCGTCACTGTTCGAGAAGCGTCGCCTTTGATTGCGGCCCGTGCGTGGCGCGCCGTCGAGCGATGGATGCATCCGCTCAGTCGAAGTCAATCATATAGCGCGCACGCGCGATAGCGCCGGGAAAGGGTCCTCCGTTCGCCCGCACAAGCTCATGTACGGGTCAGTGAAGGTAGGCAGGGGGCGTACGACCGGGCTATCGCCCGCAGAAGCCCGTTGCAGGGCGTTCGCAACGCGTCGACAGTAGAGACCGGGTGCGGTGAAGAAGAGAGGCCGGCCCGCTCAACCTGCACCGAAGGAGCCGTCGAGCTTGCGGTATGTGCCGACCGCCCGCCGTATCAGCGAGCGGTACGTCCCGCCGTTGAACCGAAACGTCAATGACCATCCGACGCCGCCGCCGGCGGTTCCGTCGCCGCGACCTTTGCGACAGACGCAGGTGTCGGCGCCGGCAAGGCCGGAAGTCCCGGCGGCGGGCCGCTGTCCGGCAGATTGAAGATCGGCATCGAACTCGGGCAACGGAAGGTGGTGAGCAGGTCGCTCGTCAATGGGTTCGCGACGCTTCCCGCGCTTGCGATATCCAGCACCGCCTTGCGCCCTTCGAAGCTGAACACGACGCGCGTGCGGCCCGGCGTCGCCGTCTGCACGATGTCCCCGTGCCGCAAGAGGCGCATCAGCGCCCAAGGCCCATCAGTCGCGATCGTCGACGTTTCCGCGCGAATTCGCGGGCTCGCCGTCAGTTCGGCGTGCACGCCGCCGCGCGGCCCCGGCCAACTGATGCGCAACGGCGCCACCGGACCGTGCTGATACAGGCTGTTCTGCCCGTCGATGTCGATGGACAGGCCGAGGATCGTCGGATCGAGTTCCGCTACGCGCAAATCGGCCTTCCAGGCAAGCTGCTTCTGGCCCTGGTCGCTGAAGAACACATCGCGGATTTGGCGCGCATGCTGGAACGGCTCGAGATCCGGACCACGCACGGGCTCCGTCGAACCGGCGAGCGTCTTGTATCGCCACGGCCGCGCGGACGTATCGACGAAAGGCAGCAGGTTCTTCATGAAGAAGTCGTCGAGCACCCCGCCCTGGGCGAAGACGCGCGTGAAGTCTTCGACGCTCACATCGCGCTTGCTGTCAGGCGCGAACGGATAGTTTCCTTCGACGGTCAGGCGGCAGGCATCGGTGACGACAGCCTGCATCTGCCGCGACAGCAACTGGCCGATGCCCTGATTCACCTCGCGCGAGCCCTGCGCGGAAAGCCCGAGGAGGACTTCGCGGAACGGCGCGGGCATCGTGTTGGCAGCCATCTTGAGCTTGGATGCCGCGTCGCTCGTCGGCGGCAGGCTGTTGTTCGCGACCGCGTTGTCCGCAACCGTGAGCGCGGTGTAGTAATCGTTGAGCAGGCTCGCGACGCCATCGAGGCCGGTCGCGCCGGCCTTGCCGCTGGGCGCGGTCTTCGCGCTCGACTGGGTATCGGCGGTGCCCGTCACCATTTCGCGCAGGGCAGCGAAATGGCTATCGACGAGTTCGCGCTCAACACGCTCTTCCGCGCGAATGCCGAGCGTCTTCTCGGCTTTGCCGGCCACCTTGTCGCTTGCCTTCTGCATGAGAGAAGGGCTGTCGACGGTGATGTTCTGCGTCAGCGTCGTCTCGTGGACGGCCGCGTTGGCGAGACGCGAGAGGGGCGAGTCAGGCGCCGCAAACCGGCGCAGCACCTGAAGATCGAAGGCGAGGCTCGTGCCGCTCACCGTGCGGATGTCGCCGAGAAACGCATCCCATTGCGCCGCGTACTCGGTCGGATAAAGCCGACGGATCGCTTCGGTGAGCGGATCGTCGGCTCCGGCGATCGCACTCGCAACCTCAGCCGTTTTTTTTTGAGCGTCGCCGAGGTAGGAGCGGCCCATTACCCAGGCGTCGTCGTCGCGGGCGGCGTCGACGAACTCGCGCAGCCGCTTGTCGAACAGGTTGCGATAGCCATCGAACGTGAAGAGGCCCGCCACGCCGCGCGAAAGCGGCGCGCCGCTTGCACGCGTGAACACCGTGCCGGCTTGCGGGCCGACCGCGCGAAGCAGCGTGAACTCGTCGGGCGCCTCCTTCTGCATGTCGGCCTTGGCGCGGTCGTACAGGCGTTGCGTGGCGTTGCTCGAGTCGAGAAAAGCGCGCGCACGCTGGATCAACGCGTCGTTGCGAATCAGCGGCGACTGCACCACGCGCTCACCCGAAAAGAGTTGCTCGACGTGACCGATCATCGATGCACGGCCGCCGAAGATCGCGGCGCTGTCCGTTTCGGCCCAGTCGTCGAGCACCCACGACTTCACGTCGCCCGCGTTGAATTTCGCGCGATCGTAAAGCATCAGATACACGCGCAATGCGTCGTAGGTCGACTTGGAGTCCTGACCGTCGATCGACTTCGAGATGACGTCTTCGAGGCGATGAACGACCTGCGGCAGCAGCAGATTGTCTTCGAGCGACTGATACGTGAAGCGGCCTGCATCGACGATGCCGGGAGCCGTGTACAGGCCATACCGGAAACCGGTGTCCGGCTGCGCGAGGTTGAGACCCGTCCAGGTCGGCAAATACAGTGCTTCGCTCAGCGTATCGGGCACGGCCTCCGGCTTCGGATCCTTGTACAGCGCCGTCACGCGGGTCGCGAGCGACTGCGTCTTGCGGGCGATGGCCGCGAGGTAATTGCTGTTGTTCTCGAAGCTGATGTGGATGCCGAATGCCAGCCACACGAACAGCATGATGGCAAGCGCGTGCCCGAGCAGCCGCAGCATCCGGA
Organism: Caballeronia sp. RCC_10; assembly: GCF_041360715.1. Classification (NCBI taxonomy): domain Bacteria; kingdom Pseudomonadati; phylum Pseudomonadota; class Betaproteobacteria; order Burkholderiales; family Burkholderiaceae; genus Caballeronia; species Caballeronia sp. RCC_10. Next base: position 411,257 of record NZ_JBFUPT010000002.1, read on the forward strand.
AGCGATATTCCCAGCGCAGATTCGGCCGGACCAGATTGGCCTCCGGCACGACCACCTTGCCGAACAGGTCCTGCAGGAAGTAGCCGTGTGCGCTTTGCGCAGCGGCTTCGTCGGTGACGACCGGATGACCGAGCCCGGTCCCCAGGCGCTGCACGACGGTCAGCGGCTCGGCCACGACGCGCTGCCCCGTCTGCGCGGCGCTCGTGAAGTACACGCCGCGCAGCGTTGCCTGAAGCTGGGTATCGTCGTAACGCGAATCGACGAACATCTGCGACAGGAATTCGACGAGCGGCACGCTCAGCGCACTGAACGCCTCCGGCAACACGGACAGCCGACGCCTGCGGTCCATGTCGTATTCGTCTTCCAGACGCGTGTTCACGCCGTTGGCGAGCCGCGACGCAAGCTGCTTCAGTTCGCCATTGCAGCGCAACGCGAGATCGATGCCTGATGCGCCTTCTGTCAGCGGCAGCGTGAAGCCCCACATCTGCGCGCGATGCTCCTCCGTCAGCGAACTGAAGTAATCAGCGAAGCCGGGGAGGTGATCGGTCTGCGTCACGACCAGATAGACCGGGAAGCGGATACCCAAAACCGTGCGCAAGTCCTCTAGCCGCGCGCGCAAGGCGGCCGCTTCCGACGCGCGCACAGCCGCATCCGCGGACGCGATGACATCGAGACTGACCGTCACCACCGCGCCATTGAGCGGCGCACGCGGACGATGGCGGCGAAGCAGACCGAGAAAGCCGCGCCATTCGTCTTCATCGACGATGAGACGCCAGTTCGGATCTTCCTGCTCGTTGCCGGGCTTGACCGTTGCGTCGGTCGCGGTCGCGGTCGCGGTCGTGGACGCGTCCGTTTTCGCCTTTTCCGGCGCGGCGGCCTTCGCTTTCGGTACGGCGGTCGACGATGTGCCGTGCCGCGTGTAATGCCCGGCCGTATCGATCAGCACGGCGTCGTTGGTCAGCCACCAGTCGACATAGTCCGTGGCCACCGAACCGCCGGTGAAGCGCTGCGCTGGGCTGCCGACCGGAAACTCCAGCCCGGCGTTCAGCAGCGCACTCGTCTTGCCCGACCCTCTAGAGCCGATCGCGATGAACCAGGGCAGCTCATAGAGATAGCGCGTGCCCTGAAACAGGCGGGCGAATCCGCTTGCGCCGGTGCGCATCGACTTCAGGCGGGACAGTGCGCTGTTGAGGCGCGACTCGACGACCTTCAGCCGTTCCTCTGCGGGCGGGGTGTCCTTCTTCTTGCCCCACGAGAGCGCCTTTTTGAGGAACCGCTCGTCGTCGCGCATCCTGAAGTAGACCCACACGAGCCAGTAAGCCGCATAGCAGACGAGCACGATGGTGATCGCAATGATCCGCGGCGATTCGGCCGCGAACGGCTGTGCTTCGCCGAACGTGAGCAGGGGCGCGGCGTACCAGATGAGCAGGCAGAGCAGGGCGACGAACGGTGGGCTCGTCGGCAATTCCTTCAGCCACAGCAGTACGCCGACGACCAGCAACGTGATGATGAACACGCGCGTGCCGATGCCGGCGAGCGGCTTCAGCCCGCCGAACGCGAGGTACGGTCCGAGGAACCAGATCACCAACCCGACGACGACGAGCGCCACAAACCCGAGGAACCAGCGGGACCTCAGAAACGACAGCATTTTCATTGTTTCTTTCCGAATGGCATGAGACGGCTAGGGCGTGACCGTGATCGCGACGCGGCGATTCAGCGCGCGGCCCTGCGGGGTGGCGTTATCGCCTATCGGGTCGGCGTCGCCCTTACCGATTGCCTCCAGACGCGAAGCCGGCACGCCCGCGCTCTGCAGCGTCTGCATGACCTGCGTGGCGCGTTCGAGCGAAAGCGCGTCGTTGGAGGCGAACTGCCTGCTCTTGATCGGGATGTTGTCCGTGTAACCCGCGACGACGACCTTGCCCGGCACCTTCATCAACTCGTTGGCGATCTTCGTGAGCAGCGGCGACGTCGTTGCTTTGACGGCCACGCCGCCCGGTGCGAACATCGCATCGCCCTTGAACGTGACCGAACTATGGCGCGCGTCCTCGTCGACGCTCACGGTGCCCGCCGCAATCTCGTTAGCTAGCAGTTCCTTCAGATGCGGCAAACGCGCTGCGGCCGGCGGCGTCATGCGGCCGATGTCGACGATCTGCTTTTCGAGCGAGGCGCTCTGGTCGAGCAAGTGATACTTGAACCAGCCGAACAGGCCGAGCAGGATCACGCCGAGCACCGCGAAGCTGATCCACACCGGGAAGTCATAGACCGACATGCGGCGGCCTTTGGCATCGGAGGCCACATGGGCGGAAAGCGCCATCGGCACGGTGCCGCGTTGCGCCTGGATTTCGTTATAGAGACGTTTGCGCACGGCGTCGTGCTTGCGAGCGCCGTCGGCTTCGTGCCGATAGCGGCCCATGAAGCCAAGGCTCAACACGCGATACATCACTTCGAGAAGATCGATGTGTTCCTGCGGCTCGGTCATGAGCCGGCCAATCAGCAGATAGATCTTGTCGCCGCCGTGACGATCCTCGTGGAACTCGGTGGCGAGCCCCGTCGCGATCCAGCGCACGCCGGTCTCGCGCTTGCCCCACGACGTCTGCATCGCGGCGTCGTCGAGCGCGGTGCAGAGGCAGTAGCGCGCGCCGATCATGTGGTCGCGCCGGATGTTGGCCTGCTCGCACAGGCGCTGGAAGATGCGCACTTCCTGCTTCAGCAGCAAGTGCAACTGGTCGATGCCTTGCAGATCGAGGTCATTCGGCATGTCCGCGAGCGCGCGCAGCAGCACGCGGGCGGCTTCGAGCAATGGATTTTGCGCGTCTTCGACTGCGCGCAGCCGCGTTGCCGGCGGCTCGCCGGGTGGGATGCTGGCGAGCTGGGTGACCGTCTGCTCGAGCAGCGCAGCGGCGTTGCCAGCGTCATGCGCGCCGGACGAATACGCGTCGCGTGCCGGCAGCCCTGTTCCGTGGCTAGAGTATCCCGCTTGCGGATTCACTGTGTTCCCCTGATGACATGATGGCCGGGCGCGGCCTTGGCGGCGCGCGCCCGGTTACTGCGAAAGGCGGTGGCTTAGCCGCGCACGCCCCACAGTTCGAGCTTGAGTTGCGGGAAATCGCCCGCGACGTGCAGCGCGATGCCGCCGTGCTGCGCGATCGTGTCCCACAGCGGGCCGGTGCGCGACAACTCGAAATAGACATAGCCCGCATTGAAGGGGATCTGACGCGGCGGCACCGGCAAGCCCTGCAGCACGAGGCCCGGCAGATGCGCGCGCACGAGGTCGGGCAGGCGCTCGGACGGACCGACCTTCGCCTGCGTGCCGAACTGTGCGAGCAGCGTGTCGGGCGGCATCGCGGCCGAGACGGCGAGCACCATCGAACTGAAGCTGCGGATCTCCGCCGGATCGACCACCGCGTTGCGCATGCCGTAGCCCGCATCTTCGAAGGCGATCGCCTGCGCGCTGCGCACCAGCACCGCGTTGAGCAGCCAGTGCGTGTCGTCGACGACGGGCCTCAGGCACGTGTGCGGCTCGATGTGTTGATAAGGCGGATGACTTTCCAGCGGCCGGCGCGTGCTGGTCCGCACATAAGTCGACAGTTCGCCCGCCATGCTGATGAGCAGCGCGTAGAGATCGGCGGGCGAGGTCGTCGGCACGCGGCGGATATGCTGCAGCAGAGGCTCGTAACGGTTCAGCGTTTGCAGCAGCAGATAGTCCGATACTTCGGCGACCGAGCCGGCCTTGCCATCGCTGCCCGTCAGGCGGCTCGCGAGCGCATTCGCGCGCAGGCGCGTGAGCTCGTGAATCTTGTTGAGCCAGCTTTCGAGCAACGAGCTCGCGCCATAACCCGACACGGGCGGGACAAGCGTGTCGTCGAGTTCGATGCTGCCGTCCGCGCGAATCGATTTGACTCGGGTGAGCGGCAGGCCGATCCACGCATCGGTCATTTCCTTTTCGGGCACCAGCCGCAGGCGCAGATTCGAAAGCTGCACCGCGCGTGCGCCCTGGCCGACCGAGTTGGTATCGCGCAGATCGCTGTCGAACACGGCATAGCGCGCGAGCGAATCGGCGGAATCGTCGAACGTCGTTTCTTCGCCGTTAGGCACGCGGATGGGCGTCGCCAGATGAATGACCTGCTCAAGATGCTCGGAGCGGATCGTCAGCGGCGGCGGCGGCGGAGTGCTGCCCGGCGCGTCGAACGGCGTGCCGTCCGCGAACACGCCGCTTGCCGACTTGATGATGACCTTGCCGAGCGCGAGCGCTTCGTTGTCGATCGCGAAGTGGTTGAAGCCGAAAAAGAACGGCGACAGCGGCGCTGCGCGCTTGTGCGCGAACTGCTCCAGATAGCGTTCCTGTTGTTGGAACAGCTGCGGGCGAAGGAACAGGCCTTCGCTCCAGGTGACCTTGTTGTACCAGCTCATAGGTTGAATCCTTTCCTATTTTTTCTTGGGTTCGGCTAGTTCGTCGACGATCCTGATGGCGTTCGCATCGAGGTTGATCGTCAGCTTGAGTTTGGGCGAGAACATGCGATACCACGCCGCCGACGGCGCCGCGGGCATCGGCCAGGTCGCCCGCCAGACGGAATTCGGCAGGTCGCGATAGGCCGCGATGACGCCGAGCGTCGTGGTCGCCTGCTGCGCGTCGCGCTTGATCGTTTTGCTCTCGCCGGGACGCATCTGGAACTGGTCGCGAACGACGAGGTCGTCGGCGAGCGCGGTCTTGTCCTTGTCCTGCAGAGAGAAGAAATCGGCTTCGTTGAAGGCGCTCGCGTCCTTCAGTTCGTACACCCGAACGATGATTGGCGCGGCGCGTTTCTGGTCGTCCGGGTTAACGCCCGACGCGGCGCTGAGCGTCAGCGTCATCTTGACGGGTTCGTGGACGGGATTGGGATCGCTGCTCGCGCACGCAGTGATTCCCAGTGTGCAGATGAGTGCAACGAGAACGGAAATGAACGGGCGCATCGGAGAAGAAACAGGCAAGGATTCAGGCATCGAAAAGGCCCGGCGCACGAAAAAGTGCGCCGGGCCTCCCAGGCTACGTCGAGAGGCTTTTACGCTTCCTTGTTCAGCTTGATGTCGTAGCCAGCGGTCACGGCGCCGCCGCTGCCGCCCTGGGCGTTCTGCACGACGTACTCTTGCTTCACCTTAGCGAACGACAGGCGCACGCCTTCGGTGATGCCGTTGTCGGCGTTGCTGCCCGACGGCGAAACGCGCGTGACGATCACGTCGTTCATCGTAATCTTCAGGTACTCGAGCGGGTTGCCGCCGGCCTTGCGAACCGTTAGCACGGCCTGATCGATGTGCTTGCCCGTCAGGCAGTACTTCATCAGGTTCGGGCTGGCGCGGTCGACCAGGTGCACGAAGCTCAGGTCTTCGACGGTCGCCTTGCCGGCGCCGCCGCCCGAACCCATGTGCATGTTCGATTGCTGGGAGATTTCCCAATTCCAGCTCTTCACTTCGATCTCGCTCTTATGTGCGGAATCCTGCGATTCGCCATCGATGCCGTTGATCTTGATAAAGATGTCCTGTGCCATCTTGATACTCCTTGTTATTGAAACGTACTACTGCTATCTACGGGCTTGAGGGTCCGTATTCCTTTGATACTGCTGCGAGTACCGATCGCCGGCGGCTGCCGGCGGATGTCGGAACCTTTCGGACACAGCCGTTGCGTTGCCGGCTTATGCTGCTTCCTTGACGGACGGCAGGCGGGCGACGAGACGCAGCGACACGGTCAGGCCTTCGAGCTGGAAGTGCGGACGCAGGAAGAACTTCGCCTGGTAGTAGCCGGGATTGCCTTCGACGTCCTCGACGACGACTTCAGCGGCAGCCAGCGGACGGCGCGCCTTGGTCTCTTGCGACGAGTTCGCCGGGTCGGCATCGACGTAATTCATGATCCATTCGTTGAGCCAGCGCTGCATGTCCTCGCGCTCGCGGAACGTGCCGATCTTGTCGCGCACGATGCACTTGAGGTAATGCGCGAAACGCGAGCACGCGAACAGATACGGCAGACGCGCGGACAGGTTCGCGTTGGCGGTTGCGTCCGGATCGTAGTACTCGGCCGGCTTTTGCAGCGACTGCGTGCCGATGAAGGTCGCGTGGTCCGTGTTCTTGCGATGCACGAGCGGAATGAAGCCGTTCTTCGACAGTTCCGCTTCACGACGATCCGAGATGGCGATTTCCGTCGGGCACTTCATGTCCACGCCGCCGTCATCCGTCGGGAACGTGTGGCAGGGCAGGTTCTCGACCGTGCCGCCCGACTCGACGCCGCGGATCAGCGAGCACCAGCCGTACAGCTTGAATGAGCGGTTGATGTTCACACCCATCGCATACGCGGCGTTCGCCCATGCGTAGTTGCGATGGTCGGGGCCGTTCGTCTCTTCTTCGAAATCGAACTCATCGACCGGATTGGTCTGCGCGCCGTACGGCAGGCGCGAGAGGAAGCGCGGCATCGCGAGGCCGACGTAGCGGGCGTCGTCCGTATTGCGGAACGAATTCCACGGCGCGTATTCCAGGTTTTGCGTGAAGATCTTGGTGAGATCGCGCGGATTGGCGAGCTCTTGCCACGATTCCATCTGCAACACCGAAGGCGAAGCGCCCGAGATGAACGGCGTGTGCGAGGCAGCGGCGATCTTCGCGATGGAGCCGAGCAGGTCGACATCGGGCGGCGTGTGGTCGAAGTAGTAGTCCGCGACCAGGCAGCCGTAGGGTTCGCCGCCGAGCTGGCCGTACTCTTCTTCATAGATCTGCTTGAAGAGCGGGCTTTGGTCCCATGCAAGACCCTTGTAGCGCTTCATCGTGCGGCGCAGTTCTTCCTTCGACGCATCCATGAAGCGGATCTTCATGCGCTCGTCCGTCTCGGTGTTCGAGACGAGGTGATGCAGGCCGCGCCATGCCGATTCCAGCTTCTGGAAGTCGGTGTGATGCAGGATCAGGTTGATCTGCTGGGACAGCTTGTGATCGATCTGCGCGATGATCGCTTCGATGCTCTTGTAGGCGTCGTCGCTGATGGTCAGCGATTGCTGCAACGCCTGTTCCGCCAGCGTCTGAACCGCGTATTCGACCGCTTCGCGTGCCTCGTCGGTCTTCGGGCGGAATTCCTGTGTGAGCAGTTGCGAGAAGTCGCTTTGCGTCTCTGTCGCCGCTGCGGCGGCCTGTGCCATCTGTTTTGCCATCGTGAACCTTATAGGGGCTGTTTATTCACTATCGCTCGGTCGCGCGTCTTACTGAGCGGACTGCTCTGCTTCGGATTTGCTCGCGCCGGCATCCGCCTGCGGCTTCGGCGACGCAGCCAGCGACTTCAGCAGTCCGGGGTCGGCGAGCAGCTTGTTGACGAGCGACTCGGCGCCCGACTTGCCGTCCATGTAGGTCTGCAGGTTGGCAAGCTGGGTGCGGGCGTCGAGCAGGCGGCGCAGCGGCTCGACCTTGGTCGCGACCTTTGCCGGCGAGAAGTCTTCGATGCTCTCGAAGGTCATGTCGACGAGCAACTGGCCCTCGCCCGTCAGCGTGTTCGCGACCGAGAACGCGACGCGCGGCTTGATTGCCTTCATGCGCTCGTCGAAGTTGTCGATGTCGATGTCGAGGAAGCGGCGATCCGCGACCGGCGGAAGCGGCTCGACCGGCTTGCCCGACAGATCGGCGAGCACGCCCATCACGAAGGGCAGTTCGACCTTCTTTTCCGAGCCGTAAATCTCGACGTCGTATTCGATCTGCACACGGGGTGCACGATTTCGCGCGATGAACTTCTGTGAGCTGTTTGAGTTTGATGCGGACATGCATGACTCCGTAACGTTGGGGAAGATCGGCAAAACTCAGTGAGCCTGGCCGACGGGGAGTGGGGCAGCGGGCGCGGCGGCTTCGAACACGATCGCCGACGCAGGCGCCGCAGTCTTGTCGGCGATGTCGATGTGAATGCTCGAAATCGGCTCCGCAGACGAGAACGCATCGAGCCAGAGCGCGGAAAGCGGCGGCAGCACGTGTTGCTCGATGAATCCGATGAGCACGCGCGCACCGGTTTCCTGCACGAGGCAATGCGAGACGATGTAATCGACGACGCCGTCGCTGTATGCGAGCGCAATCTCGTGACCGTCGGCCATGCGGCGCACGACGTGGTTGAGATGCAGCCGCACGATGCTTGCGAGCGAGTCCTGAGCGAGTGGACGGTAGGGCACGAGCGAGACCCGGCCGAGGAACGCGGCGGGGAACACTTTCAGCAGCTCGGGCATGAGCGCGGTGCAGAGGCCGCTGTGGTCCGGTGCGAGCGTCGCGTCGGCGCACAGGCTCGTCACCAGTTCCGAACCGGCGTTGCTGGTGAGAAGGATCGTCGTATTGCGGAAGTCGATGAAGCGGCCGTCGCCGTCTTCCATGTAGCCTTTGTCGAAGACCTGGAAGAACATCTCGTGGACATCATGGTGCGCCTTCTCGATTTCATCGAGCAGCACCACCGAATACGGCCGACGACGCACGGCTTCGGTCAGCACGCCGCCCTCGCCATAGCCGACGTATCCCGGCGGCGCGCCTTTCAGCCCGGACACCGTGTGCGCTTCCTGATACTCGCTCATATTGATCGTGATCAGGTTCTGCTCGCCGCCATACAGCGCTTCGGCGAGCGCGAGCGCGGTTTCGGTCTTGCCGACACCCGACGGACCCGCGAGCAGAAATACGCCGAGCGGCTTCTTGGGATTGGTGAGGCGCGCTCGCGCCGTTTGCACGCGCTGGCAGATGGCGTGCAGCGCATCGACCTGGCCGATGACTCGCGCCGCAAGCGTTTGCGGAAGCGTGCGGACCGCGGCGACCTCATCCCTCACCATGCGGCCGACGGGAATGCCCGTCCAGTCGGACACGATCTCCGCGACGATGCCTTCGTCCACTTCGGGAAACACGAGCGGCGACTCGCCTTGCACGTCCTGCAGCGTCTTCTCCAGCGCGCGCAACTCTTCGACTGAAGGCGCGGGCTTCTTCGCCGCTTCGCCGTCGCGGGCGCGGACGGCGTCGCGTGCACAGGCGAGGGCTTGGGCGGCGGCGAGCTGGTTCTTCCACCGCGCCTCGATGATCGATTCCTCCGCGCTCAGCGCGCCGATGCGGGCTTGCGCCGCCGTCAGCGCACGATCGGCGTCGATACCGATGCTTGCTTCCTGCTCCAGCAGTTCCAGTTCGACGCGCGCAGCCTGCACGCGCTGACGAACCGCCTGAAGCTCACGCGGCGCCGTGTGCTGCGACAGCGCGACGCGCGCGCAGGCGGTGTCGAGCAGGCTGATCGCCTTGTCGGGCAATTGCCGCGAAGGAATGTAGCGATGCGACAAGAGCACTGCTGCACGGATCGCTTCGTCGCGCACTAGCACGCCGTGATGGCGCGAGAACGCCGCTGCCAGCCCGCGCACCATGTCGATGGCCGCGCCTTCGGCGGGTTCCGGAACCTGCAGCAACTGAAAGCGGCGGGTGAGTGCCGGGTCCTTCTCGATGTGCCGCTTGTATTCGGCCCAGGTCGTGGCGCCGATCATGCGCACCGCGCCGCGAGCGAGTGCGGGCTTCAGCAGATTGGCTGCGTCGCCCGTGCCGGCCTGGCCGCCCGCGCCGACGAGCGTATGGATTTCATCGACGAACAGAATGATGGGCGCAGGCGACTTCAGCGCGGCTTCGAGCACGCTCTTCAGGCGCGCCTCGAACTCGCCCTTCATGCTTGCGCCGGCCAGCAGCGCGCCGACATCGAGCGTCATCAGGCGCACTTCGGCGAGCGTCGGCGGGACGTCCCGCTTTGCGATGGCCAGCGCAAGCCCTTCGACGACTGCCGTCTTGCCGACGCCCGCTTCGCCCGTGATCAACGGGTTGTTCTGGCGGCGGCGCAGCAGCACGTCGATCATCGTGCGGATTTCCTGCTCGCGTCCGACGACCGCATCGATCTCGCCCGCGCGGGCACGGGCCGTCAGGTCGAGACAGTACTGATCGAGCGGCGAGCCCGTGCCGGCCTGGCGCATCGCGCCTGAACTCTCACCCGGCACCGCCGACGAGAAATCGCTGTTGTCATACGGCGCATCGTCGCCTTCGGGCGAGCCGTTGACCCACGCGACGAGCGAATCGCCGGACAAGTCCGCCGGCAGCCGGCTCAGCGCGGACGACGCCGACAGCAGCACGCGCCGCAACTCGGGTGTGCTCGCCAGTGCGGCGATCAGCCACGCGCCGCGCACGCGGCGGTCGCCGTATTCGAGCGTCGCGAGCACCCATGCGCGCTCGATCGCGAGTTCGATGTAGTGAGAGAAATCGCTGATCGAGCTTGCGCCTGAAGGCAATGCGTTCAGGGCGCGCGCGAGGTCGCGCTCCAGTACGTCGATGTCGATGCCTGCGTGCCGAACGATGCGATGGAGGTCGCTATCGGGAAGTTGCAGCAGCTGATGCAGCCAGTGCACAAGCTCGACATAAGGATTGCCGCGGAGCTTACAAAAGGTGGTTGCGGATTCGATGCTTCGGAACAGCGTGGCCCCGAGCTTACCAAAGAGTGCCTGGCGTGAGACGGTCATTATTTTTGAGTGTTAGAACGCTGTACTAAACAAGCGTGCGCGTCACGATTCGTTTTCTTTCTTGCCAGCAGGCCACGTCGTCGCGTTTTTCGCCTCGGTTTCCGATTGTCGATTGCTGCGGCCGAAGCGATTATCCACGCCGCGGTTCGCGAGTCAACGATCGTTCAGGTTGAATTTATCTTGATAATGCGGGCTTGGGCTATTCGATAAGCACGCACAATCAACAATCCTTCAAGCGCATCAAGGACTTAAGAATAACTAACGAAATTCATTGAAAATCCAAGCGAGGATAAGTTTGCAGATTAGGACGCAAGTTGTTCGGATCTTCGTGTGAAGCTGATGCCTTTTGTCTCAAATTAAACGCTATGGACACTGGATTTGCGCCGTGTTCTAATCCGGCCCCGTCCCGCCTTTAGCCACGTGACCTGAGAAATTCCGGACAACTCTTTATCGATGGATCGGAGACTTGATGAGACTTGCAAGACTCTTTCGCGCCAGCCCGTCTGATGAACCGCGCATCGAACCGCGCGACCGGCAGGCGCCGGCAGGTCCGGCGAATCAGGAGGCCGCGTCGGGCTTCGATGGCGGGGGTGCGCGTGCCGATTCATCGGCGTATGCGGACAGCCTCGTTCTCGATCTGATCGGCGGCACCGCCGACGCCAGTTCCGCGCGCTTCACGGTCAAGACCGGAGACGATACGGCCAGCACGGCCACCGACGCGCTCTTCGGCTCCTTATACGAGCAGTACTGTCAGGCGCTCGATTCTCCGCTCACTCCACGAGCGGATACGTGGGTCCCCGCGCCCGGCGGTGAAGATGTCTCATACGGTGAACAGCATCAGACAAGAAGCCGCTTGGGCGACGGGACCATCAGCCCGATTGCCGACGTGCTTGGGGACATCTACAACCTGGAGCAGGCCTTCGGGCCCATGTTCGGTCATTCATCTCATTCGGCCGCCGTTTCCGACAACGTTCCCGAAGTGCTGCGGCTGTTCGCTCCGCCGGAGTATGGCGCGGCGTTGTCGCACAAGCCGGGACCGATACTGCCGTCGCTCGTGCGGCGCGAGCACCACACGTTATCCATCGATAGTCCCGTGCGGCCATTGAACACCCCCCACAGCAGAGAGCAGGAGCCGACCCGGTGAGCACCGACACCCTGAATTCGACCGGCGGCAAGCAAGCCGCACCCGCGCCGGGCGAAGCCATTGCGGACCTCGGGGCCAAAATCCGCAAGGAGCCTTCAGTCGCGGCGCATCGCTGGTCGCTGTTTCAATGCTTTTGCGTGACCGGCGAGTGGGAGCGGGCGCTTCAGCAATTGCAGGTCTACGGACAACTCGACGGCGAAGCCGAGCGTGTCGTCCACACGTATCGCGACCTGATCCGCGCCGAACGCTGGCGTGAACAAGTGATGGCCGGCAAACGCGCGCCCGCCTTCGTGTACGACGATGCTGCCGCATGGATGCAATCGCTCGTCGAGACACTCGAGCTGACGGCGAAGGGCGATCTCGATGCGGCCGATCGTGCGCGCGAAGCCGCGCTCGATGCCGCGCCGCTCGTCGCGGGCCGCGCGAACGATAAGACCTTCGAGTGGATCGGCGACAGCGATTCGCGGCTCGGACCGGTTTGCGAGTTCATCGCGGCGGGCAGTTATCGCTGGGTCGCGCTGGCGGATCTTGCCGGGTGGCGCGTGCGTCAGCCGGCCGCGCTGATCGATCTGGTGTGGACACCGTGCACGCTCGCGCTCACTGACGGCAGCACGCTGCACGGCTTCGTGCCCGCGCGTTATCCGTTGCCGGCAGACAGTCAGACGGACAACGCTGAAGCGCTGCAGACGGGCCGCGAGACGATCTGGCGGGAAGTGGGCCGCACCGGCGTGATCGGCTTCGGCCGCAAGACGTGGTCGACTGCCGCGGGCGACTTCAGCGTGTTCGAGTTGTCGACGTGCGCGTTCGGCGACGCGGCGACAGCCGACGCAGCCGGCCCCGACGATGAAGCAGACGAGGAGCCGGCCGCGTGAACAGGACGAACCGCCGCACGCCATCCGGAGCCGGTGCGCAGGCGCCGCGCCGCGCCGATTCGCATCTGATGCCGACCCTGCTCGACCGGCTGCGCGACGACGCGCCGCAGCGCGAGACCGAAGTGTCGGGCGAGTACACGGTGACGCGATCGCAGATGCGCGAGATCATCCAGCGCGATCTGGCGTATCTGCTCAACGCGATCAGCATTGAAGACCAGATCGACCGCACGCGGTATCCCGAGGCGGCGGCGTCGACGGTCAACTTCGGCGTGCCGCCGCTCGCGGGAGATTTCGTCGCATCGCACCGGTGGTCGGACATGGAGCAGAAGATCAAGCGGGCTATCGAAGAATTTGAGCCTCGCCTGATGCGCGACACGTTGTCCATCGTGCCGCTCAGCGGCGTCGACGGCAACGGTCAATACAACAACCTCGCCTTCGAGATCCGCGGCATGCTCCGCATGGACCCGTATCCGCTGGAGTTCATGGTTCAAAGCTCGCTCGATCTCGAGACGAGCCGGCTGCACGCGACGGCGCGGCGCGGCGGCTGAATCAGCGCGGCGGCGCAATCACGCCGCGCGCATAACCCAGGCATCATATGGACCCGAGGCTGCTCGAGTATTACAACCAGGAACTGGTCGCATTGCGCGACCTCGGCGGCGAGTTCGCCAAGGCGCATCCGAAGATCGCACACCGGCTCGTGAACCGGCCCGGCGAAGCCGTCGATCCCTACGTGGAACGGCTCGTCGAATCGTTCTGCTTCATGGCTGCGCGCATGCAGGTCAAGCTCGATGCGGAGTTCCCGCGCTTCGCCGGCCGCCTGCTCGAAGTGATGTACCCGAATTACACTGCGCCGACGCCGTCGATGGCGGTGGCGCAGTTTCATCCGGATGCGGCATCGGACAAACTGGCCGAAGGCTTCAGGATCGCGCGGGGAACGCCGGTCAAGAGCCGCACCGCGCCGGGCGAGAAGACGGCCTGCACCTTCCGTACGGGCCACGATGTCGTGCTCTATCCGCTCACCATCGCGAGCGCGAGCCTGACCGGCGTGCCGCGAGACATCCGCGGGCTCGACCGCTACGTTCCCGACCATACGCGTGCGCGCGACGCATTGCGCTTGCGGCTTCGCACGACCAACGGGGCGAGCATCGCCGATCTGCGCGGGCTGGATCGGCTGCCCCTGTATCTGAGCGGCGATGAGCAGGTTGCGTCGCACCTGTTCGAACTGCTGCATTGCGCGAGCATCGCGACGATCATCGGCGCGCCGGACGACATGGCGAAGCAGGACCGTCCGCTGTCGGTGGTCGTATCGGACGCGGTGGCGCATGAAGGCTTCGGTGTCGATCAGGGCTTGCTGCCGCTGACGTGGTCGAAATTCCATGGCCACAATTTGCTGCAGGAGTACTGCTCCTGCCCGAGCCGCTTCTTCTTTTTCACGCTGACGGGCCTCGAAGATGCGCTGCGCCGCGTGAAAGGCGACGAGGTCGAGATCGTCGTTCTGCTTAGTCATTCGAGCGATCGTCTGAGCGGCCTCGTCGATGCTTCCCGCTTTGCACTGTTTTGCGCGCCGGTTATCAACCTGTTTCCGAGCCGCACCGATCGTATCGAGGTGAACCAGTCAGCGTCGGAATTTCATCTGGTGCCGAGGCGTCTCGCACCGCTCGACTATGAGGTGTTCGCGGTCGATGCGCTCGCCGGTCATCGCGGCAATGGCGGCGCCGGGCTCGAATTCCGCCCGCTCTATCAGACGCGTAACAGCGACGAGGGCAACTACGGCCGCTATTTCTCGCTGCGGCGCGAAAGCCGGCTGCATTCCGAGGCGACGCGGCGTTATGGATCGCGCACGCCCTATGCGGGAACGGAAGTGTACGTGTCGCTCGTCGATCAGCATGACGCGCCGTACCCCGAGGACATTCGCTACCTTTCCGTCGATGCTTGGCTGACCAATCGCGATCTGCCGAGCCTCGTTCCGCGCGACGGCGTGCGTGATCTGTTCATCGATTTCGACGCGCCCGTGGCCAGCATCGGACTCGTGCGTGCGCCAAGCGCGCCGCGCGAACCCTTTGCGGAACGCGAGACGGCGTGGCGGCTTATCCGGCACCTGAATTTCAACTACCTGCCGCTCGAGGAAATCGATCACCGGCAGGGCGGCCAGGGCATGCGCGACATGCTGAGGCTGTTCGTCGCGGGCGACGACAAGATCCATGAGCGGCAGATAGAAAGTCTAGTCGGTGTGAAGACGCAACCGGTTTCGCGCAAGCTGCCGGGCAAGGGGCCGCTCGTATTCGGACGCGGCATCGAGTGTCTGCTCACCGTCGACGAGTCGGGCTTCTCCGGCGTCAGTCCTTATCTTTTCGGCCTGATTCTAGAGCATTTCCTGATGCGCCACGTGTCGATCAACACGTTCACGCAGACCGAGCTTCACTCGATGCAACGCGGCCGCCTCATGCGATGGCCCGTTCGCATGGGCGCGCGCGGATCGAGGTGATGCAACGCGCGGCCGCGAGTTCGATGCTGCGCGAATGCCGCCGGTCGAACCGGTCGCGCAGCCGATGAGAGGACCGCGCGTCGACCCGGGCGATACCTCACAGACATCGCATGACGGCATGCGACAAGACAGACGAACGTAGAAGGTCAGCATATGAGCAACACGAAGAATAAGGCCGGGAAGAAGGCCTCCGCCGGCAAGACCGCCCAGGTCGCGTCGCACGACTGGATGGCGCCCGTCGATGCCGCGGTCCCGTGCGGCGTCGATCTCGAATATGACCCGGAGTTCGTGGTCCTGTCGTCGCAGGTTGCCGCGCGCATGGAAGCGCAATATGGCGATTTCGTCGGCGTGCCCGATCCGGTGAACTGGAGCGACGTCGACCGCGATTGCCGTCGTCTCATGATGCGCAGCAAGGACATGCGGCTTGCCGTGCTGTTCACGCGCTGCCGCACCCGGCTGGGCGGCGCGCCGGGACTCGCCGAGGGGTTGGGCTTGCTGGCCGCGTGGCTCACGGCCTTCCCCGATACGATCCACCCGAAGCAGGGCGTGGATGACGACGAGGACGCCGCGCTCGAGATTCGCATGAACGCGCTGCAAGGATTGACTGACACCGATGGCCTGCTGTCGGATGTGCGTGAAATTGCGCTTACGCGGTCGAGCGCTGCGCGGCTGCAAATGCGCGATGTCGAGCGTGCGTTCGCGCATCCGCGTCCGAGCGATGCGCTTGCGCCCGAATCGGTGACGCGTCAGATCGAAGATTTGCGCATGCAGGAGCCCGACGTCCTCGCCGGTTTCGACGCGGCGGCGGACAGCCTGAAAGCCATCGAAGCTTGGAGCCGCGAGCATCTGGGCGCGTATGTGCCGGAGTTTGTGCAGCTTGCGCGGCTGCTGGACCGGGTGGTGTCGACCGGCGTGCGCGTTGTTCCTGTTGCGATGGATGAACCGGCCGACGACGCGGCGACTGCTGATGATATCGACGTTGCCGCGCCCGATGCAGAAACCTCAAGTCAGCTGATCGTCCCGAACGAGACGACGGCCGTTGAGTCTGTGAGGATGATGCGCACGGGCGCCGTCGATCGTCATGCTGCGCTGGAGTTGATACGCGAGGCGCGTCACTGGTTCGAGCAGCATGAGCCAAGCAGCCCGATCCCGGTTTTGCTGCGGCGTGCGGAACAGTTTGTCGGCAAGCGATACGCCGAAGTCGTGAAAGCGATCAGCCCGGAAATGCTTGCGCAGTGGGAAAGCGATGATTCGATGGGGTGACGGGTTGGTGGTCGCTGCCACGGTCTCGTCTCGCCTTCGCACAGAAGATCAAACCATAACGGAGAGAACTCGTCAGATGCTTTGAAACGATGACTCGCGGGACCAATTGAAATGGTCGGTCGGGGGTGATGTCGCATGGCAATTCAGCGCGGGACACTGCAAGCACACTCATTGCTACGAATCTAAGGAACCCGACGTCTATCGTGCAATTCCAGAACTAGCGCACGTCGGTGTTTCCCTACGATCCGCAAAGGAGAACAGTCATGCCCGACGCTTCCGACCCGCAAGCGCCCGATCCATCGCAAGCGGAGATAGCGCGTGGCACGCCGCCCGCGCGCACGCCCGAGACTTTGCCCGACACTGATTTGCAACCGGATCAGCAACCTGTGCGCGGCACGCCGGATTTGTCCAAGCCGGGTGCAGACGGCTGATTCCCGCCGCACGAAGGTGTCCCGCACGCCGAGGCCGGCACGGAAGGCGTGCCTGAAACGGACGCGATCTGCAGCTCTATCAGAGCCTGCAAGCGTACAAGCGACGTTCACGCCCGGCAGCGTGATCATGGTCGATCCGAGCCACTGATTCGTCACGCGCTTTCGGGCGACGCAAAGCGGCGCTCCCGATGTCCCGTGCGGTCGGAACACGCTGACCGTCACGCGCGGGGAGGCGCTCGACGGTCCATCGCCGTCATTCAACTCAGCCATCTATCGCCCTGGCATTCCCGATGCTATAGGCCTTCAGCAAGCCAACAAGGAGGAAGCGATGGACAAGACCCCCGCACGGGATTCGAAATCCCTGATGAGCCGCGTCATCGCGTGGCCCGCTCGCATGTTCAAGCGATTTAGCGACGACCGCGCCGCGCCGATGGCCGCGAGCATCGCGTTCTACTCGGCGTTCTCGCTCGCGCCGACGCTCGTCATGGTCATCGCCATTGCCGGGCTCGTGTTCGGCGCCGAAGCGGCGCGCGGGCAACTCTTCCATCAGATAAGCGGGATGCTCGGCAAGGATGCCGCCGAAAGCGTGCAGACGATCGTCGAGCATGCGCATCGCAGTGGCGGGGGCGGTATCGCGGCGATCATTTCGTTCGTGCTGCTGGCGGTCGGCGCGTCGGCGACGTTTTCATCGCTGAACACGGCTTTGTCGATCATCTGGCCCGCCGAGAAAAAGGAGAAATCCGGCGTCGCCACTTTGGTCAAAGTGCGGCTGATTTCCTTCGGCCTCGTGATGGGCGTCGCGTTCCTGCTGATCGTCTCGCTCGTTCTCGATACCGCCGTCCAGGCCGCCGGAAAGTGGGTGTTCGGCGAGTCGCCGCTCGTCATCATCGGCGATATCGTGCAGTTCGTGCTCGGGCTCGTAATCCTGTCCGCCGCGTTCGCCGCGCTGCTGAAATACCTGCCCGATGGTCACGTCGAGTGGCGCGACGCCTTTGTCGGCGGCGCGATCTCCGCCGTGCTGTTCTCCGTCGGCAAGAAGCTGTTCGCGCTCTACCTGACGCACGCAGGGACCGCCAACGCGTTCGGCGCGGCCGGCTCGCTCGCGGTCCTGCTGATGTGGCTGTACTTCGCGGCAGCCGTGGTGCTGCTCGGCGCGGAAGCCGCGGCGACGCGAGTCGAGGTGCGCGAAGGCAGCGGCGCGGCAAACGCGGGTGCCGCCGACGCGCCCTCGGTTGCCGATAAAGGCAACAGCGCCATGCCGATGCCTGCGCCTGTCGTGCGCGTCGAGCATCTCGACGATGTGACGCCCGCGCCGCTTGACGAGCGCGTGATTGCGACGCCGTCATCGTCGTGGGCGCTGGCTGTTGCGAAAGGTATGGATGCGCTGAAGTCCAATCCGAGCCGCATCGCGATCGCGGCGGCGGGGGCGGGTCTGTTCCTGTTCACCAAGGGATCGCAACGGACGCACGGAAGGCATCGGTCGGTGAAGGCTTGAGAAGGGGGCGGGGCGGGCGTCGTTCTTCCCACTTTGGGGGGGCGTCGCGACGTTAGCAACGGCGTCCCCATCTTCCGCCGATGCGCTGACGCTTCAGCCGTCACAGCGTCGCTGTCTTGTGGCTAATTTCATCGCTGGGGTCACGTTTGCGCATCGACGCCCTCCGCGATCCGCTTTGACCGAGCGTAAGCAGCACAGGTATCGCCTTGTACGAAGGCGCGCCCCGTTGCCGGTCGAATCGCATGCATCTGCGCGGCGTGTGCCATCGATACTCGCGCCTTCAAGAAGCAACAACTACCGCGATCCTGTTTGCGCTCGTTGAAGCGGTCGAAGTCAGAAGGAACCGCTTCGATCAAATCGCGGGCTTCGGCTCCAATCCCGACCGATTCGAGCCAGTGGAAGAAACAGTCGCCAAGCGTCGCCATCGCCATGCTCGGGACGATGGCCTACACGACGAAAAGGTGCTTAGAACCGGGCGGCATCGATCCGAGCGACGATCACCCCATCGACATCGAATCTTCGACGGTCACCTGATTGCGGGCCGCTCGCCTGTACTTCGAGCAAGACACGGCAGGATAGCCGGCCCGACCCCCGCCCCTCCAAGCCCGCGCATCGCCGCCCTCCGCCATCCAGCCGACGGAGAAGGCAGCTACGCGCCAGGCCAAAACACCCCTTAACGCCCACCCGGCAACGCATAAGCGATCACATAATCCCCGAGCTTGGTGTTGAACGACCCATGCCCGCCCGCCGCGATCAGCACGTATTGCTTGCCATTGGCCTCGTATGTCATCGGCGTGGCCTGTCCGCCAGCCGGCAGTCGGGCGTGCCACAGCTCCTTGCCGGTATCCGTGCTGAACGCGCGGATATAGTCATCCGCCGTCGCGCCGATGAAAAACACGCGCCCGGCCGTTGTCATTGGCCCGCCCAGCATCGGCATGCCCATCTTGAACGGCAGCGGAATCGGCGATGAATCGCGCGTCGTGCCGATGCGCTTCTTCCAGATCACCTTGTGCGTATCCAGATCGAGCGCCGACACGTAGCCCCATGCAGGCTGCTTGCAGGGCAGATTCAACGGCGACAGGAACGGATTCAGCGTGACGCCGAACGGCACGCCGTATTGCGGCTGAATGCCGACTTCCGTGCCCGTGCCGGCTTGGCCCGCCTGAGGCGGCTCGATGGGATTGTCCGGCCCGCGCGGAACGAGCCGCGACACGAACGGCAACGCAATCGGGTTCGCAATCGCGATCCGTCGATCCGTATCGACAGCCAGCCCGCCCCATTCGAACATGCCGAGATTGCCGGGGAACACGAGAGTGCCCTGTTCCGACGGCGGCGTGAACGGCCCCTCATACCGCAGCCGATGGAAGATCACGCGGCACACGAGCTGGTCGTACATCGTCGCGCCCCACATGTCGGCGCCGGTCAGGTTCTTCTGCGGCCGGTAGGTCAGTTCCGAGAACGGCTGCGTCGGCGAAAGCCGGTCGCCCTTCGCCGGACCCTGCGGCACCGCCTGTTCGGGCGCGGGGATGATCGGCTTGCCGGTGCGACGGTCCAGCACGAAGATGTTGCCCGTCTTGGCGGGCGCGTAGATGGCCGGAACGATGTTGCCGCTCGCATCCTTGATATCCGCGATGGTCGGTTGCGCCGGCAGGTCCATGTCCCACAGATCGTGATGCACGGTCTGATAGAACCACGCGAGCTTGCCCGTCGTCGCGTTCAGCGCGAGCAGACCGCTCGCATACCGTTCCTGTTCGGGCGTGCGGTTGCCGCCCCAGATATCCGGCGTCGTTACGCCCATCGGCAGATAGACGAGATCGAGCTGCGCATCATAGGCGGCGGGCGCCCACGAGTTCGGCGAGTTGAACGTGTAGGCATGCTGATCGTCGGGAATCGCGTTCGGATTCGCCGCGCCCGGATCGAAGGCCCACAGCAGCTTGCCGCTATCCACGTCGAAGCCGCGAATCACGCCCGACGGTTCACGCGTGCCGTAATTGTCCGTCACCGCGCCCGCAACGACGATCACCTTCGACGTCACGACTGGCGGCGATGTCGGCTCGTACTGGCCCGGCGTCTTGACCGGCTGCAAATGCTGAAGGTCCAGCACGCCGTTGACCGCGAAGCCGGCGCAGCGCTGGCCGGTGGCGGCATCGAGTTCGAAGAGGCGGCCATCGTTGACGGGCAGGATGATGCGGCGCGCGCACATCGGCAGCGACGCGGCACTGTTTGCCTGGCGCGCCTGTGCGGCGGCCGGCGTCTCATAGTAAGAGACGCCCCGGCAGGTCACGTGCTGGAAGCTCGGGTCCGGCTTCAGTTCCGGATTGAAGCGCCATTTCTCCTTGCCGGTCGCGCCGTCCAGCGCGATCGCGTTCTGATGCGGCGTGCAGAAGAACAGCGTGCCATCGACCGCGAGCGGCGTCACTTCATCGGTGATTTCGACGGGATCGTTCGGGCCTTTCATGTCGCCGGTGCGAAAGCTCCACGCTTCCTTGAGATCGCCGACGTTCTTGTCGTCGATCTGCGTAAGCGGCGAGTAGCGCGTGCCGCCCTGCGAGTTGCCATAAGCGAGCCAGTCGCCCGGACGTCCAGCCGTGGCGGCGGGCGTGCCCGATCCCTGACGCGCGAACGAACCGTTGATCTCTTGCGGATCGTTGAACACCGCATACACGAGCGCGATGCCCGTCAGCACGAGCGCCGCCGCAATCGCGAGCCCGCCTCGGCGAACCGGGCTCGCATACAGGCGATACGTGAACGGCAGCAGCAGCCATATGCCGACGATCACGAGCACGTCGAGACGCGGCGCGAGCGCCCAGAAATCGAAGCCTGCTTCGGCGATCGCCCATATCAGCGTGCCGAAAAGCAGCAGCGCATAGACGAAGAGCGCCGTTGGATTGCGCCGCATGATGAGCCATGCGACCGCCAGCATGAGCAGGCCCGCAATGACGTAATAGGGCGATCCACCGATCGCGACGAGCCATATGCCGACGCCGCCGAGATAAAGGCCCGATAACGCGAGGAACGCGATGGTAAGCCACTTGACGACAGGCGACGGCGAGCCGGTGGACGGCCGCGCCGGCGGGGAGTTCGTATTCATTCACGCACCTCTGTTTGCAACTATGAGTGATGGATCATGCGGCCAGCATGAAGCGTCGCATGCTACTGGATACGCATGCGACGTGAGCAGGCGGAGGACAAGCGTAACGCGTTGGCGAAGCATTCGCCAACGCGCGACGTGCGTCGCTACCGGCGCCCGTCAAGCACTTGACGTGCCACCGCCGTTGTTCGCTCCCGGCGCGAGGATATTCGGCAGCACCGGATTTTCCGGCTGAGTGTAACGCTGCTCGACAGCCTTTCGGATTCCTTCAAAACTTTCAGCGGCCGAAAGCGCTTCGTCGGCTTCTATCTCGCGCGCTTCGTCGGCGAGCGTGGCATCGCCGATGACGTCGCGGAACCACGTCGAATAATCGCCCTGGCGCAAGTGAAAGAGCCAGGTGTCCTCATCGACGCCTTCCGCGATCTCGAGGAACAGCACGAGATTGTGTGCGCGCAGCTTGAGCTTGTCATCGGGGCCGCGGAAATAAAAGCTGCGCTCCGGGATCAGCATGCCCTCGGCATACTTGCGCACGTGCCGCCGGCGTTGCGTTTTCGCCGGCTCGATTCGCACGACGATCGGTGTGCCCCAGTGTCCCTCGCGATCGCGACGCCACACGAGCGCCTCGCCTGTCTCGATCGCATCGGGAAGTTCGGCGGGTTCGTCGATGCCCGCCGCCTGCGCGAACTCCTGCAGCGTTTCCTGCGCACCCGGACCCGCGCCGATGAACACCGTCACGCGATCGAGCAGCCGCGCCGAAAGCTGATTCGGATGCACGGTCGCGAACAGCGCGGGCGCGAGCTGGTCGGGGAGCGTTTCATCGGCGGCGTTGATGCTCGCGGGAAAGAAGTGATGCGCTTCGTCGAAGATCATCCAGTGTGGACGCCCGGTGAGCGCACGCGTCTTTTGCATGTGCGCAAGCACGGTCGCGCAATAGGTCGGCCGCTCCGCGAACGACACGCGCATCAGGTTGACGACGACCGACTGGCTCGGCTGATGGATGAGCCGCGTGACATCATCGGCTTTCGGGGCGGTTTCCGCGTCGCCGATGGGAAGCGCATCTTCGAGGTTGTCGAAGTCGCCTTCGGGATCGAGCGCGCAGAACTGATAGCCCGACTCCGACAACCGCTCCATCAATCCGGTGATGAGCGTCGACTTGCCGCCGCCGGATTGCCCCGCGATCAGCGCGACCGTGTCTTGCGGCGCGAGCGTTTCTGTTTCGCCGCTTTGATCGCTTTTGTCGCCTTCCGCCTTTACGCGTTCGCCGAGCACGAGGTGACGTCGCGTGAGATGTTCGCTGGCGCTGGCGAGATCGTCTTCGAGAATCGCTTCGATCAGCTCCGTCACGCCGGCGCCGCATTCGCGATCCAGCACGATATCGGCGTGCGCTTTCAGCGCATCGATCGCGTTGCCGACGGCGGCCGATATCTCGCACGCATCGAGCAGCGCGTGATCGTTCTGCGCATCGCCGACGCCGACCGCATTGCGCGGCGACAGCGCCATCTTGTCGAGCGCCGCAAGCAGGCCGCTCGCCTTGCTGACGCCGGGCGCGAGGACCATCACCGCGTCGCCGTTATAAACGACGTGCAGATCGAGACTGAGATCGCGAATCGCGGCGTGGGCCTGCTCATCGTAGGGCTTCACGGTCGCGACGAGCGTCTGGCTCACGCCGAGATGCCGCACACCGCTGGCCTTCATCGCCTCGACGAACTCGGGCGGCGGCGGAGGCGCGAGCAGCGTGCGCTCACGCGTCGCCGGTGAGTAGATCACGCCGCCGTTCTCCGCGACGATCAGCGAGAAGCGATCGACGCGATCGCAAAGCGTGAGCAGATCGTCGAGTTCACGGCCCGTCACGAGCACCATATGACGCCCGGACGCGCGCAGCCGGTCGACGGCATCCCACGTCGCATCGCTCACGCGGCCTTCTTCGGCGAGCGTGTTGTCGTAATCGCTGGCAAGCACCATGCATCGCATAGCGGTATCCCTCAGTTAAGCGTCGTGCGCCACCAGATGCGGCGGCGGCGCGCGACGGGCGGCGCGCGCGTCGAGCAGGCGCCGATAAACATCGACGTAATCGCCCGCCATGCGCTCGGCCGTGAAGCGCCGCTCGAAACTTTCGCGGCAGCGGTGGCGATTGATTTGCGGCAGGCGCGCGACGGCCTCGACCGCTTCGTCCTCGTTGCACACGACGAAGCCGTTCACGCCATCTTCGATGATCTCCGGCACCGAGCCGCGCCCGAACGCGATCACCGGCGTGCCGCAGGCAAGCGCCTCGATCATCACGAGCCCGAACGGCTCCGGCCAGTCGATCGGAAACAACAATGCGCGCGCATGGCCGATGAGCCGGCTCTTGCCGGTATCGTCCTGTTCGCCCGCATAGTCGATGAGCGGCGCCTGCACGAGCGGCGCGACGGCGCGTTCGAAATACGGGCGATCGGCCTCGTCCACCTTGGCGGCGATGCGAAGCGGCACGTTCGCACGGCGCGCGATGCGGATCGCGGCATCCGGTCCCTTGGCCGGCGCGATCCTGCCGACGAACGCGAGATGCTCGCCCGCGCGTTCATGGAAGCGGTACAGCGCGGCGGGCAAGCCGTGATGCACCGTGCCCGCCCACGAAAGCCACGGCAGCGGCGCGCGCTGCGCATCCGAGACGGAGACGAGCGGAATGTCCGCGAAGCGCCGATACATCGGCTCGAGGCCGGGCACGTCGAGCCGCCAGTGTAGGGTCGTGACATGCGCGCACCGCATCCGCCGCGCGAACGGAAAACTCTGGTAGTCGGTATGAAAATGGACGATGTCGAATTGCTTCGACGCAGCCACGACATCTTCGAGCATCGCGAAGTGAAAGGCTTGCGGGTCGGCGGTGTCTTCGACGAGCCGCACCGCGCAATCGCTTCCCGCGACCAGCTTCGCGCTCGTGCGTGAATCCGCGCTTGCGAACAGCGTGACATCGTGGCCCGCCTTCACGAGTTCCTCGCTGAGATAGGACACGATCCGCTCGATGCCGCCATAACGCTGCGGCGGCACGCTCTCATATAACGTCGATACCTGGGCGATGCGCATGACTATTCGATGAAAGGACGATCGATGCGGTGCATTCCCTATGCCTGTAGCGCGCCGGTGTCGAGATCGGCGGCGTCGGCATTCGCAGCCGGAGCGGGCGCGTGAGATTCCATCAGATCGCGATAGACCGCGAGATAATCGCGCGCCATCCGCTCGGCGCAGAAGCGCTGCTCGAAGGTCTGGCGGCAGCGCGCGCGATCGACCGCGCCGATATCGCGTACCGCCTGCACGGCTTCATCGACATCATCGACGATGAAGCCGCTCACGCCATGCTCGATCACCTCCGGCACCGCGCCACGCCTGAACGCGATGACCGGCGTGCCCGACGCCATTGCTTCGATCATCACGAGGCCGAACGGCTCTTCCCAGTCGATCGGAAAAACGAGCGCACGTGCATGCGCGAACAACGCGCGCCGCGCTTCGCCGCCGACTTCGCCGAGATACTCCACGAACGATTGCGACGCTTCGAGCAGCGGGCAGATTTGCTCCTTGAAGTACGCACGCTCACCCGGATGCACGGCGGCGGCGATCTTCAGCGGCAACCCGGCGCGGCGTGCGATCTCAATTGCGCGATCGATGCGCTTCTCCGGCATCACGCGTCCGACAAAGAGCAGATAGTCGCCGCCTTCCTGCGAGTAACGCATTTCGTCGAGTGCGAGACCGTGGTGAATAGTCGCGCGCCAGTTCGCGTCGGGCATTTCGCTGCGCTGACTGTCGGAGATGGCGACGAGCGGCGCATCGCTGAAGGTATCGAAGAGCGGGCCGTGATCGGCGGGGAGCAGGCGGCCATGCATCGTCGTGATGGATGGACATGCGAGCAGGCGCTGCATCGGCAGATGCAAAGGCTCGGTATGAAAGTGGATTACATCGAATTGCGATGAACGTTTGATGACCGCATCGAGCTGGCGCAAGTGATGACTCGTCGTATCCCATACGCGTTCGTCGCGCCAAAGCGCAGTGGGCGTGCCGCTGTGCAGGCGGGCGCGCGTGCGCGAATCGCCGGTGGCGAACAGCGTGACGTCGTGCCCGAGAGCGACGAGTGCTTCGGTCAGGTAAGAGATGATCCGCTCGGTGGCGCCATATGCGATAGGAGGGACGCTCTCGTAGAGCGGTGCGACCTGTGCGATTTTCATCGATGAATTCCGGTGTCGGCCACGCCGATGCATGGTTTGTGTCGTTCGATGCGCTCAATGAGCAATCTCCGGGCCGACGATCGCTGCGCGGCGTATCGACGGCATGCCGCATGCTCATTCGATGTCGATCCACGATTCAACGGAGGACGCCATGACCCAGGTTGCTGAAGTAATGACACGCGGCGTGCAAAGCATCGCGCCGAGCGACACCATTCGCCGCGCGGCCGAACTGATGGACGAACTCAACGTCGGTGCGCTGCCGGTATGCGAGGGCGAGCGGCTCAAGGCGCTCATCACGGACCGGGATATCGTCGTGCGTGCGGTATCGGCGGGCAAGGATTCGTCGTGCACGGTGCAGGAAATCGCGAGCGAGCCGGTGGAGTGGTGCCGGGAGAATGACGAGATCGAGTCCGCCATGCAGAGGATGGAGCAGTTGCAGATCCGGCGCATGCCTGTCGTAGACAGTGAGGAGAAACTCGTCGGCATGCTCGCGCTGGGCGATATCGCGGTGTACTCGGACGGCGAAGTGTCATCGACGATACAGGCGATCTCCACGCCGTCCGTGCCCGACCGGTAGCACGCGCAAGTCAGACCGGATTGCCGTCTTCCGGCGTCTTCAGGCGGTCGCTCTCGCTTTGCGTACCGGGCGGCGTGCCGGGCTTGTCGTCGGGCGTCGCGTCAGGCGCGCGGTCTCCGGTCGGGCCGCGTTGCGGCGTATCCGCTGGATTGGTCGGGATGTTCTCGGTATGGCCGGGAACCGGTTGACCTTCGATGTGATCTTGCTGGTTCATCGCGCGTGCCTCGTCAGTGTGAGCAGTGGGCCTAGCCTCATCGAGCAAGCGATGTTCCGATGCGTGGCACGCCGGCTGCTTGCTTCGCTGGCTCGTCCCCGCCTCCTTCTCTCCTATATGCGTCCATCACGATCCAGCGTTTCCTCATCGAACCCACTTCTCGCCGGCATTGCGGCCGCATCCGTCGGCATCGCGGCGTGGGCCGCGTGGCGTGGACGGCGGGCCGAACGGGAGCATCCGCCCATCGGTCAGTTCATCGACGTCGACGGCGTGCGCCTTCATTACATCGACGAAGGCGAAGGCCCCACGGTGCTGCTCGTACACGGCAATCTCGTCACGCTGCAGGACTTCATCGCGAGCGGGCTGGTCGCGCGCCTGTCGAAGCGTCATCGTGTGATTGCGTTCGATCGTCCGGGCTTCGGCTTCAGCACGCGCCCGCGCGATCGCGTCTGGACGCCGCAGGAGCAGGCCGCGCTCTTTCAACTCGCGCTCAGGCGCATGGGCCTGACGAGCGCGGTCGTGGTCGGGCAATCGCTCGGCTGCCAGATCGCACTGGCAATGGCCATCGAGCCGCGCATCGAGATTCGCGGGCTGACGCTCATCTCGGGCTATTACTATCCGACCGCGCGATACGACGTTCTGCTCACCGCGCCCGCTGCGATTCCCGTGGTCGGCGACGTCATTCGCTATACCGTGTCGCCCGTCATGGGGCGCCTGTTGCTCGACCAGAACGTGCGTGCGATGTTCGCGCCCTCCGACGTGCCGCCCGAGTTCGGCCATTACGTGCAGCGCCAGATCGTGCTTCGTCCGTCGCAAATGCGGGCTATCGGCGAAGATGCGGCGTGCATGGTGCCGGCGGCGAGCGAGTTGTCGAAGCACTATCGAGCGGTGGATATCCCCGTGCGGATTTTCGCGGGCGAAGACGATGTCGTGGTCGATCCGCACGCGCATTCCAGCCGTCTTGCGCGGGACATTCCGCAGAGCGTGCTATCGGTGGTACGGCATGGCGGGCACATGGTTCATTACGACGACGCCGGCCGCATCGGCGATGCGGTCGAGGCAATGGCGATCGAGTGATGCGCGAGCCGCTCAGAGCCACGCGGTGAGCATCGGCACGACGAGCGGCACGAGTATCGACGTCAGTATCCCGTTGAGCCCCATGCCGAGGCCGGCGAACGCGCCCATTTGCTGACTGACCTGAAACGCCCGCGCCGTGCCAATGCCATGCGATGCCACGCCGAGCGCGAAGCCGCGCGCTTCCGGCTCCGTCACACGCAGCGCGTTGAGGATCACGCGTGCGAACGCCGCGCCGAAGATGCCGGTCGATATCACGAGCACCGCGGTCAACGATGGAATGCCGCCGATGGACGTGGCGACGGCCATCGCGATGGGCGTCGTCGCGGACTTGGGCGCAAGCGAGGCGATCGTCTGCTTCGATGCGCCGAGCCACGATGCGATCGCGACAGCGGACACGATCGCCGTCATCGACCCGGCAACGAGCGCCACGATCAATGGCGCGGCGAGCTTGCGCAGATTCCCCAGTTGCCGATAAAGCGGCAAGGCCAGCGCAACCGTTGCCGGCCCCAGCAGAAAGTGCACGAACTGTGCGCCTTCAAAGTAAGTCGGATACGGCGTGCGGCTGATCTGCAAGACGGCCACGAGAATGGCGACGGCGATCAACACCGGGTTCGCCAGCGGATTGAACTGGCAGCGCGCGTAGATCCACTGCGCGATGAGATACGCGAAAAGCGTGATCGTCAATCCGAGCAGCGGCGATGCGGCCAGATAGACCCATATCGCATTGATTTGCGGGAACGCGGTCATCGCGCGCTCCCTTCACGATCACGCATCAGCGCGCGCATGACGAGCGCGGTCACGGCGATGCCGAGCGTCGTGCTGACGATGATCGCGAGCACGATTGCCAGCACATTGCCGCGCAACGCGCTCGCCGACACCATGATGCCGACGCCTGCCGGCACGAACAGCAACGAGAGATGGCGCAGCAATTCGTTCGCGGTGGGTTCGATCGCATCGGCGGCGCGCGGACGCGCCATCAGAAACACGAGCAGCAGCAACATGCCGACGACCGGGCCGGGCACCGGCAGCTGGAAGAGATACGAAAGGCCCTCGCCAAGACATTGGAAGAGCAGCAGCACGGCCAGTGAGAGAAGCATCGCAAGTCCTGTGTTCATTGTTCCGAGCGGCAAGCCGCGCGAGCAAATCATAGTCCAGCCGACGATTGCACGGAATGCTCCTAGAATGAAGAAGCCGCTGACATCGGCGGCCACGATTCGCACGATAAGTCGAACGACTCAGGAGACAACGATGACGCCTCGCAATACAGCAGGACTCGTCACAGTCGTGGTGGCCGGCATCGTCGCCGGCTGCGGCGGCTCGGATCATCACGATGCTTACAACGACGCACCGAAGGTCATCATCGATTCCGACTTCAACACGATGGGCGACGACGGCCAGCTCTTTGCAATGACGACGCAGTTGATGGGGCAGGGCAAGGTCAACCTGCTCGGGCTGTGCGTCGTCACCGGCAACGACTGGCTGCTGCAGGAACAGGCGGATGCGCTGAAGGCCGTCGAGCGCATGGGCGTGCAGGACAAGGTCGGCGTGTATGCCGGCGCGAATTATCCGCTGCAATACGACGTCGCGAGCATTCGCGCGCAGCAGGCCGCGAATCCGAACGGCTATTTTGGCGCGTGGATGCGTCCGGAGCCGACCCAGTCATCGCAATTGACGGCGCCGCCCGACGGCTTCGCGCAATCGACGACGCTCAAGGCCGAAGCCGCCGCGGATTTCATGATCGATGCGATCAAGCGTTATCCGAATCAGGTGACCATCATCGAAGTCGGACCGCCGACGAATCTCGCGACAGCCGTGAAGAAAGCGCCGGAGATCGTGCCGCTCATCAAGGAGATCGTGTATATGGGCGGCGCGATGAACGTGCCCGGCAATGCGAATGCAGTGGGCGAACTGAACTGGTGGTTCGATCCGGTGGCGGTGCGCACGCTGTTGCAAACCACCATTCCGCAGCGGGTGATTCCACTCGACGTGACCAATACGGTTCCATTAACGGAGAGCGTTTATAACCAGATCGTCAATCCGCCGACAGGAAAGACGCCGGTCACCCAGGCTTATGCCATCGCGAATGCGGGCGCATTTGCGAGCAATACAAATATCTACGACACGCTGACCATCGGATACTTTCTCGATCCCACGTATGCCAAAGAGACGCAGAGCGCTTACCTCGATATCGATACGACGCCCGGCGAAGATCAGGGGCATGTGCGTGTGTATCCCGACGCGCCGGCAGCCGGCGCGTCGCCGCAGAAGATCACTTACGTGACGCGGTATGACAACGACCGCTTCTTTAATTTCTACGTGGGCTTGCTAACGAGTCCGGTGCCGGTGAAATTTCAGTGACGGCTCAGTCCATTCGCGCTTTCGGCGTTATCGCGGGCGTGACGGGTTCGACGGTTCTTTTGATGGCGTTGCCGAGCGCGCTGCGATAGACGTCGAGATAGGCGTTGACCATCGAGTCGGGGCTGAAGGTATCGGCGTGCTTGCGCAGCCTGTCGTGCACGGACGGTTCCTTCAGCAACTCGATGGCTTCGCGAATCTTCTCGATCAGCGTGTGCGGACGCTCCATGTCGAAGACGAGATTGGAGCGCGGCTCGATCACTTCCGGAATGCCGCCGCGATTTGCACCGACGACCGGCAAGCCATACGAATAGGCTTCCACGATCACGCGGCCGAACGGCTCATGCCAGATCGACGGCACGATCAGAATGTCGATGCTGCGAAGAAAGTCCTCGGGCTTCACGTGACCGAGAAACTGCACGCGCGGGTCGTCGTATTTGCGCTTGAGGCCGTCGATGTAATCCGGGTCGCCCTTGCCGCCAAAGACGAGCGTCCAGTCGAGCGTGTTGTCGGCGGCGAGCTGTTCGAGCACGACTTCCGAGCCTTTGTCTCGCGCCACGCGGCCAAGCACGCCAAGACGAACAGGGCCGCCCTGGTAGCGTGGTTTCATGTGCGTAACGGCGTCCTGGCTCGGGACATAGCAGTTGTTGATGACAGCCGTGCGTGTCGCTTCGGGGAAATAGCCACTGTTCAGATGCTTTTGCAGCACGAAGCGGCTGACGCCCACGGCGACCTGAACACGCGTCGACGCGGCTTTTTTCGGCGCGGAATACAAAGCGCATGAACCACACTGCCGTTTGCAGGGCTCGACGTCGGAGAACATCGTCGTCGCCGGGCACATGAGGTAGTAGTCGCGTGCGGTATGAACGATCGGCACGCCGGCGGCACGCGCAGCGCGCCACACGTCGACGGACAGACAGGCGAGATTGCTCGTATGAATGATGTCCGGCTTTTCCCGCGCGATGATCTCGCGCAGCTTGCGCGACATGACGACATTGACGACGTCGATGGCATGCCAGATGAACCTGGCGACGCGCGAGCGCTTCTTGGGCGCATGTGGCCAATACAGGTTGGCCGAGCGCAGACGATAAACCTTGACCCCGTTGTATTCGGTGACGCTATCCTTGCCTGTTCCCGTTGCACAGGCGACGCACACGTCCATGCCTGCCCTGACGAGTCCCTCGGCGAGCAGTTGCGTCGATACCTCAGCTCCGCCGATCTTGTCCGGATAGTACAACGTGTTGACGATGAGTATTTTCACGGCGTTTGAAGTAGTGTCGTCGTCCTACGATAAGGCACCCTCGCTGTCGGCCCGAAGACAGTTACCAGAAGGCAAGGGGTGCACCGCTGCAGCCATCTCGGATTAGACGCACAACATGACAGCGTAGTTGCGGCATCGCTCCAGCCGGTAAGCAGGAGTTTAGGATAAGCCAAAATGCTTGAGAAGGCGCAAAGCGAAACGTAAGCAAATGCAATGCTAGCTTTGAATCGATCCGTTGTGAATCATGCTGATTTAGTGACGCGATTCGTCTGCAAATATTGCCGGGTTAGTGACGGCGTAATGAATAAGTTACGTGTGCTTCGCGTGAACTTCCTGCATCTCGTTTGAGTGTAGTTGCGACGAAGGTTCACATGCGGCGGGATGACTAACACTATTCGTCAGTTGGTAAGTTGGGACCACAGACGCTGAAGCCGCGCTGCCGATTCGCCGATGCTACGAGCGCAAGGGCATTACCGTGGATCTGTCGTCGAACGGTGGGAACTGTCGGGGGACGGCGTGGATCGGCTGCACGATGTCGTGGCCTTTTCGCCTAGGCAAGCGAATTCGCGGCGACGTCTCGCGTCCAAACGACGCTTCGTTAGAACGAGAATAGATATTACGAAGTACTACCTATACAGAAGGCGTCATCACCTGCCGGAGGCAATTAATCAAGTCTGGACAAGCATCCGAGCGACGTGCGCTAACTCCCCGGGCGTTTTCACCAGCCATCGTAGCCACGTCACGTATAGATACTCGAATGCGGTTATCTCATGCCTCAGGCGCTACCGTGCCTGAAACCCCGTTTTGCTCGATCCATCGTCCGCAGAGCTTCATCTTTAGAAAGATCGGCGGGTCGGTGCGCAGATGCGCAGGCTTGTGTCAATCGAAATTGAAGCGCCATGACTGTGGAATGGTCTTGACGCGTTGCGTGAGGTGAACGTTTTCTAACGCGACATACTTACGGTCTTGCCTTCTCGTACAACGGTGCTTGACTATTTGCTCTGCCTTCTGCACGGGGGTGTCGCGTTTCCTCCGGTGACGCGCACTATCACGCTGGAAAACGATCAATGCGTCGAACATGACGCGACGAAACTGTTGCTCCTGTTCGGCTATGCGCACGATGGTCTTGCACTGATGGCGCTGGAATTGATCGGGGCCGCGCTCGCCTCATTGAGAACTGGCGCGTCGGCACACGCGGGCGCGGCGACAGACGCCGGACGATGTCGAGGAGGGGGCCAGGAGTTGCTGTTCCCAGCGGCCTGTTCCGAACCTGGAGCAATCGATAGCCTCGGCTAGAACTAGTTGCGTAGAATCGCGCGTCATGCACAGGGGCGGCCAGGGTCTGGAAAATCATGACGAAGGACCGGACCGACAGGACACCCATCACTGCAACCTGTCTGAATAACGGCAACGATTGAACGACATGAGCGACGACCTCATCAAGTGATCCAGCCGATTGTCGATGTCCAAACGATCTCGCATATTCAACTGACGAACACACTATTCGCGAAGGCTTTGTGGCGTGGCATCGCCAAACTGCGCGGAAAAGGACCTAACAAGCCGCTCCAAACGCGAACAGCCCCACCTCGCCCAAAAAACCATTGCCCCCCACCGAACCTTCATGGTAGAAGCACCGCTGCATCCGCGTCCCAATCGGCGCGAACCCTGGCACTAACAAGGCAGCAAAAGGAGCAAACGTGAGAAGGACCGCCGAAAACAAGTTGAAGGTGGTCGCGGTACGTGTCGAGCCCGCGATCGAACAGCGATTGCGACTATTGGCAGAAGTAACGGGACACAAGCAGTCGTTTTTCTTGCAGCAGATGATCGAGCGCGGCATCGCTCAGATGGAAGAAACGTGGTTGCCGCCGGATATGCTCGAGCAAGCGCGCGGTGGCTCATTCCAGCGCAGGCAGCCCGCGAGCGACGCCACGCCCGACCTTTTCAGCAACCTGGCGGACTAAAGGCCACACGGCCACCGCATTATCTAAACCTTTCGAACCCCTAACGTCGCGACAGCCGACACACCCGCGCACCCGCACATCCGCACATCCGCCGGGAATTTGTCTTGCTAATGCACCGTCAAGACGAAAATATGCCCCACAGCGTGTGGAAACGCGCTCCGGTTCCCACTAAGCGTCTGCTACGCTCGTTCAACGAGGAGCGGCGCTTTACCAGCCGCTTAATACAAGCAAAATCGGCAGGCAAGTCTTTTGGTTTCGTTTTGTTGGTTGCCGCACGGTCGGGGCATCGGCGGCTTGGGACGATTTCGAGTCCACCGCACCGGTGAACGACGTCAGGCGCTCGCTAACGAAACGGGGCTTGAGCTACGACCAAGATTACAAAATTAGTCACACGGAGAATACCGGATGTCGCTTTCGAAACGGCTCTTTGACAGCGCAAAGGTGTGGTTGCCGGACGATGTGTTCCTGAGCTTCGTTCATCGCAGGCGCATTGGGCGATTCCCGAATCTGCGGCGTCCCCTGACGTTCAACGAGCAGATCCTTCGGCGCTGTCTGCACCCCGATCCGCGCTATGTCGACTTGAGCGACAAGCTCGCGGTCCGCGACTACATCGCAAGAAAAATCGGCCCGCAATATCTGATTCCATTGCTCGCTGCCCCAGCGGTCTTCACGAAGACCGTCTTCGACGAACTGCCTAACGCCTTCGTGATGAAGGCCAATCATGGCAGCGGTTTCGTCAAGGTGGTCCGCGACAAATCGACGACCTCCTTCGAGGAACTGTCGCAACTCGCGCAATCGTGGCTATCGACGGACTTCTATCGCATCGCGCGTGAGCGGCACTATCGCGCGATCAAGCCGCGCATCTTCTTCGAAGAGCTGCTGCTCGACGATACCGGCACCGTTCCGCCCGATCTCAAGTTCCACGTCTTCAACGAGAAGTCCGGCAAGCAGACGATCTACATCCTCGTGATATCGGATCGCTTTGGCGAAACGCCGCACGGCGACACCTTCGATGCTAACTGGAACCTGCAGAACATTCGCTTCGGCCATTACAAGCCGAGCGACAAGCCCGTGCCGCGTCCCGCGAATCTCGATGCGTTGCTGAAGACGGCCGGTGAACTCGCAAGAGACTTCGAGTACGTGCGCGTCGATCTGTACTCGCTGAGAGAGCACATTTATTTCGGCGAGCTAACTTTCACGCCGGGCGCGGGAGTCTTGCGGATGTCCCCTGATAGCGTCGATTACGAATGGGGCCGAATGCTCGAAACGATCCGCCAGGAGTGGGCCACCGAGAAAGCCTGATCACGCTAGCGGATCAAACATCGGCATACGCATCGGCATCAAGCATCGGCATCACGCTTCGCGAGACATAGATCGATGAACCTTTGCACCGGCTGCGGCAGCGTCGCGCCCCGCCGGGTCGCGATGCCATACGGCGGCCCGCGCCGGTCGATCATGATCGGCAGCACGGCAACCAGCCCGTGTTCCTCGAAGTAGCGCGCCACCTTCATCGGCACGAGGCCGACCGTCCCGCTTCCCGAACGCAGCAACGACAAGGTCGCAAATGTCGATGACGTTTCTATCGCATAGCGCGGAAACGGCAACTGCCTGTCGTCGAAGAGCTGTTCGAGCAAGGAGCGCATCGGCAGCGCGGCTTGCGGCACGATCCACGGATTGCTGGTCAGATCGGCAAGCTCGATGCGCTCCACCTTCGCAAGCGGATCCGCGCCGTCCACGACAAAGCACACTTCCTCCGCTTCGAGCGGCACGAAGTCGTAAGCATCGGGATGTACGCTGATGCTCGGCCGGCCGATAACCAGATCGAGCAGGCGCTGATCGAGCATCGACAGAAGCCGCGCGCTGTTGTCCTCCCACACTTCCACTGATATATCGGGCTGCACCTCGCGCAACGAGCGCAGGATCGGCGTCAGCCACACGGGCATGCTGCCCATGACCGCGCCGATGGCAAGCGTCCCGCCGCCGCCACGCATGATCGCCGCGAGTTCATCGCGCAATGCGCCGATCTCCGATCGCACCGCACGCGCATGGCGGATCACGCAGCGCCCCAGCTCATTCGCGACGATGCCGCGCGGCGAGCGCGCGAACAGTTCCGCGCCGAACATCGCTTCGATTTCGCGCAGGGATTTGGTCGTCGCGGGCTGAGAAAGCGAGACCTGCTGCGCCGCTCGGCGAAGCGAGCCGTGATCGTCGAGCGCGATCAACAGCGCGACATGGTTCCCGCGCAAGCGCCGCAGGATCGCGTCGATACTGGTTATCACCGATATAACTCCACTGATTCACCTGATCGGAACGTTTCATTATCTGGCCGGGCCATGTCCTCTCTACACTGAGCCCGTCGATGCCCGATGCCTTCAGTGCGGCAGATCATAGCCGCAACGCGCATGGCGCTCAAACAGCACAACGTACATGGAGAGACGCAATTGAAACGAATCGGTATCGATGTCGGCGGCACCTTCACCGACGTCGTCATGGTGGATGACGAAACGGGCCGCATCTGGTCGACCAAGGTTCCCACGACGCCGAAGGATCGCGTCGTCGGCACCGTGGAAGGCTTTCGCAAGATTCTCGAACTGTCGGGGACCGCGAGCGCGGACGTATCGTTCCTCGGACACGGCACGACGATGGCGACCAACATGGTCGTCGAAGGCACCGGCGCGAAAACCGCGCTCGTCACGACTCACGGCTTTCGCGACATCCTCGAACTGCGCCGCGTCTCGCGCCACGACCGCGCCGACCTCTACGATCTGCTCTTCGATAACCCGCGCCCGCTCGTCGAGCGCCGCTGGCGGCTCGAAGTGACCGAGCGCATGCGTTATGACGGCATCGTCGCCACGCCGCTCGATCACGCCGAACTGGAACGCATTGCCGCGCAGATTCGCGAATCGGATGTCGAAGCCGTCGCCGT
Source organism: Caballeronia sp. RCC_10 (assembly GCF_041360715.1). Taxonomy (NCBI): domain Bacteria; kingdom Pseudomonadati; phylum Pseudomonadota; class Betaproteobacteria; order Burkholderiales; family Burkholderiaceae; genus Caballeronia; species Caballeronia sp. RCC_10. The sequence continues at coordinate 447,101 of NZ_JBFUPT010000002.1, forward strand.
CTGCCTGTTGCACGCGCACGTGAATCCGCAGCACGAACGCGAGGCCGTCGATGCGCTGCGCCGCCTGTTGCCGGACCGCTTCATCTGCGCATCGCACGAAGTCAATCCGGAAGCGATGGAGTACGAGCGCGCCAGCTCCACCGTCATCAACGCGATGCTCGGCCCCGTTTGCGGCCGCTATATCGGCCGGCTCATCAATGCGCTCGCGCAACTGGGCTTCGCGGGCAAGTTCCTGTTCATGCAATCGAATGGCGGTCTCGCGAGCCCGGCGATGGTCGCGGACCGTCCCATCGTGCTCCTCGAATCCGGACCGGCGGGCGGCGTTTCGGCGGCGATTCGCAATTGCGAGAAGAGCGAACTGAAAAACGCGATTCTCGGCGACATGGGCGGCACCACGTTCGATGTCTCGCTGATCCGCGACTTCCGCCCCGAACTGCGCAACAAGAGCGTGCTGCATACGTACACGGTGCGCTCGCCGAGCATCGATATCGATTCGGTCGGCGCGGGCGGCGGCTCCATCGTGTGGATCGACGCGGGCGGCGGCGTGCGGATCGGACCGGAAAGCGCGGGAGCCGATCCCGGCCCCGCCTGCTACGGACGCGGCGGCACGCGCCCGACCGTCACCGATTGCAATCTCGTCCTCGGCTATATCGATCCGGACAGCTTCCTCGGCGGCGAATTCAAGCTCGATGCGAAGGCCGCGTGGCGTGTCGTCGAGGAGGTGATCGCAAAGCCGCTCGGTCTTTCCGTGCCCGAAGCGGCGCAAGTGGTGCGCTCGGTGGCGAACGCGCTGATGGCGCAGGCCATTCGCATCATGACCGTCGAGCGCGGCTACGATCCGCGCGAGTTCAGTTACATCTGCTACGGCGGCGCGGGCCCGGTCCACGCGGTCGATCTCGCGCAGGAAATGGGGATTCGCCGCGTCGTGATTCCGCCGCTGCCGGGACTGTTCAGCGCGTTCGGCATGACCGTCGCGGATCAGCAATACGACTATCAGCGTCCCCTCGAAAGCGATCTCTCGAAGATCGACGACGCCACGCTGAACCGTGCGCTCGACGATCTGCGCGCACAAGGCATGGAAGAACTCCAGCGTCATGGCGTCGATGCGGACGGCGTGAAGGTCGTGCGTCTCGCGGATTGCCGCTACGCCGGCCAGCCCGATGTCATCACCGTCGAAGTGCAGGACGAAGCCGAAGGCGTCTGCAATGCGCTCGCGGCGAACTTCGAGGCGGCGCATCTGCGGCAATGGAACTTCGTCAGCAAGGACAAGCCGATTGTCGTCGCGAACGTGCGGCTGCAACTCGTCACGTCGACCGGCTGGCGCGGCAGCGCGGCGCAACGCAACGGCGGCGCGATGCCCGCACCGACCCGCACGCGCGACGTGTATTTCGACGGCAACGTCCGCACGCTGCCGGTGTTCGCCCGCACCGAGATTCCGGTGGGCGCGGCGATCGAAGGGCCGGCCGTGATCGAAGAGCACAGCAGTTGCGCGGTGCTGAAGGCGTCGCACGTCGCGCGCGTCGATCGTGATCTCAACCTCGTCATCGAACTGGCAGCCTGATTCATGGACATCGTCACCTACGAAATCATCCGCAGCAGTCTCTTCGCCGTTGCGCGCGAAATGAAAATCGCGATGATGCGCACCGCGGGCAGCCCGCTGATGCACGCAAGCGGCGATTCCTCCGCCGCGATCTTCGACGCCGACATGCAGCTCGTCGCTCAGGGCAACGACATCCCGACGATGCTCGGTTCGGCCGTCATCTCGACGCGCGTATCGGTGGAAGCCGTGGGCCGCGAGAACCTGCGCCCCGGCGATGTCATCGTCAGCAACGACGCGTATGTCGGCGGCGGCAATCACCAGCCGGACGTGCAGTTCACGCGCCCCGTGTTCGCGGACGGCAAGATCGTCGCGTTCGTGATGACGCGCGGCCACTGGACCGATATCGGCGGGCAGTCGCCCGGCAGCTATACCGTCACGACATGGGACATCTTCGCGGAAGGCATCCGCATTCCGCCGGTGCTGCTGTATCGCAACGACGAGCCGGTGAAAGACATGCTGAACCTGCTCACGAAGAACAGCCGCAACGCGCACGAGCTGCTGCTCGACATTCAGGCGCAATACGCGGGCACCTTCGTCGGCGACAGGCGCATCGGCGAACTCGTCGCGAAGTACGGCGCGGATGCGCTCGCCGAAGTGATGAGCCAGAGCCTCGATCATTCGGAAAAGCTGATCCGCGCGGAGATCGCGCGCATTCCGGACGGCGTCTACGAAGCGGAAGAGTACCTCGATCCGATCGAAGCGCCCGGCTGGAAGCAGGAGCGGCCGCTCCTCAAGGTGAAGGTGACGGTCGAAGGCGATCACATCACCTTCGATTACACCGGCACCGGTCCGCAAGTGCGCGGCGGCATCAATTGCCCGCTTTCCGTGACCTGCAACAGCACGTGGTTCACCGTGAAGGCGCTGACCGATCCGGCGATCCAGATCAACCAGGGCTGCTATCGCCCGGTGACCATCATCGCGCCCGAAGGCAGCGTGCTGAATTGCCAATACCCGGCCTCGGTCGTGTCGGGCAATACGGAGACCTCGCCGCGCGTGATCGACCTGCTGCTGAAGGCGCTCGCGCCCGCGGTGCCGGAACGCATCACCGGCCAGAGCAACTGCGCGTCGTGCGCGGGCATTTTCAGCGGACGCGACACCGACGCGGCGCGCGTCGCGCAGACGGGCCAGGCCTTCGTCACGATGCACGACGTCCACGCGGGCGGCATGGGCGCACGCGCCGAGAAGGACGGCGTGAGCGGCGTGCGCGTGTATGTCGGCAATGCGGGCAGCCAGTCGATCGAGATGATCGAAGCGACCTCGCCGCTCGTCGTCGAGGAATGGTCGCTCGTCACCGATAGCGGCGGCGCGGGGCGACGGCGGGGCGGGCTCACGTCGCGGCGCGTGTATCGCATCGAATACGACGAAGCGACCTTCACGGTATCCGGCGAACGCGGCCGCTCCGCGCCCGAAGGCCACTTCGGCGGATTGCCGGGCACGCGCTTCCAGTGCACGGTGCAGCGCGCGGACGGCAGCGAGCAGAAAGTGGCCGCGAAGGGCGGGCAGACGGTGGTGTATCGCGGCGATCGCGTGACGGTGCAGCCCGCGGGCAGCGGCGGATATGGCGATCCCGCAACGCGCGAACGCGAACGCGTGGCCGCCGATGTCGCCGATGGCTACATCAGCGCAGACGCCGCGCACCGCTTCTACGGCTACGGCGAGACCGTGGCGCACGACGAACCCGCGCTCGCGGTGACCGCCGAATGAGCACGCGCGACGACATGGCAAAGCCGTTGCCGCTCGAAGGCGTGTGCGTGGTCGAGATCGGCCACAGCCTCGCCGCGCCGTATGCTGGCATGATCCTCGGCTCGCTCGGCGCGACGGTCATCAAGATCGAAAGCGCGGACGGCGGCGACTATGCGCGCGACTGGGGTCCGCCGTTCATCGACGGCGCGGCGGCGCTCTTTCATGCGGTGAATCACGGCAAGTCGAGCATCGCGATGTCGCTGTCTAATCCCGATGAAGCCGATGCGCTTCGCGCGCTCATCCGCACCCGCGCCGATGTCGTGCTGCAGAACCTGAAGGCGGGCGGCACCGAAAAGTACGGTCTCGGCGCCGACGAAATGCTGCGCATGAAACCGTCGCTCGTGTACTGCAATCTCGGCGCGTTCGGGACGTCGGGGCCGCTGCGCGACAAGCCCGGCTACGATCCGCTCGTGCAGGCGCTGTCGGGCCTCATGAGCTTTCTCGGGCAGCCGGGCGAGCCGCCGAGCCGCATCCCCGTTTCGGTGAACGACATGGGCACCGGACTGTGGGCCGCCATCGGCGTGCTGGCCGCGCTGTTCCGGCGGCAGCACACGGGCGAGGGCGAAGTGGTCTCGGTATCGCTGTACGAGACGGCGATCAGCTGGGCTGGCATTCAGATCGCCGACTATCTCGCATCGGGCGTGCTGCCGGGACGCTGGGGCTCCGGCACGGCCGCGATCGTGCCGCATCAGGCGTTCGAATGCGCGGACGGCACGATCATGGTCGCTGCCGGCAACGACCGCCTGTTCCGCCGGCTGTGCGACGTGCTCGCGGTCCCCGCGCTCGCCGCCGATACGCGCTTCGCCACCAACGGCGCACGCGTGCAGAACCGCGTCGAGCTGATCGACCTGTTGCACGCGGAGTTCCGCAAGGCGGACAGCGCGCACTGGCTCGCCGCGCTCGACGCCGCCGGCATTCCGAGCGGCCCGCTTCAGACAATCGATCAGGTCGTCGCGCACGAACAGACGAAGGCGCTGGACCTGCTGCGCACCACCGACGATGGCGCCGCAACGGTCGTCGGCGTGCCGATTTCATTCGGCGGCGCGCGGCCCGCGCACGTCGGACGCACGCCCCGGCTCGGCGAACACAATCATCTGCTGGCCAAGACGCCACTGGAGACACCTTGAAACTGGCAAAGCAACTCGGCCACGCGCCGCTCGAAACGCTGCAACTCGAAGAAATCGATCAGCAGATTCTGGTCGTGACGCTCAACCGTCCGGCCGTATCGAATGCGATCAGCACGGCGATGGGCCACGAGATCATCCGCGTGTTCGGCGCGCTGGAGGCCGATCCGTCGCTGTATCGCTGCGTGATCCTGACGGGCGCGGGCGATCGCGCATTCTGCGGCGGCGCGGACCTGAAGCAGCGCGAAGGCATGACCGATGAAGACTTCGGCGTGCAGCACTATCTCTTCGAGCGCATGAACCGCGCGATCACTTACTGCCCGCTGCCGCTCATTTGCGCGGCGAACGGATCGGCGGTGGCGGGTGGACTGGAGCTGCTGCTCGCGTGCGACTTCGCCTACGCCGCGAAGGATGCGGTCTTCGGCTTCACCGAAGTCAAGCGCGGCATCATGCCGGGCGGCGGCGGCACGCAGCAGTTGCCACGCACCATCGGCACGCGGCGCGCGAAAGAGCTGATCTTCCGCGGCGCGCGCTTTACCGCCGATGAAGCGCTCGCGTGGGGCGTCGTCAACCGGCTGTGCGAACCCGGCCGCGTGCTCGCCGATGCGATCGAAGCCGCACGCGACATCTGCACGAGCGCGCCGCTGTCTGTCGCGCAGGCGAAGAAGGCCATCGACCTCGGCATTCAGGGCGATCTGCGCACGGGCCTCTATGTCGAGATCGAGGCGTACAACCGCCTGATTCCGACGGCGGACAGGCAGGAAGGCATCAGCGCCTACAACGAGAAGCGCCCGCCCGCGTTCAAGGGCCGCTGAGCGCCGATGTCCACGTGCAGCACGCAGCAAGCGGCATGAAGCAAGCACCGGCCGGCATCGACTGGCCGGCACGACACCCGGACTCACCGGAGGAGACAGACATGACCCCCAACCCTGGCAGTTTCGACGCGCCCGACGCGGAACAGACCTACGGCAAGATCACGCGCAGGCTGATTCCGTTCCTGTTCCTGTGCTACGTGTTCGCGTTTCTGGATCGCATCAACATCGGCATTGCGCAGCTCGACATGAAGCACGATGTCGGCTTCAGCGATCTCACCTACAGCATCGGCGCGGGCATCTTCTTCCTCGGCTACGTGCTGATGGAAGTGCCGAGCAATCTGCTGCTTGCGCGCATCGGCGTGAAGCGGACGTTTTCGCGCATCATGATTCTTTGGGGCGTGATCGCCGCGGGGACGGCCTTCGTCACGCTGCCTTCGCATCTCTACACCGTGCGCTTTTTTCTCGGGCTCGCGGAAGCGGGTCTTTATCCCGGCGTGATCTTCTATCTCACGCGCTGGTATCCGGTCGAGCGCCGCGCGAAAGTCATCGCGATCTTCACGTGTGCGACGGGTATCGCCGGTCTCTTCGGCGGGCCGCTTTCCGGCGCGCTGATGACCTATTTCAATGGCTATGCCGGGCTGCACGGCTGGCAGTGGATGTTCATCGTGCAGGGCTTGCCCGCGAGCGTGCTGGGCGTGATGGCGTACTTCTATCTGCAGGACGGCCCCGAGCAGGCGAAGTGGCTCACGCAAGCCGAGAAGAACCTCGTGCTGCGCGATATCCGCAAGACGTCGAGCGTTTCGGCGACGCACGCTGAACATACGTTCGCCCGCGCGCTTCGCGATTTCCGCGTCTACGTGATGGGCTTCGTCTGGTTCACGCAGATCGCCGGCGTCTTCGCCATCGGCTTCTGGCTGCCGACGCTCATCAAGAGCGCGGGCGTGACGAGTTCGCTTGCCATCGGCTGCTATTCAGCGATTCCGTACTTCGTGAGCTGGGTTGCGCTCGTCACGCTGAACCGCCATTCCGACCGCACGATGGAGCGCCGCTGGCACTGCGCGATCCCGATGGTGTGCGGCGCGGCGGGCCTCGTCATCGCGGCGTTCACGACCGGCAACCTCGCGCTGTCGCTTGTCGCGCTCTCCATCGCGACGGCGGGCATTCTCGCGCCGAATCCGCTGATCTGGGCGATCTCCACGGACTACATCCGCGGCAGCGGCGCGGCCGGTGGCGTTGCGATGATCAACTGCCTCGGCCTGCTCGGCGGCTTCGTGAGCCCGATGATCATCGGCTCCATCAAGACGCTCACGAACAGCATGGTCGGCGGCCTCGGTGCGATTGCGCTGCTGATGGTGCTCGGCGCGATTGCGGCGGTGCGCTTCGCGCCCACGACATCGGCGGCGGCCGCGAAGGAAGAAAGCCGTGCCGAAGGCGGCGCGACTGTCGCGGATGCGACGCTTTGAAAGGAACATCGAGATGAATGATGCAGTGATTGGCACGCCCGCTGTCCGTGTGCGCGAAGTCGGCTTGCGCGATGGCCTGCAAATGGTCGGCAAGATTCTCACGACGGAGCAGAAGCTCGACTGGTGCCGCCGCATGGTCGATGCGGGCGTGCGCGACATCGAGGTCACGTCGTTCGTGCCGCCGAAGGTCGTGCCGCAGTTCGCCGATGCAGTCGATGTGGCGCGCGGCGCGCTCGCTATCGACAGCCTGCACGCGTCGGCGCTCGTGCCGAACCTGAAGGGCGCGCAGCGTGCGTTCGATGTGGGCGTCGCGCAAGTGCATTACGTGCTGTCGGCAAGCGATGCGCACAATCTCAAGAACGTGCGCCGCAGCACGGCGGAGTCGCTGGAGGACTTCGGGCGCATCGTCGCGGAGCGGGATGATCGCGCGCCGCGCGTCGTGCTAGGAGCGGGCGTCGCGACGGCGTTCGGCTGCACTATCGCGGGCAAGGTCGAGCAGAGCGTGGTGCTCGGTCTCGTCGACAAGCTGATCGAGGCGGGCGCGGACGAGATCACCGTCGCCGATACGGTCGGCTATGCGAATCCCGGGCAAGTGCGTGCGCTGATGAGCAAGGTGTGCGCGCTGGCCGGTGCGGTGCCGGTGGCGTGTCATTTCCACGATACGCGCGGCCTGGGGCTGGCGAACGTCCTCGCCGCGCTCGATGCCGGCGTGCGCGTGTTCGATTCATCGCTTGGCGGATTGGGCGGATGTCCGTTCGCGCCGAACGCGACGGGGAACATCAATACCGAGGACACGGTGTTCCTGCTGGAAGCCGAAGGGCTGAAGACGGGTATCGACCTGGACAAGCTGCTGGCGATGCGCGAGACGCTTGCGCAATGGTTGCCGGGCGAGGCCTTTACCGGTGCGATCGCGCGGGCGGGGGTGCCGAAGACGTTTCGGGCGAGGGAGGCGGTGGTCGCGTGAAGCCGCCCGGTATCCGCTCACACTGGGCGGATACCCGGCGAGCGAAACCTTGCGTTCGCGGCACTCATGCGGGGAGACTCACCCCGCCAGCCTCTCCAGCACCTCCACCAGCAAGTCGGGCGCAAGAATCATCGCATCGTGCCCGGTATCGATCGATTCCCATCCCCAGCCGGGCAGCGCGCGAACCCGTTCCCGCACCCCCGCGAGCGTGTCATAAGAAGGATTCGCGCAATGCACGTACGTGCAGGGCAAGCCATTGCCGAGCGGATGCTTCAGATGCAACGGCGTGCGATACGTTGCGACAGGATGCGGCGTCAAGCGGCGGCGCACCCAGTCCGCGAGCGGGTGATCGTCCGGAATGGCCGTGCCCGCCAGTCCGTTGACGGGCATTGCAAGCGTCTGTCCGCTCGCTTCCACCGAGTCCATGCGCTCCTTCACGACATTGGCCGGCAGCACATCGAACGCGGCCTGTCCGTTCTCGACGAGCAGGCTATCGAGAAAGACGAGCGAGCGTATCGCCTCCGGCCTGCGGTCCCCCACCCCCGACGCCACCAGCCCGCCGAAGCTGTGACCGACGATCACTACATCACTCAGTTCTTCCGATTCGATGAGATTCTCGATGTCCGCAATCGGCACATCGAGCGACGTCGCCGCGCCCAAGAGATGACGCCGGTCGCCAAGACCCGTCAGCGACGGCGCGAACACGCGATGCCCGCGCGCCATGAGCCGGTCCGCGACGAAGCGCCAGCACCAGCCGCCATGCCATGCGCCGTGAATCAGGACAAAGGTTCTTGCCGGGCTTGCGTGCGTGGACGACATGCGTTCATGCTCCGTGAATGCGCAATGGTGAAGCATCGTACAACGCATCGGCGGATGCGTGCAGTGCGCGGTTAGACTTCGTGCATCACTCAACCATCGCCCGCACACTTCATGGATCGAATCGACGCGATGAAAGTCTTCATCGCCACCCTCGACGAAGGCAGTCTCGCGGGCGCGGGGCGGCGGCTCGGACGTTCGCCCGCCGCCGTCAGCCGCGCCATCGCCTTTCTCGAAGCGCATACCGGCACCGCGCTCCTTCATCGCACCACGCGCACCATCAAGCTGAGTGAAGCGGGCGAACGTTATGCGTCCGCATGCAGGCGCATCCTGACCGATCTCGAAGAAGCGGACCTGCTCGTCGCGCACGAACGCTCCGCGCCGCGCGGCCTGCTGACGATCACCGCGCCGGTCGCCGCCGGCGAAGCGTTGCTCGCGCCAATGCTCGACGACTTCCTCGCGCGCTTCCCCGCCGTATCCGTGCGCCTGCAATTGCTCGACCGGCCCGTGAGCCTGATCGACGAGGGCATCGATATCGCGCTGCGCATCGCGCATCTCGCGGACTCGACGCTCATCGCAATTCCCGTGGGCGAAGTGCGGCGGGTCGTGACAGCGTCGCCGGAATACCTTGACGCCCATCCGCCTATCGATACCCCCGCCGATCTTGCGCAGCATCGCATCATCTCGATGACGCATTTCGGCCTCGATTCATGGAGCTTTCCCGCATCGAGCGGCTCCGCGATTCCGCAGGTCGTGCAGCTCGCGCCGCGCATCATCGTCAACACGGTGCGGGCGGCGGTAGCGTCCGCCGTCGATGGGCAGGGCGTGACGCGGCTCTTTTCGTATCACGTCGCGAAGGAAGTACAGGACGACGCGCTGCGCATCGTGCTGCCCGACAGCGAGCACGCGCCGTTGCCCGTCCATTTGCTGACGCCTCAAGGACGGCTCGCCGTGCCGAAAGTCCGCGCGTTCGTCGATTTCGCGACGCCGCGTTTGCGCCGCCAGTTCAAGCGATTGCGGATCGGTACGCAGCGGCAATCGACCGTTTAGCGAAAGAGTCTCTTCCGTAGGCCGCCGATTCTCTCGCGAATCGCGCGAATATAAACTGCGTGCAATGGTACGGAGGGAGTATGCGATACGCAGTGTCGAATCAACCGGAGGGCGCGACGTTTCAGGTATGGCGCGGCGTGCTGGCGGGCGCGAGCGCGAGTCTCGTCGGCATCGGGCTTGCCCGCTTCGCCTATACGCCGCTGCTGCCGGCGATCATCGGCGCGCACTGGTTTCCCGCATCGACGGCGGCTTATCTCGGCGCGGCCAATCTCGGCGGCTATCTGGTCGGCGCGCTGTCGGCGGGCGCGCTCGTTCGTCACGCGCGTCCGGCAACCGTGCTGCGCGCGATGATGCTGCTCGCGACCATCGCGTTCATCGCGTGCGCGTTTCCGGTCTCGTTCGCGTGGTTCTTCGTGTGGCGGCTCGCGTCGGGGATATCCGGCGGCGCGCTGATGGTGCTTGCCGCCCCGACGATCCTCGCGCACGTCGCGCCATCGCGGCGCGGTTTCGCGGGCGGGGCGATCTTCACCGGCATCGGCTTGGGCATCGCCGCATCGGGGACCATCGTGCCGCTGTTGCTGCGAGAAGGGCTTCGACAGACGTGGCTCGGGCTTGCGGCGGTGTCGCTGCTGCTGACGGTCATCGCGTGGAACGGATGGCCTGCGCACGATGCGCCGTCATCCCAAGTCAACGAGCAACCGAAAGCGAAATCGCCGCCGACGCCCGCGTTGCGCGCCCTCTTCGCGGAGTACGGGCTGAACGCGGTCGGCCTCGTGCCGCACATGATCTTTCTCGTCGATTACGTCGCACGCGGGCTAGACAAGGGTGTCGATGCGGGCGCGCAATACTGGGTGCTGTATGGACTCGGCGCAATTGCAGGGCCGCTGTTGAGCGGGCATCTCGCGGATCGCGCGGGCTTTGGCCGTGCGTTGCGTGTCGCGCTCGTGCTTCAGCTCGTCGCGGTCGTGCTGCCTGTGATCGCCTCGGGCGCGGCGCTGCTGATGGTATCGAGTGTCGTGGTCGGCGCGTTCACGCCGGGCATCGTGCCGCTCGTGCTTGGCCGCGTGAACGAACTGCTCGCACATCATCCCGCCGCGCAAAAACGCGCCTGGCGCACGGCGACGACGAGCTTCGCCGTGATGCAGGCCGCATCCGCCTATGGCCTGTCGTTCCTGTTCTCGCATAGCGGCGGCGACTACCGCCTTCTGTTCGCGATCGGCGCGGCGGCGCTCGGCGTCGCGTTCGTGGTCGATGTCGTTGCGGTGGCGCGGTCGAAGTGAATCAGGCCAGCGCCGCGTCCTTCGTCACGATCTTGCGCGGAATGAGCTTGAGTTCATAGAACGTATCCGCGATGCGCTGCTGCTGGTCCAGCACGGATGAATCGATCGGACGATACACGTGCTCGTAATGCTCCAGTCCGGTCTTGATGATCGCGGCGTCGAGCCCTTGCATCGGCGCGAGTTGTGCGGCGGCTTGCGCCGGATTCTGCTTGACCCATTGGCCTTGCTTGCCGAGCGCATCCATCGCGATGCCGATTACGTCTTTGCGCTTCTGCGCGAATTCGCGCTGGCTCAGGAAGAACTGATGATGGCTCGCCACGCCATCTGCGTCCGCGATCAAACGCGCATTGCTCTGCGCCTGCGCCGCCGCGAGGAACGGGTCCCATATCGCCCACGCATCGATGGACCGGCGTTCGAGCGCGGCGCGCGCATCGGCGGGTGCGAGAAACACCGGTTGAACGTCGGTATAGGCGAGCCCGTGCTTGCGCAGCAACGCGACGATGAACCAGTGCACGTCCGATCCCTTGTTGAAGGCGATCTTCTTGCCCTTCAGATCGGCGACGATTTGAATCGGCGAGTCTTGCGGGACGATCACGCCTTCAGCGCGCGGCGTCGGAATTTCATAGGCGGTGTAAACGAAGTCCGCGCCCGCCGCTTGCGCGAACACGGGCGGCGCTTCGCCGACGTAGCCGAAGTCGATCGCGCCGACATTCAGCCCTTCGAGCAATTGCGGGCCAGCGGGGAATTCGGTCCACGTCACTTTTACGCCTAGCGGCGCCAGCTGCTTCTCGAGCGTGCCGTTCGCCTTGAGCAATACGAGCGTGCTCGCGGCCTTCTGATAACCGATTCTGAAGCGATCGTTCTCGAACTTGGCCCAGGACGGCGCCGCCATTCCTCCGAGCGTTCCGGCGAGCGCGGCCAGAAAGATTCGGCGGCTTTTCGATGCCGTGCGATTCATGGTGCAAAGCCTCCGGCATATGAGTGACGCGACCGCCTGCTTCAGCGAGACGGCCCGGTCCGCCATGCTAACGAGGCGCACGAGCGCCGCGAAATGATCTATTCGACTAAGCAAATCACCATCATCGCGATAGACGCGCCGCTGCCGCCTGCAAAGCACTAAAGCAGAAAACCAAAGCTGAATTCCATCGTTCGCGGCAGACACGCGCGTCCTTAAACTGGCCTACTCGTCTGCGACGGCATCGCCGTCAGACAACGCTCAACGAAGGCAAAGAGGAATAGCGCATGAATGTGTTCTGGTTCATCCCGACCCACGGTGACAGCCGCTATCTCGGCACGTCGAAAGGGGCGCGCGCCGCTGACCTCTCGTATTTTCAGCAGATTGCAACCGCCGCCGATACGCTCGGCTATGAAGGCGTGCTGCTTCCCACAGGACGTTCGTGCGAAGACGCATGGGTCGTGGCATCGAGCCTCATCGCGGCCACGAAGAGGCTGAAGTTTCTCGTCGCGATCCGCCCGGGTTTGTCGTCGCCGGGATTGTCCGCGCGCATGGCGTCCACGTTCGATCGACTGTCGGGCGGGCGACTGCTGATCAACGTCGTCACGGGCGGCGACGCAGCCGAGCTGGAAGGCGACGGCCTCTTCGCCGATCACGACACGCGCTACGAAATCACCGATGAATTCCTGCATGTCTGGCGCAATCTGCTGAGCGCATCGCATACGAACGAAGCGATCGAGTTCGAGGGCAAGCATCTGCAATCGAAGGGCGGCAAGGTGCTGTATCCGCCGGTGCAGAAGCCGCATCCGCCGCTGTGGTTCGGCGGTTCGTCGGCGGCGGCGCATGACATCGCCGCAACGCATATCGATACTTATCTCACCTGGGGCGAGCCGCCCGAAGCGGTCAGGAAGAAGCTCGACGATATACGCGCCCGCGCACAAGCGCAGGGCCGCAAGATTCGCTTCGGCATCCGCCTGCATGTGATCGTGCGGGAGACCGAAGAGGAGGCATGGGCGGCGGCCGACAGCCTGATCAGCCATCTCGACGATGAGACGGTCGCGCGTGCGCAGGCCGCCTTCGCGAAGATGGACTCGGAAGGCCAGCGCCGCATGGCGCAATTGCACGGCGGCAAGCGCGGCGGCCGCGAGACGCTCGAAATCTATCCGAACCTCTGGGCGGGCGTGGGCCTCGTGCGCGGCGGAGCCGGAACGGCATTAGTTGGCACTCCGCAACAAGTGGCGGCGCGCATGAAGGAATATGCGGACCTCGGCATCGAGACGTTCATTCTTTCCGGCTATCCGCATCTCGAAGAGTCGTACCGGTTCGCCGAACTCGTGCTCCCGCTTCTCGGCGAGCGCGGGGTGCAGGCCGAGAAGAAGTCCGGTCCGTTGTCGGGACCGTTCGGCGAAATCGTCGGCAATAGCTATCTGCCTAGCGCGAGCCAGAGCTGAACATGCAACCGCAATCTCATCGGAGGAACTAGAGCATGGCCGATGCCCTCACTCAGGCGATACCCGCCCCGGCGCAGAACAAGCGATACGGCGCTCTCATTTTCAGGCGGATCGGCGCGGCCATCGCGCCGTGGCTCGTGCCCATTGCCATCCTGCTGCTCTGGGAATACGCGACGCGTGCAGGCGTGCTTTCGACGCGCGTGCTGCCCGAGCCGCTTGCCGTCGTCAAATCGGCATTGGCGCTGATTCAATCGGGCGATATGTGGGCCAACGTCAGAGTCAGCGCATGGCGCGCGCTGCTGGGCCTGGCTATCGGCGGCGGCGTCGGGCTGGTGCTTGGACTCTGGACCGGGCTCTTTCGTCCGTTCGAAGTCGCGCTCGATTCCACCGTGCAGATGATCCGCAACATCCCCGCGCTCGCGATGATTCCGCTCGTCATTCTGTGGTTCGGCATCGAAGAGGAAGCGAAGATTTTTCTCGTCGCGCTGGGCGTGTTCTTTCCGGTGTACGTCAACACGTTCCACGGCATCCGTTCCGTCGATGCGAACCTGATCGAGATGGCGCGCAGCTATGGCGTGAAGGGCTTCGCGCTGTATCGCGATGTGATCTTTCCGGGCGCGTTGCCGTCGATTCTCGTCGGCGTGCGCTTTGCGCTCGGCCTCATGTGGGTGATGCTGATCGTTGCCGAAACCATCTCGGCGCAATCGGGCATCGGCTATATGACGATGAACGCACGCGAATTTCTGCAAACGGACGTGGTGGTCGTCGGCATCCTGCTTTATGCGGTGCTCGGCAAGCTCGCGGACGTGCTCGCGAAAGGCATCGAACGCGTGGCGCTGCGCTGGCATCCGGCGTATCAACGAGGAGAGAAGGCATGAGCGCGACTGCGGCTGTGTCGTTCAGAGTGGACGATCGCTCGACGATCGAGCGAGCGCAACCGCATGCGCGGATTGCGCACGATGTCGCGGTGGAACTGCGCGGCGTCGAGAAACGTTATGGCGATCGCACGGTGTTGTCGGCGCTGGATCTGTCGATCGAACAAGGCAGCTTCGTCACGATCGTCGGACGCAGCGGATGCGGGAAGTCGACGCTGCTGCGGCTCATCGCCGGCCTCGAAACGCCGAGCGGCGGCGCCCTGACGATGCGCGCGAGCAACGGCGAGGCGCTCGACACGCGCATCATGTTTCAGGACGCGCGACTGTTGCCGTGGAAGACCGTGCTGCAAAACGTGATGCTGGGCCTCAAGCGCGGCGCACGCGATCAGGCTCGCGCGGTGCTTGCTGAAGTCGGGCTGCTTGAACGCGAGAACGACTGGCCGTCGCAACTGTCGGGCGGACAGAGACAGCGCGTGGCGCTGGCGCGTGCGCTGGTGCATCGGCCGCAACTGCTGCTGCTCGATGAGCCGCTCGGCGCGCTGGATGCGCTCACGCGCATCGAAATGCATGCGTTGATCGAACGGCTGTGGCGCGAACATCGCTTTACGGCGCTGCTCGTGACGCATGACGTGCATGAGGCGGTCGTGCTCGGCGACCGCATTCTGTTGATCGAGGAAGGGCGTATCGCGCTGGATCAGCCGGTGCCACTGGCCCGGCCACGCAAGCAGGCATCGGCGGAAGCATCGGCACTCGAGGAGCGCGTGTTGCGCCGGATTCTGAGGCAGGGTTAAGGAAAAAAGCGGGCCTTCGTTGAAGGCCCGCAACGCATTCACGCCGCGATGGCTTTGGCCTGCTTCGCGGCGAAATCCCATACGAGCGACTCTTTCGTGTCGATAGGCGCGGGCAGCAAGCCGTTGCGATGGAACGTGTCCGCGATGGTCTGCTGCTCACCGAAGTTCTGCGCCGTCACCGCGCGCACGATATAGCTGCGGCGTGCATTCGCGCGTTCGATGGTCGAGGCATCGAGGCCCCACACCGGCGCGAGCGTATTCGCGGCATCCTGCTGATGCGCGAGCAGCCACTCGCCGGCCGTCTTCAATTGGTCGAACACGGTCTGCACGATTTGCGGATGCGCAGCGGCATACGAACGCGATGCGAGGTAGTAACGCTGATACGAAGCGAGCCCTGCGCCATCGACGAGCACGCGCGCATCGCTCGTCTTCTCCACCGAAGCAACATACGGGTCCCACGTGATCCACGCATCGACGCTGTCGCGCTCGAATGCGGCGCGTCCGTCGGCTGGCGTGAGATAGGCGGTCTTGATGTCGGCGGGTTCGAGCTTTGCGCGTGCGAGTGCAGCGAACAAAAGATAATGGCTGCCGGCGGCCTTGGTCACGGCAATGCGCTTGCCCTTCAGATCCGTGAGCGAATGGACAGCCCCGTCCTTCTTGACGATGATGGCCTGCGCGTGAGGCGACGGCGCTTCCTGCGCGACATAGACGAAGCTCGCATGCGCGGCTTGCGCGAAGATCGGCACGGTGTCGGCGACATCGGCGCTGAAATCGACGGCGTTCACGTTGAGCGCCTCGGTCAGCGGCAGGCCGCTTGCGAATTCGTTCCACGATACACGCACGTTCAGCGGCGCGAGCGCCTTTTCGAGGGAGCCGCGCGTCTTGAGCAGCGTGATGAGCGTCGATGACTTCTGATAGCCGATGCGCAGCACTTGCGGCGATGCCTGCGCGAACGCGAAGGAATGCGCGGCGCCGAGCGTGGAAGCGAGCGCGAGGCGGGTGAAGGTGCGTCGGGTCATCGGCGCCATTGCGGGTCCTTGTGTCATGAGCGAGGTCGCGGGATCGTCATCGTAGCAATGCGACGTTCCCGCGCTAACTGACGGATTCAGCTATCGATCCCGCGCACGGCGATAAGCGTGCAGACAACCCGTGGCATACGTTTAGTGCTGCGGTGCGCCGTCCCACGCGGGCAGTGTTGCACCGTGATAGACGGTCAGGATCGCCGACGCCACGTTCGCTTGCTGATAGCTCTGCACCAGCGTCTTGACCCAGGGCGCTTGCGCATCCTTCGCATTCACCGCGATGAAGTTGCGATACGGATTGCCGTTCACGCTCTCCTGCGCGATGCGTTCCTGCGGGATCTTGATGCCCGCCTTGATCGCCCAGTCGGTGTTGACGACGGCGGCGTCGAGATCGCCGATCGCACGTCCGACGATGCCCGCGTCCAGTTCCTTGATCTGAACATGTTTCGGATTGCTTGCGATGTCACGCGCCGTCGGCAGCTGGCCGACGCCTTCACGCAGCTTGATGATGCCATTCGCTTGCAGCAGCAACAGCGCGCGGCCTTCGTTGCTCGGATCGTTCGGCACGCCGATAGCGGCATTTTGCGGCAAGTCCGCTACCGATTTCACCTTGCGCGAATAGAGACCGATTGGCTGCACATAGGTGAAGCCGACCGGCACGATGTCGTAATGGCGCGCGTTGATCTGCGCATCGAGATAGGGCTTGTGCTGAAAAGAGTTGGCATCGAGGTCATGTTGGGCGAGGGCCTCGTTGGGCTGGGTGTAGTCGGAGAACGTCGTCACCTTCACCTTGATGCCCTGCTTCGCGGCATTTGCAGCGACTGCGCGCCACACGTCTTCGTCTTCGCCCGACATGATGCCTACGCGGATTGTCTTGTCCGCGGCGAGCGCCGGTTGTGCGCTTGCGATGCCCAATGCAATCAATGCGGAAAACAGGGCGGTTTTGATGGGCGCTTTTAGCTTCATGGTTTGCGGTTTCCGCGACTTGGTATGGAAGTCGTGATGCTAATTAGCGCGGGCGCAAGGGGCAAATAATATCGGGCGATATGGTTATACGTGCGGCTGTTGGTTTCGCGCCGGTCGATTGGCGCGGCCTCGGTGACTTCAAACCACGAAGAATCCACACGTTCCATCATGCTCCAGTTGCGCGACCAGCCCGTACTCCCATTCGAGATACGCCTGCATCGCTTCCCGCGCGTTATCCACGCCCTCATACGGACGCCGATACCTGTCGATACGCGGCGACACCATCCCGCTCTCGCCGCCTTCAGTCGGCAATCCCGCGCGCACCCACGCCGAAGTTCCGCCCTCCAGCACATGCACTGGCTTGCCGGTCAACGCAGCAACATCGGCGGCGGCATAAGGTGCGAGCGCATTCGTGCCGCATGTCACCACGTAACGCTTCGCATCGGGCAAATCATCGTATTCCGGGGTAAGACGCGATCGCAAAACCCAACGCGCACCGATGATATGCGCCTTCACAAAACTCGCGCCCGGCGCGACATCGAGCAACACGGCGCCACTGTCCGCATCAGCAAGCAGCGCCGACAGTTCGGCGGGCGCAAGCGAAGGAACGCTCGGCGGCTGAGGCCGATCATGCCGCCACGGTCCCGCCTCGTTTAGTGATCCTGACGATACGTCGTCGACCACATACGTTTCGATGTTCATCTGCGCAAGCCACGACGCCGTCATGTTCGCACGCACGCCGTCGTCGTCCAGAAGCACGACGCGTGCGCCACGCACCGGCGCGAACATCTCCGTTTCCTGCACGAGCTGGCCGCCCGGCGCGTTCTGGAATCCCGGCGCATGCCCCGCCTCATACTCTTCCGGCGTACGCACATCGAACCGAAAGACCGTACGCGCCGTATCCTCGGCCCATCGTGAAGCCTCTTCGAGCGACGTGCGCCGCACGCCCGCACGATCGGCAAGCGCGTGCGCCGCCTTCCGCGATGCGTCGAGCGACGACGCATCGCGCCCCGCATCGGCATGGAAACGCCGTTCGCTGCCGTGTTCCAGCGCCTGCCCCGCAAGCGTCCAGCCGATCGTGCCGTTGCGCAGCGCGGCCACGGGGTTCGGCAAGCCCGCATTGACGAGCGATTGCGCACCGATGATGCTGCGCGTGCGCCCCGCGCAATTGGCCACGATGCGCGTCGCCGCATCCGGCGCGAGTGCCCGCGCACGCAGCACCAGTTCCGCACCCGGCACGCTGATGCTGCCCGGAATGTTCATCGTGCGATATTCGTCGAAGCGGCGCGCATCGAGCACCACGACGTCATCGCCATTTTTCTGCAACTCGTGCAGCGTCGGAGCGGACAGCATCGGTGTATGACGCCGCGCTTCGACGAATTCCCCGAACGCCTTGCTCGGCACATTCACGTCGCGAAACACCTCGCCGCCTGCACGAATCCAGCCGGCGAGGCCGTCTTCCAGCAGCGCGACGTGCGTATAGCCCAGCTCCGCGAACTTCTGCGCGGCGCGCAATGCTAGCCCTTCGCCGTCATCGAGCAATACGATAGGGACAGTGCGGCGAGGCAGGCGCGTGTATGCATCGAGTTCGATGCGCGCCAGCGGAAAATTTGCCGCGAACAGCGGATGAGATTGCGCGTGCGGGTCTTCCTCGCGCACGTCGAGCAGCGCGATCTCGCGCTTCTCATGGAGCGCGTCGCGCACGTCCTGATACGTCCACACCGCGAATTGAGCTTGGCTCATGCGTGTCAACTCTGCGCGACAGCCACGCGATGCTCGACCGCGTGATATGCATCCGACGATGCATGCGCGCCGAACGCCAGCGCGAACGTCGACGCTTGCCGCCCGACGGTGCGAAGCTGCTCGACCACTTTCGGGTCCGAGCACGTATCGGCGGTTTCGAAGCGCGTTTCGAGCGTATTGACGGCGGCGCCGAACGGCGTCGGCCAGCCGCGCAGCGCGTGCACGATCGAGCGCAGCGACGTGAGCACCGTGCCCGCGGCCTGCCATCCGTAAGCCGTCACGATGCTGCCGACCGCGCGGCCATCGAGATACGGGCGATCATCGAGCCGCAGTTCTTCGAGGGTATCGAGCGCGTTCTTGACCAGGCCCGAGATGCCGCCGTGATAGCCGGGCGTCGCGATGATCAACGCATCGGCGGCGCGCACCGCTTCGATCAGTTCGTGTTGTTCATCGGTCAGTTCGCGTGTTTCGGGCGCGTAGTGCGGCAGGCTGTGCAGGAACGCGCCGCCGAACAATTGCACGCGCGCGCCGGTTTCCTGCGCGCCTTTCAATGCGAAAGCCAGCGCGCGTTCAGTCGATGACGCCGGGCGCGTGGTGCCGCCAATGCCGACGACGAGCGGCCTGCGCGGTGATTGAATCTGGGTCAAGATCAGGCTCCCTTGGGATGATATCGGCAATGTTGCAAGCCCCGAGCCAGCCATCATAACGAGCGCGCAGGCGCACCGGAACGCATGAATTCCGCTAAGGATATACATGGGTGTGGCAGCGTACGCTCGGGCGCGCGGCGATAGCGCCAATCGTGAATTGCATATCGCAAACCATTCGTTCGATGCCTGTTCTGCGGACGTATTTGCGCGCGGTATGCTCGAACCCGCCATTTACATCCATCACGAGAGGCTTATGACACACCGTCCCGCACCGACCGATATTGCCATTCATCCGCTGATCGCCGGACGATGGAGCCCGCGCGCCTACGCCGATCGTCCCGTCGCGCACGCGCAGGTCGTCGCGTTGCTGGAGGCGGCGCGCTGGGCCCCGTCCGCGTATAACGTGCAGCCGTGGCGCTTTCTCGTGTTCGAGAAATCGCAGGATCGAGAGGCGTTCGATCGCGCGTATGCTCTGCTCGTGCCGTTCAATCAGAAGTGGAACGAGCACGCGCAAGTGTTGATCGCCGTCCTCGCCGATACCCTCACCGCCAAAGGCACGGTCAATCCGGGCGCGAGCTACGACGCCGGCGCCGCAGCGATGGCGCTGCTGCTTCAGGCCCACGCGCAAGACCTCGCCGCGCACGCGATGGGCGGTTTCGACGCCAACGGCCTCACCGAGACTTTCGCGATTCCCGAGCGTTACGCCGCATTGAGCATGATTTCGGTGGCGCATCACGGCGACGCGCAGGCATTGCCCGCCGAACTGGCCGAACGCGAACTTGCGCCTCGTGCGCGATTGCCGCTCGGCGAGATTGCACGGTTCGGCGCGTGGGGCGATCCCGCATAACGAGGCGATTCAAGATTTCCGGCGTCAGACCGTTATCCCGTTGTCGGCAGGCCGCAAAGGACGGAAGCGCATAAGCACGTTGAGGACGCGGCAGCCACGATCTCCCATCAGACAACGAAGACGCCTCATGAAACTGCTTTTCAGATCGATGCTGCTCGCGCTGCCCGCCGTGCTCGCCGCTTGCGGCGGCGGCGGTGACGACAAAACCTGTGTCTCCGATCTCAGCAACCTGCAAAAGACCTGCGTCTCGCACACAGTTCCCGAGGGCATCTGGTACGGCGCGGCAAACAACGATCTGTCCGTGGCGGCGCAGACCATCGTGCTCGAAACGGGGCAGTACTTCACCGTGTTCACGCGGCAAGGCTCGTTCTCCTGGATGATCGAAGGCACGATGACAGCGTCGAACGGCGCCTTCTCCGATCAGGCGACGGTCGGCGCGATATCGAACGTGATACGCGCCGGCTCGCTGTCGGGCAACTTCTCGACTAAGAGCACGCTCGCAGCGTCCACGAGCCTTTACGTGTTGCCCGATACGTCCGCTACCGCCTTCAACGGCAACTACAGCACGGCCTACGATACGCCGCTCGCGATCAGCGACGTGGCCCGCACGTGGACCAGCGCATCGGGCGTATCGCCGGTAGCGACGATCACCGTCGCCGCCGACGGCACCGCCAATGGCACAGCCGCCGACGCGCGCGGCACATGCGCGTTCGCTGGCAGCTTCAAGCCGCGCGCAACGGGCAAGCATCTGCTCGACGGCACGCTCAAGTTCTCGGGCCCGGCGTGTTATCTCGACAACGTATCGGTCGCCGTGGAAGCGACGGTCGTCAATGGCTTGCTCACTGTCGTCGGCGTCACGCCGCAACGCGATGCCGCGTTCTATCTTTCCGCGCAGTAAGCAACGCCCGCTTTTCGCGTGACTGCATATCCGTAGCATCCTTTCTTCGTTGGGAAGCAAGGATGCCGCTTGTACAGTGAATCCTCTTGGCGCATATCGCCTGGACGGGCACTGTATGACGTTATCTCGCTGGCTCAAGCGTTTCCTTTCGCTGACTGCGCTCGTTGCGGCATTCGTTTGGCCCATGAGCCATGCGCAGGCCGAAGGCGCCGTGAAGATCGTCGATCAATACGGCATCGGTTCTTTGCTGCTGAAAGTGGCGAAGGATCAGAAGTTGATCGAGAAGCAGGGCGCACGCGCGGGCCTTGCCATCGACGTGCAATGGACCACGCTCTCGGGCGGCGCTGCCGTGAACGAAGCGCTGCTGTCCGGCGCGGCGGATATCGCGACGCTCGGCATCGGTCCGCTCATGACCATCTGGGATCGCACGCGCGGGCATCAGGACTTTCGCGCACTATCGGCGCAAAGCGCGGTGCCGGTGTATCTCGTATCGAACGATCCGCGCATCCGCAGCATCAAGGATATCGGTGAGAAAGACCGCATTGCCGTGGTGTCGGTCGCGGTATCGCAGCAAGGCCGCCTCTTGCAGATGGCGGCGGCGCAGGCGTTCGGCGATGTCCACTACGCGCGGCTCGATCGCTTCGAAGTGAACATGCCGCATGCGGACGCTACCACCGCGATGCTCTCGGGAAACTCCGTCATCGACCTGCATTTCTCGAACGCGCCGTATCAGTATCAGGAACTCGACGATCCGAAGATCCACAAGGTGCTGAGTTCCACCGACATACTCGGCGGACTCGCGACGAGCAGTGTCGCCGTCACATCGGACAAGTGGCGTCGCGACAATCCCAAAACCTATGCCGCCGTGCGCGAGGCGCTCGCCGACGCAGCGAAGCTCATCGAAGCCGACAAGACGCAAGCGGCGGCCATCTACATTCGTCAGGACGGCTCGAAGCTCTCGCCCGCATTCGTCGAACGCATTCTCAACGACAAGGAAGTCAGCTTCGCCACGACGCCGAATAATACGCTGCCGCTGGGCGCATTTCTCTACAAGGTCGGCGTGATCCGGCACGAACCGAAGTCGTGGCGGGATTACTTCTTCGCCGACGATCCCGCCGCGCAGGGCAGTTGATGCCGGGCGCCTTTCCATCATTCGAAAGGAGACACATTCGTGAATGCAGCCGTTATCGTCAATGAGCATGAAGCCGGTGTGAAAGTCAGTCCCCTTTCCGCGCACATCGGTGCGGAAATCAGCGGGGTCGATCTCAGGAAGGCCTTGTCGCGCGCGCAGGTCGAGGCGATACGCGCCGCGCTATTGAAGTGGCGTGTCGTATTCTTTCGCGAGCAGTTCCTGAGCCACGAACAGCATGTCGCGTTCTCTGTACAGTTCGGAGAGCTGACCATCGGGCATCCGGTGTTCGGTCATGTCGAAGGACATCCGGAGATTTACTCCATCTCCAAGTTTCGCAAGGCGACGCGATTCGAAGGGCAGGCGTTGCTGCGTCCCTGGACCGGATGGCATACGGATGTGACGGCGGCCGTCAATCCGCCGTTTGCGTCGATACTGCGCGGCGTGACCATTCCGCCCTATGGCGGCGATACGCAGTGGACCAATCTCGTCGTTGCCTATGAAAGGCTGTCGGCCCCGTTGCGCGCATTCGTCGATGGCTTGCGTGGCCTGCATCGCTTTGCGCCGCCGCAAGGCGCGAGCGGCACCGAAGCGTTCTCGAAGGCCGTCGACGATCGCACGCTGGTGAGCGAGCATCCGCTCGTGCGCGTGCATCCCGAGACGGGCGAGCGGGCGCTGTATGTGAGTCCGAGTTTCCTGAAGCAGATCGTCGGGCTCTCGCCGCGTGAAAGCCAGGTCTTGCTCGAACTCTTGTGGGAGCACGTGACGCGACCGGAGTTCACGGTGCGCTTCAAGTGGGATGCGGGCAGCATCGCGTTCTGGGACAACCGCGCGACCGCGCATCTCGCGCCGTCCGATATCTTCGATCTCGACTTCGATCGCCAGCTTTATCGCACGACGCTCGTCGGTGATGTGCCGGTCGGGCCGGATGGCAAGGCGTCCGTCGCGATAGAAGGATCGCCGGTCGGCGCCGCCGCTGCGGTGGCGACGAACTAGACGCGTTGCTCTTGCGCCTGTGTTCATCGCCTGACATCAGGCCAGCGCGATGACCGCGATCTCGACGAGCAACTCAGGCGCCGCGAGTTTGGCCTGCACGGTCGCGCGGGTCGGCGCGTGGCCTTGCGGCACCCATGCTTCCCACACTTCGTTCATGCCGGCGAAGTCGCGGTCGATATCCGCGAGCCACACTTGCGCGGAAACGAGGCGCGTCTTGTCGATGCCGGCTTTCTCCAGAAACGCGTCGATCTTGTCCAGCACTTTTGCGGTTTGAAGTTTCACATCGGGCGTGTGATCGGCGGAAGTCTGGCCGCCGATGAACACGAGGCCCGCCGCCTTGACGACACGGCTCATGCGCTGGTTCGTTTCGATACGTTGGATGTCGGTCATGCATGCTCTCCGTTAAAGAGTAGTTGAGTTAGTGAGTCGCCAGATGACGCGCACTTGCCGCCGATGCGGTTTCGTGCCGATCGAAGCGATCGACCGCGAAGGCATCGAGCGAAATGGATGGCGTGCCGTCGAGCATCAGTTCGGAAACGAGTTGTCCGCAGCCCGGTCCCAATTGGAAGCCGCTGCCGCAGTAGCCAAACGAGTAATAGAGATTCGATGCCTTGCGGCTCGCGGATATCACCGGAAGTTCGTCTTCCGTGAACGCCTCGACGCCGGCCCATGCGCGGTTCACGCCGAGATGACGCAGATGCGGGAACAAGTCCGTGACCGTCTGCGCGCTGCGCACGAGGCGCATGAAATCCACTTCGCCATGCCGGTTCGCCAGTTCCGCAATCCCGATCAGCTTGCCGCCGATCACCACCGTCCCGTTGTCGAACTGCTTGAACGATAGCGGCCTGCCCGTTGCGCCGAGCGTCGCGCGGCAGAACGGCGCCACGCGATGCGTGACCATCAGCATCAGCCCTTCCGGATGCACCGGCACCGGTTCGCCGACTTGCTTCGCCAGCTCGCCCGACCACGCGCCCGCCGTGACGAGCAGCTTCTCCGCGCTGAAGGCGTCCTGCGGCGTGTGAGCGAACCAGCGCGTGCCCCGTTGTTCGATGCGGCGCACCGGCGTGCCTTCGAGAAAGCGCACGCCGAGCCGTTGCGCCGCGAGCCGGAACGCCGTCGTCGTGCGAAAGGGCAGCGCATAGCCGTCGCGCTCGACCCATATGCCGCCCGTCACGTGCCGCGCAAGCGCCGGTTCGAGTTCCAGCACGTTCTCGCGGTCGATCACCTTTTCATGCGTGAAACCGTGCGATTCCAGTAGCGCGACACGCTTGCGGCAGTCTTCGAGTTCATCGTCGGTTTCGGCGATCTTCAGTTGTCCGGATGGAACGAATCCACCGTCCTCGCCGATGCGTTCCGTCATGTCATGCCATATCTCACGCGACATCAGCGCAAGCGGTATTTCCGGCAGCGGACGCCCGAGCGTGCGTACGCCGCCTGCATTCACGCCTGACGAATGCCGCGCGACGTAGTCCGCTTCGAGCACGATGACCTTCGCGCCGCGCCGCGCCATATGGAACGCGCTGCTCGTGCCGTGCAGCCCGCCGCCGATCACGAGCACATCCGCTTCCTGTACCGCGCGTGCGTCATTCACCGGCGAGTTCTCCGAGCGTGAGCGGCTTGATCGGCGGACGAATGCGGTAATAGCCGACATCGGCGGGAGAGACGCGCCGCGCATCCGCGATGACTTCCGTCACCGTGAGACCGCACATGCGGCCCTGGCACGGCCCCATCCCGCAGCGCCCGAACGATTTCGCCTGATTGGGCCCGACGCACCCCAGTTCGACGAACTTGCGCAACTCGCCAGCGGTGACTTCCTCGCAGCGGCACACGATGGTTTCGTTGCGCGGAATGCGGTTGATGTCGCGCGGACGATACAGGCTGTCGAGAAACGGCCGGATGCGCAGCACGCCCGCCAGCGCACGCCGGATCGCGATGGCTTCCGCATCGCGCTTCGCGTGGCCGACCGCGCCGAGTTGCGCGGCCACGGCCAGGCCCGCAAGCGTGCCTTGCAAGGCGGCCGCGTGCGCGCCGCCGATACCCGCGCCATCGCCCGCGACGAAGATGCCGGGCACGTCCAGCTCGCCCCATTCATCGACCTTGGGCGTGAAGCACAACTGGGCATCGTCCCATCGGTGCGATGCGCGCAATGCCTGCGTGAACTGCGTATTCGGCACGACGCCCTGATGCAGCAGGATCACATCGGCTTCGATGCGATGCGCGGCACCCTGCGTCGTGAAGCTCAGTGCGGCGGCGCGCTCCACGTTGTCCGTGCCGATGCGCGCTTCCACGCGCAAATCGTCGGCGGCCTCGAAGATCGGCACGCCGGCTTCGCGCAAGGTGCGGATCAGTTGCAGCCCTTTCGACAGGAACGGCCACGCACGCAGCGCCGACAGCATGTGACGCTTCGCGCGCCAGCGATCCTCATGGCGCGTCGTATCGACGAGTGCGCGGATCGGCACGCCGGCACGCACGTATTGCCAGCCGAGCAGATAGAGCAGCGGCCCGCAGCCCGCGAGCACGGGCGGCGCGGCGGGCACTTCGCCCGCGCTTTTCAGGAGGATTTGCGCCGCGCCCGCCGTCAGCACGCCGGGCAGCGTCCAGCCGGGAATCGGGAACGGACGTTCCAGCGCGCCGCTCGCGAGAATCACGCGCTGCGCGTCGAAGCTGCCGATCTTGCCGTCCTTCAGATAGTTGACGCCGCGATCGCGCGTGACTTGCCACACGGTCGCGTTGGTCACGTGGCGCGCGCCGGAAGCCGCGAAGGCCTGCGCGATGGATGCGCCCGCCGCGTAGTCGGGGCCGAGTATCTGCTTGCGCTGCGCGTCGGCCTTCACGATGCCGCGATAAATCTGCCCGCCGACGGCGTCCTGTTCATCGAGCAACACGGTTCTCAGACCTGCGCGCGCCGCGACGGTCGCCGCGCTCATGCCAGCGGGGCCCGCGCCGATCACGACGACATCGACGGCTTCGGATGCGAAATCAGCGGCCATGCGCGTTCTCCAGTGGGGCATCGGTCAGATCCATCGGCGGGAGATCGCGTGCGCCTTCCTGCGAGCGAATCCGCATGCCGGCCTTCACTTCCACCATGCAGCTCTGGCGGCTCGGCACGCCGTCGATCTCGACGAGGCATTCGAAGCACGCGCCCATCATGCAGTACGGCGCACGCGGTGCGCCCGAGACCGGCGTCGCACGAAACCGCGACACGCCCCCCGCCAGCAACGCGGCCGCCACCGAGCGCCCGCCCGGCACGGACAAACGCTGATCGTTGAACCAGATGTCGATAGGCGCGCCTTCGGCGTTCAGCGGCTTGAACAACGTCATATGTGAAGTCATGTCGGGATCAGTGTGCAAGTGTCAGCTGCTCCGCGCTTTCGAAACGGCGCGCGGAGAACGTGGGCAGTTCGTCGGGCATCGGCGCGCCCATGACCCACGGCGCGATGCGCATCGCGTGCGCGGCGGCGAGCGTCACGCCGCTATGGCACGTGACGACGAACGCGCCGGGATGCGCTTCGGATTCGTTGTAGATCGGGAAGCCATCGGGGCTGTAGACGCGCAGCGCGGCCCACATGCGGACCAGCCGCACGTTCTGCAGCATCGGAAAGGCGCGCACGCCGCGACGCGCGATGTCCGCGAGCACGTGCGTCGTCGTGAAATCGTCGAAGCCGACTTCCTCCATCGAATCGCCGAACTGCAAGCTGCCTTCGTCGGTCTGCCGCACGTTGAGCGTCGGGTAATGGAGGAACGGCGCGACGCGTTCGCTGACCAGCACTTGCCCGCGATTCGGCGCGACCGGCGCATTCATTCCGACGAACGGCGCGAGCGTGCGATTGCCGAGGCCCGCCGCGAGCACCACGCGCGCCGCGCGATACGTGCCGCGCTTGCCGTGCACGACGAAGCCGTTCGCCTGCGGCTCGATGCGCTCCGCCCGTTCGCCCGACACGAGCTTCACGCCGCGCGCCTGCATCGCGGCATGCAGCGCACGCAGGAGCTTGAGCGGGTTCACGTGGCCGTCCATCGGCGTATAGCTTGCGCCGAGCACAGCGGGGCCGACTTGCGGAATGCGCGCGCGCACATCGGCGGCATCGAGCATGTCGTAGGGATAGTCGCCAAGTTCGGCCTTCAGCGTCGAGAGGCGCTTCTCGCGTTCGGCGAGTTCGTCGTCGCTGAAGCAGAAATGGAAGCCGCCCGGCTGCTTCAACGCCACGTCGATGCCACTCTCCTGCAACAGCGCCTCGGCGAGCGCCGGCCAGCGCGTGGCCGAACTGCGCGACCAGCGCGCGTAAGGCGAAAGCCCGTAGCCCTTGCCCTGAATCCAGACGAGGCCGAAGTTGCCGCGCGAGGCGCGAAAGCCGCCGTCGTCCTCGTCGAGCACGGTCACGCGTGCGCCTTCGCGGGCAAGCCCGTAGGCGACGGCCGAACCGACGAGGCCGCCGCCGAGAACCAGTACGTCGGCGCTGGCGGTGCTTGTGTGTGTCATCGCGCTTCTCCGATCAGAATGCGGTCGAGTCCGACCATGCGGTCGAGCAGAACCATCAGGAGCACCGTGCCGACGATCAGCACCGCCGATACCGAGGCGACCAGCGGATCGATGGTCTGCGCGATCTGGTTGTACATGGCGACGGGCAGCGTGGTGGTGCCAGGCGTCGCAACGAAGATGGTCATCGTCAGTTCATCGAAACTCTGGATGAAGGACAGCACCCAGCCGCCCGCCACGCCGGTGCGGATCATCGGCAGGACCACGCGGCGAAACGCGGTGAAGCGGCTCGCGCCACAGGACAGCGCGGCGCGTTCGGCATCGCGATCCAGCCCGACCGCCGACGACAACGCGAGCCGCAGCGCATACGGCAGTACGATGATCACGTGCGCGCAGACCAGCGACCAGAACGATCCCGACAGGTGCAGCAGCGACAGAAACCGCAGAAACGCGATGCCGAGCACGACGGCGGGAATCATCATCGGCGAGAGAAAGAAGCTCGTCAGCGCGGCGCGGCCCGGAAAGCGATAGCGTGCGATGGCGAGCGCGGCGGGCACCGCGAGCAGCACGCCGATGGTCGCCGCCGCGAACGCGAGACGCACCGAGAGCCAGAACGCCGCGACGATGTCGCCGTTCTCGATGATCGCGCGGAACCAGCGCAGCGACGCGCCTTCGAAGGGCATCGAAATAAAGCCCTTGTCGGTGAACGCGACGAGCATCACGACCGCGAGCGGCGCAATGATGAATGAGAGGAAGAAAGCGTTATAGACGAGGCCGAGTATGCCGTTCTGTTTCATGGGAGTCCTCTCGCGCTCAGTCGAAGATGTGCTTGAAGCGGCGTTCCGCGAGACGGCTGCAGCCCATCACGATCGCCACGTTAGCGATCAGCAGCAGCACCGCGATGCTCGCGCCGAGCGGCCAGTTGAGCGTGCCGAGGAACTCGTCGTACGCGGCGGTGGCGACCACTTTCAGGCGTCGTCCGCCGATCAGAGCAGGCGTCGCGAAAGCCGATGCCGACAGCGCGAACACGATGATCGATCCCGACAGCACGCCCGGCATGATTTGCGGCAGCACCACGCGGCGAAACACCGCGAAAGACGAGCCGCCGAGCGAGCGGCCGGCCCATTCGACCTGACTGTCGAGCTTCTGCATGTTCGCCCACACGGACATCACCATGAACGGCACCAGCACATGTGTCAGCGCGATGATCATGCCGGTCATCGTGAAGACGAGGCGGATCGGTTCGTCCGTGATGTGCAGCGCCTGTAGCACGTTGTTGAGCACGCCGTTGTTGCCGAGCAGAATCTGCCAGCCGAGCGTGCGCACGACGACGGAGATCAACAGCGGGCCGAGCACGATGAGCAGGCACAGCGACTGCCACGGCCGCTTCATGCGCGCAAGCACGATGGTCTCCGGCACGCCGAGCACGATCGACAGCAACGTGACGGCGAATGCTAGGCCGGCGGTGCGCAGGAAGATCGTCCCGTAGTACGGGTCGCTAACGACTTCCCAATAATTCGACAGCGTGAAGGCGTTCTGGACGCCGGCGGTATCGCTGAAGACGCGAAACGAGAGCATCAGCGTGAGCAGCAGGGGCACCAGCAACAGGCCGATGAAGAGCAGCAGCGCGGGACCGGACAACAGCCAGGGCGCGGCGCCCGGACGGGCGTCGTCAAGCGTGGCCATGAGCGCCTCCGGCCGTGTCCTGCGTGAGCACGCGCAGGTCGTCGTCGGTCCAGTCGAGACCGACTTCATCGCCTTCCTCGGGCGGCGGCGCGCCGTGATTCGGCTGCGCGACTCGCAGCTTGCCGAGGTGCGTCTCCACTTCGAGCAGCCATTGATTGCCGACGAACACTCGCGTCGCGATGCGTCCGCGCACTCGGGCATCGCCATTGGCGAGATGCAGTTTTTCGGGGCGGATGTAGACGTTCACCGCGCCATCCACATGACGGCCTTCGTGCGGAACGTGCAGCGTCGCGCCCGCGACCGATACTTCCGCGCAACGCGGATTGCGCCGCAGCACTTCGCCGGCGAACGCATTGGTGCGGCCGAGAAACGTCGATGCGAACGGCGTCGCGGGGCGTTCGTAGGCGTCGTAGGGCGTGCTCAGTTGCGCGATGGTGCCGCGATGCATCACCGCGATGCGATCGCTCATGGTCATCGCTTCGACCTGATCGTGCGTGACGAGGATCGTCGTGATGCCGAGGCGCTTCTGAATACCGCGCAACTCGATGTGCATTTCTTCGCGCAGCTTCGCGTCGAGGTTCGACATCGGTTCGTCGAGCAGCAGCAGTTCCGGTTCCATCGCAATCGCGCGGGCAATGGCCACGCGCTGCCGCTGCCCGCCCGACAGTTCCTTCGGATAGCGATGCCCGAGGCCATTGAGGCGCACGAGCGCGAGCGCCTCGGCCACGCGGGCTTCACGCTCCTTGCGCTTGACCTTGCGCATTTCGAGTCCGAAGCCGACGTTGCCCGCCACCGTCATGTGCGGAAAGAGCGCATAGCTTTGAAACACGACGCCGATGCCGCGCTTCTCCGGACGCTCGTGCGTGATGTCGCGGCCATCGAGCAAAATGCGGCCCGTGGTCGGCGTTACGAACCCCGCCACCATTTGCAACGTCGTCGTCTTGCCGCAGCCCGAAGGGCCGAGCAGCGACAACAGTTCGCCGCGTTCGACAGAAAGATCGAGCTGCTCGATCGCGGTGAAATCGCCGTAGCGTTTCGAAATGCCCTGCAAAGTCAGGAAGGCCATGCGCCTTGCTCCTTCATCGAGTCACGTGCACGAGGCGGGCGGGGAATCAGCGTTCGACCGAACGATTCCAGCGCTCCGTCCATTCCGTGCGATGCTGGTTGATGCTCGTCCAGTCCATCGCCGTCAGCTTGGCGATCTGCTCGGGGCCGTAAGGCACGCGCGCCGCGATCTCCGGCGTGAGCTTGACCGTCTTGTTGACCGGACCGAGGCCGATGGCTTGAGCCTGCATCGTCTGCACTTCCGGGGTCAGCAGGTATTGCACGAATTGCTGCGACAGTTGCGGCTGCGCGTTCTCGGCGAGCGTGCATGCGGCCACCTGCAACGCGACCGCGCCTTCCTTCGGGTAGATGAACTTGAGCGGAAAGCCCGTGTTTTGCAGGGCGACCGCGCGGCCGCTGCCATACGGCGCGACGATCACGTCGCCGGACTGCATGTGGCCGTCCATTTCGCCGGGCGTCGGCGCCCACGAAAGCACGTTCGGCGCGACTTGCTTCGTCATCGCGCTGAAGCCGGGATCGATGTTCTTTTCGCCGCCGCCGTTCATGCGCGCGAGCATCACGAGGGTATGCAGGCCATACGTATTCGTGATCGGCGGCACGCCCAGCTTGCCCTTGATGCGTGCGTCCGACAGCACCTTCCACGAATCGGGCGGCGGCAGGCCCGCCTTCTTGAACGCTTCCTCGTTGTAGCCGATGCCCGTCGCCACCATGCCGACGCCGACCGCCGTCGGACCGAGCTTCGCAAGCGGATAGAGGTCGTTCATCACGGGCGCGTCTTCGACCTTCGCGCACAGGCCGAGCTGCATCGCCTGATACATGGGGCCGTCGTCCATCACCGCGACGTTGATCTGCTGATGCCCTTTCTGCGCCTGGAGCTTCGCGAGCGTATCGCTCGAATTGCCCGCGACGTAGACGATCTTCACGTTATGCGCCTTCTCGAACGGCGGTATCACCTTCTGCCGATACAGCTGCTCGTTCGAGCCGCCGACGTTCGCCACGTAGAGCGTGGTTTCGGCGTGTGCGAGAAGCGGGGCAGCCAGCGAAAGCGCCGCGATGGCGGTGCGGGCAGGGGCGCAAAGACGGCGATGCAGCGCTCTTTTCATGACGACGATCTCCAGAACCGGTATGTGTGGGGGACTTTGCAGCCTGTCGTTGAGATGCAGTGTCGCGCCGGCGTGTCATATCGTCCAATACGAATAAAATACTTATCCATGCAGGAATGATATGGACCATGGTTGTTCCGATGAGGGGAAACGCGCATGAATCTGAAGCACATCGAGGCCTTCCGCGCGGTGATGGTCTCGGGATCGATGACCGCCGCAGCCAAGGCGCTCTTCACGTCGCAGCCGAACGTGAGCCGGCTGATTTCGCAGCTGGAACGCGACACGGGCCTGCAGCTTTTTCAGCGCAGCGGCGTGCGTCTGATACCGACGAGCGAAGGCACGGCTTTCTTTCGCGAAGTCGAGCGCGCGTTCGTGGGCCTGCAAGGGCTCGCCAATGCCGCCGCGCAAATACGCAATCTGGGCAGCGGGCGTCTGCGCATTGCGGCGATGCCATCGGCGGGCATGACGCTCGTGCCGCACGCGATCAAACGATTCGTCGCGCAGTTTCCGGAAGTCACGGTGTCGCTGCACGTGAATACGTCGGGCACCGTCAATCACTGGACTGCTTCGCAGTTCTGCGATCTTGGCGTCGCGGTCTATGTCAGCGAGGCGTCCGATTGCGAGGTCGAGCAGTTATCGAGTGTCGCAGCCGTCTGTGTGATGCCGGCGTCGCATCGGCTCGCGGCGAAGCGCAGCATCAAGCCGGAAGATCTCGAAGGGGAATCGTTCATCTCGCTGTGTCATGGCGACGGCACGCGCGCATTGATGGACGAGGTATTCCAGCGCGCCGGCGTCGAACGCGTGCTCGCGATCGAAGCGCAATACACCGCCATCAGCTGCGAAATGGTCAGGCACGGCATGGGCGTGACCCTCGCGCATCCGATCGTCGCGCGGGACTTTGCGGGACCAGAGATTGTCATTCGTCCGTTTCTTCCAGCCACGCTTTTCCCGACATATCTGTTGTTTCCGCCGCATCGGCCGCGCGAGCGGCTTACTTCGGCGTTCGTCGAAATCCTGCGCCAGTTGCATTACGAGTTGCTCGCAGAAGTGGCGCCGCCTCGGCGCGGCGCGCGGGCATCGCGTTGAACCTGGCGCGTGATGTTTCGTGGGCGAATGTGATGCCCGCCATCGGCAACATCGAATACGCAGAGTCATCGATTCTGCGCAGATAGCGCGTCCGGGCATTGATCTGGATCAACGCTCGTGAGCGTCATCGCGGGGACACTGGAAGCGTAAGTTACGGCGCATGCCGTTCGCTTGTCATGGTCCTGCGAGGGCTCGCCATCATGGACATCACGTTCTCCACCGCCGCGCCCGTCTATCACGGCGACGAGCCCGCGCTCGTGTTCGGCGCCATCGCGGGCGGCGAGCGGGTTCAATGCACGATATCGGCGGAAGCCCTGAGGGACCATTTCGGGGCGGCGTCGTCGCGGGAAGACGACTTGCGGCGAGCGTTCGATAACCACCGCGCCGCGATCGAAGGGGCCGCCGAACAACTGCTGACGAGCGTCGGACGCAAGCCGGTGATGCTTCGCAGCGGCTATTTCCGGTTCAGCGAGAATCTTCCGGCGAGCGTTCATACACATCGACAGATGGATTCATCGGATCACGACGCGTCGTCGCCACGCGAAACCGCGTTGCCGGAACAGACGCCTTCCGCGGACCAGCCGCGCGCCGAACGCGATACGCACGGAGCCGGATGATGCATGCGATGCGCTTCGACGGCAGTTCGCCGACGCTTTGCGCCGTCGAGCTGGATGACCCCGTCGCCGGTCCGGGGCAACTGCTGATCGACGTCGCGGCGTGCGGCGTCTGCAGGACCGATCTCCATGTCGTCGATGGCGAACTCGCGCATTCGAAGCGGCCCGTGATACCGGGACACGAAGTCGTCGGGCGCGTGGCCGCCATCGGCGCGGGCGTGGAAGGCTTCGCAACAGGCGAACGCGTCGGCGTGCCGTGGCTCGGCCACACATGCGGACGATGCCGCTATTGCACGAGCGATCGCGAGAACCTGTGCGATGCGCCCGGCTTCACCGGCTATACGCTCGATGGCGGCTATGCCACGCGCATGACCGCCGATAGCCGGTTTTGCCTGCATCTTCCGTCGCGCTACCCCGACTTCGACGCCGCGCCGCTGCTGTGTGCCGGACTCATCGGCTACAGGACGCTGAAGATGGCGGGAGACGCTAAGCGCATCGGCATTTATGGGTTTGGCGCGGCGGCGCACATCGTCGCGCAGGTCGCGCGGCACGAGGGGCGCACGGTCTATGCGTTCACGCGTCCCGGCGACGAGGCGGCGCAGGCGCTGGCCTTGGAGCTGGGCGCGAGTTGGGCCGGCAGCAGCGGCGAACCAGCGCCCGACGAACTCGATGCGGCGCTGATCTTCGCGCCCGCCGGTGCGCTCGTGCCGGTCGCGCTCGGAGCGGTCGCGAAGGGCGGTGTCGTCGTGTGCGGCGGCATTCATATGAGCGACATTCCCGCGTTCCCGTATGCGCTGTTATGGGGCGAGCGGCGGATCGTGTCCGTGGCGAATCTCACGCGCGCGGACGGCGCAGAGTTCATGGCGCGTGCAGAAGGCATCGCGCTTCGTCTGCGGACACGCGTCTACGCGCTCGACGATGCGAACGATGCGCTCTCCGATCTGCGCGCGGGCCGCGTCTCCGGTGCGGCGGTGTTGCGCATGGACGGTTGATGCTTCGCATCTCATCCGCGATTGACGCCTGTCAAGGCCGGACATTGCGCGAGGCGTATCGTGATTAGCGAAGCCGGCATCGTTTCGATCAACTGATGATTTCTCACTACCGGAGCCCATCATGCAAGCACGCGATGTAATGACCTCGACCGTCCTTTCCGTCACGCCCGGCACGACGGTTCTTGAGTTGGCGCAATTGCTGGTCAAGCACCGCATCAGCGGCGCGCCGGTCGTCGATGAAGATCGGCATGTGATCGGCATGGTCAGTGAAGGCGACCTGCTTCATCGCAGCGAGACGGACACCGAGAAGCGGCAAGGCAGGCGTTCGTGGTGGCTGGATCTGATCGGCTCAGGTGGCGCGGCGGACTATGTGAAGTCACATGCGCGCACGGTCGGCGAAATCATGAGCCGCGATGTGGCGTGCGTGCAGGAGGATACGTCGCTTGCCGAGATTGCCTCGGTGCTGGAAACGCGGCATATCAAGCGGGTGCCGGTGCTGCGGGATCACAGGCTCGTCGGCATCGTGAGCCGCTCGAATCTCGTGCAGGCGCTGGCGTCGGCGCCGGTGGCGAAGGCCGCGCCGGGTACTTCAGCAACCGACAAGGACATTCGCGCGATGCTGATGGGCGAGGTCGCGGGGCGTGGATGGGCGTTTCCCGGGCGCAATATCGTCGTGCACGATGGCGTCGTGCACGTGTGGGGCGCGGTGTGGTCGACGGATCAGATCGACGCGATGCGGATCGCGGCCGAGAATATCCCCGGCGTGAAGCGCGTGGAAGATCATACGGTTGCCTATCCGATGATGCCGGGGGTTTAAGCGGATTCGGGCACTCGTTTGCATCGCGCCGCCATCAACGTCGCGTTCCGCAGCCGCAATCGGGGCAGTCCGGTTCGACAGGCGTTCGCCGCGTCCCTACTTCGCCGAACTCCCGATATTCCGTCTAACCACCGCGAAGCTCAGCGCGATAGAGCCAGTCGAAGGCCGGTCCTGCGCCGGCGCTTCTTCAACTTGAATACGCCTGACGCGTGCCGAGGGCGTGGACGGAGCGCGCGCATCGGGCGCACTGACGCTCGGCGGAAACTTTTCAGATGACATATGACGCTACCTCGATCGAAAGTTCAGGTAGCCATTGAACGTTGCGGCGTCCGATTTGTAAAATGAATGATTTGCGGCGTTCAATCACCGAAACGAATGGAAATCAGACTGCTCAGGACCTTTCTCGCGGTCGCGGAACTGCGCCATTTCAGCCGCGCCGCCGACGCGTTGCATATGAGCCAGCCGGCGCTCAGCAAGCAGATCGGCGCGCTGGAGGCGAGCATCGGCGGCAAGCTATTCGAGCGAGGAAGGCATGGCGCGGAACTCACCTTGTTTGGCGAGCGCTTCCTGCCCGACGCACAGACGCTGGTCCGCGACGCGGATGACGTTCTCGCGCGTGCGCGCGACGCGAGCAGCGGCCGAACCGGGCATCTGCGCATCGGCATCTGCCTGTCGGTGCTGACGCTCGTGCCGCAAATCATCGCGGATTTCCGGCGCGCGAATCCGGGCGTGGCCATCACCCTCAGCGATCTGTCGTCGGCCGAGCAGGAGCGGCGGCTGCTCGCGGGCAAGCTGGACGCCGGCTTTCTGCGCTTGCCGGCGGGCGCGGGACTGGCGTCGTTCAAGGTCGTCGATGAAGCCCTCGCACTGGCGATGCCGCCGCACAGCCAGTACAAGCGCCTTCCTTCAGACCTTGCGGTGCTCAACGACATCGGGTTTATTGCGCTGTCGCGCGCACGCGGGCCGGGTCTCGCCGCTCAGATCGACCGGTGGTGCAGCGCGCGGCGCTTCGTGCCGAACATCACGCAGCATGCGGAAGACGTGCAGTCCGTGCTCACGTCGGTCGCGGCATGCGTCGGCGTCGCGTTCATTCCGTCGCGTGCGCAATATCTGTTGCGCGATGCGACCGTTCTGCCGTTGCCCGGAAAGGACGCGAGATGGCGCGTCGGGCTGGCGTGGGCATCGGCGCGGGAGGATCCGGTGACTGCGCGATTCGTATCGCATGTGCGCGCGGCGCTGTCGCGTGGATGAGGCAAGGCACGTTCTTTGCGCCCTGTCATCGTCGACCAAGCACCCGCAAGGAGAACCGCACAATGAACGAGAAAGACACCGAACGCGACGACGCGCAGAGCAACGCGCCCAGCGACAACCCGAAGGCGACGCCTACTTCGAATGCGGAGAAGGATCCGGACGACTGGGTTACGGGCGACGAGCCGATGACCGGCGCGCAGGCGTCGTATCTGAAGACGTTGTCGGAAGAGGCGAAGGAGCCGTTCGATCCGTCGCTCACGAAGGCGGACGCTTCGCGCAGGATCGAAGAACTGCAGGAAAAGACAGGCCGCGGACAAAAGTCCTGAGCCGGCGATGAACCGCCGC
Source organism: Caballeronia sp. RCC_10 (assembly GCF_041360715.1). Classification (NCBI taxonomy): domain Bacteria; kingdom Pseudomonadati; phylum Pseudomonadota; class Betaproteobacteria; order Burkholderiales; family Burkholderiaceae; genus Caballeronia; species Caballeronia sp. RCC_10. The sequence continues at coordinate 483,709 of NZ_JBFUPT010000002.1, forward strand.
CCGTGACGGCGGCGGCATCGCGAAGACGCTCAGAACTTGTAGCCGACCGAGAGGAACGTCACGATCGGATCGAGCTTGATCTTCGATTCGCTCTTGACCGTGCCCACCGCCGATTGCGTCTCCATCGTCGCACGGGTCTTCAGCCACATGTACGACACCGAGAACGCGGCCGACCAGTGCTCGTTGAAGTTGTACGAGAGACCGGCGTTGACGACAGGCGCGAACGAACTGCTCAGCTTGACGGTCGTCGGTCCGGTCAGCGCGTTGCCGAACTGGCTCGAATAGAGGAAGGCGCCGCTCGACATCGCGCCATTCAACTTCTCGCCTGAGAACCACACGTACGATGCGCCCGCGCCCAGGTAAGGGCGGAAGCGGCTTTGCGCGCCGCCGAAGTAATACTTCAGGAGCAGCGTCGGGCTCCATTCGCGCGCCGAGCCGAGCTTGCCGAACGGACTCAGCGTGCCGGTGCCGTACAGATCGAACTTCGGCGGCACGCCCATTACGCCTTCAGCGGCGATGTGATCGGTGATGAAGTACGTCGCCGTGAGACCGAACGTGTCGGCATCGCTCACGGATGCGCCCGCGCCGGGCGCCGTCGTCGTCTGCCCCAACGCGGTGATCTTGAACGGGCCGCTCGATTCCTGCGGTGCGAAATGCATCCACCCGGCGTTCACGACGACACTTCCCGCCGCCTGTGCGTGAGCGCCCGTGACACACAGGGCCGCTGCGGCAGCACACGCAAATTGCTTCTTTTTCATCTCTTGTCCAGATTGGTTCCAGTTTGCCGGGCAGAGCGTATCCACTCCGCACGCGACATCTCGTGTACGGATGCGGATAACGCTCTTGATACAGCGGGAAGCCGTCTGCTACAGGCAGCAGTCGAGGCTCATCTTGAAGTACTCATAGCTCATCTCGATGCTGCGCTTCACCGTATGCACCTCGTCGACACCCGGCGCATTGCCGAGCAACGTGGCCACGATTTCCAGCGCTTCCCACGGATGCGCGTCGTCGTAATGCGCATGCAGGCTGAGCCAGCGCATCGCCTTGCGGCGGATCGATACCGGGAAGCTGTTCGCATAGGTGTCGCTGCTGCAAACGAGCGTCGCCCATTCGCCGGTTACGCCTTCGATCGCGAAGTTCGTCGCCGCGATGCTGGCCGCGAGCGCGTCCGTGCTACTGCTCTTCCAGCACCAGTGACTAAGCGCATACGCGAGCGTCGGGCCATTGGCCTTCATCAGCGCGCGCTTGCTGACGTCGTGTGCGGCGGCCCAGTCGACCCAGTAGTCCGCGTGGTTTTGCTCGACGCGGATATTGCGCGTCAGATAACGCCGCGCGAGGTCTTCGCCGCGCGAGTGGCCGTAGCGCACCTTTTGCAGGTTCATCGCCATGTATTGCGGGAATTGCTCGACGACCGGCCATCCGTTGACGAGGAACGCCTCTGCCTGACGCGCTTCCAGCTTCGCCTCGCGCATTGCCGCGAAAATCGGATGCCTGACGACGCCTTGTTTCGCTTCGTTCGTCTCGGCCAAAACGTCGCCAAGCCATGCCGGGTAGCTGGCGATGTCCTTCAGGTCGCCAACCCGCTGAAAAGTCGGATCCAAAACGTACTCTCCTGTTAGATGTTGATAGGTTCGACGTGCTGCGCCCAGGGTTCGGGACGCCCGACATGGAAGCCTTGTACGAAATCGACGCCCATCTCCCGAAGCGCGCGAAGAATCGCCTCGCTTTCCACGTATTCCGCGATGGTCAGACGGCCCATCGAATGACCGATGTCGTTAATTGCCGCCACCATGTCTCGGTTAACGGCATCTTTAAGCATGTCCTTGATGAATCCGCCGTCGATCTTGATGTAGTCGACCGGCAAGTGCTTCAGATAGCCGAACGACGACATGCCCGCGCCGAAGTCGTCGAGCGCGAACTTGCAGCCGCGCTTCTTCAGTTCGCGGATGAAGCGCGCGGCGGCGGCGAGATTGGCGACAGCGGTGGTTTCGGTGACTTCGAAGCAGATCGACGATGGCGCGACACCGCTCACCGCGAACTGCTCGTTCAGGAACTGGAGGAAGCGTTCGTCGCCGATGGATGCGCCCGAAAGGTTGATCGCGTATTCCATCCGTTCTCTTTGCGGCGTCTGCGATAGCGTGGAAAACACCGCGCGCACGACCCACCGGTCGATGGCCGACATCAGCCCATAACGCTCCGCTGCCGGCATGAAAAGCCCCGGCGGAACGATATCGCCGCGTTCGCCCACCATGCGCAGAAGAATTTCCGCATGACGCGGGTATGCGATGCCGCTGGGATGGCCCGCCTCCAGTTCGGTCGCGCGAATCTCCTGCATGTAGAGGCAGAAGCGGTCGTTGGCGAGCGCGTCCTTGATGCGTCCGCACCACGACATTTCGCTCGCATGGCGCGTGAGTTCCTTGTCGCCGGGCACCGCGAGATGCACGCGATCGCGGCCGCGCTCCTTCGCGAGGTAGCACGCGATATCGCCATAACGCATGGCGGTCTCGACATCGAGTCCGCTTTGCCGAAGATCGACCACGCCGATGCTCACGCTCGTCGACAGGCGATGCGTCTCCCACGACCATTCGAACGCCGCGACATCCTTTCGGAGGCGCTCGGCGATCTGCATCGCGGTCTGCTTGTCGCAATTGCAGAGCAGCGCGCCGAACTCGTCGCCGCCGAGACGGCCGAGCACGTCGTCTTCGCGCAGGCATTCTTCGATGAACAGCGCGACTTCGCGCAGCATGGCGTCGCCGGCGGCGTGACCGTAGGTATCGTTGACCACCTTGAACTGGTCGAGGTCCAGCATCATCAGCATTTGCGCGCGATGCGACGGATCGATGTCCGATTCGCGATCGAGCGCGTTGCTGAGCCGCCGCTCGAATTCGGTGCGATTGAGCAAGCCCGTCAGGCCATCGTGCGTCGCCTGCCAGGCGAGGTTCGACACGTACTCGCGCTCGCGCGTCATGTTTCGCAGGAGGAGCACGACGCCCGTCAGCACATCCGACTGATCGCGCACGACGGAAGTGATGGCCTGCACGACGATATCCACGCCCATCGCGTTCGTCAGGATCAGGTCGCCGCTGACGTCTTCCGGCTCCGCTTCCTTCAGCGCCTCGTCGATCACGTCGACGGGCCGGCGGTCCCATTCGCGCGCCACCGTCACGAGCGCGCCGAGCGGCCGGTTCACGCAGGCCGCCGCTTCCCGGCAGAAGAGCTTTTCCGCTGCCGGATTGATGAACTCGACGAGACCCGACGGACCGACCGAAATCACCGCCTCGCCGATCGAGCCGAGCGTCGCCTTGGCGCGCGCTTCGCTTCGGCGCAGCGCGTTCTCAGTCGCGAGCCGCGCGGTGATGAAGCGCCGCGCGTACCAGCCGGACAAGCAGACGAGCAGCACGGCGATCACGACGTTGACCGTGAACAGCAGCATCGCGGTTTGGCGGAACGCGGAGCCGAGCACGTCGGCAAAGGCGCGCGAGATCGGAGCGATCGCGCCGTTGATGTTCCAGACTTCGTCGGTGAGATGGTCGACGTCGGCGCGCCCGGCGTCCCCGCGTTTCATGGCGGCGCGCAACTGGCGGCCCGCATCGGCGAGCTTGTCGACGAGCAGGTCGCCGGCCGTCCAGTACGCCACGGCTTCCTGAAAATAGCTTGCGCGGCGGAACGTGCGATAGACCCAGATGACCGCGCCGACATCGGCCGGATACACGCCGCTCGCCAGCAGGGCGGCGCGCGCTTCGGGCACATCGGGATCGGGGCGGTCGAGCGCGAGACGGGCGCGTTTGAGATTCTGCGGATAGGCGATCGCGCTCTGGTATTCCGAGAACGCTTGTTCATCGCCGGTCTGTGCGTAGCGGACGAGATAGAACACTGCGTCCTTTTGCCCCTTCGACCAGGTGCTTTCCCCGCCGATATAAGCACGCACCGACGACATGATCGCCAGGCTCGTAGCCGCCATCGCCAATAGGGAGATGACGACTGCCAGGAATGGCCAGATTGTGTTGAACAACTGCCGATTCGTCGTTTTAGAGGCAACGCGCATGTTTTCCTTTCTTATTCGCTCTTAAACGACGGAACGATGCGACTACAAAGCCAGGGTCGGGGAGAAGGTAATCGACGGCTAAAGCCGGATAAGCCTCCTTCCACCGATAACGGCAGTTGCAGCGGCGACTGAAGGCGTTGCCTGCGCGGGCAAACGTTTGGCGCGTTGAATCTTAATTATCGGAATGGGAGGCCGATAATGTTCTGCGAGGGAAAAAATGCAAGGCGGGAAAGGGTGAGTGTCGACGTTACCGAGCGGCGCGTCGAGGCAAGCGCGGGCGATTTAGCCTCGCGCGTCGATCCAGTCCTCCGCCCATCGCTGCGAATAAGCAATGGCGTCGGCTTCTTTCGAGAAGTAGTCGAGCGAATAAAACTGGTAGGCGGGGTCGCCGCAATCCGTGTCGGCGCGCTCGAGCAGCAAGTTAGCGGAGAAGCCGTTATCGCCGAGACGATGTGCGAAGGGATGCACCGCATAACCGCGGTAATGTTGATTCGATGTCATTTTAATTTTGTAGATGAATGCCTTCCGTCAAAGTACGGAAAGTCTTGAAATGCGGCGCCTGAGAGACGCTTGGGGGAATGGGCCTGGAAACGTCTTGGCCGGGAGGAACGCGGAGGGGAGTAAAGCGGACCAGCAAGAAACCGGGAGCCGATTATTCAGCTCCCGATGTGCAGCAAACTTACACCGGCTTGATGTTCGAAGCTTGCATGCCCTTCGGGCCGCGCTTCGTTTCGAAGCTCACCTTCTGGCCTTCTGCGAGCGTCTTGAAGCCGTCCGCGCGAATTTCCGAGAAGTGGGCGAAAAGATCGTCGCCGCCGTTATCCGGCGTGATGAAGCCAAAACCCTTGGTGTCGTTGAACCATTTAACCGTACCGGTATCCATGAGAATCCTGAAATGAATAAGTGTGATCGCTCAGTGAGCAGGGCGAAGCAGCAAGGAGGGAGTGGACAACGAATACCGGGGGGAATCGGACTATTGATGAACAGCAATCGACTTCTTGAACTTCACAGTGGATTATGCCGAACTCTATCGAACCGGTCAACTATTTTTTGAATAAGCTCGCGTTGAGCGGCCCGCGCGTGACGAGCCGCTCAACGCTGCCGCGATTAGAGCGGCGTCTTCTTCACTGGAGGAACGTCGGCGGTGCCTTCAACGCCGGTGGTCCGCTCCACTTCCACTTCGGTGCCGCGCACGGTGTCCGTAATGGTTTCCGTGCGGTTCGACGCTTCCTTGCCGACGACCACTTCTTCGACGACGCGTGCCGTCTTCGCCACGACCGGTTGCTCCGCTGTTTCGCGGATCTCGACGAAGCCTTCCTTCAGATCGGCGGCCGTCGCGGGACGGTCGACAGCACGGCGCTCGATGCTCGCGTGTTCTTCACGAAGATTGACCGACTCGCTGACGGGCGTTTCGGTCACACGCGAATAGACACGCACGCCGCCGGTCTGCACTTCACGCTTGCCGACTTCGAGCGACTCCTGAACGACCGGGAACGCCTTGCGTTCGGCGGCAATTTCGTCGGCGGAGTAGGCGGGGGCGCTGCTGTCGTAGGCGGTGTAGCCGGTGTTGCGCCATTGGGCGACGCGCGCGTCGATATCGATTGCGCCCGCTGCATAGAGTGCATCGCGCACGCGCTCGCTATCCGACTCGTTCACGATATCGACGGTCAGCAACGCGCCGCCGCGAACCGCTTCCTGATAATGACCGATCTCTTCCGGCCGGTCGTTATCGCCGAACAGGTTCTTGAAGAAGTGCTCGGTACGCGACATCGCGCCTTCGTGATAGCCGGTGTCGGACGTGCCGGCGGTGACATTGCGCGTGGTCAGGTCGGCGTCGGTCGTGCTCGTCGCGTCCTGCGCGTGCACGCTCATGTCCGATCTGGAGAAGCCTTCCGCTTCGAGGCGGGCTTGAGCAACTTCCGCATCCTGGATGGTGTTGAATACACCGATGATAGTCTGAGTCATTGCATGATCTCCTTAACAATAAAGGCGTACGCAGGCCGAAGTTGAAGCGCGTGCACAGAAAGCGCAACGCGCGTTCCCGCTTGATTCATTCGCCGGTATGTTCCGGTTTCCATTCGCCGTCCGGGCCTTCGCGCCGCTCGACGATCAACTCTTCGGAGTTCAACAGAACCTGCTGCACGACGTCCTGCTGCGTATGTATCGTCCGGATATGCACCTCTTCTTTCAAACTGAGTTGCATGCGAACCACCGGCACGTATTCGTAGACAGGGACGATGAGCGTGTCGCCTTCGCGCCGTGGCTGCGCTCGTTCATCGACGGCCCGGTTCACGGGCACGCGCGTGACTTCTACTTGCTCGGTGGCAAGCCGCATCGAAACGGGCTGCATCTCTTCGTGCACGACTTTGCGCACGCGCACGGAGCCGGTCTCGGTCGTACGCACGCCGACGGCGAGTTCTTCCTGCACCGCCGCGAGTCGAACTTCGTCGGATGAATCCGTCGATGGGGTGACGTGACTGGGCGTTTCGTCCGGGTTCATCGGGTTCTCCGTTTCTTAAGTGTGGGTAACGTCGACGCTCACGCGCGTCCGCCGCTTTGCAAAGGACGGTTGCGCGCGGCAGCGGCGTCGCGCGTGGTGGCCGATCCGCCGCCTTCTTCGAACGGCGGCTGATGCCTGAATCCGGCGTTGCCCGAGACAATGGCGATGATCGCGCCGACGATCAGCGCCGCGAACGAGAACCAGCTTGCGCGAGCGACGTTGCGAGCGGCCGTGTCGGCGGCCTGACGCGCGTTCTGCTCGGCTTCGGGGCTCGATGCGGCGGACGCCGCCGACGCCAGCGCCGCCTGTACCTGCTGTTTGGCGGAATCGATCATCTGATTTGCGCCGCCTGACTGATTCGCGGCCGTCGCGCCGACCTGCGCGCTGGTCGCGGCGATGCTGCCAGCCGTGCTGACCGCGCCGGTAATGATCGACGTCATTCCATAGACGATGAGAAGCGTCATCACGGCCCACGCGAGCAGACCATGCAGCCATCCGAGCACGGGCGCGCAACGTCCCGCGTAGTAAGACCCGACGAAAACAGCGAGGACCGTAGTGACGATCACCCATATGCCGGAGCCGAAACCGAAGCCATGCAGCGTATCGGGCCTGGACATCGGAGAGAGCAACGATGCCCCGATCGCCGTGCCGAGCACGCTCATGATGAGATAGACGACCACCGACAGGATGACACCCGCGATGATGGAGCCCCACGAGAGCCGTGGCAGGCCATCGCGCGTAGTGAGAAGTTTCATGATGTCCCCCTGACTGGTCACACCTTCCGCATGGCCGCACTTGCCGCTTACACGTCCGGTGATCACTTTCCGCAAGGGTTGTGCCGCAAACGCGAGATGCGATGCACGGTCCCGTTAACGCTCGAAGGGGGGCGAGCGCGATGGCGAAGTTACAAACAGCTCTAAATTAATAGGGATCCCGTAATAAATCGGTGATTAAACCGGAATCATTCCCGCGTAAAGCCAAGCGGCCGATTCCGCAGTGAGCAATGAATTAACGAGGAATGACCGGCTGAGACGCGCTCGACCCGCGCAGTCTCAGCCATGCGCCATGGCACGATGCCGGGCGACTACGCTCCGCTGTTGTCGCGCAGCGCGCTTTCGAGCTGTTCGAGCGTATAGGGCTTGCGCAACGCCTGCCACGAGAAGTCCCGCACGTCTTCCTGCATGACGTTTTCCCCCGACGCGAATATCACGCGCACGTCCGGGAAGCGTTTGATCCAGCGTCGCGCCAGTTCGATGCCCGTCATGTCGGGCAGGTTGATATCGGTGAGAAGGACATCGAACGGGCCTTGCGCCATGGCGTCGAGCGCCGCTTGCGCGTTGGCCGCGCCGACCACCTGATGACCCAGCATGCCGATGAGTTCGCCGACCGCTTCGCGCGTCGCGCCGTCGTCTTCGACGACGAGCACGCGGTTCGCACCCGCCGGGGCGGATTCTGCCGATGGTTCGGCGGCAGGTGCGGCGACCAGTTCACCCGGTGAGCCCAGCATTTGCCGCAATTTGAATGCGAGGTCTTCGCGGCTGTATGGCTTGCTCAACAGTTCGACGCCGGGGTCGAGACGCCCGCCATGCACAATCGCGTTCTGCGTATAACCCGATGTGAACAGCACGCGCACATGCGGCTGCATCGTGACCGCACGACGCGCCATCTCCGGGCTCTTCAACGTGCCGGGCATCACCACGTCGGTGAAGATGAGATCGACGTGCACGCCGCTGCTCAACACGACGAGCGCCTGATCGGCGTTGTCCGCTTTCAGCACGTGATAGCCGAGCTCGGAGAGCATTTCGATGACCGTCGCCTGCACCTTCTGATCGTCCTCGACGACGAGCACGGTTTCCGTGCCGCCCGTGACCGGTGCGTTGCGCCATCTGACCGGCTCCGCCGCCTGGACGGACGATCGCGGCAGATACACGCGCACCGTGGTTCCGTGCCCGACTTCGCTATAGATGCGGATATGCCCGCCGCTTTGCTTGACGAAGCCATACGCCATGCTCAGTCCGAGCCCGGTGCCTTCGCCTTCGGGCTTCGTCGTGAAGAACGGATCGAACGCGCGCTCCATCACTTCCGGCGGCATGCCGATGCCCGTATCGGTCACGCCGAGCATCACGTACTGGCCGGGCGGCACGTCGGACAGGCTGCGCACGTAGCGGTCATCGAGCATGGCGTTGGCCAGTTCGAGCGTGAGCTTGCCGCCCTCGGGCATCGCGTCGCGCGCGTTGATGGCGAGATTCAGCAGCACGTTCTCCAACTGATGCAGATCGACGAACGCATTCCACAGCCCGCCCGATACAACCGTCTCGACCTCGATGGTTTCGCCGAGCGCGCGGCGCAGCAGATCGTCCATGCCGCGCACCATCGCCGCGAGATTCACCGATACCGGCCGCAACGCCTGGCGGCGGCCGAACGCGAGCAACTGCGAGGCGAGCTTGGCCCCGCGCTCGACGGCGTCGATTGCGCTGCTCACGCGGTCCATGCTCCAGCTGTCGTGAAGACAGCGCGTGCGCAGCAGTTCGAGATTGCCGCGCAGCACTTGCAGGACGTTATTGAAGTCATGCGCGACGCCGCCCGTCAGCTTGCCGATGGCCTCCATCTTTTGCGCCTGCAACAGCGCAGCGCGCGTTTCCTCGAGTAGCTGGTCCGCCTCGCGCCGCTCGGTGACGTCGCGCGTGATCTTCGCGAAGCCGATCAGCGTGCCTTTCTCGTCGCGGATCGCGTCGACGATCACGTGCGCCCAGAAGCGCGCGCCATTGCGGCGCAAACGCCAGCCTTCGGACTCGAAGCGTCCCTCGCGGGCGGCGGTGTCGAGCGCGCGTTGCGGCAGCCCGGCGGCGGCGTCTTCCGGCGTATAGAAGCGGGAGAAGTGCGCGCCGATGATCTCGTCGGCGGTATAGCCCTTGATGCGCCGCGCCCCGCTGTTCCAGTTGGTCACGAGGCCCTCGGGCGAGAGCATGAAGATCGAATAGTCGGTCACGCCCTCCACGAGCAGCCTGAAGCGCCGCTCGCTTTCGATGACCGCATCGTGCGCCTTGCGCTTGTCGCTCTCGTCGCGAACGACCTTCACGAAGCCGAGCAGGGAGCCGTCGTGATCGACGAGCGACGTCGTCAGTACGCTTGCCCAGAAGACGGAGCCGTCCTTGCGCTTGCGCCAGCCCTCGGTTTCGAAGCTCCGGTGCTCGCGCGCCTCGCGCAGTTCTATTTCGACGATGCCGTGCTCGCGGGCCTCGTCGGGAAAGAAGATGGAGTAGTGGCGTCCGACGATTTCGTCGGGCGCATAGCCATAAATGGCGCTACCGCCGGGGTTCCATGTGGAAACTAAACCTTCCGGCGACAGGCAGAAGGCTGCAAGGTTCGTCGTGGATTCGACCCAGATTCGCGCCCAGTCTTGAAGGGCGTGATCGTCGTTCGGATTCTCGCTCTTGCGCATGGCAATTGTCATCGGTTCTTGTACTCGTTGACCCTTCACGCGGCAATTCGCAAAGCATGGACGGGGAGTTGTCGTAACCGGACATTTTAGCGGCTTGTGCCCTTCTTCGTGCGAGCGTGCCGCCGGGTCATCGCGCGGCGATGTGCGCGAGCGCGCGTTGGCGGCGAGAAGAATCCGCGCCAGGAGAGGTGCAAATGCAGCAATTTGGCGCTGGGCCGGACCGCGATCACAGTTCCGGCATGCGCAGATCGGCCTCGACGATTTCCTTGCCGCGCGCCTGAGCGGCGTTCTTAGCGTCGTCCTTGAGCGTGAACGGGCCGATCTCTTCGGCGCCGTCGAAGGGATAAAGGAGGCGTCCGTCGGTCAGGCGGACGACCTTCAGCGTGCCGACGAATGCGCCGCTGACATGCGGCCGATAAGACGCGTAGATCGCGTAGTCATCGTCGGTGAGGCCGGGTTTGGCCGACACGTTCTTCTTCCAGGGAAACAGGACAAGTTTCGCGCGACGCGAGACCGGTTCTTTCATGGCGATCACATCCCTCAGGGGAAACGGCGCGAAGTTTCAGCACGTAGCGTGCCGAACCTCTCCACCGCCGATCGCACGATAGAACCGGTCATGGCGATTCCTGTGTTAGTTCTTGAGATCGTCGGGAACCTTGCCGCCGTTCTCCGCGAGCTTCTTCATGACTTCCTTGTGCAGCCAGATGTTCATCGAAGCCGAGTCTTCCGTGTTGCCGGTGTAGTGCAATTCAACGGCGAGCTCCTTGCGCGCCTGAAGACTGCTGTCAAGGTCGAGCAGCTTCATCAGATCGACGATCGACGTGCGCCAGTTCAGGTTCGCGCCGTTCTGCTGCTGTTTCTGCACGAGGATCGCTTCGACGTCGACTTCGGGCATCGGCGTGACGGGAGGACGCGCCGGTTCCGTGCCGGACGTCGCCGGCGCAGCCGATGGGTTGGCCTGTGTCGCCGCCGCCGCGCCGCCTGCCGCGCTGGATGCCGCCGGCGGCGTAGCCGCACCGGAGGTCGTCGCGGCCGGATGGTCATGCGGGAAAATCTTGTTCAGGATGGTCGAGAAAATGCTCATTGTGTTCCCTCTGTGATTGAAGCAGCGCGAAGTCCGCGCATTGTGGGTGATGGAAAGACCGTCACTCTTCCTGGCCAACCGCTTTCGACACGGCCGCAGGGCTGTCGTATTCCTGCTCCGGCAGCGCATCGAGCGCGTTGGTCACTTCCTCGCTCGCGCCGTTGCTTCGCGCGGTGTCGAGGAGTGTCTGTTTGTCCGCGGGATAGTCGATACCCTTGAGCGCCTTCTGCATCTCGATGAACATGTTGTTCGAGCCGCTGGACTCGTCTTTGGCCATCGCGTTTCTCCTTCAGATGATGATTCGAACAGCGCCTGCGCGATGCGGCTCTGCTTACTGGCTCGCGCCGGCGGGTGCGTCGCTGGCGGCGGTCGCAGGGAAGCTCGTTGCCGCGGGCGCCGATGCCATGGGCGCCGATGCCATGGGCGCGGATGCCGCGGACGTGTCGCTTGCCGCGCCGCCTGCGCCCGCGCTATCCGAGCCGCGCTTGCAGCCGGCAGTGAGCGACATCGCCGCGACGACTGCACCGAGTACTGCGATGCGGGTGATGGAATTCATGCGCATTTGTCCTTCCTCCGTTCTGGCTTTGGACTGCGTTTGGATGCTCACGACGCGTCGCTCCCGTCCCGGAACGGGACGTCCATGAGCGTCGTCTGCACTGAGGTGCCGCTTTCCCACGCGTTCGCACCGGGCACGATGTCTGGCACGGGAATGTCGTAACGCTTGCGCCTGCGGTCCTCCCACGAGACGCCGAGACGCGCATCGCGCGCAGCGAGCATCGATTCGTCGAGCTGCCCGTCCTGCGTGAAGCCCATCATCAGTTGCGGCGGGCCATACGGAAAGTCGTCGCGATCGATCTGCCACGTGTGGAAGGTCTTTCCGTACGTGGAAACGAGATCGTTGAAATACGCGCGCTCCGCCATCTCCGGTATGCCCGGCGCAACGAGAGTGCCCGACTTCACCTCGTAATGATGGCTATGCCACAGGCGCTTCTCCTCCTCGGGCAACTGCCGGAAGCGCTCTTCCGAAATGATGTATTCGATGCCGATGAGCCGCGCATCCGGCCGGTTCGAATCGAAGATCACGCATTGATGCAGGTCATGTTTCAGATGAATGCAGAAGTGGTGCGCTTCGACCTGACGGCCCATGTCGTCTGCATACATATGGAAGCCGTTGAGCCATGTGCTCATCGCCGCAAGCGGATACTTCGGCTGCATCACGCCCGATGCCAGATCGAGCAGACGATGCTTCGCCGAATGACCTTCGCCCGTTCGAGCGAGCGCGCTCACGCGGCGGCCGATCAGCAGTCCCGCAGCGGCCGCAAGCCCTGCCACCATGCCGGCGGCGAGCGGCATCAATGAGTCGGATTCGTTCGACAGCACACGCCGGTTGGTCATCCGTGCCTCCCTTTCGTCAAGCATTCGCTTCGTCAGTCGGCCAGCAATAAGCGTTCCGCCGGCCGCTGGCGGGCTCACGATTGCGCGGCACCGCGATTGCTTTGAAGCTCATCGTGCGGTTCTCGAGACCTCTTGGCGCCGCATCCCGTCCTTCCACGTACGTCATCAGGAGCGAATCATGAGCACGTCACCCCAGAACGGCAAACCGGACGCATCGCAGAGCGCGGACGACGAAGCGCAAACCGGCAGCGACGAAACCTTCACGACCGATGTCTCCGAGACCGATGACGAAGGCACGACCGTGCGCGAGGCCGAGGTGAGGGCGGACGATCTGTCGGAAGTGAAGCCCGCCGACGGCGACAAGTCCTGAAGGCGCGCGAGCGGCATTCATGCGCGTTCATCACCTCAACTGCATATCGAGTTGTCCGCTCGGCGGCAAGCTGTTCGACGGCCGCACGCCGAGCCTGTTGCGCCGCGGCGAACTCACGTGCCACTGTCTTCTCCTCGAAACGAACGATGGCCTCGTGCTCGTCGATACAGGCTTCGGCCTCCGGGACGTCGCGAATCCGCAGAGCCGTCTCAGCACGTTCTTTCTGTTCATGCTGAAGCCGGACTTTCGCGAGGAAATGACGGCGGTGCGGCAGATCGAGCGCCTGGGTTTCAAGGCGAGCGATGTGCGGCACATCCTGATGAGTCACCTCGACTTCGATCACGCAGGCGGCCTCGACGACTTTCCGCACGCGACCGTTCACATGCTGGAGATCGAGCGCGACTATGCGCTCGCGCAGAAGACGTGGCTCGACCGGCAGCGCTTTCGCCCGCAGCAATGGTCGACGCGCGGCAACTGGACGGTGCATCGCGGAGGCGGCGAGAAGTGGCGCGGCTTCGACTCGGTGCACCCGCTGACCGGTTTCGCCGACGACATCGCGCTCGTGCCGCTGCCTGGACATACGTTCGGACACGCGGGCATCGCGGTGCGCAAGGACGGAGCCGGATGGCTGCTGCTCGCTGCCGACGCCTACTTCTTCCATACCGAGATGGATTGGGACCGCCCGCGTTGCACGCCGGGCCTCGCGTTCTATCAATGGATGATGGAGAAGGATCGCGCGGCGCGTTTGCAGAATCAGGCGCGATTGCGCGAGCTATGCCGAACCGCGGGCTCCGAGTTGTCCGTCTTCTGCAGTCACGATCCCTTCGAATTCGAAAAGCTCGCGGGACGCTCGCCGGGCATTCCTGCCGAGCAGTTGCTGGTCTGCTGAACGCACGGCCTTCTTCATAACGATATGAATCCTCGTTGGTTAGCGGACGAACGTCCCTGACCAGAACGATGCGCCTGCGCGCTAAGGTGCGGTCGATCGATAATCGGTCTGCGCGCGCAATCAATTCGGATCCCATATGATACAAGGACCACCCGGCTTCCGTGTCCGGGCGGCGCGAGGCCATGCGCAAGCTTTCGGCTGGCGCGGCCGGCATGCTCGCCTAACGCGCCGCATCGCTGTCGGCGGACGAAATCCATGCGGTGAGCGCGAATGCTCTGTCTGAACAAGATCGTTCCCGAGACGCGCCGCTCGATGCACGGTCGTTGCCGCGCATGAAAATGCCGAACCGCGATGGCTTCCTCGCGAATACGAGACCGCGTGCTTTGTAGCGGGCGCTTACAGAGAATCCTTGATTGTTCGCGATTCCCCGCCAGTCAATTCGTTTTGAGCCGCTTTATCGCAACGATCGACCTGTCTACATTTGCGCTTAGCAGATCGGTTCAACCGATGAACCGCCGCAAACAATCTTTGAAAGGAAACGATCATGAGCAAGCTCGCAGGGAAGGTCGCCGTCGTGACGGGTGCATCGAAGGGCATTGGCGCTGCAATCGCCAGAAAGCTCGCAGCGGAAGGCGCTTCGGTGGTGGTGAATTATTCGAGCAGCAGGGCCGGCGCCGATGCGGTGGTGGCCGATATCACAGCAGCGAACGGACGCGCGATCGCCGTCGGCGGCGACGTGTCGAAAGCGGCGGATGCCCAAGGCATCGTGAATGCCGCCGTGGAGACGTATGGCCGGCTCGATATCGTCGTGAACAACTCGGGCATCTACGAGTTCTCGACGATCGAAGAAATCACCGAAGAGCACTTCCACAAGCAGTTCAACGTAAACGTGCTCGGCGTGTTGCTCGTGACGCAAGCCGCCGCGAAGCATCTCGGCGAAGGCGCGAGCATCATCAATGTGAGTTCGGTTGTGAGCCGTATCACGCCGCCCGCCAGCGCCGTGTATAGCGGCACTAAAGGCGCGGTCGACGCGATCACCGGCGCGCTGGCCCGCGAACTCGGTCCGAAGAAGATTCGCGTGAACTCGATCAATCCCGGCATGGTCGTGACCGAAGGCACGAACACGGCGGGCATCATCGGTTCGGAGATGGATACGGCGATCGTCGGCCAGACGCCGCTAGGCCGCCTGGGTCAGCCTGACGACATCGCATCCGTCGCGGCGTTCCTCGCATCGGACGATGCACGCTGGCTGACTGGCGAAAGCATCATCGCGAGCGGCGGGCTGCGCTGATTTAAAGACATGCCCGGCCGTCGAAACGCCGGGCATACGTTCACGAACGCCAGGCCTCGCCATCCGGATACACATGCCGGTCGAGCGAGGCCGCTTTCATTTCGATGCTATAGCCCGGCTGTTGCGGCGGCATGTACCGGCCGTTGCGGATCACGACGGGATCGATGAAATGCTCGTGCAGATGATCGACGTATTCGAGCACGCGATTGTCGAGCGATCCGGACACGCAGATGTAATCGAACAGCGAGATGTGCTGCACGTACTCGCATAGCCCGACACCGCCCGCGTGCGGACACACCGGCACGCCGAACTTGGCGGCCATCAGCAGCACGATGAGCACTTCGTTCAGGCCGCCGAGACGGCAACTGTCGATCTGACAGAAGTCGATGGCTTCCGCCTGCAACAACTGCTTGAACATCACGCGGTTCTGGCAATGCTCGCCCGTGGCGACGCCGATCGAACCGAGCCTTCGACGGATAGCGGCATGGCCGAGGACATCGTCGGGGCTCGTCGGTTCTTCGATCCACCAGGGATCGAACTCCGCGAGACGCCGCATGTTGGCGACGGCTTCATCGACGTCCCATACCTGGTTCGCGTCCATCATCAGCTTCGCATCCGGGCCGATCTCTTCGCGAAGAATGCGCGCACGCCGCACGTCTTCTTCCAGATTGCCGCCGACCTTCTGCTTGAAATGCGTCCAGCCCTGCGCGACGCCTTCGCGTGCGAGCCGGCGAATCTTGTCGTCGTCGTAGCCGAGCCATCCCGCCGATGTCGTGTAAGCCGGATAGCCGCGATCCAGCATTTCCTTCTCGCGCTCGCCGCGTGTCTTCACATGGCGATTCAATATCGCGATGGCCTCATACGGCGTGATCGCGTCGGTCACGTAGCGGAAGTCGAGGCACCGCACGAGTTCTTCCGGCGTCATGTCGGCGAGCAGCTTCCACACTGGCTTGCCTTCCGCCTTCGCCCATAAGTCCCACACCGCGTTGACGACTGCCGCCGTCGCAAGATGAATCGCGCCCTTGTCCGGGCCGATCCAGCGCAACTGGCTGTCCGATGTGAACGCGCGCCAGAACGCGCCCATGTTCGCGGTGATGTCTTCGAGCGTCTTGCCGACGATGAGCGGCGTCAGCGCATGGACGGCTGCGACGCATATCTCGTTGCCGCGTCCGATGGTGAACGTAAGGCCGTGTCCCGTCAGCCCGGATGATGAATCCGTTTCGAGCGTGACGTAGGTGGCGGAATAGTCCGGCGCGGCGTTCATGGCGTCCGAGCCATCGAGCGAGCGCGAAGTGGGAAAGCGAATGTCCCGAACGGACAGTTTGGTGATCGTGGTCATCAGGGCGCCCTCCGGGGCGATGGCGATCGACTTCGGTCTGCGGGAAAACACCAATGAGTTTCGATGACGTCATAAGCGTTTAACGACGACTAGGCATTTGCACGCGTTGACAACATCGAATCTGCTTTCTAGCATGCTAGCATCTTCATCGGAAATCAAGCGCCCAGTGAGTACTTCGTCCGGTACGAACACTATGAGTACTCCGTATGACGCACTGCACAAGATCGACGGCGGCGCGCAGCGGGGCAGCCTGACCGATGCGGTCGAGGAAGCCTTGCGCGAAGCCATCGTCACGCTGGCGCTGGAACCGGGAATGATGATCGACAAGATCGCGGTCTGCGAGCGGATGGGCGTCTCGCGTTTTCCAGTTTCCGCCGCGCTCGCGCGGCTCGAACACGCGGGTCTCGTCGAAGTCTTGCCGCAGCGCGGCACGCGGGTGAAGCCCATCGCGCTGCGCGATATTCATCAGCATTTGTTTATCCGTAGTGCGCTCGAAGTCGAAACGGTGCGCGGCGTGGCGCTTCATCTCGCGCCCGCCACGCTCGATTCACTGATCAGCAATCTGGAGCAGCAACGCGCGGCGGTCGCGAACGATCAGCGCCTCGCGTTTCACGCGCTGGACCTCGCATTTCACGAGATTCTTCTCGATGCTATCGCGTTACCGCGTGTGAAGGAAATCGTGGCGGTTTCGCGTAACGCGCTGGATCGTGCGCGGCAGATTCTCGCCAGTCCGGAGCGGCTCGTTCATACGCTCGCGGAACACGAACGCATCTTCGAAGCGATACGAAACGGCGAAGCCGATGCCGCCGCCAAAGCGATGCACGACCACCTCGATCAGGTGGTGGCGGAACTGCATCGCTCGGCAGCAAAGAGGCCGGATCTCTTCGAGCAATAGCAGCAGTGGCAGTGGCAGGTGGATGTTCAGCGGTATCGACGCACAGTATCGAACCTCTTGAAACGGGACTCCATGACTCCGCTCATTTCCGTCAGCAAGCTCAGCAAAAGTTTTCCAGGCGTGCGCGCACTGCATGAAGTTCAGTTCGAGCTCATGCCGGGCGAAGTCCATGCGCTCATGGGCGAGAACGGCGCGGGCAAGTCCACGCTGATGAAGATTCTCGCCGGCGTGTACAGCCGCGATTCAGGCGAAATGTTCGTCGACGGCAAGCCTGTCGAATTCACCAGTCCGCGTGAAGCGCAGGCGCTCGGCATCGGCATCATTCATCAGGAACTGCATCTGATGAATCATCTGACCGTCGCGCAGAACATCTTCATTGGACGCGAGCCGCGCAAGCTGATGGGCCTCCTGCTCGACGAGGACAAGCTCAATCGGGCGGCGCACGACATCCTCGCGCGCATGCACGTCAATCTCGATCCGCGCACGGTGGTCGACACGCTCACGGTCGCGAGCCAGCAGATGGTGGAAATCGCGAAGGCGTTGTCGTTCGATTCGCGCGTGCTCATCATGGACGAGC
Organism: Caballeronia sp. RCC_10; assembly: GCF_041360715.1. NCBI lineage: Bacteria > Pseudomonadati > Pseudomonadota > Betaproteobacteria > Burkholderiales > Burkholderiaceae > Caballeronia > Caballeronia sp. RCC_10. Next base: position 501,536 of record NZ_JBFUPT010000002.1, read on the forward strand.
CGACTTCCGCGCTCAACGACGCCGAGATTGCCGAACTCTTTCGCATCATCCGGCAACTGAAGGAGCGCGGCGTCGGCATCGTCTATATCTCGCACAAGATGGACGAGCTCGAACAGATATCGGATCGCGTAACCGTGCTGCGCGACGGCGAATATGTCGCCACCGTCGGCACGCGCGAGACGAGCGTGGAGACGATCATCGGCATGATGGTCGGCCGCACGCTGACCGATCTGACGTCCTTCCTCGGCGGTTCCGAACAGGGCGATGTCGCGCTCGACGTCAGGCATCTCAACGCGGGACCGCTCGTGCGCGATGTGAGCTTCACGCTTCGCAAAGGCGAGATCCTGGGCTTCGCCGGTCTCATGGGCGCGGGCCGCACCGAGGTGGCGCGCGCGGTGTTCGGGGCCGATCCGATCGAGTCCGGCGAAATCTACGTGAAGGGCGCGAAGGCCAGCATCAGGAGGCCGAGCGATGCGGTGACGCGCGGCATCGGCTATCTGTCGGAGGATCGCAAGCGCTTCGGCCTCGCGACGGGCATGGATGTCGAATCGAACATCGTCATGTCGGACCTCGGCAAATTTCTTTGGGCGGGCATGTTCCTGCGGCGCGGGCGTATCCGCAAGTCGGCGTCGCACTTCATCAAGCTGCTGGCGATCAGAACGCCGTCGCCCACGCAGCCGGTGCGGCTGCTCTCTGGCGGCAACCAGCAGAAGATCGTCATCGCCAAATGGCTCGAGCGCGATTGCGACGTGCTGTTCTTCGACGAACCCACTCGCGGCATCGATGTCGGCGCGAAGAGCGAAATCTATCGGCTGCTGCGCTCGCTCGCGGGACAGGGCAAGGCGATCGTGATGATCTCCTCCGAACTGCCGGAGATTCTGCGCATGAGTGACCGTATCGTCGTGATGTGCGAAGGGCGCATCACCGGCGAACTTTCCGCTAGCGAAGCGACGCAAGAGCGCATCATGCAGCTCGCGACGCGTCGTCCCACCCTGCAAGCGGCATGAGCCGCGAGGACCGACCATGAACCAGCCATCGCAGCCTTCCCAGCCATCCGAAAGCGCCGCGCTTGCAGGCGGGCGACGCGCGGGCGGCCTGCGCGGCCGCCTCTTCACGCCGACCGCGCTGCAAAAGCTGCTCGCCTTCGCAAGCCTGATTCTGCTGCTCGTGTTCTTCAGCTTCGCTTCGCCCGCGTTCATGCAGACGGACAACATCCTCGGCATCCTGCAGGCGACGGCGGTCAACGGCGTGCTCGCCATTGCGTCGACCTTCGTGATCATCACGGGGGGCATCGACTTGTCGGTCGGTACGCTGATGACCTTCACCGCGGTCATATGCGGCGTGTTTCTCACGTACTGGCATCTGCCGATGTGGCTCGGCATCGTCGCGGCCATCGCAACGGGCGCGCTGTGCGGCACCATCTCCGGCACGTTGACCGCGAAGATGAAGATACCGCCCTTCATCGCGACGCTCGGCATGATGATGTTGCTGAAGGGACTGTCGCTCGTCGTGTCGACGAACAAGCCGATCTACTTCACCGACACCGAGAACTTCTACATGATCTCGCAGGACTCGCTGATCGGCTATTTCTTCCCGAGCGTGCCGATTCCGAATGCGGTGCTGATTCTCTTCGTCATCGCGATTGCGAGTTCCATCACGCTGAATCGCACGGCGCTCGGCCGCTATACGTTCGCGCTCGGCAGCAACGAGGAAGCGGTGCGGCTCTCGGGCGTGAACGTGGACCGCTGGAAGATTGCGATCTATGGCCTCGGCGGCGCGATCTGCGGCGTCGCGGGCCTTCTGATCGCGTCGCGGCTCAACTCGGCGCAGCCGGCGCTCGGTCAAGGCTACGAGCTGGACGCGATCGCGGCGGTCGTGATCGGCGGCACGTCGCTGAGCGGCGGCGCGGGGACGATTCTCGGCACCATCATCGGCGCGTTCATCATGAGCGTGCTGACCAATGGATTGCGCATCATGTCGGTGGCGCAGGAATGGCAGATCGTCGTGACCGGCCTCATCATCATTCTCGCGGTCTATGCGGACATCCTGCGGCGCAGGAAGCGCTGAGAACTGCGCGAAGATCATCTGGTAAAAAGCGATACAAACCCTAGGGAGGAGACGCAACATGTTCAAAAGAAGAATCATCGGTGTCCTGATTGGTGTATCCGCACTCGCGACCGCAACGGGCGCCGCGCATGCGGACGAGCCGTATGTGCCGCTCATTTCCAAAGGCTTCCAGCATCAGTTCTGGCAGGCGGTGAAGTCCGGCGCCGAACAGGCGGCGAAGGAACAGAAGATCCGGATCAGCTTCGAAGGCCCTGAAACCGAAGCAATGGTCGACAAGCAGATCGACATGCTGTCCGCCGCGCTCGCGAAGAAGCCGCAAGCGATCGGCATCGCCGCGCTCGACAGCAAAGCCGCGATTCCGCTGCTCAAGCGCGCGCAGAACAACAAGATTCCGATCATCGCGTTCGACTCGGGCGTCGATGGCGACGTTCCGCTCACAACCTGCGCCACCGACAATCTCGCCGCCGCCGCGCTCGCCGCCGACAAGATGGCCGACGCCATCGGCAATGCGGGCGAAGTCGGCGTGATCGTTCACGACCAGACGAGCCGCACGGGCATCGATCGTCGCGATGGCTTCCTGAATCAGATGAAGTCGAAGCATCCGAACATCAAGATCGTATCGGTGCAGTACGGCGCCGGCGACCATCTGAAGTCGGCCGAGATCGCCAAGGCGATGATCCAGGGCAATCCCAACATCAAGGGCATCTTCGGTGCGAACGAAGGGTCGGCTGCGGGCGCGGCGATCGGCGTGAAGGAGTCGGGCAAGAAGCTCGTGCTCATCGGCTACGACTCGGGCAAGGAACAAAAGGCGGACATCACCAACGGCCTGATGTTGGGCGCGATCACGCAGAACCCGATCGGCATCGGTAAATGCGTCGTGGATTCGGCGGCCAAGGCGCTGAAGGGAGAGAAGCTGCCGAAGAAGGTCGATACCGGCTTCTACTGGTACGACAAGAGCAACATGAACGACCCGAAGATTGCAGCCGTGCTGTACGACTGATCGGGCGTGGCCGGGTGAAGTAAACACCCCAATTGACTTTCTCCATGCGCCCCGACGACGATGTGTCACGCCGATGCCGCAGCAGGCTGCGAGCGGGGCGTCGGGTGACAACCGTCGACATAGCGAAGCAAACTACATGGAGGAAGGGGACATGCCAGAAGCACTCGGCCGCTCTTTAGCACATCGTGGTGTCATCGTCGCCGCACCGCTCGCCGCGCTCGCGCTCGCCGCGTGTCACGGCGGGGACGACGACGGTTCGCCATCGCCCTCGCCGACGCCTTTGACCTGCGCGCAGCTTGCAGGCATGGCGGTGCCGGCGAGCGCCATCGGTCTGCAGACGACGGGCGCGACCGTCACGGCGGCGACGACCGTCGCGGCATCGGGAACGGGCGTCACGGCGACGCCCGAATACTGTCAGGTGGACGGCACCATCGCGCCGGTCGATCAGACTGCGCCGAAGATCACTTTCCGCGTCGCCATGCCGACGCAGTGGAACAGCAAGGTCGTGATGTTCGGCGGCGGCGGCTACGACGGCACCGTGCCATCCGTGACCGGCAACGTTCCTGCCGGCCCGACCACGCAGCCTGCGCCGCTTGCGCGCGGCTACGCGGTGTTCAGCAGCGACTCGGGTCATCAGGCCGGCGCGCTCGGCAGTCGCGATGGCTCGTTCGGCACCAACGACGAAGCCGTCGCCAACTTCTCCGGCGATGCGCTGAAGAAGACGCGCGATACCGCCGTCTATCTCCTGTCGAAACGCTATGCGGTGGACAAGCCGAAGCGCGCGTACTTCGCGGGCGGATCGTCGGGCGGACGCGAGGCGCTCGCGGTCGTGCAGCGTTGGCCGCAAGACTGGGACGGCATCATCGCGCTCTATCCGGCGTGGAATGCGGCCACGCTCGATCTACAGTTTGGCCGCATCACGCGAGCGCTCGCGCAGCCGGGCGCGTATCCGAGCCAGTTGAAGCGCAAGGCGCTGCTCGATTCGGCCACGGCCACCTGCGATGCACTCGACGGCGTCGCCGACGGGCTCATCAGCAACATTCCCGCGTGCAATGCGACCTTCGATCCATCGACGGCCATGCTCAACGGCGCACCGCTGCGCTGTCCGGGCGGTGCCGATACCGGTTTGTCCTGTCTCTCGGATGCGCAGATCAACGCGCTCAAGGTGTACGCAACGCCGATCACGTTCGCGTATCCGCTCGCGAGCGGCGAGACGCAGTATCCCGGCTTCAACGTGTGGGGCGCGGACCTGGGTGTCGTGAATGCGGCGCCGGCGCAGGCGACCGTCACCGCGCTGGCGCTGAACCTGCTGCAGCCGACGAACCCGATGCCGACGACCGCGCCTTACTTCAGCGTCTTCTGGGACCAGTGGATTCGCTACTTCGTGGCGCGCGATCCGAACGTCAATTCGCTCAACGTCGATCCGCAGAACCCGGGCGCCTATCAGGCGCGCATCAGTGCGCTGACCGCCGAGCAGGACGTGAACAAGACGGACCTGTCCGCGTTCAACAAGAAGGGCGGCAAGATCCTGATGGCCCACGGCATGTCGGATGCCCTCGTCAGCACGCAATCGACCGAGCAGTATTACGTGCGGCTGCAGCAGACGATGGGTGCATCGACGGTTGCGAACTTCGTGCGCTATTACGAGATTCCCGGCTACGGGCATTCGATCAGCACGATCTTCAACGCATCGTGGGACTCGTTGACGACGCTGGAAAACTGGGTCGAACGCGGCGCGACGCCGCCTGCGCAGACCGTTGCGGATACGGCGGGCGTGCCGGGCCGCACGCGGCCGCTGTGCGAGTATCCGACGTTCCCGCGCTATAACGGTTCGGGCAATGTGAACGTGGCGTCCAGCTTCACGTGCGCTTCGCAGTGAGTCCGCAGTGAGTTCGCAGTGAACTGAGCAACGAAGCGATGCCACGGCTACGCGAGGAGCCGTGGCATCGCCGTTGTTATCGGCTGGCGGCCCAGAGCAGCGTCAATCCAGACGACAGCATCAGCGCATCGACGACGAGCCTGAACTCATTTGCCGACATCCTCGCGACGATGCCGCGCGCACAGAACGTCCCCGCCATGATGGATGCGCCGGTGATGAGCCCTTGCAAGACGACGCTCGACGGCAGCGCGCCCAAGCCACGGAACATGGCGACCTTCGCGCCGTACACGGCCAATGAGCCGGCCGCTTCGGTCGCCAGAAACGCACCTTTCACGAGACCATAGTTCATGAACACGGGTACCGTGATCGGCCCGGTCGATACGACGATGCCCGTCAGGAAGCCGACAAGCGCGCCAATGAGCGAGAGCTGAAAGAGCGAGAAGCGAATGGACCGGCGAGCGAGCCATCGCCGCGTGGGAATCATCGCCACGAAGAATAGGCCGAGCGCGAGATCGACCGTGCGCGACGGCAGCGCCAGCAGCGTGCGAACGCCCAGCGTCGCGCCGGGCACCGCCGTCACGCCATACGCGAAGCACGCCTTCCAGTCGATCTCGCGCCACCACGAAAGCACCTTGCCGAGATTGCCGAGTATCGACGCGATCGCCATGATCGGCACCGCCTGTTGCGGTCCATGGAGAATGACGAGCACGGGCATGAGCATCATCGACGAACCCGTGCCGATGATGCCGCTCAACACGCCGGCCATCAGCCCGACCGTCAGTACCGTCAGATAAGCCATGCGAGCCTCATAAGCCGAGACACACCGCGCCCGCCGCGACGACCAGACATGCGAGCCAGCGCTTCGCGTTGACGGTCTCGCGCAGGAACACCCTGCCGATGAGCGCGGCGAACACGACGCTCGTTTCCCGCAACGCCGATACCGCGCCCATCGCGCCCGCTTGCATTGCCCATATGACGATGCCGTACGCGGCGATCGACACGAGCCCGCCCGCCAGCGACGAGCCGATGGCCAGGGGCGCGGTGCGGATCGGCGTCCACAGTGCGGGAAGCCCGCGCATCGTCACGAAGAGCAGCGGCATCAGCCAGTAGAAGAGGAACATCCACGCGGTGTAAGCAAGCGCCTGTCCGTTCGATGCCCGCACGCCGATGCCGTCAATGACCGTATAGATCGCGATGGTCACGCCGGTGGTGAACGCGGCCAGCGCGCTCGATCGCGACACATGCCGCCCCTGCAACGCCAGCGCCATGATTCCGCCGGAGATAAGCGCGATGCCGAACGCATGCAGCGGCCCGATGGCCTCGTGCGCGAAGAGCGCCGCGCCGAGCGTGACGAGCAGCGGCGACGAGCCACGCGCGATCGGGTAAGCCTGCGCGAGATCGCCTCGCCGATACGAGCGCACGAGGCTCACGTTATAGACGATATGCACGAGCCCCGAGGCAACGATGCAGGGCCACGCGGCATCGGCGGGCAAGGGCAACGCGATGACCGCCACCGACGATACAGCCGCAATCGCGATGCTCATCCATGTCATCGAGAGAAAGCGGTCGCGATTGCCGTGCAGCATCGCGTTCCAGCTTGCGTGAAGCAGGGCGGCGAACAGCACGACACCGCCTGTGTAGCTGAACATGCAGGTTCCTGTGAACGTTCACGATATGCGCAAGAATATCTATCTTGTGAGCGCTGCACAAACCAGATAAATTGGCCCGATGCGTGAGATTTTCTATTGCGAATGAAAAGAGAGCTGCCTTCACTGAATGCGTTGCGTGCTTTCGAGGCGGCGGGCCGGCTCGGCAGCTTCAAGGATGCAGCGGCGGAACTGCACGTCACGCAGGGCGCGGTGAGTCAGCAAGTGCGTTTGCTTGAAGCGTGGCTCGGCGCATCGTTGTTCGAGCGGAAGAACCGGCGCGTCGTGCTGACGGGCGCGGCCGAAGCGTATCTCGCGGAAATCGGGCCGTTGTTCGAGCAACTCGCACAGGCGACGGCGAGATACGGCATTCCCAAAGCCGTGCCCCGGACGCTATCCGTGAATGCGCCTGCTACTTTCGCATTGCGCTGGCTCGTGCCGAGACTCGTCGCGTTTCACACGGCGCATCCGGACATCGACGTGAAGGTCGATACGTCGAACGAGCCGCTAGAGGCCCTGAAAGAAGGCTATGACGTCGTCATTCGCGGCGGACCGGATACGTTCTACGGCTATTCGATGCGCCCGTTCCTCGCGGAAGAACGGCTGCCCGTATGCAGTCCCGCGCTTATGGAACGCGTGCCGCTGCGCACGCCCGATGACTTGCATCGTCACACGCTGCTCCATACGTCGAGCCTGCCGCGGCTGTGGCCCGACTGGCTGACGAAGGCGAAGATTCCCGCGTTGCGGCCAGCGGCGGTCGTGACCTTCGATCACTTCTATCTGACCCTGCAAGGCGCGATCGACGGGATAGGCGTCGCGATGGGGCCGACCGCGCTCGTCGCGGACGATCTCGCGGCTGGCCGGCTCGTGATGCCGTTCGCAGGACCGCGCCTGCCATCGCGGACCTATTGCACGTACATAGCGGAGAGCCGGCCTGCCGACGAGGTGGTGAAGCTGTTCTGCGCGTGGCTCGAAAGCGAAGGACAACGCGCCTGACGCACGCTCAGACTTCCTCTTTGCGCTCGAGCGTGATCACGTGCGATGTCTTCGAGCCATTTAGCTGCTGCTCGTATTCCGTCTCGCCGATGACGACGCGATAACCCTCCTTCGGCAAGATCGAAGGCGCATTCCCGGTTGGCCGGCTGTCGATGCCGCCCAGCCCCGCCGCAGGCGCGGGCACGTTGTTGTCGAGCGTCGCGTTTGACGAAATGACGTTGTCATGCCATTCCGACACGTCGCGGCGCGCTTCGATGGATTTGGCATCCGCGTCGACGGTGTCGTCGGTGGATTCCATGCCGTCCGAATCGACCGAACGGATACGGCCTTTCGCGCGCAGAACCGGATCGCCCGAATCGCGTGCGGCGGACTGATCGCCGGACTCGCTGAATGAAGGAAGCGGCGAGTTGTCGTCCGACGCTCCGGCGGGTTCCGCCGAGCCGGCATGCTTCGTCTTGCCGAACTCCTCGGCCTGCTTGGCGGCGTCAGGGCCGGAGGTGCCGGTGGCGGGCGTTTTGACCGGGCTCTTAGCCGCCATTTCGTTCTGTTGTGCCTGTGACGGATTACCTTCTGCGTTCTGCATTGCGTCCTCGCTTTTGTTCATGGATTCGTCGATTGAGCACGTCGATGCATGCAGCGTGCCCGACAGTAAAGCCAGCGGCACGGCTTATGCTGCGTTGTCGCGCATCTTTTATATTCCGCGCGGAGGCACGTCATGGAAATCAAGTACCGGTCATGCACGATCCATACATCGGCGAGCATCGACGATGGAAGCATCGTCGGCAATGCGCGCATCTATCTGCCGACCGCTAACGACGGCGACGCGATGGAATCGCACGACATGGAGTTTCGCCTGTCCTTCGTCGACGAGAACGAAGCGATGGCCTTCGCGAAAGAAAGCGCGATCGCGTGGATCGACGAGCACGAGGCGCTGGCGCTTTGAGCAGGAAGCCGACGAAAGCGAACGTCATCAAACTGGCGATATCCGGCGCGCTGCTGGCGCTCGCGGGCAGCGTTCACGCGGCGGGCGGCGGCCTCGGCTGTGGCGGCGGGGGCTGTCCGGGCGGCGGGTCCGGCGGACAGGGCGCGGGGCTGCCCTCGGGTGCGAGCGGGCAAGCTGCGGCAGGATCGTCCGCAGACGGACCGCGCATTCACGGCGCGCCGAACGGACAACCGGACGGGACCGTATCGACGGGCGGCGCGGGCAGCGGCACGAGCCGCGATACGGGCGGCACCGGCGTGCCAGCCGCGCAAAGCGGCAAGCCGTCGCCCGCCACGAAGCACGACGCGGGCGGCTCGCAGGGCTGGTAAGCGTTGCAATAGCGCGTGTCGTAAGCGCGCGTTGTTCATATCGACAGGTTTTTCAGGACGTCCTTGCACCACTGTCCGAACGAGCCTTCGAACGGCTTCACGACCAGACCGCCATCGTGTCCCAGGTGCGCAAACGCGCGGCGTGCGCGAACCAGTTGCGTGCGCTCGTCGGCGAGATCGACGTAATGCAGCACGCGTTGCCGGCCATCGGCGGGCGCTTCCGCGAACTGCCGAAGCAGAAGCCGCAGCAGCGCATCTTCTTCGGGAAACCCGTAGCCCACCAGCACCACGACGCGCGATTCCTGCAGCAAGCGCACCGCCTTCGGAAAAAGTGCCTGAAAATAGGGCTGATCGTAGTCTTGCGCGCGTGACGGCAGCATGATTTGCGGCGGATGACGGCGCACGGCTTCGTCATCGCGCTCGCGATAATCGATTTGCAAGCCTTCGTGCGTCATGACCAGATCGAAGCCGCCATTGACCTTCAACAGATTGCCCGATGGTCGCAAATGCCCCGCGATCAACGCATCTTCTCCACACCACGAAACAGGCGTAATGCCGCGGTAAAGCCTGCGCGAAGCATGCCGCTCCTGCGGATTGGCGCTATCGACGAGTGCTTCGGTCACGAAGTCATAGTTGGTCGTGACGAAGCTCACTTGCAGCGCACGCTCTGGCCCATGCGCCGCGTTCGCGCAAGACGGATGCATCAGCACCGAGAAAAGCGAGAGGATCGCGTCTTTTTCCGGCGAGCCGGTGGTATCGAGCCGGAAGCGGCCATCCAGCATCTTCGGCGGCGGCGCAGTATCGTTGAACTTGCGATACACGATGTAGCGCAGCTCGCGTTCGATCGCATCGAGACAGGAGTCGTCGACGAAGCGGTTGCGTATCGGCGGATACTTTCTCAGCATGCCCACCTGATACACGATGTCGAGAAACAGCTCGCGGTCCAGCGTCGTCCGTTCCGCAGGAAAGCCGATCATCGTGAGGAACTCGGCAAGAATGGGCGACCACGCCGTCCAGTCGTCATGGGCGAGATTGAAAAGCGCCGCGCCGGTCGGATAGCGCGGGTCCCATGAGTTCGAGAAGCCCGCGCCCAGTACGAACGTGATGGTGGTCGCGGCAGACCGCTGCTTTCTACACAGCTCCGAGAACGCCTTGCCGAACCATGCGGGCGAGTCCAGCTCCATGCTCGATTCCTCCTTGCCGGACAATCGAGCAATGGACATACCGAATCACGGCGGCGCGTGTTTCATGCTTGCGGCGGTTGGCCGTTGGATGCGCTCAGGCCCCCGTCGACAGGCAGATTCACGCCCGTCACGAAGCGCGCGTCGTCGCTGGCGAGAAAGGCAATGACCGCGGCGATGTCGTCCGGCTGGGCGGCGCGGCCGAGTGGAATGCGCTCGCGAAACTTCGCCATGAGCGGCTCATCGTCGAGCATGTCTTTCGTGAGGTCGCTCGCGGTCAGGCTCGGACAGACGGCGTTCACGCGCACGCCGTCGCGGCCGTGATCCATCGCGAGCGCGCGCGTGAAGTTGGTCACCGCGCCCTTCGCCGCGTTGTAGAAACTCATGCCCCAGTCGCCGCCCAGCCCTGACACCGACGACACATTGACGATCGATCCCTTCGCCGCGATCAGATGACGGATGGCCGCGCGGCTGCAATAAAAGACGCCGTCGAGATCGGTCGACATGATGGCGCGCCAGTCTTCGAGCGTCGCTTCATCGATGCGTCCCGTCGGCGCGACGCCCGCGTTGTTCACGAGCACGTCGATGCGCCCGAAGCACGCGACGCTCGCTTCGATCAATTGCTCCGCGTCTTCATAGCGGGAGACATCGCAAGCGTGAACCAGCGTGCGCGCGGCATCGAGGTCGCGTGCGACGCGTTCGAGTTTCTCTCGCGTGCGCCCGGCCAGCACGACGTTCGCGCCTTCCGCAGCGAACCGGCGCGCCGCGCCCTCGCCGATCCCCGAGCCAGCGCCCGTCACGATGACCACTTTGGATGTGAAACGTAAGGTGTCCATGTGCTTGTCCAGTGTTTGTCAGAACATGTGTGTTTGCATGTTTCGTTCCACCGAAAAGCGGCATACGTACCGGTCTGTTACCGGTCACAATCGAATTGCATCGCGCAAGGGCAATCGCTATACTGCCTCGGCGGTACGTTGGCCTGACCACTCTCATTGGCCTGACCGCAATGCAACTGAAGGCAGTCCCGAAGGCAACTGTTTGAAAGCAAGGCATCGGCGTCCTCGCTGATGCGCTCCAAAGAGGCATGCTCATGACGATGTCGTTTCAGGCTTTCCGCTCCGGCGTTCGCATCGAGCGCGCACATACCGCTTCGCCCATTTCGTTAGTCTTTCAGCGCACTTCGTATCGCTCGCACTGACACGGCACGCGCCTAGCCACGCGCGCTGCACGCATTGAACCGACAAAAACACGCAGCACGATAATAAGGAGACTCGGATGGTCCGCTCAGCAAAACAGGCGGCGATGGCCCTTGCCGCAGCGTCGTGCATGATCGCCGGTGTGGCGCATGCTCAGGTCGCCACCGGCGATACGTCGCAGAAGAAGATTGCGCTGTCGAACAGCTTCGCGGGCAACGCGTGGCGTCAGTCGATGCTGAAGAGCTGGAACGGCGTGTCGCAACAGGCCGTTGCCGACAAGAAGATCGCGGCCGCGCCCGCCTTCACCACCGCGGAAAACCAGGTCACCGAGCAGGCGCAACAGGTGCAGAACCTGATTTTGCAGGGCTATAACGCCATCGTTATCGACGCGGTGTCGCCCACCGCACTCAACGGCACGATCAAGAAGGCGTGCGCGGCGGGCGTCGTGGTCGTGTCCTTCGATGGCATCGTCGATGAGCCTTGCGCGTATCGCGTGAATTTCGACTTCAAGGGCTGGGCGGCGCAGGGCGTCGACTATCTTGCGCAACGTCTGAACGGCAAGGGTAATATCCTCGAAGTGCGGGGCGTCGCGGGCATTTCCGTCGATAACCTCATGCATGAAGGCGTGCTCGAAGCGATGAAGAAGTACCCCGGCATGAAGCTCGTCGGATCGGTGAATGGCGACTGGACGCAATCGGTCGCGCAGAAAGCCGTGGCGGGCATCCTGCCGACGCTGCCGCAAGTCGATGGCGTCGCGACCGAAGGCGAGATGTCGTTCGGCATTGCGCAGGCGTTCAAGGCGGCGAATCGCCCGGCACCGCCGATGATCATCGGCAGCACGTATCCCGAACTCAACTGGTGGAACGAGCAGACGAAGAACGGCTATCAGTCGCGCTCGCTGTCCAATCCGCCGGGCGCGGTGACGTTCGCGTTCTGGGTCGCGCAGCAAGTGCTCGCGGGCAAGAAGGTCCCGAAGGACGTGACCATCAACGTGCCGTTGCTGGAGATAACGCAGCAGGAGTTGCCGGCCAAGCTCGCGGCGACGCCGCCGGGCGGCATCAGCGACGTCACCTATACGCTGCCGCAGACGGTCGCGCTGCTCGACAAGAAAAAATAGTAAGAATAACTGAGCATTTCAATCTAACGCCACGCATGGAGCATGTGAATGGGCGGAGCAGGAGACACGATTGCCGGCGATGACGCGCTCATTCGCTTCGAAGGCATCGGCAAGACGTTCGGGCGCGTGCGCGCGCTCGACGGTATCGACTTCGCGTTCATGCGAGGCGAATGCGTCGGCATCGCGGGGCACAACGGCGCGGGCAAATCGACGCTGATGGCCGTGCTGGCCGGCGTGCATGCGCCGACGCAGGGACGCATCGAAGTCGATGGCCGGGACGCGCCGCATTACGACGCCAACGCCGCACGCGAAGCCGGCGTGCGCTGCGTGTTTCAGGAGTTGTCGCTGTGCGCGAACCTGACGGTCGCGGAGAACATGTGCATCGTCCATCCGCAATTGCATGGCCGTGGATGGCGGCGCACGGCTACGCGGCTCATGCGCGAGAAGCTCGAAGAAATCTTTCCGGGCAACGGCTTGAAGGGCAACGAACTCGTCTCGGATCTCACGCTCACGCAGCAGCAGATGGTGGAGATCGCGCGAGGCTTCACCGTCACCGATACCCCCGTGCGTCTCGTGATTCTGGACGAGCCGACCTCATCGCTCGATGCCCACACCGCCGAGCAATTGCTCGCGTTCGTGAGCAAGGCGGCGCAGGGCGGCATCACGTGCCTGCTCATCACGCACATGCTGGGCGAGATCGAGCGCGTAGCCGACCGCGTGATGGTGATGCGCGATGGCGGCATCGTCAGCGTGTTGCCGCGTGCGCAGTCGAGCCGCGCATCGATCATTCAGGCGATGGGGCAGCATCTCGAAGCGGACAAGACGCCGGGCGCGACGCCATCGCAAGCCGCGCGCAGCACCGAGCGGCACTTCAAGTGGAACGTGGGCGTCAAGCGTCACACGCCGATCGAAGCGGCGCGCGGCGAAGTCGTCGGCTTCGCGGGACTCGCGGGCCAGGGTCAAACCGAAGCGTTGCTTGCCATCTATGAAGCCGCGTCGCGGCGTGGGCCGGGCCGCGCGAAAGTGGCTTTCGTAGCGGGCGATCGCGGCCGCGACGGCGTCTTTCCGATATGGTCCATCGCGCAGAATCTCGATGTGCGCTGGCTCGCGGGCGGGGCGACACGCAGGCGCGGTCTCGTCGATCTCGCGGCGGCGCGGGCCGTCGTCGAAGCGTGGCGCCTGAAGATCGGCATACGTGGCGCGGCGATGAGCGCGGGCATTCTGTCGCTATCGGGCGGCAATCAGCAGAAGGTTCTGTTCGCGCGGGCGCTCGCATCCGATGCCGACCTCATCCTGATGGACGATCCCACGCGCGGCGTCGACGTCGGCACGAAGCGGGACATCTATCAGCTCGTTCACGATGAATCCGCGAAGGGCCGCACCTTCATCTGGTACACCACCGAAAACGAAGAACTGTCGCATTGCGACCGCACTTACGTGTTCCGCTCGGCCGCCGTCACGCGCGTGCTCCATGCCGACGAATGCACGGAAGAAGCGTTGCTCGCGGCGAGTTTCGAGGAGCAGGCCGCATGACTCTCGCCTTTACGCAAGCGCGTTTGCGCGCGATGCTTCCCGCGATATCGCTCGTCGCGGTGCTGATACCGATCCTCGTCATGCAGCCCGCGGTGATGAGCTACTTTGGGTCGAGCCTGCTGTTGAATCTCGCCGTGCCGATCGTGCTCGCGACGCTCGCGCAACTTGCAATCATCACCGTCAACGATCTCGATCTTTCCATCGGGCCGTTCGTGAGTCTCGTCGCATGCATCGGCGCGACGCTGCTCGTGAAGACGCCGTGGCTCGGCGCGCTCGCGCTCGCCGGCTGCGTGCTGGCTTATGCGGCCGTGGGCGCGCTGATCGAATTGCGCCAGATACCTTCGATCGTTGTGACGCTCGGGCTCTCCTTCGTGTGGAGCGGGCTTGCCATTGTGCTGTTGCCATCGCCGGGCGGCACGAGCCCCACATGGCTCGGCGCGGCGATGAACTATCAGACACCGTTCATCGCGGCGCCCATCGTATGGTCGGTGTTGATTGCGATCATCGGTCATTTGCTGCTGATGCGCTCCTCGGCGGGCGTGCGCGTGCGCGGCGCGGGGGGCAATCCGCGCGCGATGCGCCGCTTCGGCTGGTCGCTCGTGCGCAGCAAGGCCACCTTGTATGGCGTCGCGGGCGTGTTCGGCGTGTTGTCGGGGCTGTCGCTGCTGGGCCTCACGACATCCGCCGATGCCAACCTCGCCTTGCGTTACACGTTGCTGTCCATCGCGGCCGTGATTCTCGGCGGCGGCGAATTCGTGGGCGGGCGCGTCTCCGTGATCGGCGCGGTGCTCGGCGCGATTACGCTGACGCTCGCGGCATCATTCCTCGCATTCCTAAATATTTCGTCGGACTGGCAGGTCGGCATGCAGGGTGCGATCCTGATCGTGGTTTTGTCGTTGCGCGTGCTGCTGCAACGCGGAGAGCGCCGATGAACACCATCGCAGACAATAACGGGAGCGCGTGGTCGCGCATCAAGGCCATTCAGGCGCCGTGGGCGTGGTCCTTCGTCGGCGCAGTGCTCGTGTGGTTCGCCATCGTCGCGATTTTCGGCTTCGGAATCGCGAGCAATGTCGCGCAAACGGCGCTGACATACGGCGTATTCATGGTGCTGGTCGGGCTCGGGCAGATGCTCGTCATCACCTCGGGCGTGGGCAACATCGACTTGTCGGTGCCCTCGACGATTGCGCTCGCCGGCGTCGTCGGCATGCACGTGATGGGCGGCGTGAACGGGAACATCGTGCTCGGCGTGGCTGCGGCGCTCGGCGTGGGCATCGCGATCGGGCTCGCGAATTACGCGCTGATTCGCATGCTGCGCATTCCGCCGATCATCGCGACGCTGTCATCGAGCTTCATCATTCAGTCGATCGCTATTACGCAAGGCAGGCAGCTTCCGCCGCCGCCGCCCGGGCTCGGCGCGTTCGCCACCGGGCGCTTCCTCGACGTGCCGTATATCGCGCTGGTGGCGCTGGCGTTGTCGATTGCGCTGGCTGTGCTGCTGCATCGCGCGGTGTATGGGCGCAGGCTTTCGGCGATCGGACAGAACGCGCGGGCCGCGTGGCTCGCGGGCGTGGACGTGCATCGCACGCGCTGCCTCGCCTATGTGATGTCCTCGATGATCGCGTCGCTGACGGCGCTGCTGATCGCGGCGACATCGGGCGGGGCGTCGCTCGATATGGGCGTCGAGTACATGCTGATTTCGATTGCCGTGGTCGTGATCGGCGGCACGCTGGTTGCCGGCGGCAAGGCGACGATTGCGGGCGTGTGGGGCGCATCAATGTTCCTGTTTCTGACCAACGCCGTCCTCAATGCAGTCGGTGCGGATGCGGGCGTGCGTTCGATCGTCTATGGCGTGCTCATCATCGCGGTGACGGTGGCGGCGGGCGGCAAGGCGGCGCGCTGAAGATGCGTGAAAGAGCCGTTGAATCAACCCATAAGAAGGACAAGGAGACATGAAATCCCAAGACTACGAAGTGCATGATCCGCGCTTTCGGCTGCTGCTTCAGCCCAACGCATTCCTCGAGAAGCTGACCGGCGATTGCCTGTGGGCCGAAGGCCCCGTTTATTTTCCGGCGACGGACTTGCTCATCTGGAGCGACATTCCGAACAACCGCATGCTGCGCTGGGCGCCGGGGATGGGCGTCGGCGTGTATCGCGCGCCATCGAATTTCAGCAACGGCAACACGCGCGATCGCGAGGGACGTCTCGTGAGTTGCGAGCACGGCGCGCGGCGCGTGACGCGCACGGAGCACGACGGCAGCGTGACCGTGATCGCATCGCACTTCGACGGCAAGAAGCTCAATTCGCCGAACGATGTGATCGTCGATTCCCAAGGTGCGATCTGGTTTACTGATCCGGACTACGGAATAATCAGCGATTACGAGGGATATCGCGCGGAGAGCGAGATCGGCCGATGCAACGTGTATCGCGTCGCGCCCGGCGAAACGCAAGTGCGCCTCGTCTGCGATGACTTCGTGAAGCCCAACGGCCTCGCGTTCTCGCCGGATGAATCGAAGCTCTATATCGCGGATTCCGCTGCCTCGCACGATGACGATGCGCCGCGTCACATTCGTGTATTCGATGTCGAGAAGGATGGCGCGTTGCGCAATGGCCGCGTGTTCATCGCGATGCGAAGCGGCGTGCCCGACGGCTTACGCAGCGACGAGCAAGGCAACGTGTGGACGAGCGCGGAAGACGGCGTGCACTGTTATGCGCCGGATGGCGCGCTGCTCGGCAAGATACTCATTCCCGAAGTCGTCGCGAACCTGACGTTTGGCGGGCTGCGGCGCAACCGGCTGTTCATCACCGCGACTTCATCGGTGTATGCGGTTCATGTAGGCGTGCGCGGCGCGGCGCGCTGATCGATAACAAAAGGAGACAGAGAGTGCAGATGCTTAAGATGATGGCGGCCGCATGCGTCGCGCTGGCGAGCGTGCCGGCGATGGCGCAGGTGGCGAACGGCGATACGTCGTCGATGAAGATCGCGTTGTCGAACAACTACGCGGGCAATAGCTGGCGTCAGCAGATGCTCAAGAGTTGGTCCAATGTCGCCGATGCCGCGGTGAAGCAGAAGATCGTGGCGTCCGCGCCGAGCTTCACGACCGCGGAGAGCCAGGCGACGGAGCAGGTCCAGCAGATACAGAACCTCATTTTGCAGGGCTACAAGGCGATCGCCGTCGACGCCGTCTCGCCGACAGCGCTCAATGGCGTGATCAAGCAGGCGTGCGGTGCGGGCGTGACGGTCGTATCGTTCGATGGCATCGCGACCGAGCCGTGCGCGTATCGCATCGCCGTGGACTTCCAGGGCATGGGCCGAATGCAGGTGGATTATCTGGCGAAGCGTCTCAATGGCAAGGGCAACCTGCTGGAGATTCGCGGGCTCGCGGGCGTGTCGGTGGATGACGAGATTCATCAAGGTATCGTCGATCAGATCAAGAAGTATCCGGGGCTTAAGATCGTCGGGTCGGTGCATGGCGACTGGACGCAGACCGTGGCGCAGAAACAGGTCGCGGGCATTTTGCCGACGCTGCCGAAGATCGACGGCGTCGTTACGCAGGGCGGCGATGGGTTCGGCGCGGCGCAGGCGATCAAGGCGGCGGGGCGGCCGACGCCGATCATCATTCTCGGCAATCGTCAGGAAGAGCTTGCGTGGTGGGCGGAACAGCGCAAGAGCGGCTATGAAACGATGTCGGTGACGATTCCGCCGGGGGCTTCGTCGTTTGCGTTCTGGGTGACGCAGCAGGTGCTGGCGGGCAAGAAGGTGCCGCATGACATCCGGATGCCGGTGCTCGAAGTGAAGCCCGAGGAACTGGATGCGGTGCTGGCCAAGACGCCGACGGGCGCGCTCGCGAACAAGGAGTACTCGCGAGACGAGGTCGTGGCTGTGGTGGATGGGAAGAAGTAGGCTCTTTCCCTGTCGGGAAGTTTTTTGCGCGCCGTTCTGCTAGCTCGCCCCTCGCCGGGGCGAGTTTTTTAAGCCAGTTTCGAAACTGCAAGCCACGCGTAGGCAGCAAGTGACACCGGCACCGCCTCCCGACAGGAACAATCCACCGCTTCGATTAAAAACAGCAAGTAACCCCTCACGCATACAGAATCTTCGTCCCGTTGCCATCGAGCCATCGCACGAACTCTTCGCCGAGCCCGTCGTCGGTGACGAGGTAATCGATACGATCCATCGCGCCGAACGCCGCGAACTCGCGCTTGCCGAACTTCTTGGAATCCGCCAGCAAATAGACGGTCTTCGCCGCGTCGATCATCGCGCGCTTCACGTGCAGGTCGATAAAGTCCGGATACGAAATGCCCGATTCCATCGACACCCCGCCCGCCGCCAAAAAGAGCTTGTCGACGAACATGCCTTCGAAGAACGCCGACGCCTTCTCGCCCGACACCGCAATCGTCTCCGGCTTGAAGATGCCGCCGGTCAGCATCACGCGATTCGTCGGTTCCGCGCCGAGCAGAATCGCAATGTTCAGCGCGTTCGTCACGATACGCAGGTTCTGCCGATCCAGCAGGTTTTTCGCAAGCTCGGTCGCGGTCGCGCCGCAGTCCAGAATGATCGAATCCCCGTTCTCGATCAGACTCGCCGCCTTCGCCCCGATCAGCGCCTTCTCCTCGCTCGTCGGCAACACCGGCGTCTCATAGCTTCGCCTCGCCGGCTCTAGCCGCTCGGCTCGCAGCCGCACGTTGCCATGCACGCGCTCGACTCGCCCGAGCCGCTGCAGTTCGTCGATGTCCTTTCGAATCGTCGGCATCGACACGCCAAACTCACTCGACAATTCCGAGAGCTTCACGAGCTTGGCCGCACGCACACGTTCGAAAATCTTCTCTGTTCTGGTTCGTTGATCCATTCCGCCCTTCCTGCGCTTGCGCTGTACCGCGCCGCCCCAAGCCGTATTCTGCCTGATCAGAAACGCCGCCGCGTTCGTTTTAGGGGTTTTCCCTCTTTCGATTCATTTGCCTTTGACTTTCGAAAGAAAGTAAAAGAAACTCTGTCTCAAGCAAACGGGAAGTCTGGGAGCAGGGAATGGAAAACCCCTTCAAGCAGTCGGGCGACGCGCTGCATCGCCGGGCGCAAGAGATCCGCAAGAAAATCTGCGTGATGAACGCCACGGCCAAGAGCGGTCACACAGGCGGCGACATGTCGGAGGCGGACATCCTCGCGGCGCTCTATTTTCATGTGCTCCGCTATGAGACCGACGCCGCCAGCAGCGTGCGCTGGCACGACGAGTTCATCCTGAGCAAGGGTCACGGCGTCGGCGGCCTGTATGCCTGTTTCGCGGAACTCGGCTGGCTGGAGGACGACGAACTGCTCACCTATCTGAAGGACGATTCACGTCTACCGGGCCATCCTGTGCGTCAAAAGCTGCCGACCTGGGTCACGGTGAACACCGGCGGCCTCGGTCACGGCCTGCCGATCGCCGCCGGTCTCGCGATGGCCAAGCAGCGTCACGCCGCGCAACACGAAGGCCCGACCGGGCGCGTGTTCGTGCTGACCGGCGACGGCGAACTCGAAGAGGGTTCCAACTGGGAAGCCGCGATGGCTGCGGCGCATTTCGAGCTCTCGAACCTCGTCGTTATCGTGGACCGCAATCGCCTGCAACTCGCAGACTTCACGCACAACATCATGGATCTCGATCCGCTCGACGAGAAGTTCCGCGCTTTCGGTTTCGAAGTTCACGACGTGAACGGAAACCAGGCGGACTCCATTTGGAAACTATTGGAAAGTCTCGACTACTCAAACGGAAAGCCCAAGGTCGTGATCGCGCACACCATCAAGGGGCGCGGCGTGTCGTTCATGGAGAACGTGCCGGCCTGGCATCACAAGTTCCCGGATGAAGATCAACTCAAGCAGGCGCTGAAGGAGCTGGACCATGCGTGACTACGCTGACTTGCGGGACGGCGCGGTAAGCGCACTCGGCCGGCTGACCGCCTCGGGGCAAGACATCATCGTGATGGTGGCGGATTCCACGTCCACCTCAAAGATCGGCCCGTTCATGAAGGACTATCCCGAGCGCGTGATCAACGTCGGCATCGCGGAGCAGAACATGGTCGGCATGGCGGCGGGCCTCGCGCTCGGCGGACATATCGTGTTCACGGCGAATGCCGCGCCGTTTCTCGTCGGACGCGCGAACGAGCAGGTCAAGAACGACGTCTGTTATAGCGGCACCAACGTGAAGATGCTCGGCCTGAATGCGGGCGTCGCGTATGGGCCGCTTGCATCGACGCATCATGCAATCGACGACCTCTCGATCATGAGCGGCTTCGGCAACGTGCAGATTTTTGCGCCGTGCGACGAAGTCGAAGTCGTGCAGATGATCGACTATGCCGCTTCGTTCGATGGCCCCGTCTACATCCGTCTCGACAATGCGAAGTTTCCGGTCGTGCACGACGCGTCGTATCGCTTCGTGCCGGGCCGTCCCGATGTATTGATCGAAGGCTCGCGCGTCGCGGTCGTCGCGATGGGCTCGGTCGTCGGCGAGGCGCTCGATGCGTGCGAGACGATGCAGAAAGAGAGCGGCATGTCGCCGACGCTCGTGAACCTCTCGTCGCTGCGCCCGCTCGATCAGGACGCGCTCGCCGCGATCATCGAACGGCACGACGCGATCGTCACCGTCGAAGAGCATTCGCTGCATGGCGGCGTCGGCGCGACGGTGGCCGTGTTGATGGCCCGGCGTCAGATCAATCGGCCGCTCACGATGCTCGGCATCACCGAGGGCGAGTTCGCGAAGTACGGCACGCGTAAGGGCATCCGCCGCCATTACGGTATCGATGCAGCCGGCATCGCCGATGCGATCCGCGCGCAGCGCGCCAACTGAAACACGCGCCAAAGAACGAATCAGGAGACACAGATGGGCATTCAGTACGACATGTCGCTGCGCCACGGCGTCGATTTCGATTTCCGTCTGGACGGCAAGGTTGCCGTCGTGACCGGCGGTCTCGGCGGCATCGCGATGGCGACGAACGCCGCGTTGATCGCAAAGGGCGCTCGCGTCGCAATTCTTTATCCGAGCTTCGAAGAGCCGCGCGTGCAAGCCGCCATCGACGAACTGGGCGCGGACAACGCCCAAGCCTTTGCGTGCGATGTCGCCAACGAAGCCGATGTCGAGCGCGCCATCAAGGCCGCGCATGCGCACTTCGGCGATCTGCATCTGCTCGTGAACGCGGCAGGCTGCATCACGCTGACGCCCGCTGAAGAGATCGGCTACGACGAATGGCAGCGTCAGATCGGCGTCAATCTCACGGGGCCGTTTCTCTGCTCCAAGCATTTCGCGCGCATCGTGCTGGCAAGCGGGCATGGCGGCAAGATCGTCAACATCGCATCGCAGGCGGCGACCGTCGCGATCGACCAGCATTGCGCCTATACCTCCGCGAAGGCCGGCCTCATCGGCATGACGAAAGTGCTCGCGAAGGAATGGGCCGGGCGCGGCATCACCGTCAACACGGTATCGCCGACCGTCGTGCTCACGCCGATGGGCGCGGCCGCATGGGAAGGCGAGAAGGGCGAGAACATGAAGAAGCTGATTCCCGTCGGCCGCTTCGCCTATACCGATGAAATCGCCGCCGCGATTCTGTTCCTGCTGTCGAACGGCGCGGACATGATCACCGGCGCCGACATCATGATCGATGGCGGCTACACGATCGCCTGATGCGTCATTGCTCTACGAACACAAATCAACCGGAGACAACACCATGTGGAAGAAGCTAGCAGTCGCTGCGGCGGTGGCCGTTTCGTTCGGCGCCGCCGTGCCGGGCGTCGCCAATGCGGCGGGCAAGGGCACCATCGCGATTCTCGTGAACGCGCTCGACAATCCGTACTATGCCGCCGAAGCCAAGGGCGCGGAAAGCGAAGCGAAGAAGCTCGGCTACGACACCATCGTTCTTTCGCATGGCGAAGACGTCAACAAGCAGAACGAGCTCGTCAATCTGGTGATCGGCAAGGGCGTGAAGGGCATCATTCTCGATAACGCCGATTCGAACGCGAGCGTCGCCACGGTGCGCACCGCCGTCGACAAGAAAGTGCCCGTCGTGCTGATCAATCGCGAGATTCCGAAGGACGGTATCGCGATCGCGCAGTTGAGCCATAACAACCTGCAAGCGGGTACTGAAGTCGCGCAACGCTTCGTCGAAACCATCGGCGAAAAGGGCGAATACGTGGAGCTTACCTGCAATCTTGCGGACAAGAACTGCGTGACGCGTTCGCAAGCGTTCCATCAGGTACTGGATCAATACCCCGAACTGAAGATGGTCGCGCGGCAAGACGCAAAGGGCGCGCTCTTGCCCGGCAAGCAGGCGATGGATTCGATCCTGCAGGAGCATTCGAAGATCAAGGGCGTCATCAGCGGCAATGGTCCGGTTGCGCTCGGCGCGATCGCATCGCTCGAATCGGCGGGACGCAAGGATGTGGTCGTGATGGGCATCGACGGCAGCAACGACGAGCGCGATTCCATTCTCGCGGGCAAGCTGAAGGCCACGGTCATGCTGCAGGCGCAGGGCATTGCGATTCACGGCGTCGATCTGCTCGACAAGTACATCGCTACCGGCAAGACCGGCGAGCAGGAGCGTCAACTGTTTCGCGGCATCCTGATCACGAAGGACAACGCGTCGAAGGTCAAGGACTTCTACTACACGAAGTAACGCACTGCGATGTTGGACGGGCGCGGTCATCGCCGCGCCCGTGCAAGGCTTGTCATGTGAGGTCGTCATGGTTCATCCAATCTGCGCAGCCCGGCGCGCGCTCACCGTGTTCTTCGTGCTCGGTGCGGCAAGTCTCGGCGCGTGCCACGTCGTTACCGATACCGAACTCGCGGCGATCCGCAACCAGGGCCAGCACAAGGGCCCGGACGCCGGCAAGATGCTGAGCGAGCAACTCATCCCTTATGCCGACAAGAACGCGAAGCCGGCTTCGCAGGTGATCGCCGCGCTCAATTCGAACTTCGACGATGCGTGCAAGCAATACGGCTTTCGTCAGAGCACTGCGTTCCCGTGCAACTTCTGGTTGCGCGTGCAGGGCAAGGTAACGCGCATCGACGGATCGTCGCGGGTCGGCAAGGCTTATGTGGACGTGGCTCCCGCGTCGGGCGGCGAACCCGTTCATGTCGTGTTGCAGACCGGTCCGGTCGTGGTCGGCACCGGCGTGCGGGATGGATTTCCCGGCGTGAAATACAGCGACTTCGATGACCAGACGCGCTTCGCCGCGTTCGGTCAGGAACTCAACAAGCTCGTCGTGAACCGCGTGCAATCGATGAAGCTGAAGGTCGGCGAGACGGTAGACGTCGCCGCCGTCTACAGCACATGGAGCGAGCCGACAGGCGAGATTCGCGCGATACCGGTGGCCTGGAAATGAACGAAACCCCGAGCGAACCGCGCAATATGAACACGGCGAACGTGATCGAGACGCGCGCCCTGTCGAAGCAATATCCCGGCACTGCCGCGCTCGTCGACGTGAACTACAAGGTGCGTCGCGGCAAGGTGAACGTGCTGATCGGCGAGAACGGCGCGGGCAAGTCCACGTTGATGAAACTGCTCGCGGGCGCGGAGACGGCCACCTCCGGCGAGATTTGGGTCGATGGCCAGATCGCGCATATCACCGATGTGCGCAGTGCGGAGCATCAGGGCATCGGCATCATATTTCAGGAGCTGAATCTCTTTCCCGACATGACAGTCGCGGAGAACATCTTCGCGGGCAACGAGCTAACGAGTTCGGGCGTGATCCGCGCGAAGATGGAGAATCATCAGGCGAAGGTGCTGCTCGACCGCCTGCGCATTCCGATCAGTCCGCGCACGCGGCTCGGCGATCTTTACGTCGGCCAGCAGCAGCTCGTGGAGATTGCGAAGGCGCTGTCGAAGCACATCAAGGTGCTGATCATGGACGAGCCGACGTCCGCGCTCTCGAAGACCGAAGTGGAGATTCTCTTCAAGATCATCGGCCAGTTGAAGGAAGAGGGCGTGACGGTGATCTATATCTCGCACCGCCTGGAAGAGATCATGGCGATCGGCGATTGCATCACGGTGCTGCGCAACGGGCGTCTCGTTGCCGAAGACGATATCGCCAACATCGACATTCCGTGGATCATCGAAGCGATGGTCGGTTCGTCGAAGAAGCGCTTCGCGTTCGAGCAGCACGCCATCGGCGATGAAGTGCTGAACGTGAAGGACCTCGCGCTCAAGCGTTCGAACGGCATCTATGCGGTCGATCACGTGTCGTTCTCGGTGAAGGCGGGCGAAGTCATCGGCATCTACGGGCTGATGGGCGCGGGCCGCACGGAACTGCTCGAATCGCTGCTCGGCGCGCAGCCGCTCGCGCTCGGCGAAATCGAACTGGCGGGCAAGGCTATCGAAGATTTGCCGATACCGAAGCGCATCGAAGCGGGCATCGCGCTCGTGCCGGAAGACCGGCAGAAGCAGGGCATGGTGCAACTGATGACCATCCTCGAGAACATGACCTTGTCGAGCCTCGGGAAGTTCACGCGCCGCTTCGTCGGGTCGCTCGCACGCGACAAACAGGTGGAAGCCGCGAGCGATATCGTCAAGCGGCTCGCGATCAAGGCGTCGTCCGTCGATGCGCCCATCATGTCGCTATCGGGCGGCAACATGCAGAAGGTGGTGATCGGCAAGGCGCTGCTCACGAAGCCGAAAGTGCTGCTGATGGACGAGCCGACGCGCGGCATCGACGTCGGCGCGAAAGAGGACGTCTACAAGACGATCAGCCTGCTCGCGCAATCGGGCATCGCGGTGATCTACGCGACGTCCGAACTCGACGAAGCGATGGCCGTCTCCAATCGCGTGTTCGTGATGGCGAGCGGCAAGCTCACCGCCGACATCAGGCGCGAAGAATTCGACAGCGAACGAATCGTGCGCGCATCGACGCCCGCGACCGCCGTGGTCTGAGAGAAGCAAACCGAGATCGAAACCATGAACACTCCCAACAGCAGCAACCCGCCAGTGCATCCGGTGCATGCGAAGCACAGCCGGCATACCGCGTATGTCGCATCGCGGATCGCGGTGAACCTGCTCAAGCTGCGGATTTTCATCGCGCTCTTTGCGATCATCATCGTCTTCTCGCTGGCGACGGAGAACTTCCTCTCGACCAGCAACATGCTGATCATGGCGAAGCACGTGACCGTGGTCGCGATCCTTTCCATCGGCATGACGCTCGTGATCCTGACCGGCGGAATCGACTTGTCCGTGGGATCCATCGTCGGCATAAGCGGGATGGCCGCGGGCTATCTGCTGCTCGAAGGCGTGAAGATCGGGCATCACGTCGTGTTCTTCAGTCCGCTCGGCGTCACGATCATTGCGTGCGTGCTCGGAGCGCTGATCGGGGCGGTGAACGGCTATCTGATCACGATGCTGAATGTCGCACCGTTCATCGCGACGCTCGGCATGTTGTACGTGGTGCGCGGCGCCGCGCTGCTCGTCAACAACGGCAGCACGTATGCAGACCTCGAAGGCAATCCGGCGCTCGGCAACACGGGCTTCGAATTCATCGGCAACGGCACGATACTCGGCCTCTCGATGCCTGTCTGGATCATGCTCGTGCTCGCAGTCGTGACCATCTTCATCGCACGCAAGACGCCGCTCGGACGCCGCATCTATGCGATCGGCGGCAACGAACAGGCCGCGCGCTTCTCGGGCATCCGCACGAATCGCGTGAAGCTGTTCGTCTACATGTTCTCGGGCTTCTGCGCGGCGCTCGTCGGGCTCGTCATCACCGCGCAGTTGCAAACCGCTCACCCGCTCACCGGGCAAACCTACGAACTGAACGCGATCGCAGCGGTCGTGCTGGGCGGCACCGCATTGATGGGCGGACGCGGCACCGTGTTCGGGTCGGTGATCGGCGCGTGCGTGATCAGCATTCTGGGCGACGGCATGGTGATGTGCGGCATCAGCGACTTCTGGCAGATGGTGATCAAGGGACTCGTGATCATCTTCGCAGTAGTGGTCGATCAGTTGCAGCAGCGCCTGCAGTCGCGCATGGTGTCGCTCACCGCCTGATGCGCGCCACGAAAGAGAGACAAGGACCGTCCAATGAAATACGTTCTGGCGATCGATCAGGGCACGAGCGGCACCAAGGCGCTGATCTTCGATAGCGAAGGGCAGGTACATGCGCGCGGCTTCGCGGCAGTGGCCTGCACCCATCCGCGCACGGGTTTCGTCGAACAGGACGCCACTGCGCTGTATGAGTCGGTACTGCGTGCGGTGACCGAGTGTATCGGCAAGTTCGAAGGATCGCGTGACGACATCGCAGGCGTGGGCATTTCTAATCAGCGCGAGACTGTCGTGTTGTGGAATGCGCAAGGCGAGCCGATCGTGCCTGCGGTGTCGTGGCAGTGTCAGCGATCGCTCGGCGTCTGCGAGCGCTTGAAGGCCGATGGACTCGGGCCTGTCATCGCACAGAAGACGGGTTTGCTGATCGACCCGTATTTTTCAGGCTCCAAACTCATCTGGCTGAACGAGAACGACGAACGCGTGCGCGATGCCATCGCCAAGGGCGATGCTTACTTCGGCACCGTCGATAGCTGGCTGCTGTATCGGCTGACGAAGGGCGCGGCGTATCGCACCGACTATACGAACGCGTCGCGCACGATGCTCTTCAACCTTGCGACGCTGCAATGGGATCGCGAACTGGTGGAGACGTTCGGTCTTCGAGGTCTGCGTCTGCCCGAGCCGATGCCTTCCGCCTCTGACTTCGGCGCAACCGACTTCGACGGCCTGCTCGACCGTGCGATACCCGTGCTTTCGATGATCGGCGATTCGCACGCGGCGGCCGTCGGGGAAGGATGCCTGCATCCGGGCGTGGCGAAAGCGACGATGGGCACCGGCTCGTCGATCATGATGAACGTCGGCGCGCATCCGCAAGAACCGGCGCATGGCCTCGTGTCCACACTATGCTTCGCAAGCGATGAGCGCGTGGATTATGCGCTGGAGGGCATCGTCATCAGTGCGGGGTCCACGCCGGCGTTCCTCAAGGACAAGCTGCGTCTCTTCGACGATTTCGCGCAAGCGGAGCAGGCCTTCATCGACTACGACAACGGCGGCGTGTTCGTGCTTCCCGCGTTCTCTGGCATCGGCTGTCCGCACTGGAAGTATCCGGGCGGCGCGCAGATCGTCGGGCTCGATTTCTCGAAGTCCTGGCAGCACGTCGCGCGTGCGGCGTATGAATCCATCGTCTATCAGATCAAGGACGTCATCACGGTGATGGAGCAGGCAGCCAACGTGCGCCTGCGCGAACTGTATCTCGATGGCGGCCTCGTGCAGCGTCCGTTCTTGCTGCAGTACCTGTCCGATACGCTCGATCGCCCTGTCAGCACGCTCGCGTTGAGCGAGATATCGGCGGCGGGTGCGGCTGCGCTTGCGGCATGGAAGGGCGGGCTGATCGCATCGCTCGAAACGTATCAGAGCAAGCGCGTGATTGCGCGGCGTGTCGAGCCGGGCAGCGGCGTCGATGCGGCGGCGGCGAATCATGCGCAATGGTTGCGCTGGATCGAACGTCTATAACCTTGGCTTTCAGGAGAAGGCAACGTGGCTTACGAAGCAAAGCGGTTCGAGAACAAGGTCGCCGTCGTGACGGGCGGCAGTCGCGGCATCGGATTGGCGATCGCGGAGCGCTTCGCGCAGGAAGGCGCGAAGGTCTGCGTGACCGCGAACGAGAAGAGCGTTCACGATGCGGCCTCGGGTTTGCGCGATGCGGGCTTCGATGCGCTCGCCGTCGAGATGGACGTCACCGACAAGAGCCAGGTCGTCGCGTTGTATGAAGAAGTCGCGGCGAAGCTCGGGGAGGTGGATGTATCGGTGCAGAACGCGGGCGTCATCACCATCGCGAAGCTGCCGGATCTCACGGAAAGCGAATGGGACAAGGTGATGGCAGTGAACACCAAAGGCGTGTTCCTGTGCTGTCAGGAGGCTGCGACGCGCATGCTGCGCGCGGGCAAGGGCGGCCGCCTGATCAACACGGCGTCGGGTCAGGCGCGTCAGGGCTTCGTCTATACGCCGCACTATGCGGCGAGCAAGTTCGGTGTGCTCGGAATTACGCAGAGCCTCGCGAAAGAGCTTGCGCCGACGGGCATCACGGTCAATGCGTTCTGCCCGGGCATCATCACGACGGACATGTGGTCGTATAACGACGAGGCGTGGGGCAAGCTGCTGGGCGATTACAAACCCGGCGAGTTGATGGCGGAGTGGGCGGCCAACATTCCGATGAAGCGCGCGGGCAATGGCGGCGATGTGGCCGGCCTCGTGACGTTTCTCGCATCGGATGATGCGGCTTATATCACTGGACAAACCGTCAATGTGGATGGCGGGATGTTCATGTCGTAGCGGTTGGATGGACCTACGCGAGCACCATGCGTAAATGTCCGGCTCACGGGCGCAATGCCCGTGAGCTTCGTACTGCCGTTTAGGCGACCGGCAATGCGCTCAACTTGCTGACCGTATTGGCACACGCATGCGCAGCTTCGCGGCCCTTCACGAGGAAATGCTCGCGGAAGAAGCCCACGTGTTCCTCGCCGTGATGGAAATGATGCGGCGTGAGCACCGCCGAGAATACCGGCGTGCCGGTTTCGAGCTGAACCTGCATCAAGCCATTGATGACAGCCTGCGCGACGAACTCATGCCGATAAATACCGCCGTCGACGACCAGCCCCGCCGCAACGATCCCCGCATACCGTCCGCTCGATGCGAGGCGCTTCGCATGCAGCGGGATTTCGAATGCGCCGGCGACTTCGAAGAGATCGATATTGTCGTTACCGTAGCCGTATTGCTGCATGGCTTCGAGAAAGGACGTCTTGCACTGATCGACGATATCGCGATGCCAGCAAGCCTGGACGAACGCGATGCGAGGACGATTGGAACGTGTAGCGGATACCGCTTGTGATTCGATGATGTTGGGTGCGTTCATGGACTTCAGCCTGTTTTGTGTGAACAGGGCGAAGGACAGCCGCGCCTGCGCACGCGAAAAATGCGCGCACGTCGGGCGTAGAAATACCGGCTGTCCTGTTCTCTTTCATCCGGACTATACCGTCGGCCCCGGAATCCAACCGGGTCTGCTGACCTCGCTCGATGCAACCTTGCAGGATGCATCGATGAGCGCTCGCGGGCTACGTCGCATGAAGGTTCATATCGACGATTACCGCCGGTGGGGAATCGCACCCCGCCCCGAGAACGTGTTCTTCATGTGTCGAAGAACGGAGGTACGGTATCACGAAAGAGGCAGTGTCCGAATAAATACCGCGTTTTTTACGGGGATTTTGCGGTGATTCTAAGAGTTCAATACTCGTCCATCCGACGCTGCTCCGCTCTGGGGCTGATGACCTTTTCGAAGCACCGCGCATCGGGCTGGTGCACGTAGATGCCATACGGGTTCGTCGCGCGGAAGCCGTTGCGCTGATAGAACGCGATGGCGCGTCGATTAAACGCTCGGGTTTCGAGCAACAGCTTGTGATAGCCCACCGCCGCCGCTTCAGCTTCGAGTTGTGCGAGAAGCGCGCTTCCAACGCCGCAAGTATTCGGGCGGCTATAGAGCCGCTTGACTTCGGCGACGCCATAGTCGAAGCGGCGGAATGCACCGCATCCGAGCGAGAAGCCCTGTTCGTTCCGCGCGACGAGGAATGCACCTCGCGCCGAGCAAACGTCCTGCAAGCAGAACCGGGACTGACCGCTATCCCCGGAATAGACGGCCAGCATGGCGCTGAGTTCGTCGAGAAGCGCCTGCGCGTCCTTCGACCACGGGTCTTCGCGTTGGACAAGGATTGCTGTTCCTGATGGCGTCACGGCGATCACTCCTTATCTGCGGTGTTTTCTGACTCGACCGAACGCGAGCAAACCGCAGACCAGGACGGAGTTTAGCCAGTTGGCGGCGCACGAGTGCGATTGTCAGCGCCTACCGCGCAACTAACTGTCCATCCCGCGTCGCGACTGCAAACAGGAGACGTGAGGTCACTCACCAAGACAACCAGCTTGCAAGAAAGCACCGCTACAACGAGCCAATTGAACTCATCGCTGATTTGCTTACGCCAAAGCATTCGTTTGCGCAGCGCGTATCGGTCACTAGCATGATGCATTCGGGGCGATGACGCCCACATGCAAGGAAAGCCGACATGCAATACAAGGGATACGAGGTAGCACCGTCCGCACACGCGCTGCCGAGCGGCCTCTATGCGGCCAATCTGATCATCGACAACACGATGTCCGCGCCCAGCGCATCGTTCACGTTCGATGCGCTCGACTACTTCTTCGAAGCCGATCACGCGATCGCCTATGCGGTTCGCTGGGCCCGTCTATGGATCGATCAGCGCAGTCAGCGCATGCGCCGCGACTCGTGACGCGGCGCGCGCTGCACTAGGTTCAGGCGAGGCCGGGCGGCGCGGCCCTCGCCACGTCGACATGCTTCGGCAATAGGCCGAGATCGAGAAACGTATCGGCGATCTGCTGTTGCTCGCCGATGATCTCTCGCGTAATCGCCACCGTGCCGAACACCTGCCGGCTCACCGCAAGATCGACGACGGGCTTCGGCAAGCCCCATAGCCGTGCGAGTTCGCTCGCGAGCGCATCGGGATTTTGCTTGCCCCATTGATCGACCGCCTTGATCTCCTCGATGACGATGCGGATCACATCGGGATTCTTCGCCACATAGCTCTGCGACGAGAAGTAATAAGCGCGATTGCCGACGACGCCGCTCGCATCCGCGACGATGCGCGCATTCAGCGTCTGTTGCGCGGCGGCGAAGAACGGGTCCCATATGACCCATGCATCGATCGATCCGCGCTCGAACGCGGCGCGCGCATCGGCAGGCGGCAGGAAGGCAAGCTCGATGTCCTTGTATTGCAAGCCGTGCTGTTGCAGCAGCTTCACGAGAAAGTAGTGGACGTTGCTGCCCTTGTTCAACGCGACGCGCTTGCCTTTGAGATCCGCAACCGTCCTGATCGACGATTGGGCCGGAACGAGCACGGCTTCAGACCGGGGCCGCGTCGGCGTGGCCGCGACATAAGTGAGCGGTGCGCCGGCGGCCTGCGCGAAAATCGGCGGTGCTTCGCCTACATCGCCGAAGTCGATCGAGCCTACGTTGAGCGCTTCGAGCTGCACAGGCCCGGCGGAAAACTCGGTCCAGCTCACGGATACACCGAGCGGAGCAAGCCGCTTCTCGAGCGTTCCTCGTCCCTTCAACAGATTCAGATAACCCTTCTGGTTCCCGACTCGCAGCACGCGCGACTGTCCTTGCGCTGCTTGCTGCGCGAAGGAAGCAGGCACGGCGGCCAGCATTGCGGTGGCGAGCGCGGTGCGAGTGGAGAGAGACAAAAACGCGCGACGGTCGGTAGACTTCTTCGGTTCGGACATGAGGGAATCGGCGCTTTGGCATTTGAAAGATTCCAGATGCTAAAGCGCGCGGGCTTGCGGGCAAACGTAGGAATATGCATAACGCTATGGTCCAGGGCGTCATATGCATTTCGTTTGCGCGGGCTTGGCGCCCGGTCTTGCACGCCGACGCAGTCGCGAAACGGCGCGATGGAGATCAGGGGTACGTCCGCATCACGGCCTGCTCTGACTCCAGTTGCTCGGTGCTCGTCTCCCACACTTCGCCGCGCTTCATGCTCACGTCAAGCGCCTTCAGCGCATTGTCCCAGCTAAAGCGCGCTGCATCCCTGAGGGCTGCCGCATGAAGGCTTTCCCAGGCCTCGCGCGTGCTCGCGCGCTCGATCTGTTCGATGAAATTGTCGGCTGTGTAGTAGATCGAACTATCATCGAGCGCCGCATCCTGTCGCCAGGCGGGCGTAAGTACCGGCAGGCCATACGAGATGTATTCCAGATGCTTGGACGAGAAGCTATGCTGCCGCAACTCGTCGTCACTGATGGTGATAAGCCCGAACTGGTATTCGGCGATGACGTCGGTGGAGGGCGCGTATCCCTTGTAGTTGATGCCGAGCGACGCCGCGGGCTCGGGGCCGCCGTAGACATCCAAATTCGGGTAGAGCTTGCATAACCGCGACAGCAGTGGAAGATTGACCCAGTAGCCCCCAAGATAGCCCAGGAAAATGATTCTGGGCTGCGCGCTATAACGGGCCTGCATGGTCTTCTTGTGCGTGCCGTACGTGATGGGCAGAAAGTTGTTGCCGTTGTATTTCTTCTGGCGCACATAGTCCGCGTAGGTATGCCAGTGAAACGAAAGATAATCGGCGGCAGTGTAAGACGCGACCTCCACCTCGCGTAGCTTTTCGTACCCCGCTTGAGTGAGTTCACCGCCGAACATCATTTCTTCCGCGAAAGGCGAAGGCAGATCGAGGATTTGCACGTCGGCCACCCGCTTGCCGAGCGTCACGGTCTGATCCATATTGCTTTCGCAGATGAGCAGATCGAAATGGCCGCTTTCGCGCAAGGTCGTCT
This sequence comes from Caballeronia sp. RCC_10, assembly GCF_041360715.1. NCBI lineage: Bacteria > Pseudomonadati > Pseudomonadota > Betaproteobacteria > Burkholderiales > Burkholderiaceae > Caballeronia > Caballeronia sp. RCC_10. The sequence continues at coordinate 533,834 of NZ_JBFUPT010000002.1, forward strand.
GCAGCACTCTGCCGCGCAACACCATGATGCGCCAAAGCAGATTCGACGTCGCGGAATGGCACGCGGCGCCGCCCATTTTCACCGCAACAGCGAGCACCGCCTCGTGCAGATAAAGGGCCATCTTCAACGGATGCAAAGCGGGCACAAGCCGGCGCACGCCGGTTTTCGCAAGCCGCGATAGCTTGCCGGAATCGAACCGGAGTACGGACGTGAATCCGTTGCGCTTGAGGTAGGTTTCGAGTTCTTTTGGCTTCACGCCGTTTGCGAAAGCATCTTGCGAACAGATGATGACCGCCCGTTTCTCTTGCGTCATGGAACTCTCCTTTATTCGCTAACGGCGTGGCGCATCCCGGCCCGGCATGGCCTACTCGAACTGTCGTGAACCCTTTCAGCCGGCCAGATCTTCGCGGATCATCAGGCAGTCCGTCTCCACCAGGCGGGGGAAGTGGCCTGCGTTGTTCGGTACGAACGCACTGAGAATAAAGCCGCATCGCTCGTATTCGGTCAGTGCATCGCGGAAATCCACCGAGTCGGCATAGAGCTTGTTAATGGCCAGCTCGCTCTGAAGTCCGACGAAGCTGCGCATTACATTCGGCGACGCCTTGACGATTTTGACGTCGAACCCTTGCGTGTCCATCTTGAGGAAGGGGCGCTGAAATCCGTACCCTTCCGTCAGCCGCCGATAGACGGTTTCGAGTCTTTCCGTTTTGACCGTGACGACAAGAGCCACCGCATTCATCTCGCGAAACAGGGAGACTTCGTCGTGCTTCGGGAGGCTCAGTGAACTGAATTCGCTCGACCGCATGACGTTGAATTCGGCATCGCCCTCGCTTTCGGAGATCGCCAGTTCGATCACTTTGCGCTTGTCATCGCCCTTGGCGTGCTCGCGAGCGACGGCGGCGTCTACAGGGTTCGGTTCGAAGGAGAAGATCCAACCGTCATAGCCGACTTTGCGACGTAGCATCGTCGCGTATTGGCCCTGGTTCGCGCCGATGTCGAACACGCAGTCCACTTTCAGATAGGCGAAGAGCTTTTCGAGGTGAGACGTCTCCCATTGCTGATAAAGCTTCCTCCTGTCGATCAACGTCAGGTTCTTGACGTAGGAGAGCGCTCGAATCGGGTCGGACAAGGCTCGCTGAACTGCATCGGCATGCATGAAACGATACCTCTTGTTATTGAGGAGAACCGGATGACGCTGCATTACGCCGTAGCATAATCGCGATCCGTGCTGGCCGCATCATAAAAATATCCCGTGAGCCTCTTCTAAACGTTCGTTCGTAAGGTCGCTGCGCATTGATGTTCATGTAAATAAACAGACGAGTCGGTTTATTCCGCGAAACGATGCATTCCCGCTCCGGAATGGGGCATGCACAGAAATGAGGACTACCACGGATGGGCGAGTGAGGTGACGAGCGGAGACAGCCGGGGTTTCGATTCGAACACTAAGCGGCCTCCCGGACACGGAGACCGGAAACTTCCCACGGCTTGCGTGCCATGCCGAAGCACGACACTCAGCCAGTGCGATGGCAGCGGCAACTCTGCCGCTCGCTCTCGTCTCGTCTAACGCATGGACGGTTGCATGCGCTGGTGCAAGCTCAGACCAACGTCAACTTGACGTCGATGTTATTGCGCGTCGCATTCGAATACGGACAGACGACGTGCGCCTTTTCGATCAACTGCTGCGCCTCAGCGCGATCCATGCCAGGCAAGGAAATCTTCAGTTCCACTTCGATACCGAAGCCATTCGGAATCTGACCGATGCCGACGCTGCCGTCGATGGCGACATCCTTCGGCAGATCGATCTTGTCTCGTGCGCTGACGAACTTGATCGCGCCGATGAAGCATGCGCTATAGCCTGCCGCAAACAGTTGTTCGGGGTTCGTGCCGTCGCCGCCTCCGCCGCCCAGTTCTTTCGGCGTCGTCAGCCGCAGATCGATATTGCTTTCGGGGATGGTGGCGCGTCCATCGCGTCCGCCGGTGACATGCGCGTGGGCACGGTACAGGACTTTTTCGATCGTCATTCCAGCTCCTTTATTGTGTCAACGTTAATAGACCGCTTTCCGGGGCATGGGCTGCGGCCGGAAGCGTCCGGCACAAGAATACTAAAGAGCAGGCGGCGGCGCTCGTCGCTGTCCCTTCGGTCGTTGTAAGGGACTTATCTACAGGCTTGTCCACTAAAATTGTGGATAAGTCAGGGCGGAGGCATCGTGTCCCATCGGAACTTTTCGCCGACGGAGCAGCCGCTTCTCTATCGGTAGATCAATAGGCCGCGCACGTCGCATGACCTTTCGCCTGACGGTTAGATACTACGATGGCATCGACTACCCGCCGCCTTTCACCAGGTCACAGCGATCCATCGAAAAGCGCTTCGCCACGAACGCAATCGTGGCGAAGCAAAATATAAGTACGACGAACGAATCAAACCGACACGCCAGCCGCCGCCAGCACGATGCGCAGGCCGAATAGACATACGGACGAGCACAGCGGTAGCGCAAACAGTCCGGAGCCATAGCGGATGCGAATCATGCAGGCCGACCACCATGCATGCCATACACATTCGGGGAGGGCAGCAAGCCCGCGTCTCAAGATGTTCACGATCGCTCCACGACGATTTCGAGGTATTCGCTCGGCAGCACGAGAGTCGCGTCGCCCGAACGGTTGCGGCTCTCGATCAGCGTCATCAGGTCGCGGATGAAACCCGCCTGCCGCTCGCCTTCGAGCGCGGCGAAAGCCTTATTGATCGGCCCATAATAGGTGCGGAAGACGTCCATGAAATGCGCGGGCGACGTGTAGCGGAACGTGAACTTGCGGCTCGTCGCGCTGATGCTGCGCGCACGGCCATCGAAGAGTTCTTCCAGCCGCGCCTTCGTGCCCCACAGCGCCGGCGATTTCATTCCGGGCGCTGGCGGAATGTACTGGCCTATCGTCTTGAAGACCTGACCGATGAAGCTCTCCGGCGTCCAGTTCGCGAGGCCGATCTTGCCGCCTGGCCTGCAGACACGCGCGAGTTCGTGGGCCGCTCGCTGCTGGTCCGGCGTGAACATCACGCCGAAGGTCGACACCACCACATCGAACGATGCGTCCGCGAAGGGCAGCGCTTCCGCGTCCGCTTCCTGGAACTGAACGGTGAGACCTTCCGCTTCGGCGCGGGCCCGCCCGGCTTCGAGGAGCGAAGGCACGTAATCGGTCGAGGTGACATCGCACCAGCGTCGCGCGGCGGCGAGCGTCGCGTTGCCGTTGCCCGCTGCGACATCGAGCACGCGGCTGCCGGCGCGCACATCGAGCGCTTCGCAAAGGCTTTCGCCAACGATCTGTAGCGTCGTGCCGACGACGGCATAGTTTCCCGTCGACCACGCGGCCTGCTGGCGGACCTTGACGGCGGCTAGATCGATGGCGGGAGAGACAGCGGATTCGACAGCGGACATAAACGACTCCTGATAGGCGGACAGTATTCGAACGGCACGATGCGCGATGCATGCGTTGTGTGTTCGTTGGCGCCGCGGCGCTGCGATACGAATGGCCCGCGCGGCAGACGGGCGCATCGCGATCGAATCTATGAAGAGCGATAGCCGATGCGCATATCGTTCATGAGCCGCGCAGCTTCTTCGCAACGCGCGTCGCCGAGAATGGACGCATCGACATCGACGAGTCCGAGCCTCGGATGCTCCGTGAACAGATAAGCGCCGCACGACTTGCACCAATGCCGTGATTCACGCGGGTCCGTTCTGTAAGCGCCGATGTCATTCACGCCGCGCGTCACGCGCAACGCTTCTTGCGTCCACAGAACGAATGCGTCGACGGGAATGATGTGCCCTCCGTAGCCCACGCCTGCCGGCTCGCCGCTCAGCGTGAAGCGCACGCAACCGCAGATGCATCGAGCGCGATAAACGTCTGGATGGTTCACATGGCCTCCGGTGGCGGTGTGCCGCGCGGGTTCGTTGTTGCGGGTTCGTGTGAGTGCTAGTATCGGCACGCAAGCTGAATGAATGAATGACTGTGCGTCCAGAAGTTTTGTGAAAGACGCCAGATTTCACGAGCGAGCATCATGGATGCGCTATCGAACGTTCTGCGTCTCGTGCGTCTTAGCGGGGCGGTTTATCTAAACGGCGACTTCACAGCGCCGTGGTGCGTGGTCGGTCAGGCTTCGCAGGAATTGAGCGCGACGTTCCTGCCTCGCGCCGAGCGCATCGTGTCGTATCACCTCGTCACGGAAGGAAGCTGCTGGGCGTGTCTCGTCGATGATCCTTCGTCCGCGATACATGTCGATGCGGGCGAATTGCTCGTGGTGCCGCAGGGTGAGCCGCATTTGATGGGCAGTTCGCTCTCGATCACGCCTGCGCGTTCGGAAGAGATGATGGCGCATTATCTGAAGACGACGCCTGGCGAAGTGATGAAGCTGACTTACGGTGGCGGTGGCGAGCCTCGCACGCGAGTCATATGCGGTTTTCTTGCGAGCGACGATACGTTGACGAACCCGGTGTTGTCGGTATTGCCGCGACTTTTCAAGGTAGACATGCGAAACGATCCGCGTTCGGCGTGGCTTGAATCGTCGCTGAGTCTTGCGACGCTCGAGGCGGCTGAATGGCGCGTGGGCAGCGCGATCGTGCTTGCGCGGCTGTCGGAGTTGTTGTTTGTCGAGGCGGTGCGGCGTTGCATCGATGCGTTGCCGGCGGACCGCAAAGGCTGGCTTGCAGGCGTTGGCGATCGTTTCGTGGGTCGCGCGCTTGCGATGCTCCATGCGCGGCCGGAGCATAGCTGGACGGTCGATGAACTGGCGCGCAAGGCGGGCTTATCGCGTTCGGCGCTTGCACAGCGCTTTACGCAGTTGCTGGGTCAACCGCCGATGCAATATCTTGCACGCTGGCGGTTGCAGATTGCCGCGCAGGAGTTGCGCAATGGAACGCGGTCGATTGCGGGGATTGCGGAGCATGTCGGATATGAATCCGAGGCGGCATTCAATCGTGCGTTCAAGCGAGAATTTGGAATGCCGCCGGCGGGGTGGCGGCGTTGCCGCCGGGGCGAAGATGAGCGGCCTGTTGCGCTGGACGGTGATGCTTCTGGCGTCGGGCTGGAAATGGCGGGGGTGCTGGATCGGCGATCACAACAGGTTCTTCGGCGATAGGGGTGTTTGTTTTGTGTTGGCTTGTTAGTGCGTTACACGCTAGCGCTTTGGTCCGGTTATTTGCATGGGATCGGAGTAAGGCGCTAAAGCGCTAATTCTGGTCGACAGCCAAGAACGTGACCCCGCCCCTTCTGCGGGCCATCATGCGCATCGTCCTTCAGCGCGATCCAATAACGATTTGCGATATGCAATTCTGCCAGCGCGAGGACTCGAACAGCGCATTCACCGCTTAGCTTATGAGAAATGAGTCGTACCGGTGACCGCGATCGTGCGCTAACGTGAAGCTCTTCTACATGCGCCAGGAGAGTTAGACGATGTCCACGCTCGCGCCAGAACAAGACTCGCTCGCCGATGCCAACGTGAGTCGCGAGCCGATCTCACGGTTCGTCGTGCCCGACGAAACACGCCTGCCGACGCATGTTGCGTCGATTCATGCGCAGTTTCGCCGGCAGTATGGCTTCGTGCCGAACTGGCTCGCGGCGTTATCGGTGAATCCGGATACCGCTTACCGGCTCGTGACCTTCTACGAGCATCTCTTCGATCCGCATCGCAGTCATCTGACAGCGGCGGAGCGCGAGTTGATCGCGGTCGTCACATCGGCGGCGAACGGATGCAGCTATTGCGTGTTCAATCATACGCAGGCGCTTGCAAGCGTCACGGGCGATACGGTGCGTGCGCAGCGGATTGCGCAGGGTTTTCATAACGTGCGGCTCTCGCCGAAGGAAACCGCGCTCGCGGAAGTGTCGGAACGGCTGACGCGCGATCCGTCGGGCATCGGCGAAGACGATTTGCAGCGGCTCAAAGAAATAGGTTTCACGCAGCAAGCGGTGACGGAAGTGCTGGAAATAGCGGCGTTCTTCAATTACGCGAACCGGCTGACGATTGCGCTGAATGTCGTGCCGGACGATCAATTCTTTGCGGGGCGCGATTTAAAGGTCGCGTGATTGCGATGCACTCTATTCTAAGCACCTTGTCCGAGCGCGCGAAACGTGCGCGCGAGCGCCGCTTCTTGCGCGAGGCCAAACGCGCGATGAGTGAATGCGCCTGCAACGCTTCATACGATGGCGAGGCATCGCGCGCCGAACGGCTTCGATACATTGCGCTCTTCGCGCAGGCGGGGTACTTCAACGGTTCTTCCGTCGAGCAGTTCGAATTGCTGATCGAATGAAGGGCGTTGAGATCATCGTGTGATGCGTAGTTTCAGTACGTATTGCGAAACGTTGGTGCGCAAACGCTAGGCGCGGTTCAACGGATCGCCAGGAAGGAAGGCATCAAGCAGGCCGCGTGAGCAAACCGACCCGCATATGCTGCAGCCTTCATCAGCATCGACGCCTTCGCCGCACTCACCGCCCCAGCCCGCTCGCCGCGATCTGCGCCTGCACGTATTGCGCAAACAGCGCGTGCATGCGCGTCGTCGGATGCAGTTCATCGGCGAACATATACGTCTGGTCGGCGTTCGACGTCGTGTAAGTCGCTGGCGAGCACAGCAGCGACGTATCGCGCGGCGTCTTGGACGGATCGCAGGCCTGCCCCGTGTTCGATACTGCAAAGCCGTTGGCCTGATAGTTCGCGATGGTCTGCGTCGTCCACGTGTACGCATCCAAGAGAATGACCTTGCCTTGCACGCCATTGGTCTGTAACGCGGCGTTCAGCGTCGCGTTGAACAGTTGTGAGAGCTGCGTATAGTTCGCGCCGCCATCGGCGGACTTGATGCCCTGCGGCGACATGCCGATGTTCGGCACATTCACAACGACCACATGTGCCGCCCCGCGCTGAACGATCTGTGCGACGAGTTGCGCGAGCGTGGTTGCCGCCGTCTCGACGGTCGCGTTCGCCGCAGGCGGACTGCCCGCGCGAAGGACATCGTTCGAGCCTCCCCAGACCAGCACGAGCTGGTTCGCGTTGAAGCTGCCGTGCGTGCCGACATAGCTCGATAACTGTTGCGTGACCGGCATCTGAATGTCGCCGATCACATCGGTCAGGAATTGATATTGATCGGCTGGCGTCGCAACCGTCGAGCCGCCCTGCGCGTAATCAAGCCCGCTTTGCGCACGCAACTGATGGCCGAGGTCGATCGTGTAGGCGGGCGTCAGCGTATCGCCGTAATGCTGCGCGACGTCCTGAGCCCATACCTGGCCCGGATTCGTGGTGAAGCGCCCGCCGCCTACTACGCTGGCGATCGGCGCGTAGGTGCCGGCGTCCGAAAGACTGTCGCCGAACGCCACGACTTGCAACTGGACGCCGCCTGCGGGCGAGGACGGAGTGGTGTTGTTCGAGTCGCCTCCGCTGCCGCACGCAGTAAGCAGTGCAATCGTCGCGGCAAGAATTGCAGAACAAATAGAGGATTTGATTGCGGCGCGATGCATCGCTTCTCCGTGCCGGGCCATTGGCCGGGCGAATGTGGCGGGATCATGCGTCGTTAGGATCAGCGACGCGATGCATCGGAAAGCAAGAACAGTGCAATACGGCGATCGAGCGTTCTATTGAGTGTCAGTTTATGGAAAACATCACGCGGCCCGCCTTTAAAGCCCGCGCTTACTCACTACGTCTTTGAACACCGGCATCGCTGAAAATACGTTGGGCCAGCCCGCGTAGAAAGCAAGTTGAGTCAGCACTTCAGAGGCTTCGGTCTTTGTCAAACCGTTGTCCATCGCGCGATTGAGGTGATAGGGAATCTGCGCGACCTGTCCATTCGCGACGAGCGCGCTCACCGTGACGAGACTCCTGTCGCGCGGTGCAAGTGCGGGGCGAAGCCATAGATCGCGAAAGAGGACGTCGGTCGTGTATTGAACGACGCCCGGCGATACTGCGCCAAAGTTGGCATCGACCGTTTGCGCGCGTTGCTTCTCCGCTCCTTCATCGAGCGGAAGCAAGGCCGCGTCCGCTGCAGGAATCCGACTGGCGTCGATGCCACGCTCTTCGAACACATGGCTTGCGATTGCCGAAGCTGCCGTCGCGTTGGCCCACCCGCTATAGAACGCAAGATGCGTGATGATCTCCGAAAGCTCGGCAGGCTTGACACCGTTGTCCAGCGCGAAGCGGAAGTGAAACGGCATCTCGCCAGACTGATTACGCGCGATGAGGACGGACACTGTCGCGATGCTCCGGTCGCGTGCCGACAAGCCGGGGCGCTTCCAGACGCCATCGAAAAGCGTGTGCGTCGTGTAACGGGCAAGGGCCGGCGTTGCCGATTTCATGTCCGCGAGTGTTTCTGGCGATTGCATACGGTCTGTCCTTTCCATGTGATTGCATGCCGACGACATCGCGCTCGCCGCAACGACGGCGAGTACTCGAAGACGCCGCCATGACGGGCTACGGCTTGCGGTATTGTTCATCGGCCACCTGTTCCAGCCATTCGACGTTCTTTCCATCGAGCGCCTCCTGAAGCGCGATGTGTGTCATTCCGGTCGTTGCCGTCGCACCGTGCCAGTGTTTGACGCGTGCGGGAATCGAGACGATGTCGCCCGCGACGATCTCCCGTTTTTCACCATCCCATGGCTGGACCCATCCCTTGCCAGCGGTGACGATCAACGTTTGCCCCAACGGATGCGTATGCCACGCGGTGCGCGCGCCGGGTTCGAACGTCACCATGCCGCCCGAAAGACGCGAGGGCGGCTCCGCCTGAAAGAGCACGTCGATGCGCACATCGCCGCTAAAACGCTGCGTGCTTCCCTTGACCGATGCCACGGACCCCGGATGCGTAATCGCGATGTCCGCGTGCGGTGCAGCGTCCGCCGACGCCGCAATCGATACGACCGACAAGACAGCGGCAACGAGACGCTTCATTCCGTCACCCCGCTCTGGACGTCGCCCGACAGATATTGCTCATCACTTACTTTCTCGAGCCATTCGACGTTCTTGCCGTCGAGCGCCTCCTGTATCGCGATATGCGTCATCGCGGTCGTCGTCGTCGCGCCATGCCAGTGCTTATGTCCGGGCGGGCACCAGATCACATCGCCCGCGCGAATCTCCACACGCGGCTCGCCTTCGCATTGCGTCCAGCCGCATCCGGCAGTCACGAGCAAAGTCTGTCCCAGCGGATGCGTATGCCACGCCGTGCGCGCGCCAGGCTCGAATGTCACGTTCGCGCACGAGACGCGCGATGGCGGCGGCGGCGCATTGAGTGGATCGATGCGGACCGCGCCCGTGAACCATTCGTCCGGACCTTTGATCGAGGGCTGAGAACCAGCGCGTTTCAGTTGCACAAGACACTCCCGGAGCGTGATGATCTGCCGACCACTATAGGCACTCGTCACGCGTGCGACTAGGTGGCACAATCGGCATGCCCTTATGCACAGGAGCATGAATCGATGCACGACTTCAACGACCTTGCCGCCTTCATGGCGGTCGCGCGTGCGCGCAACTTCACCCGCGCCGCTGCTCAACTGGGCGTGTCGCAATCCGCGCTGAGCCGCACCGTCCGCGCGCTCGAGGAGCGGATGGGGCTGCCGCTTCTCACGCGCACGACACGCAGCGTGTCGGTGACGCAGGCCGGCGAAAAGCTGCTTGCGGCGGTTGCGCCGCGGCTCGAAGAGATCGCCGCAGAGCTGGATTCGTTGAAGTCGTCGACGGACCGGCCAGCGGGAACCGTTCGAATCACGACGACCGATTACGCAGCGAATACGTACGTTTGGCCTCGTGTGCAGACCGTGCTGCGGCAGTATCCCGAAGTAAAGCTCGAAATCATCAACGACTACGGGCTGACGGATATCGTCGCGGGCCGCTATGACATCGGTGTCAGGCTGGGCGATCAGGTCGAAAAGGACATGGTGGCGGTGCGGATCGCACCGGATATGACGATGGCGATCGTCGGGGCGCCGGCGTATCTTCGATCGCACCCGCCGATCAAGACGCCGCAAGACCTGACGCTGCACAACTGCATCAACCTGCGTCTTCCCACTCGGGATTCGCTGTTGGCGTGGGAACTGAAGAAGGGGCGGCGGGAACTGCAAGTGAGGGTAAGCGGCCAGCTCGTCTTCAACAACACCTACCAAATGCTCGACGCGGCGCTCGCGGGCTTCGGCCTTGCGTATATCCCTCAGGACCTCGCGGCCCCGTACGTCGCGCGCCGCCGGCTTCGATGGGTTCTCGAAGACTGGCATCCGACCTTCGTCGGCCATCACGTTTTTTATCCGAGCCGCCGGCGCTCGTCGCGCGCAGTCAGTCTCGTGCTTGACGCACTGAAGGCCGGCTATCGCACGACGAACGCATGAGCCGCGTATCGGTCACTTCGCTTCGTTCGCGAGCAGGCTGCGGATCTTCTCCTCGGTCTGCGCGTATTGCCCTTCGCCGAAGTGGCTATAAACGAGCTTGCCGTTCTGATCGATCAGATACAGCGCGGGCCAGTACTGATTGCCGTACGCGCGCCATGTCGCAAATCCGTTGTCCTGCGCGACCGGATAAGTAATGCCATTGCGCTCGATGGCTTTCTTCAGATTGCCGGTATCGCGTTCGAATGCGTATTCCGGCGAGTGCACGCCTACGACGACGAGCCCCTTGTCGCGATAACGCGCATCCCACGCCTTGATGTACGGCAGCGTATGCGCGCAATTGATGCAATCGAAGGTCCAGAAATCGACGAGCACCACCTTGCCGCGCAGCTTCGCGAGGTCCAGCGGCGCGCTGTTGAACCAGTTGTCGATGCCCTGGAAATTGGGCGCATCCGCACCGGTTGCGATGGCGGCGGGCGCGAGCGCCGAGACATTGCCGGATGCGAAGGCCGCAATACCAGCGGTCGCGGCGAGACTCACGGCAACGGCCGCAATCCTGAGACGATTCAACATGACGACTCTCCAAGATGATTGACGATGGAATGCATTGAAGCGCCTCGGTGTATCCGCACTGTGTCGGCTATCGGAAGAGATCGCATTGCCGTGTATCCGCGCGTCGCGCAGATACATTGCGATACACAACCGCCGCGCTTCGGACACTCACGCGATACATGCGAGCCTTCAAATACGGGTCATCGCTCAATTTCGTGGAGACCCTCGTGCTACTCATCGTCATCGCGTTTCTCGGCGGCGCATTCACCGTGCTCAGTCCGTGCATACTTCCGGTCGTGCCGTTCGTCTTCGCACGCACGGACCGGCCTTTTCTGACCGACCGTCTGCCGCTTCTTGCAGGGCTCGCGGGCACATTCACGCTCGTCACCGGCCTCGGTGCCGCGGGCCTCGCCAGCGCCGCGCAATTCAACCAGTATGGCCGATGGATCGCTCTCGCGCTGTTCGCGCTCTTCGGTGCATCGCTCGTGCTTCCTTCGATTGCGGCACGCGTCACGCGTCCGCTGTCATCGCTTGCCGACCGGATCATCACGCGTTCGCAATCGCAGATGGCGTCGCGCCGCGTGCTCTCCGCTACGTTGCTTGGCGCGGCGACGGGCCTGCTGTGGGCGCCGTGTGCAGGACCGATTCTCGGTGCCATCCTCTCGGGCGCGGCGCTCGATGGCGCAACGTGGAAGACCGCTGCTGCGCTCGCGGCTTACGCGACGGGCGCGGCAGTCGCGCTCGCGGTGGCGTCGTCGCTCGGCAAGCGCGCGCTCGATGCGCTCAAGCGTTCGTTCGGTATCGGCGAACACGTGCGCCGCGCGATGGGTGCGCTCGTGCTGCTGACCGTCGCGGCGATCGCATCCGGCGCCGATACGCGCGTGCTTGCAAGCGTGAAGGGCGTATCGACGGATCGCATCGAAAGCAGGCTCATCGGCTTCGCGTCCGCGATGCCGAAGACGCCGCCATCGACGCCTTCATCGGCGTTGCCCGTGGAAGGCAAACTGCCCGCGCTCGATGGCGCGACCGAATGGCTCAACGGGCCGCCGCTGTCGCGCGATGCGTTGCGCGGCAAGGTGGTCGTCGTCAACTTCTGGACGTATTCGTGCATCAACTGCCTGCGCACGCTGCCGTATCTCAGGACGTGGGCGCAGCGTTACGGCGGCGACGGGCTCGTCGTGCTCGGCGTGCATACACCCGAGTTCGGCTTCGAGCACGACACGCGCAACGTGAAGCGCGCCTTGCAGGATCTGCACGTGTCGTATCCGGTAGCGGTCGATAACGATTACCGCATCTGGCAAGCGTTCGGCAACCGTTATTGGCCGGCGTTCTATATCGTCGATGCAGACGGGCGCGTGCGGTATGACCACTTCGGCGAAGGCGGTTACGACGAGGCCGAAGGCGCGATCCGCCAACTGCTTGGCAAGACGCCGGGCGCAACCGATGGCAATCTTCTGGCGGCGAACGGCACGCAAGTGGCCGCCGATGTCGCGCACGTCGCATCGAACGAAACGTATCTTGGGTATCGTGAGTCGGAAGGCCTCGCGCCGGATCAGCGCATCGTTCGAGATACTTCGTCGACCTACGCATTGTCGCAACAGCTTGCGCTCAACGAGTGGGCCTTCGGCGGACAATGGAACGTCGGCGCAGAGGCGGCCGTGTCTGCGGCCGCGCACGCGCGCGTAGCCTATCGCTTCCACGCACGCGATCTGCACCTCGTGCTCGCGCCTGCTGACGATGGCAAGCCGGTTCGCATCCGCGTCACGCTCGACGGCAAGCCGCCGGGCGCATCACATGGCGCGGACGTCGATGCCGAAGGCAATGGCGTCGTCACCGCTGCGCGCCTGTATCAGCTAGTGCGGCAAAGTGGTTCCGTCGACGATCGCACGTTCGAGATCGAATTTCTCGATGCAGGCGCGCGAGCCTTCGCGTTCACGTTCGGCTGACCGCAACGCGATCACAGCACGAGCCGCGCTTCGAGACCGCCGCCGTGGCGGTTGTGCAGGGTGAGCGTGGCATCCATCGCGCGCGCAAGCTGGCGCGCGATGGCGAGCCCCAGGCCCGTGCCGCCGGTGCTTCGGTTGCGCGATTCCTCGAGCCTCACGAACGGTTCAAACACCGCTTCGAGCGATGCGTCGGGTATGCCCGGACCGCGATCCATCACCGAGACGCGCGTGCGGCCATCGGCCAATGCTTCGACGCGGATTTCCGCTGCATCCGAGAATTTGAGCGCATTGTCGACGAGATTGCCGACGATGCGCCGCAGCGCTTGCGGGCGCGTCACCAGCGGATGCCCGATGCGTCCTTCGAGCGACACGTCCCTGCGCGCGTCGCGATAATCATCGACGATGCTCTCGATGAGCGCATCCGGATCGATGCGCACAGCCGCTTCCTGCGTGCCGTGCAAGGTGCGTGCATAGGTGACGCCTTCCTTCACGAGCGTCTCCATCTCCTGCAGGTCCTGCCGCAGCTTCGCGCCGGTTGTATCGTCGTCCATCACGTCGACGCGCAGTCGCATGCGGGTAATGGGCGTCTGCAAGTCGTGCGTGATGGCGGCGAGGATCTGCATGCGCTGCGCCATGTACATCGCGACGCGGTCCTGCATCGCGTTGAACGCTTTCGCCGCGTGCACGACCTCTTCCGGTCCTTGTTCGGGCAGGCGCTGGCCCTTCAGATCGGGGCCGAGCGTATCGGCGGCGCGGGCGAGTTGTGCGAGCGGGCGCGTCGCGAGCCGCACGGCGAGCCAGCAGCACGCGACGATCACCGCGAGTTGCAGCGCGAGCACGAACGGCAGCCAGCCGGATACGGGCGTGCCCTGCATCGGCCGCATGTCGATGGTGAGCGGCGAGCCGTCGGTGAGACGCAAGTGCACCTGAAAACGCTGGGTATCGCCGGGAATCGCGTTCACGGTCAGCGGATAACGCTTGCCGATGCCATCGGCAATGGACTGCGCGAAGCGCGCCGACAACGCGGCGTCCGGGGCCACGCCGCCCGTGCCGGGGCCGAGGATGAACTCGTAACTGCGCCGCGCGAGCCGTGGCAGCCACGCGGCGCGCTCATCCGGCGGCAGATGATCGAGCAGCGCGACGGAGCTTGCCACTTCGCGTTCGACATAACCGGTCATCACGTTCGTCATGCTCTGGTCGCGCTCGGTCATCGTGAGCCAGAACGCGGCGGTTTGCGCGAGGGCGAGACCGATCAGCAGAATCAACGCGAGCCGTGCGAACAGCGTGCGCGGCCAGTGAAGCCACGAGGACGCGATGACCGGCGCGCTCGTCGATGCTTCCGTGTGCGTGTTCATTGCGCCCCGCCAAGCGGCGTCACGGTGGCGGAGAACACATAGCCTTCGCTGCGCAGCGTCTTGATGTAGCGCGGCTCGCGCGCCTCGTCTCTCAAGCGTTGACGCAGACGGCTCACGAGAAGGTCGATCGAGCGATCGAACGCGTCCGCCTGGCGGCCCTGCGTCAGATTGAGCAGCTGGTCACGCGTGAGCACCCGTTGAGGATGATCGAGAAACACGCGCAGCAAGCGATATTCGGCACCCGAGAGCGCGACCATCGTGCCTTCCGCATCGAGCAGATGACGCGCCGTGGTGTCGAGCCGCCAGTCGCCGAACGCGAGCAACGGCGCGGTCTCCGTGACCTGCATGCCCGGCGGCAGCATGCGCGTGCGCCGCAGCACGGAGCGCATGCGCGCAAGCAGCTCGCGCACGGCGAAGGGCTTCGGCAAGTAGTCGTCCGCGCCCATTTCGAGGCCGAGAATGCGGTCCGCTTCCTCGTTGCGCGCGGTGAGCATCAGCACGGGGACCGCGCGGAACTTGCCCGCCCGCAATTCGCGGCATAGCACGAGGCCATCTTCGCCGGGAAGCATCAGGTCCAGCACGATCAGATCGGGCGCGCCCTGTTCCAGCGCCGCGCGCATCTGACGGCCATTCGCGGCAAGCGACACGCGCATGCCGTTCTTCTCCAGATACGTCGCAAGAAGCTCGCGGATGCCGCGGTCATCGTCGACGATCAGCACATGGTCGGTGTGTTCCATTGCTCGTTCAGGACTTCCTGCGCTTGATTTGCAGCCGGGCGGGATCGATGAGCAGACATTGCACCGGATGCGCCAGTTCGGTCGCGATCTGTCCTGCGACGATGGCGACGATTGCGAGCATACGCTTCACGACATTGCTCCATGATGGACGATGCAAGCTTTATATCGCGAAACGCGCCGCCCTTCGACTGCTGGCCGGGGCGTTTTGTATCGCAGTGTATCCGCTGTCGTACGCGATACATGACGATTCGAGCAGACCCTCTCGCTGAAACATGACGGATACACCGCGGCGCTCTAATACGTCAACGGCAGCAACCGATGCAAGCCGCCAGCCAAAGCAGGCAAAGCAGGCATCGGAAGCGTCGTTTGCCACTTAATCGCCGTACATCCAATCGCAGAGGACATCATGAAGACTTCGATCATCGCTTTCGTACTCGCCGCCAGTGCTTTTGCCGGAGCCGCGCAAGCTGCCGTGACCAGCAGCAGCGCAATGCCGGATTCGTCCGTAGCGCAGGCGCATCGCGAGATGGGCAAGACCCGCGCGGAAGTGCGCAACGAACTCGTGCAGGCGCAGAAGAGCGGGCAGATCGCCGCGCTGTCGAACCTGTATCGCGGAAGCTAAGCCGCCCGATCAATACGCCACTTTGAGGATGACACCATGATCAAGCCCATCGACACTGTTCTCTATACCGGCAGCACGCATGTCACGGGAGGCCGCGAGGGCCACGCGCGCAGCACCGACGGCCGGCTCGACCTGCAACTTTCGCCGCCCGGATCGGCGGGCGCGGGCACCAATCCCGAGCAGCTATTCGCGGCGGGCTGGTCGGCCTGCTTCATCGGCGCGATGACCAAGGCCGCCGCGAAGCTGCAGGTGAAGCTGCCCGCCGATACCGCCGTCGACGCCGAAGTCGATCTCGGCACCAACGCCGACGGCTATCAGTTGCGTGCGCGGCTCGCGGTGACGCTGCCGGGCATCGAACGCGACGTGGCCGCGGCCATCGTGGAGGGCGCGCATGGCACGTGTCCGTATTCGAAGGCGACGCGCGGAAATATCGACGTCACCATTCGCATGGTGTGATGCAATCGTCGGACGGAAGGCGTGCAGCGCTGCACGCCTTGCCCCCGGTTCAGGCCGGAATGATGCGTTCCGCCTTCAGCCGGTCGAACAGCTCGAAGAAGGCATCGGGCGTGCTCTGATAATCGAGGAAGCCGGCCTTGCGGCTCTTCGACATATCGGTCAGCACTTCCATCGGGCGGCCTAGATCGGCATCGGTATGCCACCATGAAACAAGCTTGTCGATGTCCGCTTCGGCCAGCGCATGGCGCGCTGCAATGTCGGCCCATGCCTTGCCCGCATGCTGCATGCGGTTCTCCAGAGGCCGTGTCTCGCCATCGAAGGGCGCGGGCTCGATGCCGAAATATCCGGCGATACGCTCCCACATCCACTTCCAGCGAAACACGTCGCCATTGACCACGTTGAACGCTTCGTCGCGCGCCATCGGCGACGTCGCGGCCCATTCGAGTTGCCGCGCGAGCAGGCGCGCGTCGGTCATGTCGGTGAGGCCGTTCCACTGCGCAGCGGAGCCGGGGAACACGAACGGCTCGCCGGTCGCCTTGCAAAGCGTCGCATAGACGGCGAGCGTCACGCCCATGTTCATCGCATTTCCGACTGCATAGCCGATGATCGTATGCGGACGATGCACGCTCCAGCCGAAGCCGAACTGCCCCGCCGCGTCGAAGAGCCGGTCTTCCTGCTCGTAGTAGAAGTTGTCGACCGGCTGCCGGCCTTGCTCCTCGCGAAACGGCGTTATCGGAACGGTGCCCTTGGCGTACGCTTCGAACGGTCCCAGATAGTGCTTCAGCCCCGTGACGAGCGCGGCGTGCGTGATCGCGCCCGAAGGCCCCAGTGCGTCCAGTACGTTCGACACCATCGCGCCGTTCACGCGGATGTTTTCGGCCTCAGTCGCCTGGCGCGACCATGCGGTGAAGAAGACGTGCGTGAATTCCTGGTCTTTCAGGGCATCCGCGACGGATGACGCCGATGTGAGATCGGCCGTGATCGACTCCATGCCGGCGGGCGCAGGCGTTCGGCCGCGCGATAGCCCCGCGATCGACCAGTCGCCGTGCGTTTGAAGATGCTCGAACAGATTGCGTCCGACGATGCCCGTTGCGCCGATGATGAGTGCTCGTTTATCCATTGTTTTGCGTGCTCGTGCGTGAGTTGAACGATGTCATCGCCCTAGTGTGACGGATTGTGCGAAAGCCTGCTTGAGGGGGCCGCGATCACCTAGACTCATACCACCGCCCATGCATGCACGGCAAAGGGAGCGCGACATGATCGACAAGGACAACGCCGACAAGCGCTTCATCGGTGCAATCCCCGAGATATACGACACCTGCCTCGTGCCGCTGATCTTTGCACGCTATGCCGACGACATCGCGGCCCGCGTCGCGTCGCAACGGCCAACGCGCGTGCTCGAAGTCGCGGCGGGGACGGGCGTCGTCACGCGCGCGCTGGCGAATGCGCTCGCCGAAGCGACGGTCATCGTCGCCACTGATCTCAACCCGGCCATGCTCGAACGCGCGCAAGCGGTCGGCACGGCAAGACCCGTCGAGTGGCGACAGGCCGACGCGATGCACTTGCCTTTCGACGACGCGTCTTTCGATGCCGTCGTCTGCCAGTTCGGCGCGATGTTCTTCCCCGACAAGCCTGAAGCCTTCGCGCAGATGCATCGCGTGTTGCGCGCCGGTGGCGCGTTCATCTTCAACGTATGGGACTGCATCGAAAACAACGCGTTCGCTTTCATCGTCACGGAGACGATGTCGCGCATCTTTCCCGCCGATCCGCCGATGTTCTTCGCACGCACGCCGCATGCTTATTACGAACGTTCGGTCATCGAGTGTGACCTTCGCGCGAGTGGCTTCGACAAAGATGTGTCATTCGAAGTCGTGCGTGACAGCAGCCATGCCGATTCGCCGATGACGGCCGCGATCGGCTTCTGCCAGGGCACGCCGTTGCGCTTCGAACTCGAAGCGCGCGGACCCGATACGTTATCGACTACTACGGATGCATGCGCCGCCGCCATCGCCGATAGCTTCGGGCACGGCCCCGTCGAGGGCGCGATGCAGGCGATAGTCATCACCGCAAGGGCGTGACCTCTCTGGGTCGTCGAAGACTACAGATGCATTACAGTTTCGCGCATGCGGGCCGATAAGCAGAAGCACCCACGTAAGCACCCAAAGACCCGGCGCGAGGATACTGTTCCTTGCGCGCGCATAGGCGAAATAGATGAAGACTCTGACAATCCGGGCGCGGCTTGCGCTCACCATGACTTTTCTGGGCGTTCTGCTTTCTGTCTGCGTAGGCTTCGGTCTGTACGGAATGAACTCGATCGACGCATCGGCGAGAGACCTGGGTCTCAGCACGCTGCCGTCCGTCAATGCGCTAGGGGTCTCCGACATCTATATGAGCCGTGCACGGATGCAACTGGACGCTTATGCACTCGATCCCGATGCGCCGGACGCGAGTCAAATGCGTGCGCGCGCCGAGAGCCTTCTGATTAACTCCGACGACTGGTACAAGAAGTACGACGCGATTCCGCGCGGCGCGGATGAGGAGGCGATCGCGAAGGATGTCATCGCGGCCCGCGCCGACATGCGCAAGGCCATCGAAACGTTCGGTGCGGCTATCGACCGGCACGATCAGGAACAGGTTCGCCGCTCGGCGTTGAAGGAACTGCCCGCGTCGTATGATCGCGTGAGCGCCGCGTTCAGGACGCTGCGAGAGTATCAGCTCACCGATGCGGCCCGTCAGGATGCGGAAAACGACAGCAAGGTGTTGACGCTGCGCATCATTGGCATGCTTTCGCTGCTCGTCGGTATCGCCGCCGCGGTATCGGGCTGGTACTTCCTGCGCCGCGCAATCATGACGCCGCTTGCTCAGGCGCTCGATCACTTCGAACATATCTCGAGCGGCGATCTGACGCGAGAAGTGATCATCAGGAGTCACGACGAAATGGGGCAACTGCTCGCCGGCGTCGCGGCGATGAAGAACAAGCTCGCGGTCACCGTCGGCAGCGTGCGCGGCAGCAGCGAGGCGATCGCGAGCGCCAGCAAGGAGATCGCGGCGGGCAATACCGATCTGTCTTCACGCACCGAAGAACAGGCCGCGTCGTTGCAGGAAACGGCGGCCAGCATGGAGCAGTTGACGTCCACGGTGAAGCAGAATTCCGATAACGCGAAGCAGGCGAGCAGCCTCGCCGATACCGCCAACGCGGTGGCCAGCGAAGGCAGCGCGATCGTCGGTCAGGTGGTCGAGACGATGGCGGGCATCGAGCAAAGCTCGGACAAGATTGCCGAGATCATCGGCATGATCGAGGGCATTGCGTTCCAGACCAACATTCTCGCGCTCAACGCGGCAGTCGAAGCAGCCCGCGCCGGAGAGCAGGGGCGTGGTTTCGCCGTCGTGGCAAGCGAGGTGCGCAGCCTCGCGCAGCGCTCGTCGACTGCCGCGAAGGAGATCAAGGATCTGATCGAAACGTCGGGCAGCCGCGTGCAGGCGGGAACCGAACTCGTAGCCCGCGCGGGCGAGACGATGCAGAACGTCGGCACCGCGATTCAACGCGTGACGGACATCATGGGCGAGATCGCGTCGGCATCGCACGAGCAGAGCCGGGGTATCGAGCAAGTCAATCAGGCCATCGCGCAAATGGACGAGGTGACGCAGCAGAACGCCGCGCTCGTCGAAGAGGCGGCGGCCGCGGCGGGCTCGCTCGAAGATCAGGCCGAGCAGTTGCGCGCGGCGGTCGCGGTGTTCCGCACGGGCGCACCGGCATCGGCCAGGGTTGCGTCGACGGGCAGCGCCGCGCAACCGAAGCGCGCCGCCAAGGCCGTTGCCACGGCGGAAGGCGACTGGGCCACCTTCTGACGTTGTGCCGCTAGTGATCCGTCAGAAAGTCCGGATGATTCGCGCGAATCTGGTCGATCTGTCCGAGCGTGCCCGACAGATGGCTGCGCATCGCGGCTTGCGCGGCGTCGGGCTCCTTCGCTTCGATTGCATCGACGATGGCCGTGTGATCGCGCACGACCGCCGACGTCTTCCCCTCGACGGGTAAGGTCAGCCGCCGCAGCCGGTCGATATGCCCGCTGCGCCGCCGCACCAGTTCCCACAATTGCGGCACGCCCGCAGCCTCCAGCATCTGCCGGTGAAAATCCTGATCGAGCAGCACGAAGCGCTCGTTATCGGCGGGATCGAGCACGCGGCTTTGCGCGTCGATGGTCGCGCGCAGACGGCCGATCAGCGCGGCGTCGCGTTCGATCGCCAGCGTGCGGACCACCTCTATTTCAATTGACCGGCGCAGAAAATGCGCTTGCAGCGCGGCGCTGACGCTAATGCGGCTTACGACCGTGGCGTGCTGCGGGAAGATATCGACGAGTCCTTCCTCGCCGAGCTTGATCAGCGCGTCGCGCACCGGCGTCTGGCTGAGGCCGTATTGCGCGGCGAGATCGGCACGCGACAGCACGCTGCCGGGCGCGAGTTCCAGCGAAACAATCATTGCGCGCAGGCGCTCGAAAACTTGCGGGGCGGCGTGACGGGAGCGGTCGAGGCGATGCGCCCCCGGTGGTGCGTCGTTGAGGTTCATGCTGAAAGCTGAGTGGAAGACGGATTCGGCCCTAGCATACCAATCCGCGCGGCCAGGCCGAACAATTGGCCGCCCTCGGTACTTTCACTGATAAAACACTAATATATTAGTGTTTAAGATGTACGGACTTCTTTGTTTACCGGAATTTCCGATATGACGCGCGACATCACCATCACCCAGGTCAGAATCACGCCGATCGCCTTCCGCGACGGTCCGTTGCTCAACGCGGCGGGCATTCACGAGCCGTGGGCACTGCGCGCGATCGTCGAACTGGAGACGAGCGATGGCCGCATCGGCATCTCAGAGACCTACGGCGACGAACCGATGCTGCGTGTGCTCGACCAGGCAAAGTCGCTGGCTATCGGCCTTTCGCCGTTCGATCTGAACGCGATGGAAGAGCGCGTCCGCGCGACGATCAAGGCGACGCCCGGCGCGGTGGAGTTCGAGCTTGCGCCCGGATCCCACGCGGCCAAGAACGCGCCGAAGGTCATCAGCACGCTCGAAGTGGCGATGCTGGATCTGCAAGGGCAGATGGTCGGTGCGCCGGTCGTCGATCTGCTCGGCGGCAAGGTGCGCGATGCGGTGCCGTATAGCGCGTACCTGTTTTTCAAGTACGCGGAGCATATCGACCGGCCTTACGCGCCGGATGCGTGGGGCGAGGGCATCAGCCCGGAGCAGATCGTCGCGCAGGCGCGGCGCATGATCGATCTTTACGGATTCCAAAGTATCAAGCTGAAGGGCGGCGTGTTCGAGCCATCGCATGAAATCGCGTGCATGAAGGCGCTCGCGAAAGCGTTCCCCGGCATGCCGCTGCGTCTGGACCCGAACGCGAACTGGACACTGAAGACGAGCATCGAGGCCGCCCCCGAACTCGATGAAATTCTCGAATACTACGAAGACCCGTGCCCCGGTCTCGAAGGCATGGCCGAGTTGCAGAAGCATACGAAGCTGCCGCTCGCGACCAACATGGTCATTACGACGATGGACGATTTCCGTCGTGGCTGCGAGATGGGATCGATCAGGGTGCTGCTCTCCGATCATCACTACTGGGGCGGCTTGCGCGCCACGCAGACGCTCGCGCGCATGTGCCGTCTGTGGGGCTTCGGCATGTCGATGCACTCGAATTCGCATCTCGGCATCAGCCTGATGGCGATGACGCATGTCGCCGCGAGCATCCCCAATCTCACCTATGCCTGCGACACGCATTATCCGTGGCAGGAGGAAGAGATCATCAAGGGCGGCCGCGTCAAGTTCGACAACGGCGCAGTCCGCGTGCCGACGACACCGGGTCTCGGCGTCGAACTGGACCGCGAGCAGCTTGCCGTGCTGCACGAGCAATATCTGACCTGCGGCGTGCGCAATCGCGATGACCTCACGCAGATGCGCAAGTATCAGCCGGACTTCAGCGGCAAGAACCCGCGCTTCTGACCGGCTCGACGCTCGACCCCCATAACGAAGGAGACAGATTCATGAGCAATCGAGCCGACGCGCTGCACAGCGCCGTCAGAAAGATCAAGTGGCACGTGTTGCCGCTTTTCGTGGTGATGTTCATCGTCAATTACATCGACCGCGTGAACATCGGCTTCGTGCGGCAGCATTTGAGCGCCGATCTCGGCATCGGCGCGGCGGCGTACGGTCTCGGCGCGGGGCTTTTCTTCGTCAGCTATGCGGTGTTCGAAGTGCCGTCGAACATGCTGTTGCAGCGCTTCGGCGCGAAAGCGTGGCTCACGCGCATCATGGTGACGTGGGGGCTGGCGGCGGTCGGCATGGCGTTCGTGCGAGGCGAGACCTCGTTCTACGTAATGCGTCTCGTGCTTGGCGCGGCCGAAGCAGGCTTCTTTCCCGGCGTGGTGTTCTACTTCACGCAATGGCTGCCGCGCGATCAACGTGGCCGCGCCATGGCGATCTTTCTCTCGGGCTCGGCGCTCGCCTCCGTGTTCTCAGGGCCGATTTCCGGCGCATTGCTGCTGATCGAAGGTCATGGCCTGCACGGCTGGCAGTGGATGTTCATCATCGAAGGCATGGCGTCGGTGGTGCTCGCGGGCTTCGTGTGGTTCTGGCTCGACTCGAAGCCGCACGACGCGAAGTGGCTCACGCGCGCGGAGCAGGATGCGCTCGTCGGCGAAATCGAAGCGGAGCAGCGCGAGCGCGAAGCGACGCATGTCGCGAGGCCATCGGCGCTGAGCCTGCTGCGCGATCCGCAGATCATCATCTTTTGCCTGATTTACTTCTCGGTGTCGCTGACGATCTACGGCGCAACGTTCTGGCTGCCGAGCATCATCCGCAAAATGGGGCATCTGAACGACTTTCAGGTCGGCCTGTTCAACTCGGTTCCGTGGCTTATCTCCATCGTCGCCATGTACGTGTTCGCGGCGCTGGCGGCGCGCTTCAAGTTTCAACAGGCGTGGGTCGCGTGCGTGTTGCTGATCGCGGCGGCGGGCATGTACGCGGCGGGGACGGGCAGCGCGGTGTTCTCGTTCGTCGCGATCTGCTTCGCGGCAATCGGCTTCAAGGCGGCTTCTTCGTTGTTCTGGCCAATTCCGCAAGGCTATCTCGATGCACGTATCGCCGCGCCGGTGATTGCGCTCATCAATTCGATCCGCAATCTCGGCGGCTTTGTCGCGCCGGCGACGTTCGGCTTCCTCGAACAAAAGACCGGCTCCATCCAGGGCGGGCTGACCGCGCTTGCGGTGGTGTCGGTAGTGGCTGCCGTCATCGTCTTCTTCGCGCGCATGACGCCCGCCGTGCGGGGTCATGCGCAGGTCACGCGGCGCGGAACGTGATGCCGGCGCGTGTTATCGCCCCAGTTCCTTCAGATACGCCGCACGCGCCGCATAGCCGGTATTGGCGAAGTCCGTGAACACGCCGTCGACGCCGAGGCGGTAGAACTTCAGATACTCCGCCGCGGGATCGCCGTTGTAGTCTGCAGCAAGGTACTTCTTCTCGTTGCGGAACGTGAAGACGTGCACGAAGAGGCCGGCCTTGTGCGCATCGGCGATGACGCTCGTCGCGGGCTGCGAGGTCGCCTGTGCCGTTGAGCCGACGAAAGGCGAGCCATCCGCGTTCGTCGCGGGAAACGGCGTGATCTTGAGCGGTACGATCTGCGGCTTCCACGGACCGATGCCGTCCGCATACGTCTTGATCTGCGCGAGACCTTGCGGCGTGAGCATCGCATCGAACCAGCGCGGATCGCCGGCGACGGTCCAGTCGAACGGACGGCTATCCGTGATCTCGTTGTAGACGACCGCGCCCGTGCGATAGTCGACGTCATAGCCGTCGATCAACTGCACGGCCTTCGTGTTGAGGCCATGCGCGCGCATGTATTGCAGGCTCGACGGCTCGAAGCTCTGCACGAATACAGCGGCGTCGTGCGTGTTCAGATTGTTGTCGTTGAGAATTTTGATGAGCGCATCTTCGAGCGGATGGCTGCCCGGCGCGCCGCATCCGTTGGCGATGGCCTGTGCGTTGTTCCATGTCGGGTTCTTCGTCTCGGGATAGACGGAGATCGTGCGGCCCGTCGCGGCGCTCTGCGCTTTCGCAATGTCGATGATCTGCTGGAACGTCAGAACGGGATACTTGCCGTTGTATTCCGCCGGGCGCTCGCTGGCGGCATCGTAGGTCGTGCCGCCGATCAACGTGCCGAGTTCGGCGGCCGTGAAGTCCGTGATCGACCAGTCGCCGGTGTGATCCTCGCCATCGACGATCAGCGACTTCAACACCGACTTCGGATCGTTCGGATCGGTCAGGTCCGTCAGATATTGCGAAGGCCCGGTCTGCGGCGTGGTCTGCCACTTCACGTTGACGAGCACGCCGGGCACCGTGCGTTTTCTCGCGGCAACGGATGCGTTGGTCTTCGCGACATCCGCGATGTTCGTATTGTCC
Organism: Caballeronia sp. RCC_10; assembly: GCF_041360715.1. Classification (NCBI taxonomy): domain Bacteria; kingdom Pseudomonadati; phylum Pseudomonadota; class Betaproteobacteria; order Burkholderiales; family Burkholderiaceae; genus Caballeronia; species Caballeronia sp. RCC_10. The sequence goes on from NZ_JBFUPT010000002.1 coordinate 558,280, forward strand.
GACAGCCACGGATTGTGGCGCGCGACGAGCACGCAGTCCTTCGACAAGTGCAGGTCTTCTTCGAGCGCATCCGCGCCGTTCGTTGCGGCCAGTTCGTACGACGGCTGCGTTTCTTCGGGGCGCAAGCCCGGCAGACCGCGGTGCCCGATGACGAGCGGCATCTTGCCGTCGAGCGTCGAGAAAGCGGCGGGAGCGGGCGCAGCGGGTGTCGTGTTGTTTCCGTCGCCATGACAGGCTGCAAGGGCCAAGGCCAGTGCAGTCAGTGCCAGCGACAACTTCGGTATTGCGGATAGAGAGGGCTTACGATCGCGCTTCATCGGCTTTCCGTGTCCTTATGATGGTCCCCGCGCATATTGCGAGAGCGCGATGACCCTCATATGTCCGGAAGCTCTCAATCGGCTTTCAGTAGCACAAGGGCGTTCGGGACTTGGCTACTCACGCAAGCAGCCGCGCAATGAGATCGGGCGTCGTGCGCACTTCGTACTTTCGCAACAGGCTCGCGCGATGAATGTCGACTGTGCGCGGGCTGATGTTCAACTCCTTGCCAATCTCCTTGCTCGTCATACCGTGCACGAGACAGGCGGCGACATCGCGTTCGCGCTCGGTCAATGTGCTCGCGACGTCGGTCTGCTTCACGTTCTCCGATAGATCGGTGAATGTCCACATCGCCAGTTCGAAGGGACGCTTCGGGTTATAGCCGAAGCCGCGCACCGTCACCCAGAAATGCGTGCCGTCGATGCGGCGCATGATGCGATCGTCGCTGAAAACAGCGCGCTTCGCGATGAGCGGCCCGAGGCGGCGGCCGGTCGTCGCGAAGTCTTTCTGCTGCGGATAAAGGCGGGAGAACGACTGACCGACTATGTCGCTACGTTCCGCCCTGAACAGTTCGAGAGCCCGCATGTTGCAGTCGACCATGATTCGCTCGCGCGCCACGATGACCGCCACGGGCAGATGCCTGAAAAGGTCCTCGTAGTCGAGATTGCGCGTCGTATCGGTCGTGGTCGGCATGGGGTCTTTCGCGTACGTAGGCTCCTATGTAGTGTAGCCGGCCTGCGTTCGAGTCAGCCGTTCCAGACTTCGCCGAACACGCGCAGCCAGTTTTCGCCCATCACCTTCTTGATGCGCGACTCGCTCCAGCCCGCGCGCTGCATCGCGGCGGTGAGATTGGGAAACTCGCCGATCGTTCGAATGCCTTCCGGATTCACGACCTTGCCGAAGTTCGTCAGCCGGCGATAACGTCCCTTGTCGTGCGTGATCCAGTCGAAAAACTCAGTGCTGTAACCTTGAGTGAAGTCCGTGCCGATACCGACCTTGTCTTCGCCGATCACATCGATCACATACTCGATCGCTTCGAGATAGTCATCGACCGTTGCGTCGGCGCCGCGCTTCAGGAACGGTGCGAACATCGTCACGCCGACGAAGCCGTTGGCATCGGCGATTTCCTTCAGCTGCTCGTCGGTCTTGTTGCGCGGATGTTCCTTGAGCCCCGACGGACAGCAATGCGAATAGGTAACGGGCTTCTTCGAACACGCGATTGCATCCGATGACGTCTTCGCGCCGACGTGCGAGAGATCCACCAGGATGCCCACGCGGTTCATCTCCTGGATCACTTCGCGGCCGTAGCCCGAGAGACCGCCGTCGGCCTCATAACAGCCGGTGCCGACGAGATTCTGCGTGTTGTAGCAGAGTTGCACGACATTCACGCCGAGTTCCTTGAACACTTCGATATAGCCGAGGTTGTCCTCGAACGCATATGAGTTCTGGAAGCCGAAAATGATGCCGGTCTTGTTCTCTTTCTTCGCGCGCAGGATATCGTCGGTCGTGCGCACCAGCGTCAGAATCTCACTGTATTCGCGAATCTGCTGCTTCATTTCCGCGATGTTGTCGATGGTCTTCTGGAAGTCGTCCCAGACCGAAACGGTGCAGTTGACGGCGGTCACGCCGCCTTTGCGCATGTCTTCGAAAACTGAACGCTCGAATTTCGAAATATTCAGTCCGTCGATGATGATGCTCGAGTCGTGAAGGGTGGTCATTGTTCGATGTTCTCCATGAAGGCCGCTCAGACGGTGCGCTTGTATGCGCGCTTGACGCTGGCGGCTTTGTTTCGGCTATCCGTCGCCGCTCCGGCATCTTCCAGCGCGGTTTTCGACGTTTCGAGCAATGACAGGCCGCCGATCATCGCAAAGATCGATACCGCGATCAGATAGTACGCAGGCGACAGATTCGTCCCGGTGGAAGAGATGAGCCATGTGGCGACGAGCGGCGCGGTGCCGCCGAAGATCGTGTACGCAAGGTTGTAGGTGATGGCGGACGCGGTGTAGCGCGTCTTCGTCGCAAACACTTCCGACATGAGCGGCGCAGTCACGACGCCGGAAAGCACCGCGCCGATGGCCAGCAGCGCGACGCCCAACAAGGACTGCGACAGCACACCGGAGCCGCCCAGCGAGAATGCCGGATACACCGACGCGATGATGAAGATGCACGTAGTCGCGATCGTCGCGCGGCGGCCGACCAGATCGGAGAACAAGCCGGCGAGCGGGCACAGGGCCGCGGCGAAGAAGAGAGCGAGCACGGTCACGAGCAGCGACGTGCCGCGAGAGAGATGCCCGGCCACTTGCAGATAAGTCGCGAAGTACGTCGTGAACGTATAGAACGACAGCGCCGTCACGGACACGAACGCGCCGAGCTTCAGGATATTCCACGACTGCGAATGCAGGGTTTCCATCAGCGGCGCATGCGCGACTTCATGCTTCCCTTCGAGCGCCTTGAACGCGGGCGTTTCGTTGAGATTCACACGCAGATAGACGCCGATGAGACCGACCGGCGCGGCGATCAGGAACGGCACGCGCCAGCCCCAGTCGATCATCGCTTGCGACGACAGCGACGACTCCAGCAGATACGCGACCACGGCGGCACAGGCAAAAGACGAGAACGTCGATACCGGGACGAAACTGCCGAAGAACGCGCGGCGACGGCGCGGCGCATGTTCCATCACGTAAGCGCAAGCGCCCGCATATTCGCCCCCTGCGGAAAACCCTTGCACGCAGCGGATCACCGTCAGCAGCAGCGGCGCCCAGTAGCCGATAGTCGCGTATGTCGGAAGCAGGCCGATGAGCGTCGTCGATCCGGCCATTAGGAGAATCGTGAAAGCGAGGGTTCGCTTGCGGCCAATTCGATCGCCTACGATGCCGAAGAACAATCCGCCGAGCGGCCGGAATGCGAATGCGACTGCGAAGACCGCAAATGTCTTCAGCAATCCGACCGTGGGGTCGCCGCTCGGAAAGAACTCGCGCGTCAGCATGGTGGCGAGAAATCCGTATGCGGCGAAGTCGAACCATTCGACGAAGTTGCCAATCGAGGCGGCGGCGATGACGCGTCGCAACGTTCCGGTGTCGACTTCCTGCGTGTGTTGCGCTGGCATGGTGCCTCTCCTCTTCAAGTGTCGGTGCCTTGCGGTGTCCAAACGAGAGTAGAGGCTCAAATTACCTAGGTCCATACGTGCCAATTACCTAGGTAATCGGCGCGGCGCCGGATGAATGAGCGGCGACGAAGGTGCGTCAATGGACGGCCTTCGGCCACTGCCGATTTCTTGTGTCGAATCGAATGGATTTCATCTCACTCAGAAATCACCCTACAACTCTTTTCATTTCTGTGAGAAATCGGTTCGAAAATCATCGAAGCGATAAAAAGTTGCGATTTAAACGATCCATGTTCGCGACTTATTCGCTCAGCGTGCCCTCTATATGGCATAGTCGCGACATCGTCATTAAATGGGAGAAAGACAATGGCAACGATTGATAGCCTGAACGCAAGGATTGCGAAGCTGCAGGCACAGGCTGAAGCGCTTAGAAAAAAGCAGTCGGCGGGCGTCATTTCGCGAATTCAGCGACTAATGAAGGAACACGGTTTAACCGTCGATGATCTCGGTCAAGGCATTCGAAACGAAACTCGAAGCGCTGAACCTAAAACCGAATCGACTGCTTCCGCGAAATATCGCGACCCGAAAAGCGGTGCTGAATGGAGCGGCCGCGGTCGCGCGCCGGGCTGGATTGCGAACGCAAAGAATCGGAATCGGTTTCTGATCGACGGTAATGCGGCGAGCGCAACGGTAACGACCAAGAAGGCGTCTGCTGCGGGCGGCAATTACGTGAGAGGCCCGCAGCCGGCGAAGTATCGCGATCCGAAGTCGGGCGCGACGTGGAGCGGCCGAGGCAAGGCGCCGGCGTGGCTGGCCAATGCGAGAGACAGAACCCGCTTTCTGATCGATGCGGCTCAAGCCGGCTCGGACGAGAAGTCCTCGAGCGATAAAGCCGCTACCGGAGGCGCTCGCAAGAATGCAACGGTGAAGGCTGCTTCGAAAAAGGCATCGAAGAAAGCGTCTGCTTCGGTGAATAAGCCTGTAAGCAAGAAGGCCGCTTCGAAAAAGGCCGCTTCGAAAAAGGCCGCTTCGAAAAAGGCCGCTTCGAAAAAGGCCGCGCCTGCCGCCGCGAAGAATAACGCGGGAGCATCCGGTGCCGACACGTCGGCGCTCGCAGCGTCGAATCAGGCTGTCTGATTTTGCCGGAGTAGCGCGCTGCGCCTGACGAGATCTTCGGCCGATCATTGATCCGGGTTGCCACTACGGATATCCTTGAATCGTTCGTCGTCGTTGAATGCGGGTCAACCCGGAGACAACCGTTTGATGAAGCGCGCTTTGGCTTTCTCCTGCATGATCGCCGTGAGCGCGATCATTTGCGGATGCAATAAGGATGGGTCCCGGAACGCGACTCAGGAATCCGGCGCTTCGGCGACTCAGGCGGCGCAGGCGGCGAGCGCGGCATCTGCCGCTGCCGCATCGAGCGTGCAGGAACGAGGTGCGTTGTCTGCCGTCGCCAAGGCGCAATTGCCGGCCGAAGCAGTGGAAACACTGCGTCTGATCAAGGCGGGCGGCCCCTTTCCTTTTGGCGAGGACGGCGTCCTGTTTCGCAACAGCTCGACATTGTTGCCGCAGCATCCTCGCGGCTACTACCATGCCTACACGGTGCGGACGCCCGGTTCGACAGATCGCGGGCAACGGCGCATTGTGTGTGGCGGGCCGCGCAAGCAGACGAGCGACTGCTATTACACCGACGATTATTACGTGACCTTCAAACGAATCGCGGAATGAGTTCGGGCGCTGAAACCGATTCGCTTGTCTGTAAGAGCGCGACTGACAAATCGCATTGCTTCGTCGCTGTGCGTTCTGTTCAGCGAAGTGTCATTTCTCCAACGTTCTGACGAGGCCGCCAGACTATCGCTTCTCATCAGCCATGAAACAACGTCTGCGGATGAAACTCGTGCAGAGAAAACAGCGACTGCGGCGCGCGGGCTGCAATCACGCTGTGAAAGATGGGCTGGGCGTGGCGGACGACTACAGGTCGAAACTCGTGGCGCTCTACTCGCAGCATGAAGCGTTGTTCAAGCGACTGGAGAACGCGAGCGTGGAGCGTCAGTAGCGGTCTGCTCACGCGTTCCGTCGACACGCCCTGAACGACGCCACGTCTCTCGTTTACGGCATCTTCGCGTCGAACTTGATGCGCCGGGACTGCCAGTTCTCATCGCCTCGACGCCGCCATCGCGTCCACACTCAACTTTCCTCTTCATCCGCCGATATTTCATCCAGTGGCCGAAAGGCCGACGAAAGATCGAGACGCACGCGTAATGCGAAGAGGACGGAGCAAATGAGAAGACTGAGTTTCAAGGCGACATTGTGGAGCACCGTCGGGTTCATCTGGGTGAGCCTGATCGTGCTGTCGCTATTGAGCGCGACGATGACCCGCACGATGATGATGCACGACCGCGAACGCGGCCTGGCCGAGCAAGTGCAATCGGCGGTGAGCGTCGTGAATCACTACGTCAAGCAGGCGCAAAGCGGCGCGATGTCGGAAGCCGATGCGAAACAGGCGGCCATCGCCCATTTGCGGCCCATTCGCTACGGTCAAAGCGGCTACATGCTGGTCGTCGATTCGAACATGCTGCAATTGCTGAACCCGATTCGCCCCGAGACCGAAAACAAGATCAACGATCTCGTCGACAAGACAGGCAAGCATTTCACCGCCGAAATCGTCAAGCACGGACTCGACGGCACGCACCTCACGAGCTATCTCTACCCGAAGCCGGGCGAAACCGAAGCGCTTCCGAAAAGCGCCTACGGTGAATACGTCCGCGCATGGGACTGGCATGTCTATACCGGCGCTTATGTCGATGACATCGATCGCGAGTTCGGCGTGCGGCTCATCGAGATGCTTGGAATCGTCGGCGTCGTCGGTGTATTGCTGACCGTGGCGATCGGCTGGATCATCCGTAACGTGCTCAGAAAACTGGGCGGCGATCCGCAAGACGTCGCCGAGGCATGCGAACGTATCGCAGCGGGCAACCTGACCGAATCGGTTCATGTTCCCGCCGGTTACGAGAAGAGCCTGATGGCGTCCGTGCGGGCGATGCAGGATCGCCTGCTCGACGCGATCGGCGCGGTCACGGCATCGGCGAAGGCCATTGCGAACGCGACCAATGAAATCGCCGCCGGAAACACGGACCTGTCCGCGCGCACGGAAGAGCAGGCCGCTTCGCTGCAAGAGACGGCGGCGAGCATGGAAGAACTGACTGGCACCGTGAAGCAGAACGCCGACAACGCGCGTCAGGCAAGCGGCCTCGCCGATAACGCGAGTGCGGTGGCGAACGAGGGCGCAGCCATCGTCGGCCAGGTGGTGGATACGATGGCCGGCATCCAGGAAAGCTCCGGCAGGATCGCGGATATCATCGGCATCATCGAAGGCATTGCTTTCCAGACCAACATTCTCGCCCTCAATGCAGCGGTGGAAGCCGCGCGGGCAGGCGAACAGGGCCGCGGCTTCGCCGTCGTGGCAAGCGAAGTGCGCAGCCTCGCGCAGCGCTCGTCGAGCGCGGCGAAAGAGATCAAGGCGCTGATCGACACATCGGGCGATCGCGTCGGCGCGGGCACGGAACTGGTCGCAAAGGCCGGCGATACGATGCGCGGCGTGCAGTCCGCGATCCAGCGCGTGACCGATATCATGGGTGAGATCGCGTCGGCATCGCATGAGCAGAGCCGGGGCATCGAGCAGGTGAATCAGGCCATCACGCAAATGGACGAGGTGACGCAGCAGAACGCCGCGCTCGTCGAACAGGCCGCAGCAGCAGCCGGCTCACTCGACGATCAGGCGAAACAGCTTCGTCAGGCGGTCGCGATTTTCCGAACGAACCGGGACAGTGCAGGCGTTGCGTCTGCCATCGAAAGCCAGCCCCGGCCGGCGACGATCAAACGCACGCAAAGCCGCACCGCGCCCGCAGCGCCGAAACGCGAGCCGGTGAAAGCCGCTGCCACGGCGATGGCAACCGCGTCGTCGGACAAGGACTGGGAGACTTTCTAAAGGCCGCCCGCGTCCGCGAGCGAGTGACTGCTGTGATAGTCTGGTCTGCCGCGCTGCATAGCCAGCGAGTGAGTTCGATGCAATAGCCCGAGCTGCACTCATTTGCTAACGCCGTGTGTCCTCACGAGGCGAGACATGAAGTATCTATCGCGCATTGCAGTCATGCTTGTGCTTATCGCATCAAGCCTGCGCGCGGACGCGCAGGGCATGCGTCTCACGGATGCGCAAAGGGTCGGCGTCTTCATCGTCGCCAATCAGGCGGAAGTCGCGGCGGGCGAGCTTGCGTTGCGTAGAACGCAGTCGCGAAGCGTGCAGAATTACGCGCGGCGAGTGATTGCCGAACATGACAGCATGAACCGTCAGGTGGCCGCCATGTTGCAGCAGCTTGGCGAACAGGCCCGGCCGAGCGCGATGAGTGAGTCGCTATCGCGGCAGATACGCGATGACCTTGCCGTGCTCGATGATGTGCAAGGCCGTGACTTCGACCTTGCGTATCTGGAACATGAAATCGCGTGGCATCAGCGATCGATCGCGGCGGTGGATGACTTCGTCCGCACGACGACGAGTGCGGACGTCAAGGCGCTGATGGCTGCGTCGCGGCCAGCCTGCATACTGCATCTCGATCAGGCGCAGCGGCTGGAGTGGGCGTTGCGTCGATGAGTCGATGCTTGCCGACGCGCGAGCCGCTTCTATTCCGCCGGCGCCACTGACGCACCTTCAATCCCGTGCCGCTTCAGCGCATCGGCGACGAAGCCCGACGCCTTCACGTCTTCCACGAATGCACGCAGTAAACCCGCTGCTGCTTCGCCACGGCTCTTGGGCGTGCCCATCGCTTGCCGGATGACCATGAAGCGCTCGCCAAGCAGCCGCAATCCCGTTGTGCGCGCGGCATCGGATTCCAGTTGCTGACGCACGCCCGCCGCCACATCCAGCCCTTGCTCGATGAACGTCTGCACGACCGCCTGCGATGTCGGCGCGCGCACGATCTCCGCATGCTTCAGTTCGCGCGTCAGAAAGAGATCGTAGGCGCTGCCTTTACCGACCGTTACGCGCACGCCTTCGCGGTCCACGTCCTCATTGCGCCGGATGCTCGACTCGTCGCGCACGAGATAGCAGCCTTCGATCAGCACATACGGCGCCGTGAACGCGATGCTTGCGCCGCGCGACGGATCGATCGCGAAGAAGCCAATATCCGCCTGTTCGTTCGCGACCGCTTCGACCGATTTGCTGGCGGTATCGAAGACGACGAGTTCGATATCGACGCCGAGCCGCCGTGCGAACTCACGCGCGAGATCGATCGATACGCCGAACGGCTCGCCCGTTTCCGCGTGCTTGTTCGCGAGAATCGGATTGCCGAGATTGATGGACGCCCGCAATTTGCCTTCAGGCGCAATCTTCCGAACGACGTCTTGATCGATATGCATGATGGTGTCGGTAAACGCTCAGGGTTTGGAAATCGGGAATGTCGATGCTGCATCGATCGATAAGACAGCAGCCGGCGTACGCGGTTCACGCGCTTGACTGAATCCACGACAGATCCTCATTCATTCCGATTTGAAAGGACGGCGAGCTTCATTGACGTCGAGAGCAACGGGAAATGTTAGTTTAAGCCCGCGCTTCTCCGTGCGACGACTCGGGGCCGGAACTGTCGCACGTGATGATGTTCGCGGGCGACAAAGCCGCGTTCAAGAAGTCGGGCAACCGAAAGTCAGGAATGAAGGCGCGTCGAACGGCGCGCCTTTTTCACTGATGCCGCCCGATGTTCTATCCTCTGTCATAGGAGCCGTCGAGTCCGAAACACGGAGGTGAGTGATGGCCTGCACTCAGCATGGCGCTGGCGGAGCCCTGCGTACCGTGAAGAATCTTCCGTGCCCGCCCGGTCTGCCCGTTCTTGGCAATCTCTTTCAGCTGGCGCCGCCGAAGCTGCATCTGACGCTCGAGCATTGGGCGAAGCGTTACGGGTCGCCTTATCGCGTGCAGCTCGGCCCGCTGCCGATCACCGTGTGGACGCAGGCAGACCTGTTCCAGACCGTGATGCGCGAGCGGCCTCATGTCTATCGACGCATCGCGCCGATGGAATCCGTGCTCGCGGAACTCGGCGGCAATGGCGTGTTTTCCGCTGAAGGCGCGGCGTGGGCGCCGCAGCGCCGGCTCGTGATGCACGCGCTGTCTCCATCGAACATCAAGTCGTTCTTCCCGGCGCTGGCCGCCATCACCGAGCGCTTTCTCGTCCGGCTGCGAGAGGCCGCGAACGCACACCGAACGCTCGAAATGACCGACGAGCTAAAACGCTACACGGTCGATGTGACGAGCACGCTCGCATTCGGTGAAGACCCGCACACGCTGGAACGGGATCGCGGCGTCATTCAGGAACACCTCGCGCTCATACCGCCTGCACTGATGCGGCGCGTCTCGGCGCTCTTTCCGTATTGGCGTTACTTCAGCCTTCCACAGGACAGGCGTCTTGCGCGTGCCATGGCAAGCGTGCACGAGTATGTCGATACGATGATCGAGCGAGCGCGCAGGCGCTTGTCCGCATGTCCCGGTGCGCCGCCCGGCAACCTGCTGGAAGCGATGTTGCTGTCCCATGACGACGACGGTTCCGCCGTCACCGACGAGCAGATCGCGGCCAACGTCCTGACCTTGCTCGTCGCGGGCGAGGATACGACAGCGAACGCCATCGCGTGGGCGCTGATGTACATCGCCACCGATCCCAACTTGCAGCGTCGCGTGTCCGACGAATCGTTCGATACGCTCGGCCATCGCAGGGTATGCCCGGACTTCGAGGCACTGAAGCGGCTCGATCTGTGCGAAGCGGTGTGCAGCGAAGCGCTGCGTCTGCGCCCCGTCGCCGCGATACAGACATTCGAGCCGCTAACGGACGTGAATGTCGGCGGCGTGCTCTTGCCACGCGGCACGCGCATGTTCTACCTCACGCGGCCTTGCATGCTCGACCCGAAAAACTTCGCGCAACCCGACGAGTTTCTTCCCGACCGTTGGCTGCAACATCGAACAGCAGCAAGCACAGCGCACGAACAAAAGGCTTACCTCTCGTTCGGCGCGGGTCCGCGCGTGTGTCCGGGGCGCTATCTGGCCGCCGTGGAAATGCGCCTCGTCATATCGATGATGACAAGGCACTTCAATATCGAACTCGCCACCGATCCCGCGACCATCAAGGAAGTATCGGCGTTCACGATGGTGCCGGACCGGATGCCGCTCACGCTCGCGGTGCGGTCATAACGCAATGTCGGCATGCGCCTGCAGTCGAGACGTTCATCCGCGCCACGCGGATTCGCGGATCACGGAGCAGAAGTTTCCCGGCCTGATTAGAGGCTCCTTGTCCGCGATGACATCGGCCTTCACGTTGCCGAAAGTCGTATCAGGCTTGTGTTTGATGCCGTCATAAAAAGCCTGAATGATGTCCTCCTTGAAATGCGCCGTGCGAGGGTGAGCGCCGACGACTGCGTTGCGTTCGGCGTCGCTGTATTGCGGGTACGTCAGACCGAGCACATCCATCTCGACACCGGCTGTCACGAGGGCGATCACCGGATGCATATGCTCGGGCACGCCTGGCGTCGTATGCAGAGCGATGGATGTCCACACGAGGTCGATATCCTCAGTGCTGATTCCCCGTTGCTTCAGGAAGTCACGTGCGGCGTTGGCGCCGTCCACTTCGAATCGCTGGTTCGTGCTGCTGTGCGACGGCATGAGGCCGATATCGTGGAACATCGCGCCGGCATAGAGCAATTCGGCGTCGAACGTAAGGCCGCGATGCTGTCCGGCCAGTGCGCCGAAGTAATACACGCGGCTCGAATGATTGAAGAGAAGTTCGGTCTCCGTGTCGCGAATGAATTCCGTGATTTCGCGGGCCAGCTTGCTATCGGGAATGGCAATGCCACTGACGCTTGCGCTCATGACGTTCTCCGGGAAAGGGTGAAAGCTCATTCTCGGACGTGATACGCTTGGCAACGACAGGCGGGAACCGTCGATTCCTGCCATTTCGCGCGACTTTCGGACCTGGAGTGAATCGGCGTGGCTAAAACGATTGCGATGCTGGCGATGCCCGGCGTGCAAATGCTGGACGTGTGCGGACCGCTCGATGTATTCGCGCAGGCGAATGTCGAAGCGGGCCGCATGGAATACGAACTGAAGATCGTAGGAACCAGGGCGGGTCAGTTGAGAAGCTCGTCCGGCGCCCGCCTGCTGCCGGACGAGGTAGCAGGCGACGCCTTCGTTTCCGCTCATACCTTGCTCGTCGCGGGCGCGCCGCATGCATCGACGATGACGCTACCGAGCACGCTGCGCACGTGGCTCAGAACCATGTCGAAGCGCTGCCGGCGCTTCGGCTCGGTATGTACCGGAGCCTTCATTCTCGCGGAGGCCGGCTTGCTGGAAGGACGGCGCATCACGACTCACTGGTCGTGCGTGGAAGAGTTATCGAGCCGGTACCCCGGCATCAGCGTCGAGCCTGACGCGCTGTATGTGCGGGACGGAAAAGTGCGAACGGCGGCCGGCGTGACGGCCGGACTCGATCTTGCGCTGGCGCTCGTCGAAGAAGATCTGGGACGCGAGGTCGCGATGCGTGTCGCCAGCCAGCTCGTCATGTTCTTCAAGCGTCCGGGCGGGCAGATGCAGTTCAGCCGTCAAGGACACGCGCAGCCAGCGGGCCGCTCGGTGTTGCAGGACGTGCAGCGCCTCGTCGCCGCGCGCCCCGATCTGGACCATAGCGTCGCGAGTCTCGCCGCGCGTGCGCGTCTGAGCCCACGGCACTTTGCGCGCCTGTTTCAGGCGGAAGTGGGCGTGACGCCGGCCGCATGGGTCGAATCGGCTCGCGTTGCGGCGGCGCGGGGCTTGATCGAGACGAGGGGCGATACGCCGAAGCAGGTCGCCGCCAAGTGCGGATTCGCTAACGCCGATGTGTTGCGGCGGAGCTTCGTCAAGCATGTCGGGGTGACGCCTTCGGAGTATCGAAAGCGCTTTGCGACGCGTGTCTGAGGCCCTATGAAATCGGCAGCGACGTATCGCGCTTGATTTCGCGCAACGACAGCATCGACTCGACGGCGGTTACACCGGGCAAGGTCCGCAAGACGTCGCGCATGAAGACGCCGTATTCGTCGAGATCGCGCACGACGATCTGCAAAAGGTAATCGGCCGTCCCCGACACGTTATGGCACGACACGATGCGCTCGATGCCCTGTACTTCGCGCTCGAAGCGGTCGGACAGTGCGCGATCGTGGACGCTGAAGCGCACCTGCGCGAAAGCGACGACGCCGAGTTCCAGCCGCCTGCGCGCGAGCACCGCTCGATAACCCTCGATGTAGCCTTCGCTCTCGAGGCGCTTCAGGCGTCGCGCACAGGGCGTCTCGCTGAGACCGACGCGCTCGGCGAGCTTGGCAATCGGGAGCCGTCCGTCCTTCTGAAGCGCTGCCAAAATGGCGCGGTCGATGCGGTCCAGTTCGAGCATCGGTTTCCTCCACACAATCCCGCAACGTTAGCGGAAAGCGCTTCGTTTTGCTCGGCAGGGCCCGCGTTTCGACGGAAAACCGCGCGAAACGAGTGGCACCATGATCGCAAATAATGGAGGAATCGATCATGGTCTCAATTCACGTACTCGGGCTTTTCATCGGCGCGCTCGCCGTCGTATATGCGCTTCCCGGACCCGATATGGCGCTCGTATTACAGGCCAGCGCTGGGCGAGGGTTCAGACAAGGCGTCGCCGTGGCCGGCGGTCTTGCGACGGCCCGCGCCGCGCATGTGACGCTTTCGGCATTGGGCGTGGCGGCGCTGTTGCGCAGCGCGCCCTGGCTCTATAACGGCGTGCGTATCGCGGGCGGTCTCTATCTGGCGTATGTCGCCGTGCAGATTCTTCGCGCGCCCGCTTTCGGCATGAAGGCGCCAGCACGCGAAGGCGCCGGGCCGTCGCTTTCGGGCGCCTATGCAAAAGGCGTCTTGGGCAATTTGCTGAACCCTAAAGCGCTTTTGTTCTGTTCGGTGCTTCTGCCGCAGTTCGTGGAACCCGTGGCCGGCGCGGTGTGGCCGCAGGTGATGGAGCTTGGCGTCGTGCTCGTCGTCGTGGGCGCGGCCTTCGACCTGACGCTTGCGGCCGGCGCGACGCGCCTCTCACGCTGGCTCACGCGTCACCCTCGCATGCAGCAAGTTCAGCGTTGGGCGTTTAGCGCGACCCTGCTTGCGTTCGCTGCGCGCCTGTCAATCGATTGAAGCTTCTTGCCGCGTGTCCATGATCTGAAGAATTTGCTTGTACTAGGGTATACGTAGGGTCTTAATTACCGCATTATTTTCGTAAAATCCAGGTAAAACATTCCAACATATCTGAGAGAGCGCGGTAATGGAAAGCGATTACGAAGTGCTGTACAAGGGCTGCACGCTGTCGCCACTCGCTGTTGAGGACGGTCCGTTTTACACGGCGATGCTCATCATGCGCACGGCCGACGGCGAAATGCGCGCGAGCGGCGCGCTCGGCCAGTTTGCATGCGCGTTATCTGCAAGACGTTACGCGCTTGCATACGGCATGGCAGACGTCGACCACCGCGAACCGCCGCTCCCGGACTGGCCACCGGTTCAGGCCAAAGCGGTAAAGGCTACCCATCGCGCAAGGGTTTGACCGGAAGCTCGAACAAGGCTTCCGCGTTACGGCGCGAGGGCGTACGCCACCTCGCTGTTCCAGTACGCGGGAAGCGCTTTATATGGGTTCGGCAGCGTGAACGAAGTGACGTACACGCTTCCGGCACCATGCGTTTTTGCATACGTCACCACGCGCGGCAATTGCGCGGCGCTCACGTTATAGACGATATGCACGAACCGGCTCTTCGGATAAGCCGCCTGCCATCCCATCGTCTGATAGTTCGCATAGCTCCTCGCATTGCTTTCGAACACGACGAATTGATCGGCAGTCGGCAAGCTCGCGTAAAGCTCGGGAATATTCGTACCCGGATTTCCGATGACCGTATATGTCGGCTTCAGCCCCTTGATGTAGTCGTAGACCGACTGATAAAACTGGATATGCGACGCCTCGTTGTCCGCCGTCATTTCGTCGATGAAGAATCCGTCGACCGCATATAGCGCGATATATCGATTGATGTCAGCCACGACCGCGGAAAGCGATCGCTTCGTGTAAGACGTCGATACATAGCCGATCACCTTGCCGCCCGCGGCGCGCAATCGTGCGATGGCGGCCGTGTAGTTCGGATCGGCGGTGACGCCCGGACCGCTATTGGGATTCAGAATCGCGGTGGTCGGTATCTTGCGCGCCGTTGCCGTGAGCGCGTCCCAGTTCGCAACGCCTTTCGCTGCATCGAAATAGGCAGGCACGACCAACGTAACCGGCGCGCTCGCCGTACTCGCCGTCGTGCCCGCGAGCGCAGCGCCGCTGAACGCGATCGACGACACCACTATGCTCGCCTTGATAAATTTCATTCGTCCTCCTTACGCCCGTCGTCGGAATCGTGTCGATTGGCCCGCCTAAGTGCGACGGGCAACTTTGTTATGCGTCGCCGGATTGCTCCCGCTTCGCCCGACGTATTAACGGCGTCGTGGTGCCGGTTCTTTAGTGCATCGGGCAATCCTTGGCGTCCATTTTATGCGCCGATTGCCCGATACGCCCTCGCGAAACAGCCTTCATCGGCGCGAGCAAGCGTCGCGCGCGCTCGACTTCCGCTCCGAGCTGCTCGATCAGCCATCGCGCGACGTGACGCGTGCCGTCCGGCGGATTCGACGAACGATATTCGAGCACGTAATGGCAGCCCGTTTCAATGTAGCGGTCCCATGCGGGAATCACCTTGCCCTCGTTGAGCGGCGCGGCGATAGCCAGCAGCCAGCCGAGCACGACGCCCTGGCCGAGCATCGCGCATTGCACGGCGAGACCCGGGTCCGTATGATGCACCGCCTCACCGATGCCTTTATCCGAAAGCCCCGTCGCGCGATGAAAATCCGCCCATGAATGCGTGGTCACATCGAGATGAATATAAGCATGACCTTCATGCGACTTCGGCGCATCGATCGGTCCGGATTCAGCTAGATAGTTCGGACTGCAAACGGGAACGATGATTTCGGGGCAAAGACACGAAGGATCGCTTTCCGAGCCAGGGCCGTGCAGCCGGATTCCGAGGTCCGCGTCTTCGAGCGGTCCGTACAGGCGGCCCGGCATGACCTGCAGACGCAGATTGATCGACGGAAAGCGCTTGCGAAAGTCCGCATAACGCGGCAGAAGCCATAAGGCGGCGAAACCGCTTGCGAGCGATAGCGTGACGATCTCGCCGCGCGCATGATCGCGCTTGAGTTGGTCGATGGTGTCGCCGATCTGACCGAAGCCGGATGCGACCGCACGTTGCAGCGTTGCGCCGCGATCCGTCAGGGTTAGCCCTAGCTTTGTGCGTTCGAAGAGCTTGAAGTCCAGCGCGTCTTCAAGACGCGCCACCATGCGGCTCACCGCGACGGGCGTCACGTTGAGTTCGCCCGCCGCTTTGGTGAAGCTCAGGAGCCGCGCGGATGTTTCGAATACGAGCAGTGCCTGAAGCGAAGGAAGTCGCAGACTCATACAACACCATGTTATGGGGCATGCATCGATTTGTAATTTGACGGACGATATTGGTCTTCTTACCTTGAGTCCGACGCTCAACTCATCTGGCAGGCCATGACACCCCACACCGATCACCGCGCCGCCGCACCCGCATCGTCGGACCCGTTGCTTCAGCCATTAACCCTCAGGCATCTCGTCCTCAAGAACCGTGTCATGAGCACGAGTCACGCGAGCCGCCTGACGCGCGATGAATTCCCGCAAGAGGTCTATCAACGGTATCACGAGGAAAAAGCGAAAGGGGGGCTTGCACTGACGATGTTCGGCGGTTCATCGAACGTCAGCATCGACAGTCCCAACACCTTCCAGCAGATCAACGTATCGACCGATGCCGTCGTGCCGCATCTGCGGCGCTTTGCCGATCGCATCCACACGCATGGCGCGGCGCTGATGTGCCAGATCACGCATCTGGGACGGCGCGGCGATGCCTACACGGAGCCGTGGCTGCCGATGATCGCACCATCGGCGGTGCGCGAAACGCTGCATCGTGCGATACCTCAGGCCATGCACGATGCCGACATCAAGCGCGTGATCCGCGACTTCGGCCTCGCGGCGAAGCGTTGCCGCGATGGCGGCCTCGATGGCATCGAAACGCATGCGGGCGGGCATCTCATCGGGCAGTTCATGGATCCGACCGTGAACCTGCGCACTGACAAATATGGCGGTTCGACCGCTAATCGCGTGCGCTTTGCGATCGAAGTCCATGAGGAGATATGCAAGCAGACGGGTGACGATTTCATCGTCGGCTTCCGCTTCGCGCTCGAAGACGGATGCAGCTTCGAAGAGGGGCTCGAGATGTCGCGCATTTTGCAGCGCACCGGGCTCTTCGATTTCTTCAACGTCACGTTCGGGCGCATGGACACCAAGATGTCGCTCGCGGTGAATTCCATGCCGGGCATGTTCGTGCCGTCCGCGCCGTGGCTGCCGAAAGCCGCAGCATTCAAGCGCGCAGTCGATTTGCCCGTGTTCCACGCGGCGAAGATCGCGGACCTCGCCACCGCGCGCTATGCGATCCGCGAAGGGCTGCTCGACATGGTCGGCATGACGCGCGCGCATATTGCGGAGCCGCATCTCGTGAAGCTCGTCGAAGCGGGCAAGGAAGACGAAGCGCGGCCTTGCGTCGGCGCATCGTTCTGCCGCAATTTCCGCGCGACCTGCATCCATAATCCGGCCACATCGCGCGAGACGTATCTCACGCATGACATTGCCGAGGCGGCGCAAAAGAAGCGGGTGCTGATCGTCGGCGCGGGACCGGCGGGTCTCGAAGCGGCGCGCATCAGCGCAAAACGCGGCCATGACGTGACCGTGCTCGAAGCCAATTCGACGGCGGGCGGACAGATGCTGCTCGCGGCGACGGGAAGCTGGCGGCGCGATCTCATCGGCATCGTGGACTGGCGCGTGTCGCAACTGGAACAACTCCGCGTCGAGGTACGCTACAACCACTATGCCGAACTGAGCGACGTGCTCAGTCACGGCGCGGATGCCGTCATCATCGCGACGGGCGGCCTGCCCGACCTCGATGCGTTGCCGGGCGGCGAACTCTGCAAGTCGGTGTTCGACGCGCTGACGGAAACGCTGCCGCGTGCCGGCAGCGTGCTCGTGTATGACGGCACGGGCCGGCACAACGCCTATCTGTGCGCCGAGCGGTATGTCGATGCGGGCCTCGACGTATCGCTTGCATTGATCGACAGCACGCCCGCGCAGGAAACGGGCGGACGCGGCGACGATCAGGCATGGATGCGCCACATCGCGCGGTGGGACGTGCCGGTGCGGACCAATGTCGAACTGGTCGAAGTCAGCGCGTCAGCGAGCGGCAAGCGACGCGCGGTGTTCCGCCATCATCTGACGAACGGGCTGGTCGAAGTGGAAGCGGATCATGTGGTCGTCGAGCGCGGCATGCTCGCCGTCGAAGACCTGTTCGAAGCCGCGCGCATGTATTCGGTCAACGACGGCTACACCGATCTCGAAGCCTTCGCGACAGCCAGGCCGCAGCCCGCCGCACAGGAAGGCGAGGCAGGGCAGTTCCATCTGTACCGCATCGGCGATGCAAGCGCATCGCGCGACATCCATACGGCCATCTACGACGCGTACCGGCTCTGCCTCGCGCTGTGACGGACGACCCATCCATCCGCATGACGACATCACCGAGCGAGGCTGCCCATGACATTGCCGAAAGACTTCGTTGTCGCCGATCCTTCCCGCCGCAAGGCGATCAAAACGCTGGCCGCCGCGGGCGCCGCGACGCTCGTTCTGCCGGGTGCATCGTCGCTTGCTTTCGCTGCAACGGAAGCCGCTCCGCAACGCGGCGGACGCATTCGCGTTGCGCTCGCGAATCAGTCGCTGATGGACTCGCTCGATCCCGCGAAGGGCACGCATACCGGCGACTATTCGCGCGCCTATATGTTCTATAGCGGCCTAACCGAACTCGACGCCGACTTCAAGACGCAGAACGCACTGGCCGAGAAGCTCGAATCCGACGACTTCGTGAAGTGGAACGTGACGCTCAGGCCCAACGTGCACTTTCACGACGGCAAGTCCTTCACTGCCGACGATGTCGTGTTCTCGCTGATGCGTCACAAGGACCCGGCGACGGCGTCGAAGGCGAAGTCCATCGCGGACGGCATCGCATCGGTGAAAGCGCCCGGACCGCTCAAGGTCGAGATCACGTTGACGGAGCCGAACGTCGATCTTCCCGCGCTGCTCGCAATCCCGCACTTCGTGATCGTCGCGGCGAACACGACGGACTTCTCGAAAGGCAACGGCACCGGCCCGTTCATCTGCAAGGAGTTCACGCCGGCGCAGCGCTGCATCGGCGTGCGCAATTCGAACTTCTGGAAGCCGGGGAAGCCCTATCTGGATGAAGTGGAAGTCATCGGCATTGGCGACGATGCCGCTCGCACCAACGCGCTGCTCGCGGGCGACGTGCAGCTCATTTCGCCGCTGCCCGCACGCGATGTCGACCGCATCAAGCAGACCGGCAAGGCGACCGTGCTCGAAAGTCCGGCGCAGCTTTATTCGGACCTCGCATTGCGGCAGGACATGCTTCCGACCAAAAGTACCGACTTCAACGAGGGCATCAAATATCTGCATGACCGGCAACGCATCGTG
Organism: Caballeronia sp. RCC_10; assembly: GCF_041360715.1. Taxonomy (NCBI): domain Bacteria; kingdom Pseudomonadati; phylum Pseudomonadota; class Betaproteobacteria; order Burkholderiales; family Burkholderiaceae; genus Caballeronia; species Caballeronia sp. RCC_10. The sequence goes on from NZ_JBFUPT010000002.1 coordinate 577,387, forward strand.
AACGTGATGCTGCGCGGCCACGGCACGCTCGCGAACGATCATCCGGTGCCGGAGTGGCATCCGTATTTCATGAAAGGATTGCCGCAGCGCGCTTATGACCCGGACAAGGCGCAGTTCCACTTCAAGAAGGCCGGCACGCAGAGCGCGCGGGCGGAAATCATCGCGCCGCCATCCGTGGAAACAGCGCTCGATTCCGCGATGCTCGTTCAGCAAGCGGCGAAACAGGCGGGCGTCGATATCAACGTGCGCCGTGTGCCCGCCGATGGTTACTGGAGCACGTACTGGATGAAGTACCCGATGACCTACGGTTCCATCCTGCCGCGCCCGACGCTCGATCTGCTGTACACGCAGTTCTTCCGCTCGAACGCGAACTGGAATGAATCGGGCTGGAAGAACGAGCAGTTCGATCAACTGCTGGTGCAGGCGCGCCGCGAGCGCGACGATGCGAAGCGCAAGCAGATTTACGGCGACATGCAGACCATCGTCTACGAGAAGAACAGTCTCGTGATACCCGCGTTCATCAACTTCATCGATGCGCAGAGTTCGACGCTGCGTGGCTTGAAGGGCAGTCCGTCGGGCCGCGTGATGGGTTATCGCTTTGCGGAATTCGCGTGGCTTGCGAAGGCGTGAGCATGCCTGGTCTTACCAGAGCGCCTGGCTCGTGAGGGCGAACTGCGTGAGCGATGCATCGGTGGATGGCGTGCCGTTCAGCGCCATCTGCTCGATGGTATCGACGAGCGGCAGCCCTTGTCCTTCGAGCCACGCTGAAAGCCCGTACCGCAGCGCGGTATCGACGCGCACGAACATGCCCGCGTTCAGCGCGAGCCAGTAGCTGATCAACGCTTTCGCGCGGCTTTGGTCCGGCGATTCGGGCGCGATCACCGGGCCGATCACGTGGCCATCGCCGAAACGCCGGAACAGCGCAAAGCCGATCAGTTCGCCGTCGCGGTCCAGCGCGATGCCGCTCGCGACATCGAGCAGATGCGGCATCACTTCGGTGCGATCCATGCCCGTCGCGCGGGTCGCGAGATCGGCGAGACGGGGCGTGTCCTTCGCGCCGATCGGGCGAAGCCGCTCGCCCGGCGGCAGCGAAACGAGCGGCGGCTGAAAGGCCGCGCCCTGATGCTGATGAATCGTATCGATGCGCGTGAAGCCGCGTTCCTCGCACAAGTGCCTGCCTTCATTGGATACATGGATGAGCAACATGCGCGAGGCGTGCGCCGCGATCAGGCGGTCGAGCAATGCACGCCCGATGCCCTGACGTTGATGCTCGGGCGACACGATGAACATGCCGAGCGTGGCGGCGCTTTCGCCGAACTGCCAGGCGAGCGCGGTGCCGACGAGCGCGCCTTGCGCATCGACGGCGGCGAAACCGCGGCCGAGACGTGCGGCGAAGCGCCAGTCGTCGGCCCGATGCCGCCATTTGACGGACATGGAAAGCGCATGCCCGGCGGGGATGTCGTCGAGCGTGAAAGCCCGGTATTCGACCACATCGCGATTGTTCGAGTCGGGCACGCCGGCCTCCTCATTTTGAAGACTATTACCGTGACTGTGACACCGCGCCGCGTGCATGGCTAGGACGATCTTCCTGTCCCCCATAGGCAATGGACCGCCGGATGTGGTGCAACGCAAAAGCAAAGGTTATCGCGCCGACAACGCGCGTGCTGTGCTGTATCGGCAATTTTGTCGGCGATTTATGCCGGGCCTCCGGTCCTACGATGATGTCATGCCAACGCAGCATCCCGAGGAGGATTCACGCATATGGACCGTTTCGATCCCGCCAGCATCGGCATCAGGAGCGGGCACTTCATCGGCGGCGAATTGATCGATGCAGGCGCGTCGCGCATCGACGTCGCGCGGCCATCGGATGGCCTCACGTATGCATCGGTGCCCGTCGCCGATGACGCGATGATCGACTATGCCGTGCAAAACGCATACGCCGCGTTCAAACGAAGCGACTGGGCGCGCCGTGCGCCGCGTGAGCGCGCCCGCGTGTTGCGCCAGTTTGCCGATCTCGTCGCGGCCGATGCAGCGAATCTCGCGCCGCTCGAAGCCGTCGGATCGACGCGTCCCGTGCGTGATGCGTACCACTGGGACGTTCCGTTCACCGCCGAGAGCATCCGCTTCTATGCGGAGCTTGCCGACAAGATCGGGGGCGAAGTCGCGGCGACGGATCATCGTCATCTCGGCATGACCATCGCCGAACCGTATGGCGTGATCGGCGCCATCGCACCGTGGAATTTTCCGCTCGTGATGGGCATATGGAAGGTGGCGCCCGCGCTCGCGGCGGGCAATGCGGTCGTGCTGAAGCCTTCGGAAATGACGCCGTTTTCCGCATTGCGGCTGGCCGAGCTTGCGCTGCAGGCAGGCGTGCCGCCCGGCATCTTCAACGTCGTTCAGGGCGATGGCCGCATCACCGGCGATGCGCTCGTGCGTCATCCGCGCATCGGCAAGGTGACGTTCACCGGCTCGACGCGCACCGGCGCCGCGATCATGGCCGCGTGCGCGGAGACGGGCACCAAGCCGGTCACGCTCGAACTCGGCGGCAAGAGCCCGCAGATCGTATTCGCCGATGCCCCGCGCATCGACGAAGTGGCAAGGCGCATTGCGGGCGCGATCACGGGCAACGCGGGACAAGTATGCGTGGCGGGATCGCGTCTGCTCGTTCAACGCGCGATAGCGGATGAACTGATCGAACGCATCGCGCAAGCCTTCAGCGAACTGAAGGCGGGACCGACATGGGCCGCAGGCGCGACCTTGCCGCCGATCATCTCCGAGCCGCAGGCAGCGCGCATCGATGCGATCGTTCAGCGCAGCATCGCGAGCGGCGCGACCTTGCGATACGGCGGCACACGCGCCGATGCCTCGACGCCCGGCGCATTCTATTCGCCGACCTTGCTTTGCGATGTCACGCAGGAAAGCGAAGCGGTGCGCAGCGAAATCTTCGGCCCCGTGCTGACCGTGCAGTCATTCGACACGGAAGAAGAAGCGCTCGAACTCGCGTCGCATCCCGAATACGGGCTTGCCGCCGGCGTGCATACCGCCGATATCGGCCGCGCACTGCGCATGGTGCGCGGCATCGAAGCGGGCACGGTATGGGTCAATCGTTATGGACGCACCAGCGATTTCGTCATTCCCACCGGCGGGTACAAGCGCTCGGGCATCGGCAAGGATCTTGGCCGCCAGTCCTATGAAGCGAATTTGCGCTTCAAGAGTGTGCTCATCGACACGGAAGGCTGAGTTGCACGACCGTGCATAAAAGCACACCGCATTTTGTGCTGTCGCGGAGCTTGAAAACGCATGACTTGTATCGTCGCCGGGCACGCATTCGACGCCAGCAGTCATTTTTGCCTTGTTTAAATTTTCTCGACAGTTCGCTGTTCCTTGTTTCCACCACTGAACTCCGGGCGGGTTCACTACACGACAGGACTGAAACCATGATCGATTTCGAGCCGAAGTACATCACGTTCGACTGCTACGGCACGCTGACGAAGTTCCGCATGGCCGATATGACCCGCGAGCTGTACGCCGACCGCCTGAAAGGCGACGACCTGGAGCAATTCGTCAAGTTCTTCGCAGGCTATCGTCGCGATGAAGTGCTCGGTGCATGGAAGCCGTATCGCGATGTGATCGTCAATTCGGTGCGCCGGGCGTGTGCGCGAATGAACGTCGAGTTCAACGAAGCCGAAGCCGAGAAGTTCTATCTTGCCGTGCCGACCTGGGGCCCGCATCCGGACGTGCCGGAAGGCCTCTCCCGGCTCGCGAAGAAGTACAAGCTGGTGATCCTGTCGAACGCATCGAACGATCAGATTCAAAGCAACGTCGACATGCTCGGCGCGCCGTTCCATCGCGTGTTCACGGCGCAGCAGGCGCAGTCGTACAAGCCGCGCATGCAGGGCTTCGAGTACATGTTCGATCAGCTCGACTGCAATCCGGAAGACGTGCTGCATGTGTCGTCCAGCCTGCGTTACGACCTGATGACCGCGCATGACATGGGCATCAAGCACAAGGCCTTCGTGAAGCGCGGGCATGAGCCGGGCACGCCTTACTACGAGTATTACGAAGTGGAAACCATCGGCGAGCTCGCGGGTCAGCTCGGTCTGTAACCGCACTCCTTCACGCGAGCAATGCCGATGAAACTCGACTCCTACTGGCTCGACACCGCGCCCGCGATGACCTCGGCCTGCGAAGGCCCGGTCGATGGTCAGGCCGATGTCGCCGTGATCGGCGGCGGGTTCACGGGTTTGTCGGCGGCGCTCGCGCTGGGAAAGCGCGGCGCGTCGGTCGTGGTGCTCGATGCCGGGCGCATCGGCGGCGGCGCGTCGGGCCGCAATGGCGGCCAGTGCAACACGGGCGTCGCGCAGGACTACGCGGCGCTGCGCGCGCAACTCGGCGTCGAGCGTGCGCAGGGCTGCTATCGCGCGTATGCGGCGGCGGTGAGTACCGTGGAGCGCCTGATCCGCGAAGAGAGCATCGATTGCGATTACCTCGCGTCGGGCAAATTGAAACTGGCCGCAAAGCCGCATCATCTGGAACACATCGCGGCGACCGCCGAACTGATTCGCCGCGAAGTGGATCCGCACATCGACTTGCTCGATCGCGAACAGGTCCGCAATGAAGTGCAGTCCGATGCCTTTCACGGCGGCCTGTTGCAGCGTCATGGCGGACAGATGCACATGGGAAAGTTCGCCGCAGGACTTGCGAAGGCAGCCGCAAGACAAGGTGCGCGGATTTATGAGCATGCCGAAGTAACGGCGATTGCGAAGGAAGGCGGAGCCTATCGGATCGATTCGAAGCGGGGTACGGTTCGCGCGAAGCAAGTGTTGATCGCAACGGGCCCATCGAAACACGGTCCGTTCTCGTGGTATCGGCGAAGAATGGCGCCGGTCGGCTCGTTCATCATCGTGACCGAGCCGTTGGCCGCTGATCGTTTGAGTCAACTGATGCCGAACCGCCGCTCGTACACGACGAGCCGCCTGATGCACAACTACTTTCGCGTCACGCCCGACTCGCGGCTGCTGCTGGGCGGCCGCGCACGGTTCACCGCGTCGGAGCGTCCATCGGATGAAAAAAGCGGGCGCATTCTGCAAGGCAACCTGGCCTCGATTTTCCCGAGTCTTGCGAACGTGCGAATCGACTATTGCTGGGGCGGGCTCGTCGATATCACCGCCGACCGCCTGCCGCGTGCGGGCCAGCACGACGGCCTCTATTTCTCGATGGGCTACAGCGGCCACGGTACGCAAATGTCGACGCACATGGGCCAGGTGATGGCCGACGTGATGAACGGCAACGCCGATGCCAACCCGTGGCGCGAACTCGCCTGGCCCGCGATTCCGGGCCATACGGGCAAGCCGTGGTTCCTGCCGCTCGTCGGCGCGTATTACTCGATCAAAGACGTGTTTTATTGACGCAACGGAAGCATCGGCATCAAGGACAGGCGGCCCGCAGCAAACAATGAAGCCGTCGCACATTCATAGCCCCCCAATCGCGGAGAAGTCCATGAGCATCGACAAAACGCCTGAAGCTATCGCCCACGCCGATGCCGGTCAACGGCTCGAACAACTGACGCGCCGTGGCGCGTCGCGGCGCACCGTCCTTCGCGCGATGGCCGCGGGCGGGCTGCTGTCGATGACCGGCGCAGGCCTGCTCGCTGCGAGCGGTGCGGCTTTCGCGCAAGACAAGCCGAAGCAGGGCGGCCGCATCCGCGTGGCGACGCAATCGTCGTCCGCGGCCGATACGCTCGATCCCGCGAAGGGCGCGCTCGGCACCGACTACGCCCGCGCCTTCATGTTCTATAGCGGTCTCACCGAACTCGATAACCGCCTCGGCGCGAAGATGGCGCTCGCCGAATCGCTCGACACGAACGACGCGACCGTGTGGGTCGTGAAGCTGCGCAGCGGCGTGCAGTTCCACGACGGCAAATCCCTCGCGCCGCAGGACGTCGCCTATTCGCTGATGCGCCATAAAGACCCGGCGGTCGGCTCGAAAGCGAAGACGCTTGCCGATCAGTTCAAGGAGATCAAGGCGACCGGTCCGAACGAGCTGACGATCACGCTGACGGGCGCGAACGCGGACCTGCCGGTGATCCTCGCGGATTCGCACTTTCTCATCATCAAGGACGGCACGACCGATTTCAAAACGGCCGTGGGCACGGGGCCGTTCAAGCTCAAGGAATTTTCGCCGGGCGTGCGCACCGTGGGCGTGCGCAACGAGAAGTACTGGAAGCCCGGCATGCCGCATCTGGACGAAGTGGAATTGATCGGGATTGCAGATGAACCGGCGCGAGTGAATGCGCTGATGTCCGGCGACGTGCAGCTCATCAACGCGGTAAGCGCGCGTTCGACCGAGCGTATCAAGGGGACGCCGGGCTTCGCGGTGCTCGAAACGAAGACCGGCCAATACACCGATCTCATCATGCGCGACGACGGCGGCATCACCGGCAACGCGGATTTCCGGCGCGGCATGATGCACCTGATGGATCGCGAGCAGATGCGCAAGACCATCTTCCGCGGCTACGGTGCGATCGGCAACGATCAGCCGATCGACCCGAGCAACAAGTACTACATGGCGGGCCTGCCGCAGCGCACGTTCGATCCCGAGAAGGCGAAGTTCTATTTCCAGAAGGCGAAGCTCGGCAACGCGCCGATTCAGCTTTACGCATCGCCGGCGGCGGAGGGTTCCGTCGAGATGGCCGTGCTGATGCAGCAGGTCGCGCCTCAGGCCGGCATCAATCTGCAGGTCGTTCGCGTGCCGTCGGACGGCTACTGGTCGAACCACTGGATGAAGCATCCGCTCGGCTTCGGCAACATCAATGCGCGCCCGAGCGCGGACGTCATCTTCACGCAGTTCTTCAAGTCCGACGCGCCGTGGAACGAAGCGAACTGGAAAAGCGCCCAGTTCGATCAACTGCTGGTCGCCGCGCGAGGCGAGCCGGACGACGGAAAGCGCAAGAAGATCTACGGCGACATGCAGGAACTCGTGCACAAGGATGGCGGCGTCGGCATTCCGATGTTCCAGAGTTCGCTCGATGCGCACACCGCGAAGCTCAAGGGTCTGGGCGGCATTCCGCTCGCGGGCCTGATGGGCTGGATGTTCGCGGAGAACGTGTGGCTCGAGGCATGAGCGTGCTTTAGCAGCGGACGCGCGCCGTTTCCACGATACGGCGCGCGATATCAACCCTTTGAACGAGAGGCGATATCCGATGAAAGTTCACGCGCAACGACTCGTCGCCGCGCGCCTCGGCCTCGCGCTGCTGACGCTCCTGATCGTGTCGATGATCGTATTCGGCATCACCGGCCTCTTGCCGGGCGATGCCGCACAGCAGGCGCTCGGCCAGGCGGCCACGCCCGAACAGGTCGCCGCGCTGCGGCATCAGTTCGGTCTCGACCAACCCGCCGTCACGCGCTATCTGCAATGGCTCGCGCATGTGGCGACAGGCAACTTCGGCACGTCGCTGTCGAACAATCTGCCGGTCAGTGAACTGATCTCGACTCGTTTGCCGAATTCGCTCGTGCTCGCGGGGCTGACGGCGCTCGTGTCCGTGCCGCTTGCGCTCACCATCGGCATTCTGTCGGCGATGTATCGCGGCTCGCTGCTCGATCGCGCGCTGAACGTCCTCACGTTGTCGACGGTCGCGGTGCCCGAGTTCCTCGTCGCGACCATTGCGGTGCTCATCTTCGCCGTGAAGCTGCGCTGGCTGCCGGCGCTGTCGTATCTGTCGGATGTGTCGTCGTTCGGCGCGCTCGTGCGTACCTATGCGATGCCGGTGATGACGCTCTGCTGCGTGATCGTCGCGCAGATGGCGCGAATGACGCGGGCGGCGGTGCTCGATCAGCTCAACGCCTCGTATGTGGAAATGGCCGTGCTGAAGGGTGCTTCCCCGATGCGCGTGGTGTTGCGGCATGTGTTGCCGAACACCATCGGACCGATCGCCAATGCGGTCGCGCTGTCGCTGTCGTATCTGTTCGGCGGCGTGGTGATCGTCGAGTCCATCTTCAACTATCCGGGCCTTGCGAGCCTGATGGTGGATGCCGTCACCAATCGCGACATGCCGCTCGTGCAGGGCTGCGTGATGGTGTTCTGCGCGGCGTATCTCGCGCTCGTTCTGATCGCCGATCTGGCCCAGATCGTCTCCAACCCGAGGCTGCGTCAACGATGAACCGGAACGTCTCTTCTCACGCCACCACCGTGCTATACGACCAGCCGCCCGCCGACGCCCCGCAAGAGCAGGCACCCGCTCCGGCGCGGCGCGGCGCGGTCAGCCGCCTCGTGCACCGCTTTTCCGTGCTTGGCCTGATTGGTCTCGCGCTTGTCGTGTTCTGGCTCGCGGTCGCGTTCATCGGGCCGCTCGTCGCGCCGTATAAAGGCGGCGCGTTTACGTCGACGGAAATCTTCGCCTCATATAGCGCGGCGCATCTGCTCGGCACCGACTACCTCGGCCGCGACATGCTGAGCCGCATCCTGTACGGCACGCAGTACACGGTCGGTCTCGCGCTTGCATCGACGGTCGCGGCGAGCGTCATCGGCACGTGCTTCGGTCTCATCGCCGCCGTCTCGGGCCGATGGGTCGATGAAGTGCTGAGCCGCCTCTTCGACGCACTCATCTCGATCCCGAGCAAGATACTCGCGCTCGTCGTGATCGCGGCATTCGGCTCGTCCATTCCGATGCTGATGACAGTCGCCGCGCTCGCGTATATCCCCGGCGCGTTCCGCATCTCGCGCTCACTCGCGGTCAACATCATGACCCTCGAATACGTGCAGGTGGCGAAGGCGCGCGGAGAAAAGCTCTTCTATATCGCACGCGTCGAAGTGCTGCCCAACATGATTCATCCGATGCTCGCGGACTTCGGCCTGCGCTTCGTGTTCATCGTGCTGCTGCTGTCGGGCCTGAGCTTTCTCGGCCTCGGCGTGCAGCCGCCGAACGCCGACTGGGGCTCGCTCGTGCGCGAGAACATCGGCGGTCTGTCCGAAGGCGCGCCTGCGGTGCTGATGCCGGCGGTCGCCATCGCGACGCTGACGGTCGGCGTCAACCTGCTGATCGACAGCCTGCGCCGTCATGGCGCGCGTTCGCACGGAGGCGCGAAATGACGACGGACATGATCGAAGTAAGGGGCTTGCGCGTGGTCGCGGGCAGCGCGCCCGATGCGGTCGTCGAGATCGTGAAGGGCGTCGATTTCACGGTGAAGAAGGGCGAAGTGCTTGCGCTGATCGGCGAGTCGGGTTCGGGCAAGACGACGATTGCGCTGGCGTTGCTCGGCCATGCGCGCGCGGGATGCGCGATCGCGGGCGGCTCGGTGAGAATCGGCGATGTCGATGTGCTCGCGCTCGATGAAAAGGGCCGCCGCGCCTTGCGTGCGCGCACCGTCGCGTATGTCGCGCAAAGCGCATCGGCGGGCTTCAATCCGGCGCGCACGATCATGGATCAGGTGACCGAGCCGGCGCTGCTGCACAAGCTGATGACGCCCGCCGCCGCGCGGCAGAAAGCTGTCGGGCTCTTTCGCTCGCTTGCGTTGCCGAATCCTGAAATCATCGGCGACCGTTATCCGCATCAGGTATCCGGCGGGCAGTTGCAGCGCCTGATGGCGGCGATGGCGATGATCACCGATCCCGCTGTCGTCGTATTCGATGAACCGACCACCGCGCTCGATGTGACCACGCAGATCGAAGTGCTCGCCGCGTTCAAGGGCGTGGTGCGCGAACTGGGCACGACGGCGGTGTACGTCTCGCACGATCTGGCTGTGGTCGCGCAAATGGCGGACCGCATCGTCGTGTTGAATAACGGACGCGTGCGTGAAAACGGCGCGACGGCTCAAGTGCTCGATGCGCCCGCCGACGACTACACGCGCCAGTTGCTTGCCGCGACGCGCCGTCCAGAACTCGAAGTCGACGGCACGCCAGTAGCGAAGGCAACGCCGCTGCTGGAGATACGCAATCTGAGCGCGGGCTATGGCCGCGTCGATGCGAACGGCGTTCCGGCCGTGCGCGTGCTCGATGACGTGAGCCTGACGATCGCACGCGGCGCGACGCTCGGCGTGATCGGTGAATCGGGCTCGGGCAAGACGACGCTCGCTCGCGTGATCGCGGGTCTCGTCGATCGTGCGCGCGGCGACGTCCTGCTGGACGGCAAGCCCTTGTCCGCGAAGCTGTCGGAGCGCACGCTGGATCAGTATCGCCGTGTGCAAATCGTGTTTCAGAACGCCGATACGGCGCTGAACCCGAGCCGCACCATCGCCGATATTCTCGCGCGGCCAATGAACTTCTATCACGGCTTGCGCGGCGCAGCCGCGCAAAAGCGCATGCTCGAATTGCTCGATCTGGTGAAGCTGCCCGCATCCATCGCGAAGCGTCAGCCGGGCGGTTTGTCGGGCGGGCAGAAGCAGCGCGTGAATCTCGCGCGCGCGCTCGCGGCGAATCCCGAACTCATTCTCTGCGATGAAGTGACGTCCGCGCTCGATACGGTCGTCGGCGCCGCGATTCTCGATCTGCTCGCGGAACTGCGCCGTGAATTGCGCGTGTCGTATATGTTCATCAGCCACGACATATCGACGGTGCGCGCGATCTGCGACGACGTCATCGTGCTGTATGCAGGTCAGTGTGTCGAAGCCGGCCAGCGCGACGCGCTTTCCCATCCGCCGTATCACCCGTACACGGGCTTGCTCGTCGATTCGGTTCCGGCGCTGCGTCCCGGCTGGCTCGACGCGCGACGCGCGACGGCGCTTGCCGCGTTGCCCGCAATGGGCCCCGAAAGCGGTGCGCAGCAACTTTGCAGCTTCCGCTCGCGCTGCGCCGCGCGTATCGACGGTAAATGCAACAAGACGCCGCCCGCGAAGAAGACGCTGCCATCGGGCTCGCAGATTTTGTGTCATCACAGCGCGGATGATCTCGCGCGCATGCAGTCGCCCGAAACGGTGATGGCATGAGCGGACGTTTCGTGAGAGTCGCGGAGAAGGGGCGCAAGACCTTCGCCATTCATATCGACGGCCAGCGCGCGCTCGCAGCGGAAGGCGACACGTTGATGGTCGCGCTGCTGACATCGCACGACGCCTTGCGCGATTCCGAATTCGGCGATGGCCGGCGCGCCGGCTTCTGCGTGATGGGCGCATGCCAGGACTGCTGGGTGTGGACGGCGGACGGCGAACGCGTGCGCGCGTGCACGACGCCAGCGGTCGAAGGCATGTCGATCGTCACGCGGCTGGCGGACAGGGAGGGGTTATGGCCGCGACTGTAATCGTGATCGGCGCGGGACCGGCGGGCGGGCGCGCGGCGCAGGCGCTCGTCGAAGCGGGCTTGCGTCCGGTCGTCATCGAGGAAGGACGGCGCGACGGCGGGCAGATTTATCGCCGGCAGCCCGAAGGATTCACGCGCACCTACGCGGCGCTTTACGGCACCGAAGCGGAACGTGCGCATTCCTTGCACCGGGACTTCGATGCGTTGCGCGCGAACATCGACTACGTGCCCGATACGCTCGTGTGGAACATCGAGCCGCACGCGGTCCATGTGGTGAGCGGCACGCGCCATCGCAAGATGGCGTTCGATGCGCTCATCATTTGCAGCGGCGCGACGGATCGGCTGATGCCGGTTCCCGGCTGGCATCACGCGGGCACGTACAGCCTCGGCGGCGCGCAGGTTGCGTTGAAGTCGCAGGGCTGCGCGATCGGCTCGCGCGTCGTGATGATGGGCACCGGCCCATTGCTGTATCTCGTCGCTGCGCAATACGTGAAGGCGGGCGCGACGGTCAGCGCCGTGCTCGATACATCAACGTTCGCTCAACGCGTGCGCGCATTGCCGCAACTGCTCGCGATTCCGTCGACGTTGAAGAAAGGCATCGCGTTGATGCGTGTGCTCAAGGATGCACGCGTGCCGGTTCATCGCGGCGTCACGCCGGTTGCCATCGAAGGAACGCCGGAGAACGGCGTGCAGAACGTACGCGTGAAGCAGGCCGATGGCGCGACGCTGCAAGTGTCATGCGATGCCGTTGCGCTCGGCTATCACCTTCGCCCGGAGACTCAGCTTGCGGACCTTGCGGGCTGCGAATTCCGCTTCGATCACGCGTTGCAGCAGTGGCTTCCCATCGCCGATGAAGACGGCCGCAGCAACGTGAAGGGCGTCTATCTTGCGGGTGATGGCGCGCGCGTGCGAGGCGCCGATGCAGCCGAACGCGCGGGACGTCTCGCCGCATTGGCCGTGTTGAAGGATACCGGCGTCGCTTGCAATGAAGACGAAGCCGACCGGTTGCGCATGCAGTTGCAGCGCTTCACGCGCTTCGCCGCCGGGCTGCGCGCCGCGTTTCCGTGGCCCGCGCAATTCGCCGCCGCATTGCCGGACGACACTATCGTCTGCCGATGCGAAGCGATTACCGCCGGTGAATTGCGGCGCGTCGTGAACGAGATGGGCGCGAAGGAAGCGAATCGCGCGAAAGCGTTTTCACGCGTCGGCATGGGCCGGTGCCAGGGCCGCTTCTGTGCCCATGCAGGCGCGGAAGTCATCGCGGCGGAAGCACGCGTGCCGCTCGAAGCAGTGGGGCGGCTGCGCGGACAGGCGCCCGTCAAACCGCTGCCGATGGCGATCACGACGCAAGCAGACATGGAGACGAGCGAATGAGCGAACGCGCCGATGTGATCGTGATCGGCGGCGGCATCGTCGGCACGACGACTGCCTTCTTTCTGCGCCGCCGCCAGCGATCGGTGATTCTGCTCGAGCGCGGCTTGACGGGGCAGCAGGCAAGCGGCGTCAACTTCGGCGGCGTGCGCCGGCAAGGGCGTGCGCTCGAACAGCTTGCGATGTCCAATCGCGCGCTCGAGACGTGGCGGCGTTCGCGCGAATTGCTGGGCGAAGACGTCGAGTTCATGCCGTCGGGTCATACGCGCGTGTGCTATCACGCGCACGACGCCGAATACTTTCATCGCTATGCCACCGATGCGCGCGACCATGGCCTCGATCTCGAAGTGCTCGATGGCGCAGCGATGTTCCGGCGCTATCCGCATCTTGGCCGCGAGGTGCTCGCGGCATCCGTTTCGCCCTTCGATGGTCACGCGAATCCGCGACTCGCTGCGCCTGCATTCGGACGCGCGGCATCGCGGCTGGGAACGCGCATCGTGGAAAACACGGAAGTCGTGCGCGTCGAAAAGGAAGCGGGCGGCTTTCGCGTGGAAAGCGCAACGGGCGAGATCTATCGCGCGGAGCAAGTGCTGATTTGCGCGGGCGCATGGGCCAATACGCTATCGACGCAAGCCGGCGAGCCGGTGCCGCTCGTCGCACGCGGTCCGCAGATGGCCGTGACGGAGCCGGTGCCCTACGTGTTCAGCACGTCGATGGGCGTCTATACGTCGATCAAGAAGGAGAGCGTGTATTACAGGCAGGTGGCGCGCGGCAATATCGTGCTGGGCGGCGGCCCGCCTGGTCCCGCCGATCCGGTCACGCGCCGCGCATCCGTGTTGCCCGAGAACACCGTCGCGCAGTTGGCGCAGTTCGTCCGCATGGTGCCCGCGATGCGCCCGCTGCAAGTGATTCGCGTATGGAGCGGCGTGGAAAGCTATCTGCCGGATTCGGAGCCGATCATCGGGCCCAGCTCGAAAGTCGATGGCCTGTTCTACGCATTCGGTTTCAGCGGATCGGGTTTTCAGATCGGCCCGGGCGTCGGCGAAACGCTTGCCGAGTTGCTCGATACGGGCAGCACGCCCATCGACCTTTCATCGTTCTCCATCAGACGATTTCAACGTACATCGTCGACGCAAGCCGAATCGGTGACTTCCGAAACTTCGCCATGAGCCAAGCCAATCTGGTCGATGCACTCGCCTATATCGAATCCAATTTCGACAAGACCGTGAGCCTCGCGCAACTCGCGGATTTGTCGGCGTTGAGCATATCGCGCTTCGCGACCGTGTTCCGCGAGCAGTTCGGGCTGTCGCCGTACAAGTATCTGTGCGAACTGCGCGTGCGCCGCGCGCAGACCTTGTTGCTCGCGGGCGTGCCGGGATCGGTCGTCGCCACGGAAGTGGGCTTCTTCGATCAGAGCCATCTCGCGCGGCATTTCAAGCGCTTATGCGGCATGACGCCGAGCGCGTTCATCGAACGCACGCGCGAGAAGGCGCGTTCAGCCGAGTTCGATGCCGGTCTGAAGAAGCGCGTTGCGCAGGCCCAGGCGCGGGTAAGTGCTTTCGACCGTGCGCATGTCGCTTGATGCTTCCTGAATGATCCATTCACGCACGTCCGCGACGATGGGCCTCACAGGCCGGTTCGGCGGCGTGAGCAGGCAGCAACGGCGGCTCGTGACGATCAGCTCTTCTTCGGCCGGCACCAGCGCGCCTTGCGCGAGCCAGTGCGATGTCACGTTGAGCCAGCCGAGCGCGAGCCCTTGACCGAGCAAGGCCGCCTGCACGACGATCGCATAGTCGTTGAAGCGCAGCATGCCGGCCGCATGACGTTGCCTGGACGCGAACGCATGAAAACGCTCGTGCCAGCCGCGCTCTTCGTCGTCCATCACGATGACCGTATCGCCGTGCGCGCGCGCCGCCGGCGTCTTTGCAAGCTCGTGATAACGCGGGTTGCATACCGGCAGGAGGATTTCGGGCATCACCAGCACGGCGTTTTCATCAATGTCCTCGTCGTGCACGAAGCGCATGCCGAGATCGACATCGACGAGCGGCCCGCCTATGCGCCCCGAAATCAACTGAAAGCGCAAGTCGATGGAAGGAAACGCCTCATTCAGACGGCTCATGCGCGGCATCAGCCAGTGCGTCGTGAAGCCGGTGGACACCGACAAGGTCACGGTTTCCACACCGGTCGCACGCGCTTCGATTTCGCGTATCGCGCTTTCTATGCCGCTGAAACCCTCCGATATCTTCCGATAGAGAATCTCGCCGCTTTCCGTCAGTTCGATGCCGCCGCGCACGCGCTCGAACAGCCGCACGCCGATATGGTCTTCCATGCGTGCGAGCATGCGGCTGACCGCAGGCTGGCTGACATAAAGCTCTTGCGCTGCACGGGTGAAGTTGCCGCAGCGCGCGGCCGCTTCGAACACGAAGAGCGCATTCGCGCTGGGCAGTTTCTTTCGAAGGTTGGGCATGACTTCATGTTATGCCCGATCCAACAATTTTGGAATTGCCGTCAAAAACATCGCGGCTTAGTATTTTCCCAACCTCTCTCTTTTGGACGAGACGAACGTTATGGACGCACGCGCTAAAACCGGAGTGTCGATCAGGTCCGCCACGAGGCGCTATGGCGCGGTGACTGCGCTGGATGACGTCTCGCTCGACATCGCGCCCGGCGAATTCGTCTCGCTGCTCGGACCTTCGGGTTCGGGCAAGACGACGCTGCTCGGCATTCTCGGCGGCTTCGTCCAGCCGACTTCGGGCAGCGTGTGGGTCGGCGAGCGTGACATTACATTCGCGCCGCCGCACAAGCGGAACATCGGCATCGTCTTTCAGAACTACGCGCTCTTTCCGCATATGACGGTGGGCGAGAACGTCGCGTTCTCGCTGCGTGCGCGTCGCGAGCCGAAATCGACATGGGCCAAACGCGTGGCCGACGCGCTCGCGATGGTCGAACTCAAAGGCTATGAAAGCCGCAGCATCCATCAGCTTTCGGGCGGGCAGAAGCAGCGCGTCGCACTGGCACGCGCGATCGTCTTCGAGCCGCAACTGATCCTGATGGACGAACCGCTCTCCGCACTCGACAAGCAATTGCGCGAGACGATGCAGATCGAATTGCGCAGGCTGCATCGTCAGCTTGGCGCGACCATTGTCAACGTGACGCACGATCAGCGCGAGGCGCTCACGATGAGCGATCGCGTCGCGGTGCTGAAAGACGGCAAGCTCGTGCAGATCGACACGCCCGAGCGTCTTTACGACCGCCCTTGCGATGCGTTCGTCGCGAGCTTCATCGGCGAAGCGACGATGCTCGACGTCACGCGCGCCGGCGACGATGCCGTGCGGCTCGGCGACACGATCCTGCGCACGGCGCATCCGTTGCCGCGCGGCCAGAAGCTGTTGCTCGCGGTGCAGACGGAGAAGCTCGTTATCGACGGCGAGAATCGTCATGCGCATGCGAACCGCCTGTCGTGCCGCGTGACGGAAGTGCTGTATCAGGGCGAAAGCCTGCGTGTGTTCGCGGCCCTCGCCGACGGCACCGCGATCAGTCTTCGCCAGCCCGGCGGCCATGACGCCCGCAAGCGCATTCCCGCACCGGGCGGCTCGATGACCGTGGCGCTCGATCCGCAAGACACGATCGTGGTCGCGGCCTGATCTCCATTCACCGCCTGTGCACGGGCGATTTCGACTGTCAACGTAGCGATGCAACCCGTAGAGGATGAAGCAATGAATCTCACCGATTTCAAGGTTCTGACGTTCGATGTCGTCGGCACGCTGATCAACTTCGAAAAGGGCGTGCTGGATTCCGTGCGCCGGCTCGGCGGCGCGAAAGCCCGGGATCTGACCGATGAGCAGATTTTCGAGCCCTACATGGAAGGGCGCGCGACGTATCCCGGCCGTTCGAGCCATGAGATGGCGAACGTGTATCTGCATCTGGCAAAAAAGTTAGGTCTCCCGGACGATGAGCAATCGGCGGCGGCATTCCAGCGCGACGTGCTCGAATGGCCCGCATTCGAAGACTCGGTGGCTGCGTTGAAGCGTCTGCGCAAGCACTTCCGTCTCGTCGCGATGACGAACGCGGATCGCGTCGCGTTGTCGGCGTATGCACACACGCTCGGCAATCCGTTCGACGATACCGTCTGTTGCGATGAAACCGGCGTCGCGAAGCCCGATCCGCAATTCTTTGCCTATAACCGCGGACGCCAGGCCGCGTTCGGCTACAAGTTCGAAGAGATTCTGCATACGGCGCAGAGCCAGTATCACGACATCGGCATCGCGACGAAGCTCGGTTACGCGACGTGCTGGATCGAACGGCGTCAGGGCATGAAGGGCTTCGGCGCGACGCCGGTGCCGGAAGCCGTCACCGAACCGACGTGGAAGTTCGCGACGCTGGCCGCGCTCGCGGATGCCGTCGACGACGAAGTCCGCGCCGCGGCCTGACGATGCGCGCTCCGTCCGCTCCGCTGCGCCCGCAACCGGAATCGCTATGGCGAGCGATGGCCGCCCGCGTGCCTGCGTTCGACGCGCCAGTCAGCACGGGTGCGCCGCTCGCACGCGATATCGATGTCGAAGTCGCGATCGTCGGCGCGGGCTATTCGGGGTTGAGCGCCGCGTATGCGCTGCAAAAGCGCGGCGTCGAATGCGCGGTGCTCGATGCGAATCCGGTCGGCTGGGGCGCGAGCGGGCGCAACGGCGGCGTGGTGTCGTCCAAGTTTCGCGTGTCGTTTCCGGCGATCGCGAGCGCGCACGGCATGGACGTGGCGAAGCGCATGCATCGGCTTGCGCACGATGGCGTGCGCACCGTCGAGGCGCTCGTCGACGAATTCAAGCTCGAACGCGCTCATTTCGAACGGTCCGGCAGCTTGCGGTGCGCGCATACCGAGCGCGCCTTCGCGTCGATCTGCGCGGAAGCGGACTGGCTGCGCACATCCCTCGTCGATACATCGATGACCGTGCAATCGCGTGCGCAAGTGGCGCACGAGACGGGATCGGCGGGTTTCGTCGGCGGCGTGTTGAGCGCGGATGCGGGCACGATCCTGCCGCTCGAATACGTGCGCGGCATCGCGGCGGGAATGACCGCACGCGGCGTGCCGATTTATGAATCGACGCCCGTCATCGAGATGTCGCGCGCACAGGACGGCCGGGTGCATCTGCGCGCGCCCGGCGGCAGTGTTCGCGCGAAGCAGGTCATCGTCGCGACGAACGCGTATTCCAATCTCACCGATGCCACCGCTTCGTATCATCGCGAACTGGTGCCGTTCCGAAGCGCGATGATCGCGACCGCGCCGTTGCCGCCCGATCTCGACGCGCAACTCATGGTCAATCGCCGCAGCTACACGGAAACGCGGCGCATGATGAAGTGGTTCCGCAAGGTCGATGGCCGCATGCTCTTCGGTGGCCGCGATGCGTTCGGCAAGGAAGGCGAACCGACCGGCTTCGATGCGCTGCAACGCGCGATGATCGCGCTCTTTCCGCAATTGAAGGACGTGGCGGTGGACTATCGCTGGTCGGGCTATGTCGGCATGACGTTCAACGCGCTGCCGCACGTGGGGCGCAGCGACGATGCGACGACGTTCTGCCTCGGCTATAACGGCGCGGGCGTCGCGATGGCGAGTCTCATCGGCCAGCATGCGGCTGCGCTCGCGCTCGGTGAAACGCCCGAGCTTGCCCTGCTCGCGCAGAACGGTCTGCGGCCGGTGCCCTTTCACACGCTGCGCGCGCCGGGCGTGAGGCTCGTCGCCGCGTGGTATCAGTTTCTAGACGCGGTAGGTGCATGATGACGACAGCCAAACGGATACTCCAGGACACCGCCGTGATGCATGCCGCGACGCTCGACCCCACGGTGCGCCATCAACGCCGCGAAGACCGCACGATGCTGCTGTTGATGACGCCGGCGCTGCTCGTCGTGATCGTACTGCTGGTCGCGCCGCTCGCGTGGCTGTCGTGGCAATCGTTCGTGCACGATGGCGCGTTATCGCTCGTGAACTACAAGCGCGTCTTCACGGGCGCGTATCTCGACACGTTCCTGCTGACCTTCAAGCTCAGCCTCATCGTGACGCTCATCACGTTGTTGCTCGGCTATCCGGTCGCGTACTTCGCGGCGTCGCTCTCGCCGCGATGGAGCGCGCTCGTGCTCGGCATGGTGATCCTGCCGTTCTGGACCAGCGTGCTCGTGCGCACCTATGCGTGGCTCGTGCTGTTGCAGCGCACGGGTCTCATCAACAAGGCGCTGTTGGGCATGGGCCTGATAGACCGTCCCTTGCAGCTTTCGTATAACCAGTTCGGCACGATCATCGCGATGGTGCACATTCTCCTGCCGTTCATGGTGCTGCCGCTTTTCTCCGCAATGCAGAAGATCGCGCCCAATCTGTCGCAAGCGGGCGCGAGTCTCGGCGGATCGCCCTTGCATGTGTTTCTGCGCGTGTTCCTTCCGCTCTCGATGAGCGGCGTGCTCGCGGGCGTGACGCTCGTGTTCGTGCTGTGTCTCGGCTTCTACATCACGCCGGAGCTGATGGGCGGCGGCAAGTCGATGATGGTCTCGATGATCGTGAGCCGCAACGTCGAGATCTACAACAGTTGGGGCGCGGCAAGTTCGGTGAGCGTGGTCTTGCTCATCTGCGTGTTCGCGATTTTCTATGCCGTGAGCCGCGTGATTCCGCTCGAAAAGACGCTGGGGGCGAAATGAATACATGGTCGTTCGGCCGCGTGACGCTGGGTGCATCGGTGATGCTGATTCTCGCGTTCCTGATGATTCCGGTGGTGATCGTGGTGCCGCTGTCCTTCTCCGATGCGCGCTTTCTCACGTTCCCGCCGCCCGCGTATTCGTTGCGCTGGTATCACGCCTTCTTCGATAATCCCGCGTGGATCGACGCGGCGAAGACGAGCTTCGCGGCTTCTTCGTGCGCGGCGCTGATCGCGACGCCGCTCGGCATCGCGGCCGCGTATGGCATTCAGTACGGATCGCATCCGTCCTTGCGCTATCTGCGTCCGCTGCTGATGCTGCCGCTGATGGTCCCGATCATCATCGTCGCGGTGGGCGTGTTCTTCGTCTTCACGCAGATGGGTTATGTGAACACGCTCGGCGGTCTCGTCATCGCCGATACGATGCTCGGCCTGCCTTATGTGCTGATTTCCGTGGGCGCCGATCTGCGCACGTTCGACCGCACGCAGGAGATGGTGGCGCGCAGTCTCGGCATGAATCGCTTTCGCGCGTTCATGGCGGTGACGCTGCCGCAAATCAAGGCGAGCGTGATTTCCGGCGCGGTCTTCGTGTTCATTCAGGCGCTCGATGAAACCGTCGTCGCGCTGTTCATCTCGGGCGGCAACAACCAGACGCTCACGCGCCGCATGTTCGTCACGCTGCGCGATGAAATCGATCCGACCATCGCCGCGATCAGCACGATGCTGACGGCCCTGACCTTGTGCCTCGTGATGATCGTCGTCGTGAGCCGGCGCTCTTCTTCCGTGGCGCGAGCCTGACCATTTCACCCCTGAAAACATGCGACATTTGCAGCAGTTCTACATCGATGGCGAGTGGGTCGACCCGATCGGCGACAGGCGTCTGGCCGTCATCGACCCATCGACGCAAGAGCCGATCGGCGAAGTCGCGCTCGGCGATGCCCGCGACGCCGAGCGCGCAGTAGCCGCCGCGCGACGTGCGTTTGCATCGTTCGCAGCGAGCTGCGTCGAAGAGCGCGTCGCGTTGCTGCATCGTTTGCTCGACGCGTATCTCGCGCGTTACGACGAGATGGCCGACGTCATCATGCGCGAGATCGGCGCGCCGAAGAAGCTCGCGCATGCGTGGCAGGCCGGACTCGGCAAGCGGCATATCGAGGAGACGCTGCGAACGGTCGAGCGTTTCCAGTGGCAGCGCATGAAGGGCTCCACGCTCATCAATCACGAGCCTGTCGGCGTAGCGGCGCTCATCACGCCGTGGAACTGGCCGATCAATCAGATCGTGTGCAAGGTCGCGCCTGCGCTTGCCGCAGGATGCACGGTGGTCCTCAAGCCAAGCGAAGTGTCGCCGATGAACGCGGTGCTCTTCGCCGAAATCGTCGATGCGGCGGGCGTGCCCAAAGGCGTATTCAATCTCGTCAACGGCGATGGCCCGACCGTCGGTGCGGCGCTGTCCGCGCACCCGGACGTGGACATGGTGTCGTTCACCGGATCGACACGCGCGGGCGTCGAGATTGCGAAGCTCGCCGCGCCGACCGTGAAGCGCGTGCATCAGGAACTCGGCGGCAAGTCGGCGAACATCCTGCTCGATGACGCTGATTTCGACGCAGCGGTGACGGCCGGGGTGAACGCGTGCTTCAGCAATAGCGGTCAATCGTGCAATGCGCCGACGCGCATGCTCGTGCCCGCATCGCGTCACGTCGAGGCGGTGGACATCGCGGTGCGCGCGGCGCGGCAGCATCGCGTAGGCCCCGCCGATGCGCCCGGCACGACGATGGGCCCGGTCGTCAGCGACGTGCAGTTCGAACGTGTCCAGCGCATGATCGAGATCGGCATGAGCGAGGGCGCGGCGCTGGTTGCGGGCGGCCCCGGACGTCCCGAAGGACTGGCGCGCGGGTACTACGTGAAGCCGACGGTGTTCGCGAACGTGAATCCTTCGATGACCATCGCGCGCGAGGAAATATTCGGGCCGGTGCTCGCGATCATGCCGTATCGCGATGAAGAAGAGGCCGTTGCGATAGCCAACGACACACCCTATGGTCTCGCGGCTTACGTGCAGTCGAAGGACCGGGAGCGGGCGCGCCGCGTCGCGATGAGGATGCGCGCGGGCAGCGTCTACGTGAACCATCCGGCGTGGGACCCGGGCTCGCCGTTCGGCGGTTACAAGCAGTCGGGCAATGGACGCGAGTACGGCGAGTGGGGACTGGAGGCGTTTCTCGAAGTGAAGGGCATCGTGGGCTACGGGGCGTAGTTCGCCGTTTGCGCGGCGTTCGCCGGTTCGACCGGCCGTGCGCCGCGCAATGCATCGGCAATGCGCTCGGCCATCATGATGGTCGGCACGTTCGTGTTCGCGCAGGGAATCGAGGGCATCAGCGAGGCATCGCACACATAGAGGGCGTCGACGCCGTAGACCGCGCCGCTCGAATCGGTGACCGCGTGCATGTCTCCCGACGAACCCATGCGGCATGTGCCCGATGGATGCCACGTGCCGCCCACCGAACGCATGACGAACGCGGTCAACGCGTCGTCATCGCGCAGCAGGTCTTCGATCGACACGCCTTGCGTCACGACGCTTTTGATCAACGCGCCGCGCAACGGGCCGGCCACATCGAGCAGCGCGCTCAGTGCGCCACGCTGCAGCGCATTCCACTTGCCCGGCACGGCGACAGCCGCCACGCGCGGAGAATAGCTCGACGGAAACACGGCATCGCGTGAGGCGTTCATCATCGGCGATGCAAGCGTCGCAGCGCCGAAGCGCAGCGCAAGTTTCAATCGTTCGAGATCGCGCGAATCGCCGAGCATGGCGAAATCGACGTTCGGTTCATCGGACGCATTCGGCGATGCAAGCGTCACGCGTCCGCGCGAATACGACTTATTGACCCAGAAAAAGATCGTGCCGAGCCGATAACCCACCGAATGCCAGCCGGAGCGCGAAAGAATGGCGCCGTGCATATCGCCCGGAACGGTATCTGGCAGGCCGGAAGAGAAACGCACGATGGCCTGCTCGTGATGCTCGTCCGGAAACGGTGTGCGCGCGGCGCGCGGCAGGAACGCGGACACGGCAATCGACGGATGCTCCATCAGGTTGCGGCCGACGCCGGGCCGGTCCGCAACGACATCGATGCCGAGCGCGGCGAGTTCTTGCGCAGGCCCGACGCCGCTTCGCATCAGCAATGCGGGGCTGTGAATCGCACCGGCCGATACGATCACGCGCCGTGCTTTCAGATCGTGACGCGTGCCGTCGCTGCGAACGATGCGGGCGCCAATCGCCCGTTTGCCATCGAACAGAATGCGCTCGACGACTTCGTCGGTGCGCAGCGTGAGGTTGCTGCGTGAGCGGGTGGCATCGTCGAGATAGCAGACCGAAGTCGGAATGCGCTCGCCTTGCGCGCTCACCGCGATGGCTCCGATGAACGTGCCGTCTTGCCACGGCCCGTTCTGATCGTCGTGCAGGGCATGACCTTGTTCGGCGAGCGATGCGAGCACGGCACGCACGAACGGCGAAATGCGCGAAAGCGGCGTGCGCTGGATGCGCAACGGTCCGTCGCCGCCGTGATGATCGCCGCTGAAGTCGCAGTCCGATTCGAGCTTGCGGAAGTAGGGCAGGCAGGTTCGCCAGTTCCAGCCCGTTGCGCCGAGTGCTTCCCATTCGTCGTAATCGGCGGGCGAGCCGCGATTGGCCATCAGCGCATTGATCGCCGACCCGCCGCCGAGCAGACGCGCCTGCTCATAACGCCGGGATGCCGGGCGCGTGCTCATGCGCGCTTTCAGCGCCTGCCAGATGTTGCGGGTATCCAGATAGGCGCGGCCCGGATAGCGGCTGCGGATCGCATCGGGCATCGAGTGGGCGGAGATATCGCGGCCCGCTTCGACGAGACAGACGCTCGTGCGCGCATCCTCGGAAAGACGCGCGGCCAGCACGCAGCCGGCCGAGCCGCCGCCCAGGATCAGATAGTCGAACACGTCGAACACGTCGAGCGCGCGAGCCGCGTCACTGCATGAACTTGAGCCAGCGGGCCTTCGCCTGAATGCCCGGCTCGGACGCCCACCAATCCTCCGACATCAACGCTTGTTTCGCTGCATTGGCCGGGGCGCTCGGCAATTCGGCCGCGCGCTTGCCGGTGATCTTGCCGGTCTTGAATGCAGCGGGATTGCCCGGACCATAGTCGATATAAAGCGGCAGATTCGCCTGCAATTCCGGCGATACCGCTGCATTCACGAAGCGCACCGCGTCGCTGAGATTCGGCGCGTTCTTGAGGATGCAAAGCTGCGTGTTCTGCAGGATGCCGTCGTTGAAGGTGAACGCGACGTCCGGATCGTCCTTCATCACGGCGCTTGCGCGGCCGTTCCAGATCATCGTCATGTCGACTTCGCCGTCATGCAGCAATTGCGCGGACTGGCCGCCCGATGTCCACCATACCGTGATGTGCGGCTTGATCTCTTCGAGCTTCTTGAACGCGCGATCCACGTCGATCGGATAGAGCTTGTCACGCGCTACGCCATCCGCGAGCAGCGCGGCTTCGAGCACGGTCGTCGGGTCGTTGCGCAAGGCGCGCGTGCCGGGGAAGTTCTTCACGTCCCAGAAGTCTTTCCAGCTTTGCGGGACTTTCTTGAGCGTCTTCTTGTTGTAGCCGATGACGGTGGAATAAAACTCGTAAGGCACCGAATAAGGCGTACGGTACTTCTCGGGAATGCTCGCGGCATTGGGCAGTTTCGAAAAGTCGAGCTTCTCGAGCAAACCTTCGCGCCCACCGCGCAGACAGTTCGATGTGGGCGTGTCGACGACGTCCCAGATCGGCTTGCCCGTCGCGCCTTGCGCCTTGATCTGCGGCCACGCATCCGGAATGCTGTCCTGGTTGATGGTGATGCCCAGCTCTTTCGCGGCGGGATCGAGAATCGCCTTGGTCTGCGCTTCCTGATAGGCGCCGCCTTGCGACACGAACGTGATCTTGCCGGCCGCGAAGGCGGGCGCCGCGCCCGCGACCGACAGCAGCAATGTCATGGCGAGCGGACGAACGGGAATGTGCGGACAGCGGAACCTTGCAATTTTCATCACGGCGTTTTCCTCGACAAGGTTGAAGCAGTGGACCTGTTGCAGGTCGCGCGGCCCCGCCCGGTTTCAGTCCGAAGCGGCGA
This sequence comes from Caballeronia sp. RCC_10, assembly GCF_041360715.1. Taxonomy (NCBI): domain Bacteria; kingdom Pseudomonadati; phylum Pseudomonadota; class Betaproteobacteria; order Burkholderiales; family Burkholderiaceae; genus Caballeronia; species Caballeronia sp. RCC_10. The sequence continues at coordinate 601,785 of NZ_JBFUPT010000002.1, forward strand.
CGACGCGGGGATGATTCGAAATATATTGAGTCAATTAGGCGAGGGCAACGCCGCAATTGTTGGAGTGACCATGACCTGATGTTATGCCGCTCAGAAGATCACATAGACCTTGCGCATGGTTTCATCGACTTCCCATGTGCCTTCGGTGTCCGCCGCAAAGAAGAGCGTATCGCCGCCCGCGAAGTGCACGGTGTCTTCGCCGTCGGGCGTGAAGCGGCCGCTGCCCGCGAGAAAATGCATGACCTCCGCCTGCTTCACCGCGCGACGATACGTGCCGGGCGTGCATTCGAACACGCCGGTATCGATGGCTTCGCTGCCGGGAATGACTTTCTGCACGCCCGATACCCTGATTTCCCGCGTGCCTGGAAGTCCGGCCGTGCCCCAGTCTTCGAGTCCTTCAATCGCCACGCTCTGCCGGATCTGCTGAACTTTCATGTCTCGCTCTCAAGTACGCTGGATTCGCCGTTCTATCTTGCCGAGCCGCACGACCGTCACGCCGGGCCGCAGTTGCCGTAATGAAGGCATGACGAGCATGCAGTCGTCGTAGGGTGTTTCGACAGGCTTGCCTTCCGACCAGCCGATGACGCTGCCCGCATCGGGAAAGACTTCGAGACCGGTGTAATCGGCGGCGAAGCGGAAATCCATGCTCGTTGCGACGACGGGTTGCGTCACGCGCACGACGAGCATTTCCGGCGGCGCTGGCTGTATCCATCCTTCGGGCGCGTCTGGTTCGTCGATCACGCCGGAGAGCACGAGAAAGCGCGCGGTCACATCGCGGGCGACCGTCACCGCGTTCGCTTCCCAATGCTGGCCGCATTCGATGAGCAACGCGTTCTTCGCACTCGATGGATCGCCGAAGCCCTCGTAATCGCGCATGCGCCGGCCTTCGGGATGCCCTTCGTCGCAGATGACGGTGGCGGGCGTGCCGAGCCGCGCCGACAGTTCGATGCCCTTGTCGAGCGGCCCCGCGACAATCAACGGTTTGCTCTTCTCGTGCATCGAATGCAGGTCGAGCAACAGATCGACGGTGTCGATGACGGGCCGCATCGCCCGGGCGCGACGCAGCTCGCTCGAGTCGCGCGAGGCGTCATCGAGCGTTTGCGCGGTCCATACGCGATTGAAGTCCTGATCGACGAAGCGCGAAGCGTCGGGCTGGTCCGCATCGAAACGGCGGTATGCATCGACGTTGGCAAACGCGAGCGTGAGCTTGCCGCGCTTCGGCCGCAGTGCCGCGCGCAGCAGTTGATCGACGACGATCGCGCCGCACACTTCATTGCCGTGCGTGAGCGCGTTGATCATCACATGCGGACCGTCGATGCCCGAATCGAAGGTATGCACATACGGCACACCCGTATTGCCCGCCTCATGCGCGCCGATGTCCGGAAACGCGATCTCGATCGGATACGCGTTCATTCGAGACCGCCCTCGCACAGGTACTTGATCGACAGGTAGTCGTCGAGACCATACTTCGAGCCTTCGCGTCCGTAGCCCGATTCCTTCACGCCGCCGAACGGCGCGGCCTCGCTCGCCAGCGCGCCTTCATTGATGCCCACGATTCCCGCTTCGAGCAGACGCGAGACGCGGTCGATGCGCTTTGCATTCTGGCTGTAGAAGTACGAGGCGAGGCCGAAAGGCGTATCGTTGGCGGCGCGAATGGCTTCGGCTTCATCTTCGAAACGGAAGAGCGGCACGACAGGACCGAAGGTTTCCTCGCAACTCAACTGCATGTCCGGCGTGGCGTCGGCCAGCACCGTGGGCGCGTAATAGTTCGGTCCGATCTGCGAGAGACGCTTGCCGCCCGTGAGCACGCGAGCGCCGCGCTTCACGGCATCGCTCACATGGCGCTCGATCTTCTCGACGGCGCGCGCGTTGATCATCGGGCCGATCTGCGCGTCGGGATCGGTGGCGGGCGCAACCTTCAGCGCGGCGACGCGCTGCGTCAGCAAGTCGGCGAACCTGTCATGGACGGATGACTGCACGTACACGCGATTGGGGCACACGCAAGTCTGTCCGCCGTTGCGAAACTTCGATGCCATGAGGCCCGCGACAGCGGCTTCGATGTCGGCGTCGTCGAACACGATGAAGGGCGCGTTGCCGCCGAGTTCGAGCGACAGCTTCTTCAACGTGCCCGCCGATTCCCGCGCGAGATACTTGCCGACGGGTGTCGAGCCGGTGAAGGTGATCTTGCGCACGCGGCCGTCTTCGAGCCAGTCCGCGACCGCTTCCTGCGCGTGCTCGCGCGACGCGCTGATCAGATTCAACGCGCCCGGCGGCACGCCCGCTTCATGCGCGAGCAGCACGAGCGCAAGCGCGGTGAGCGGCGTGTCTTCCGCCGGCTTGCCGACGACCGTGCAGCCCGCCGCGAGCGCGGGCGCGATCTTGCGCGCGATCATCGCGAGCGGGAAGTTCCACGGCGTAATCGCCGCGACGACGCCTACCGGTTCTTTCACCGCGCTCATGCGCTTGCCGCGCTGCTGCTGCGGAATGATGTCGCCGTAGATGCGCGTGGCTTCGTCCGCGAACCACGCGACGTAGGACGCGCCGTACATCACTTCGCCGCGCCCTTCCGCGAACGGCTTGCCTTGTTCCAGCGAGATGAGACGTCCGAGCGCATCGGCGTTCTCGACGATCAACGCATGCCAGCGATGCAGCACCGCCGCGCGTTCCTTCGGCAAGGCATCGCGCCAGGCGGGGAACGCGCGTGCGGCGGCGTGGGTGGCGGCGCGCGCATCGGCGGGGCCGCTGTCGGCGACCTGCGCGATGACTTCGCCCGTCGCGGGATCGGTGACGGCAAAGCGCTTGCCGCTTGCAGCCGCGACCCACTTGCCGTCGATGAAGTTATCGGCGCGAATGAGATCGCTCAACTCGTATCGTTGCGTCATGATGGTCTCCCGGAAACATCAGCCGAGCAGTTGGGCGATCGCCGCGCCGACGTCCGCCGTCTTCGCCGTGCCGCCGAGATCGCCGGTACGGGGGCCTTCTTTCAGCACCGCGGAAATGGCGGCGAGCATCGCGTCGTGCGCGTCACGTTCGCCGAGGAAGTCGAGCATCATCGCGGCGGACCAGATCATCGCAATGGGATTGGCGATGCCCTTGCCCGCGATATCCGGCGCGGAACCGTGAACCGGCTCGAACAGCGATGGAAAGTTGCGCTCGGGGTTCATGTTGGCCGATGGCGCGATGCCGATGGTGCCCGTGCATGCGGGGCCGAGATCGGAAAGAATATCGCCGAAGAGATTGGTCGCGACGACCACGTCGAAGCGATCCGGATTCAGCACGAAGCGCGCGCACAGAATGTCGATGTGCTGCTTGTCCCACTCGATGTCAGGATACTGCTGCGCGATCTCTGCGGCGCGCGCATCCCACCACGGCATGCTGATCGAGATGCCGTTGCTCTTCGTCGCAACGGTGATCTTCTTCTCGCGCTTTTGCGCCAGATCAAATGCGAACTTCAGCACGCGCTCAGCGCCCTTGCGCGTGAAGATGGAAGTCTGCGAGACGAACTCGCGCTCCGTGCCTTCGAACGACACGCCGCCCACCGCCGAATACTCGCCTTCGGTGTTCTCGCGCACGATCATGAAGTCGATGTCGCCCGCCTTGCGATTCGCGAGCGGCGAGGGCACGCCCTCGAAAAGACGCGCGGGACGCAGATTGATGTACTGATCGAACTCGCGTCGAAACTTCAGCAACGAACCCCACAGCGAGATATGGTCCGGCACCGTCTGCGGCCAGCCGACCGCGCCGAACAGAATCGCATCGGCGTCCTGCAACTGGGCTTTCCAGTCATCGGGCATCATCTGGCCGTGCTGCGCGTAGTAATCGCAGCTCGCCCATTCGATCTGCCGGTATTCGAGCGCGATGCCAAAACGCTTGCTCACGGCATCGAGCGCGCGCAATGCTTCGGGCATGACTTCCTTGCCGATGCCGTCGCCCGGAATCACGGCAATGCGATAGGTGCTGGACATGGATTACTCCGCGTGAAGTTGATCGACGTGAAAAAGCACGCGCGTGCACTGGCGCGAGCGTGCCTTCGACAAACGAAAGAGAGACGAGGCGTGCGCCTCAGTGTTGCGGCTGCGAGAAGAGCGTTTCGAGCGGATAGTGCGACTTCACGAACGACGTCTTGATGATGACGTAGCTGAAGTACTTTTCGATGCCGATGCCGCGCTCCAGCAGCCCTTCGATGATGCTTTGATAATGACTCACGCTGCGCGTGACGAACTTGAGCAGATAGTCGTAGCCGCCGCTCGCGAGATGACACTCGACGATCTCGTCGACATCCTTCACCGCATTCACGAAGTTGATGAAGTCCTCGCGGCGATGATCGGCGAGCGTGACTTCGGTGAAGACCACCTGCACGTCGCCGAGTTTCTCGAGTTGAATCTGCGCACCATAACCGACGATATACCCCGCTTTTTCCAGCCTTTTCACGCGGATCAGGCAAGGACTGGGCGACAGACCGACTGCATCGGCAAGCTCGACGTTCGTGATGCGCCCGCGCTTCTGCAATTGCGAAAGAATGCGGAGATCGAGGCGGTCCAGCTTGCTGTCGTTGCTCATCGTGGCGAGGTCGGTCTTGCATGTCGGCGGTCGGTCGATGTTATCACGCTGCCGCGCGGGAACTGCATCCGGAAACGCCCTTCAACGCAGCGCGGACCTCGCTTGCGGCGAGCACGTCGTCGAGCGTTTTGGTGAGCCGCTCGAACAGCATGTCGAAGTTCGCTTCCGTATAGCAAAGCGCCGGTGCGAAGCCGAGAATGTTGTCGCCGAACGCACGAAACACGAGCCCGTTGCGATACGCCGCCGCCGCGATGCGATCGGGCAGCTTGAGCGAGGCGTCGAAGCCGCGCTTGCTGTCCTTGTCCGCGACGAGTTCGAGCGCACCGAGCAAGCCGCGATGACGCGAATCGCCGACGAGCGGGTGATCCAGCAGCGCATCAAGCCCTTGTGCGAAGCGCGGCGCTTGCGCCTGGCCGTTCGCCAGCAGGCCGCCTTCGTGATAGAGCCGCATGACTTCGAGACCGATGGCCGCGCTCACCGGATGCGCCGAATACGTATGACCATGACCGATCGGCGCCGCTGCATCGCCGCCATTCGCGATGCCCTGATAGACCGCATCCGACATGAGCACCGCGCCCATCGGCGCATAGCCTGCCGTCAGACCTTTCGCGACCGTCATCAGGTCCGGCTCGACGCCTTCGCCTTCGCAAGCGAAGAGCGGACCGGTGCGGCCGAAACCGGTAATGACTTCATCGGCGACGAAGAGGATATCGAGCTTGCGGCAGGCTTCGCGCATCGCTTTCAGCCAGCCGGCGGGCGGCACGATCACGCCGCCCGAGCCCTGGATCGGCTCGCAGAAAAACGCAGCGACGTTGTCCGCGCCGAGTTCGGCTACTTTTGCTTCGAGCGCTTTCACCGATGCATCGATGAGCGCGGCGTCATCCGCGTAATCGTTGCGATAAGCATACGGCGACGGAATGTGATGCTGCGTGCGCTGCGGCAGATCGAAGTTGCGATGAAACGCGGGCAAGGCCGTCAGCCCCGCGCCGATGGACGACGATCCGTGATAGCCGCGTTGCAGCGCGATGAAATGCTTCTTCGACGGACGGCCCGTTGCGTTGTAGTAGTGCGTGATGAAGCGCAGCGCGGAGTCGACTGCATCGGAGCCGCCGAGCGTGAAGTACACGTGTTGCAGCGATGCCGGCGCGAGTTCGACGAGCTTCGCGGCCAGTTCGATCGCGGGCTCGGAGCCGAAGTGGAAATAACCGGTCGCATAAGGCAGCTTCGCCATCTGTTTCGTAGCGGCTTCGACGATGCTCGCTTGCCCATACCCCGTGTTCACGCACCAGAGGCCCGAGAACGCGTCGAGCAGCTGGTTGCCTTCGATATCGCGCAGGAACACGCCATCGGCGGAATCGAGCACGGTGACGCCGCGCGCTTCATGCGCGCGATAGCTGACGACAGGATGAATCAGATGCTTGCGGTCGGACTCGACGAGCGACTTGATCGACATGATGCGGCTTCCTCTTCGCGAAGTGTTCGGAATGGCTCTTGACCGCTTCCATCGTATCGGCAGGAAGGCACTGCGCGCATCGCCAAAAAAATCGCCAAATAGCGCAAATGCGGCGTTTTGAGGGGCCGCGCAGCATTTTGTGCTGCGTGCTTCAGCCAATGGGTTCAGTAGCCGCGCGTGCGGTCTATCTCGCCGATCATCCGTTCTCCCGCGCGATGACGCCGCAGATTGTCCAGCACCACGTCGACGGCGCTTTCGGGACGCGTGGCGCTCGCGATATGCGGCGTCAGGCGCACGCGCGGATGCGTCCACAACGGATGCGTCGGCGGCAAGGGTTCGGGATCGGTCACATCGAGGATGGCGGCATGCAGATGGCCGCTGTCGAGCGCGTCGAGCAAGTCCTGCTGAATCACGTGCGGGCCGCGCCCGACGTTGATGAACGACGCGCCTTTCGGCAGCGTCGCGAAGACGTGCCGATTGATGACGCCGCGCGTCGCAGCGGTGAGCGGCAGCAGGCAGATGAGGATATCGGTGCGGGCGAGGAAGGCGTCGAAGGACGCATCGCCCGCATAACATTCGACGCCTTCTATCTCATGCTGCGAGCGGCTCCATCCCGCGCACGGAAAGCCGAAGAGACGCAGCGTTTTCAACACTGCCGTGCCCAGCATGCCGAGGCCGAGCACGCCGATGCGCCGCGTCGAAGCGGCGCGCACCGGCATCTCGCGCCATGCACGCTCGCGTTGCAGCGTCGCGTAGTCGAGCAGGTCGCGATGAACCGTGAGCACGGCTTGCGTCACGTATTCCGTGATGCCTTCCACGATGCCCGGCTCGGTCATCCGCACGACCGCCACATGCTCCGGCACGGCGGACAAATCGAACTGATCGATGCCCGCGCCCACCGAGAAGATCACTTCGAGATTGGGCAGCGTCTGCATGATGCCGGCGGGCGGCTGCCATGCGGCGAGATAGCGAACGGCGGCGGCGTCGCCGATATCGGGCCACAAGCGGAAGGGCACGTCCGGCGCTTTTTGCGCGAAGTGCTGCGCCCATTGCCTGCCGCGCTCGGGATCGGCCTTGTAGAGGATCGTCATGGATCAGCCCAGCCCTTGATTGATGATCGCGAACTGCGCGACGGATTCATCGTGCGGCGGCGTGCCGTTGCGCGCCATCTTGATGACGGTATCGACGCGCGGCAGGCCAAGCGCCGCGAGCCAGTCCGACAGGCCGCTTTCGCCAGGCGTATCGATGCGCGTGAAGCGATCCTCGTTGCGTGCCAGAAGATGCGCGATGAGCGCCTGCGCATGGCGCATGTGCTCTTGACCGGCGGTGCTCACGACGACCGGGCCGATGGCATGACCGCGCCCGAATTCGCGGATGAGCGCGAAGCCGAGCGTTTGCCCCTCGCGCTCGATCAGCACGCCTTGCGCGATGCGCAACAGCGCCGGCAGCACGGCGCCGCGATCGAATCCGCATGCCCGCGATGCCAACGCGACGAGCGTGGCGGTATCGCCCGGTTCGATCGCGCGAATGCGCTCGCCGGGCCGCAGATTCACGACAGGCACGGAGAAACTCGCGGATTGGTGCTGATGGACCGCGCCGATGCGCTTGAATCCGAGCTTCGCATAAAGCGGCTCGCCGGCGGGCGTTGCGTGCAGCACGGTGATGCGGCTGCCGAGCGCCTCGAGCAGCAGTTCCATCAGCTTGCGTCCGATGCCTTTGCCCTGGCTGTCGGGCGCGACGATGACCATGCCGAGCGATCCGCCCGCGTCGCCGTGCTTCCAGCAGAGCGCCGTGCCGACGACGCGTTCGCCGTCCTGCGCGATGAAGCCCGCGCCCACATCGAGTACGAAGCGCCAGTCGTCGGCGCGATGCGGCCATTTCACTTCGAGCGAGAGCGCGTGCGCGGCGGGGATGTCATCGACGGTGAAAGGGCGGTAGAGAAGAGCGGATGTTTCGGCGGCCGACACGGCATGCTCCACGTTGGAAGATGCCTGTCACTTTGACACGCTGTCCCGGGGCGCGGATAGGACGATCCTGCTGCGTCATGTCGCCGGATCTTGAACCGGATAGTGAACGATGCCCGGCGCGCGGACGGCGGCGCCTTGCGTCAGATGCGCTTCTTCGATGCGGTCGTCGCCCATCAAATGAAATACGGTCTCGCCGTGCGCGAGCAGATAGTCCGCGACGATGCGCCGGTGACAGCGCCACCAGACCGCCTCGGAACACATGACGGCGCAGCGTTGCTGACGGCCGAGGCGGATCAGTTGGTCGAGACCGCTGCGGAAGGAGTCCGACAGCGCATAGTCCGCGTAGTTGTGAAAGCTGCGGTTCTCCCAGAAGCCGTTCACATCGGGCGCAACGTCTTTCGCTTTGCTGCGCAGACCGCCCAGTTCGGCGATTCGCTCATATGCGATGCCGTAGGGCGCGAGGCTCGTGGGCAACGTGTCGGCGTTGAACTGGGGATTCGTCCGGGATTTCGGCACCGTGCGGATGTCGACTAGCTGCTGCACGTCCGCTGTTTGCAAGAGCGCGGCTAGCTCGTCGATGGTCCGGGTGGAATGGCCGACGGTGTAGAAGGGCAGGGGCATCGGGCGCTCGTGGGTGAGAGATCGAATGAAGCAGGGGGCGTGCCGTGGACGAGGGCGAGCGCCATCCCGGCACGACGCACGTCCCTAGGGTTTACACAGATTTTCAACTTCGCCCCGCGTCCTACAATGAGCATCAATTCACGTATGGCAAGAACAGTTGCTATAAATAAATTGAGTGGCGGGAGACGCGGCATGCAGACCGATTATCAAAAGTTGCGATTCGACTACGTCCGGCCGGCGGAGCACGATGCGCCGTCGGACGCGGTGCATCCGGTTGTCGTCATCGGCGCGGGGCCGGTCGGGCTTTCCACCGCGATCGATCTCGCGCAGCAAGGCGTGAAAGTCGTGCTCGTCGATAACGACGACACCCTGTCGACCGGCTCGCGCGCCATCTGTTTTGCCAAGCGCACGCTCGAAATCTTCGATCGGCTGGGCTGCGGCGATCGCATGGTCGAAAAGGGCGTGAGCTGGAATGTCGGCAAGGTGTTCCTCCAGGACGAACTGATCTATACGTTCAACCTGCTGCCGGAAACGGGCCATGCGCGGCCTGCGTTCATCAACCTGCAGCAGTACTACGTCGAAGGCTTTCTCGCCGATCGCGCAATGCAGCTCGACAACCTGCAGATGCGCTGGAAAAGCAACGTCGTCGGCATGACGCAGCACGATGGGCACGTCGAATTGCAGATCGAGACGCCTGACGGCACGTATCCGCTGCGCGCGCAGTATGTCGTCGCCGCCGATGGCGCGCGCAGCCCCGTGCGACGCATGCTCGGTCTCGATAGCCGGGGCCGCACGTTCAAGGACCGGTTCCTCATTGCCGATGTGAAGATGAAGGCATCGTTCCCGACCGAACGCTGGTTCTGGTTCGATCCGCCGTTTCACCGCAATCAGTCCGTGCTGCTGCATCGCCAGCCGGATAACGTGTGGCGCATCGACTTTCAGCTTGGATGGGACGCCGATCCGGTTGCCGAGAAGGCGCCCGAGCGCGTGATTCCGCGCGTCAAGGCGCTGCTCGGCGAGAACGTCGAATTCGAACTCGAATGGGTCAGTGTCTATACGTTCTCGTGTCTGCGCATGGATTCGTTCCGGCACGGCCGCGTGCTGTTCGCCGGCGATTCCGCGCATGGCGTCTCGCCGTTCGGTGCGCGCGGCGCTAACAGCGGCGTGCAGGACGCCGACAACCTCGCGTGGAAGTTGCGGCTCGTCGTCAACGGGGATGCGCCATCGGCGCTGCTCGACACCTACGCATCGGAGCGCGAATACGCCGCCGATGAAAACATCCGCAATTCGACCCGCGCGACCGATTTCATCACGCCCAAGAGCGCGGTCTCGCGCCTGTTCCGCGACGCGGCGCTGAAGCTCGCGAAGGACAGCGCATTTGCGCGCCGCATCGTCAATAGCGGGCGGCTGTCGGTGCCGGCGGTGCTGTCGAATTCGCCGCTCAACACGCCGGACGATGCCGCCGATGCGTTCTCCTGCACCATGATTCCCGGCGCGGTCTGCACGGATGCGCCCGTCGCCGTCGATGGCGAAGACGCGTGGTTCTTGCCTCAGACTTCAGGCGGCCAGTTCACCGGCGTCTATTTCTGCGGGCTGCACAACGACATCGCAGAGACCGCCGAACGGCTCGCCGCGCTCGCACGGCTGCCGGTGCGCGTGCGTGCACTGATCGTCGCGCCGCGCGGCGCGAAGACACCTGCAATCGCCGACGCGAAGGTGATCGAGGACGTGGAGGGCATCGTGACGCATCGCTTCGATGCGCGCCCCGGCACGTTCTATTTGCTGCGTCCGGATCAGCACGTCTGCGCACGCTGGCGCACGCTCGATGTCGCCTTGGTCCGCGCAGCGGTGAACCGCGGGACCTGCAACGCCCAAGTCAACGGATGAACGACGATGAGCCATCTGAATCTCGAACCGAACATCGCGGATATGGACGCCTTCTACGAGCGTCTGATCGACACGCACAACGGCCTCTCCGATACCGACAGCCAGATGGTCAACGCCAAGCTCGTGCTGCTGCTCGCGAATCATATCGGCGATATGGACGTGCTCGTCGAGGCGTTTGCTAAAGCTCGCTCGGGCGTAGGCGTGACCGAAGCCGACCGCGCCAGCGTTCTCACGCACTCGACGGAACGTTGATCTCTGTAGCGCATCGCGGCTCTGACGCTCGCACAACGCGGTGCGTATGAATCGGCTTTGGCGACGATGTGCCGCGCGCCGGACTCAATTCGCCGCAGCGCGTCGCACGAAGCTTGTATGCGAAGCGGCATCGGCCGTTCAGTGCGATAAAGATTGATCGCTTCGTCGACAACACGCGGCGATGCCGAAGACGCCCGCCAGATCAGTTGCCGTTTCCCGTTGCTTGAGCGGAATCGCGCCTCGTGATGCCGCTCACCGGCCTGTCATCGTCGCGCCGGCGCCGAAGCGCCACGAAAGCCGCTGCGTCGCCGCGAGCAGCGCCCGCGCGACCGGACCGTCGTAGTCGCGGTCGATGCCGCGCGACGAGCCGATCACCGCGATCACCAGCCGGATGCTGCCGGTATGGTCGAAAATCGGCGCGGCGAACGTGCCGACACCGGGAACCGGCGCGTCGAAGGCTTCGTCGATGCCACGCTCGCGGATGCGTTCCAGCCGCTCCCTATACTCGCGTTCGAGCGGCGGCTTGGTTGCCGCGCCGGCAAGCCGGATCGGTTCCTGTGCGAGCAAGCCTTCCAGCACGTCTTCCGACATATGCGCTGCAAAGACACGCCCGATTGCCGTATTGACGAGCGACATCACCGTGCCGACGCGCAGGCTGATGTGCTGCGGCCGCGCGGACTCTTCCAGCCGGATCACCGTCGGCCCGAGCGGCCCGAGCGTGGCGGCGGCGACGCTCAGTTGCGTCGCGGCGGCGAGCGAGACGATTTCGGGTTCGGCATCGCGCGTCGGCGAAAGGCGTTGCAGCGCGATGAGACCCAGTTCGAAGCCGAGTGCGCCCGCCGAAAAGCAGCCGTCGTCGTCGCGCGAGAGCAGGCCGATCTTCTGCAGACTGACGAGGTGCGGGAATGCCTTGGCGGGCGGCATGCCCGCAGCGGCGGCGAGATCGCGCAGGTTCATCGGGCGGCTCGCCGACACCAGCGCGTTCAGCAGTTCGCCCGTGCTGTCGAGCGCATTGATGCCGCGCTGCGCCTTCGCTTCGGACGACGCGGCGTCGTACGGGTTCGGGAAAAAATCAGAGGGCATGAATGGATGACGGCTGAGTCAGTGCTTCGGTGATGCGCCGCGCGACGTCACGCAGCTCGCGTGCTATGTCGCCGGTCCAGGTCACGTCCATCGCGCCCGATGGGCCGATGACCGTCAGCGCGAGTTGGAGATGTCCATCCACGTCGAGGATCGGCACGCTCAGGCTGCTGATGCCGGGGCTCGGCATGTCGACGCTGCGCGCCATGCCGCGCTTTCTCGTGTCATCGAGGTTGGCCTGCCGGACGGCGTGATCCGGGGCAGCCGTATCGTCCATGCCGATGCGCGGCCGGTCGATGCCCTGGCCTTTCATCATCGCGGCAAGCTGGCCGGGATCGAGAAACGCGCTGAACACGCGCCCGGTGGACGTGGTCTGCAGCGACATCACCGTGCCGACGTGCAGGTTCACGTGCAGCGGATAGCCGCCGCGTTCATACCGGACGATGGTCGGCCCCTGAGCGCCCGCAACGCACACCGCCACGCTATAGCCGATTCTTTCCGCAAGCCCCGCAGCATGAGAGGCGGCCACGCGATACGCCTTCTGCTGCTCGACGAACATCAGCCCGAGACGCAACGAGAGCGGGCCGGGCTCGTAATAACCGGTGAGTCCGTCACGCTTGACGAGGCCGAGCCGCGTCAGGCTGACGAGATAGGTATGCGCCTGCGCCGTCGACAGCGCGGCGGCGTTGGCCAGTTCGCTCAATGCGACCGGCTCACGGCGTTTCGCGAGCGCTTCGAGAATGCGCCCGGCCACTTCGACACTCTGAATGCCTCGTTGCGGTTTGTCTGTGACTTCTTTCAAGGGTGCTTCGCTCCTGCGCGCAGTCCGATCGGCCGATGCTAGCGCATCCGGCCTGTCCATCATAGAACCGGGGTTTTCCCGTAGTTCACGTATAGCAAATAACGTTGCTATTGACAAATATCAACGGCGGCGCGACCATGCATCATCCCTGCCGATCAATGGAGACAGACATGGCAAAGGCGTTCGCATCCCAGGCCGATCTCGAAGAGAAGAAGATCACCTTCACGCAGCTTTCCGATAACGCATGGGCCTACACGGCCGAGGGCGATCCGAATTCCGGCGTCGTCATCGGCGACGACGGCGTGCTGATCGTCGATACCACTGCGACGCCCGCGATGGCGCAAGACCTGATCGCCAGGATCCGCACCGTCACCGACAAGCCGATCAAATACGTGGTGCTGTCGCACTATCACGCGGTGCGCGTGCTGGGTGCATCGGCGTATTTCGAGGAGGGCGCGCAACAGATCATCGCGAGCCGCGGCACGTATGAAATGATCGTCGAGCGCGGCGAGCAGGACATGAAGTCGGAGATCGAGCGCTTTCCGCGTCTGTTCGCCGGCGTCGAAACCGTGCCGGGCCTCACCTGGCCGACGCTCGTATTCGAAAAAGAAATCACGCTGTGGCTCGGCAAGCTGGAAGTGAAGATCGCGCATCTCGGCTCGGGCCATACGAAGGGCGATACGGTTGTCTGGCTGCCGTCGCAGAAAGTCTTGTTTTCGGGCGATCTCGTCGAATACGACGCCGCCTGCTACTGCGGCGACGCGCAACTCGACGAATGGCCCGCCACGCTCGAAGCGCTGCGCAAGCTGGAGCCGCACAAGCTCGTGCCGGGACGCGGTCCCGCGCTGCTCGATCCGGCGGCAGTCGACAAGGGCATCGACTATACGAAGGACTTCGTGACGACGCTCTTGCAAGCGGGACGCGACGCCGTCGCGCAGAAGCTCGATCTGAAGAACGCGATGGCGCTCGCGCGCAAGTCGATGGACCCGAAGTTCGGCAACGTGTTCATCTACGAGCACTGCCTGCCGTTCGATGTTTCCCGCGCGTACGACGAAGCGAGCGGCATCAAGCATCCGCGCATCTGGACGGCTGAGCGCGACAAGGAAATGTGGGCGGCGCTGCAGGACTGATCTTCGTCGCTATTCTCATGGGCCCGGCACCGGGCCCTTTTCCCGATTAATGTTCCAGGACGCGAAAGACGTCCGGGCAGCGAGCGCGCGTCCGTCCTCTGAGGAGGCGGCGTTCTGGAGAGAGACAATGCATCAATCCGTCGATATTGAATCATCAGGAATCCGTAACGTTTCGGTCGAAGACGATCGCCTCATTGCGAAAGTCGCGTGGCGCATCATTCCGTTCTTGTTCCTGTGTTACGTCGTATCCTTTCTGGACCGGATCAACATCGGCTTCGCGCAGTTGCAGATGAAGCACGACCTGGGCTTCTCCGACGCCATGTACGGCCTCGGCGCGGCGGTGTTCTACATCGGCTACGTGCTCTGCGAAGTGCCCAGCAACATGCTGCTCGCGAAGTACGGTGCGCGTCGGACTTTCACACGCATCATGCTGCTTTGGGGCGCCGCGTCGGTGGGCATGATGTTCGTCAGCAAGCCATCGCATTTCTATCTGCTGCGCTTCGTGCTCGGCGTGTTCGAAGCGGGCTTTTTCCCCGGCATCGTGTTGTACCTCACGTACTGGTTCCCGGCCAATCGCCGTGCGGCGGTGATGTCCGTGTTCTTCGCGGGCGTGGCGGTAGCGGGCGTGCTCGGCGGACTGGTGTCCGGCTGGATCATGCGCGACATGAGCGGCGTGATGGGCCTTCACGGGTGGCAATGGATGTTCGCGATCGAAGGCGCGCCTGCTGTGCTGCTTGCGTTCGTCGCGCTGTTCTATCTGGTGGATCGGCCCGAGCATGCGGCGTGGCTTTCCAGCGAAGAAAAGGCGCGTCTGATTACGTTGTGTTCGCAGGAACGCACCGGGAAGAGCGACCACGATGCCCGCACTTTCGCGGCGGCGCTCCTGAATCCGCGCGTGTATCTCTTCGCATTCATCTATTTTTCGCTGACCTGTGCCTCGCTCACGCTCAATTTCTGGATGCCGTTGATGATTCGTGACTTCGGCATCAAAGATGTAATGCACGTAAGTCTCTACACGGTGATACCGAATGCGATTGGCGCGATCGGCCTGATTCTCATCGCGCGCCGCTCCGATCGCATGGGCGAGCGCCGCAAGCACTTTGCGTTCTGCACGATCGGTGGCGGCATCGCGCTCGCGGCGCTGACGCTTCATCTCGACAGCTTCCCCGCAATGCTCGCGATTCTTTCGGCAGCCGCCGTACTCATTTTCGCCGCGTTGCCGATCTTCTGGGCGGTGCCGCCGAGCTATCTGTCGGGGAACGCGGCGGCGGCGGGCATCGCGTTGATCAGCAGCATCGGCATCACGAGCGGAATCGTGAGTCCGTGGGTTATCGGAATGATTCGCACGAGCACGGGCAGCATGGATCTCGCGCTGTACATGCTGGCGGGCTTGCTTGCGGTGAGCGGCGTCGCGCTGCTGGCAGGCGTGCGTGCCAGCGATACGAGAGCGCGTTGATGCGGGCGGGGGCAATGCGTTCATCGCCTGGCATGCAATTCTCTCGACAGACAAGCTTGCGCGGGTTTGCACCTAGCCCGCCATAAACAGATGGAATCGGTTCGACGGTAAATTTGATTGGATTTCCGGCAGAGGCAGACATATCGTGCGCAGATCACCTGCTGTGCATGCTGCGCCAGTTGCGAGCAGCGCGTGCGGCGTCGAAAACAGATTAGCCACGATAACAATCTTGCCAGGAGACTCATACATGGAGCAGTCGTCCCCCGTTTCAGGTGCGCCGCATTCCGATGCAGGCGGCGCGCACGACTTCGCCGCGAGCGAGAAGGCATCACCAAGAGTGCGAAGAATTCAGCGCACCGCGCTCGCGTTGCTCCTACTAAGTGGGATCATCAACTACATCGACCGTGCGACGCTGTCGATCGCCAATCCGCTCATTCGACAAGACTTAGGGCTATCGGTCGCGGAAATGGGTCTGCTGCTTTCGGCGTTTCTTTGGGCCTATGCGTTCGCGCAGTTGCCCGCAGGCGCATTCGTCGATCGCTTCGGCGCGCGCATCATGCTGTCGGTCAGTCTCGCGACGTGGTCGGTCGCGCAGGCGTTCGGCGGCGTCGTCAACAGCTTCGGGCAATTCTTCGCGGCGCGCATGATTCTCGGGATCGGCGAGGCGCCGCAATTCCCGACGAGCGCGAAAGTCGTTCGCGACTGGTTCGGCAAGAAGGAGCGCGGCGCGGCGACTGGCATATGGAACAGTTCATCGACCCTGGGTACCGCGATATCGGCCCCGTTGCTCACAGTCGTCATGCTGACGGTCGGATGGCGATGGATGTTCGGCATCATGGGCATCGCCGGACTGGTGGTCGCACTGGGCTTCTATCTCGTCCATCGCGATCCGCATCAGGTCGATCTGACGCAGCGTGAGCGCGCCTATCTGAACGACGGCGAAGAAGAGGTCGCAGCGCGCCCGACATGGAACGACTGGCGCCGCCTGTTCGGATTCGGTACGACGTGGGGCATGCTGCTGGGTTTCTTCGGCACGATCTATGTGCTCTGGCTGTATAACGCGTGGCTGCCGACCTATCTGCAGATGGAGTTCCATTTGACGATCGCGAAGTCGGGATGGGTCGCGGCGGTTCCGTATCTCTTCGGCGTGGTCGGCAGTCTGTCCGGCGGCAAGGTGTGCGATGTGCTCGCGAAACGAGGCGTTTCCGCGATCAACAGCCGCAAGTATCCGATGGCTGCATCGTTGCTGGGCGTCGCGTTCTTCACGGTTCTGACGGGCCTCACGCACAGCGCGACGCTCGCGGTCGTCTTCATCTCCATCTCGATGTTGCTGCTGTATGTATCGAGCAGCGCGGCGTGGGCGATGGCTTCCGTGGCGGCGCCGGCCAACTGCACCGCATCCATCGGCGCGATGCAGAACTTCGGAGGGTATTTCGGAGGCGCGTTGGCGCCGGTCATCACGGGCTTCATCGTGCAGCAGTCGCACTCGTTCCAGCCTGCGCTGTTCGTCGGAGCGGCGGTGGCCGGTATCGCGGTAGTCGGCTATTGGATCCTCGTGCGTCAGCCGATACCGGCGGCCGTGCAGACGCGCAATGCGTAAAAGAAGCGGCTGAAGATGGCACCCGCGATGACCGTCGCGGGTGCTTCGAAGACAAAACTACGCAGTCAGTGCCGCAGGAAAGCGCAGGTCATAGCGCTCTGCGCAGGCTTCCAGCGCCGGCGCGATGCCCGGATACAGCGCGACGCCGTCGCGCAGTTGCTCGCGCTTGAGGCTCAGTCCGCGATCGCCCGGCATCCGGACATTCGAGAAACCGGGGCGGGGCGGATTCTCGCGGCATGCGTCACCGATCCAGTCCATCTGCCTGCTGAACGCGGCGGGGCCGCCGAACGCAGCCGGATCGTATAGCGACAGGAACACGGTCGCACCCCATCCGTCAGCGGGATCGGCTCGACCGTGGCCCGCGAGTCCACCCGTCATCGCCTCGATCAGAAGCGCCAGCCCAAAGCCCTTGTGTCCCCATGTCATGCCGCCAACCGGCAGGATCGACCCGGGCGGATCGGCGGACAACACGCCGGGATCGCGGCTCGGCTCGCCGTTCGCATCGATAAAACAGGCTTCATCGAACAGTTCGCCGGCTTTGTGCAGACGCGCGGTCATGCCGTTCGTCACCGTCGATGACGAGATGTCGATCAGGAAAGGCGTACCCGAAGTCGGAATGCCGGCGGCAATCGGATTCGGCGTGAAGACCGAACGTGTGCCGCCGTGCGGCGCGACGCTTTGCACGGCCGGGTCCGAACTGCTCAGCACGATCATGAAGCCGTCGGCCGTGGCCTTCTCCAGATAGCTCGCAAGACACGCGATATGGTGACTGCGGCGAATGACGAGCGTCGCGCTTCCATATTCTCGCGCCCTCGGGGCGAGCGTTTCGATGCCCTGCAAAACGAGCCACGGGCCGGGAAGACGCCGTCCATCCCAGAGCAGGCTCGCGCCGCGGTCCGAGATCACGTCCGGTTCGCCGGAGCATGTCATTGCCGCACGTTCAATCTCGCTGATGTAAGGGGCGAGCAACGCGAGGCCGTGGGTGTCGTGTCCCATCAGGTCGCCGTCGACGAGCGTGCTCGCAACGGCTCGGGCCTTCGGGTCATCCAGGCCCGCTTTGACCAACAGGTCCTGTGCAAAGCGTTGCAGCTCGGTAGCGGAATATCGCACTCTTGCGTTCATGGTTTGGCTGAGTCTATGGATTGGATTGAGTGTGGATTCATTGCGCTCGTCGATTGTCGTTTGGCCGTTCGATAAGCGTCCAATCGCTAATTGCGTAGAATCCATTCCATCCGGTTATGAGGCTGTGTGCGTTTACCCTTATGTCCCACGATTCCGCCATCTCGACCTTTCAGGTTTTAACGAAGCTGCGCTTCAGGCATTTGCAACTGCTGGAATTGCTGGGCCGTACTCGCAACCTGCGCCTTGCGGCCGAACAGATGCACGTCACGCAGCCCGCGGCGACGAAGATCCTGAGCGACGTCGAAGCGATGCTCGGCGCGCCGCTCTTCGACCGATTGCCGCGCGAGATGCGGCCGACCTATCTGGGTGAGTTGTCGGTGCGTTATGCAAGCACGACTCTCGCCAACCTGAGCAAGTTCTCGGGGGAGTTCGCCACGCTCAGGAACGGCGGCTACGGCCATCTGACCGTGGGCTTCATACCGGCGTCGGCTGCGCAACTGGTCATCGCCGCGATCAAGGAGATTCAGCGCAGGCGGCCACGGCTCATCATCAAGCTCGTCGAGCAGAGCAGCGATCAACTGGCGACTTGGCTCGAAGAAAAGCGCCTCGACGTGATGGTCGGCCGCCCGACCGAGCCGCGCCATGCCGCGCTCTTCGATGTCGTGGATCTGCTGGCGGAGCCCGCGTGCGCGGTCGTCGGGCAGCATCATCCTTTGCTGAAGCAGCGGCAACTGGAGATTGCCGATCTGGGACGATGGCCGTGGATTCTTTATCCGCCGGGCACCGCGATGCGGCAGCTATTCGAGGAGACGTTCGCGGCTGCGGGCATGGTGGCCCCGGTCGGCATCGTGGAGACGCCTTCCATCTTTTCGACGCTGGAGCTGTTGCAGGCTACCGACATGCTGTCGCTGCAGCCGCAATCCGCGATGGACAAGTACGTAAAGAACGGATTGTTAGGGTATCTAAGCGTTCCCATTCGGCGCACGTTGACGAACTACAGCGTCATCACGCGAAAAAACGAAATCGCATCGCAACCGATAGAGGAATTCGTCGATATTCTCGTCGGGATCGCGCGTCAGAGCGACGAACACCGTTAGTTCGAACCGGGAAAGCAAGCCGGGAATGAACACAGCGGTTATGTGATAATCCTTAACCCGCGCCCGGCCGGCCCACAAGGTCGTCGACCCATGCGCGCGAGGCCCGTTACCCCTCGTGGCCTGCTTTTCTTCTCGCGATATCAAACAGCCACCACGATGCCTACATACCGTTCCAAAACTTCCACCGCAGGCCGAAACATGGCGGGTGCTCGCTCGCTCTGGCGCGCCACCGGCATGAAAGACGAAGACTTTTCGAAGCCGATCATCGCCGTCGTCAATTCGTTTACCCAGTTCGTGCCGGGTCACGTCCACCTGAAAGATCTCGGTCAGCTCGTCGCACGCGAAATCGAGGCGGCGGGCGGCGTGGCCAAGGAATTCAACACGATTGCGGTCGATGACGGCATCGCGATGGGCCATGACGGCATGCTCTATTCGCTGCCGAGCCGCGACATCATCGCGGATTCGGTCGAATACATGGTCAACGCGCACTGTGCCGATGCCATGGTCTGTATCTCGAACTGCGACAAGATCACTCCCGGCATGTTGATGGCCGCGATGCGCCTGAACATTCCGGTGATCTTCGTTTCGGGCGGCCCGATGGAAGCGGGCAAGACGCGCCTCGCCAATCCGAAGACGAAGGCCATCGAACTGAAGAAGCTCGATCTCGTCGATGCGATGGTGATCGCCGCCGACTCGTCATACTCCGACGCGGACGTGGCCGAAGTCGAACGCTCCGCATGCCCCACGTGCGGCTCGTGCTCGGGCATGTTCACGGCGAACTCGATGAACTGCCTGACCGAAGCGCTCGGTCTTTCGCTGCCGGGCAACGGCACCGTGGTCGCGACGCATGCGGACCGCGAGCAGCTTTTCAAGCGCGCGGGACGCGGCATCGTCGAACTGGCGCGCCGTTACTACGAGCAGGAAGAGGCGGGTGTGCTGCCGCGCTCGGTCGGCTTCAAGGCCTTCGAGAACGCGATGACGCTCGATATCGCGATGGGCGGCTCGACCAACACGATCCTGCACCTGCTTGCGATCGCACGCGAAGCCGAAATCGACTTCACGATGGAGGACATCGACCGCCTCTCGCGCACTGTGCCGCAGCTTTGCAAGGTCGCGCCGAACACGAACAAGTATCACATCGAGGACGTGCATCGCGCGGGCGGCATCATGGCGATCCTCGGCGAACTTGATCGCGCCGGCAAACTGCATACCGACGTGCCGACTGTGCATGCGCCGACGCTGAAGGATGCGCTCGCGCAGTGGGACATCAAGCTTACCGACGACGAAGCGGTCAGGACGTTCTACATGGCCGGCCCCGCAGGCGTTCCGTCGCAGGTCGCGTTCAGTCAGAACACCCGCTGGCCGAGCCTCGACACGGATCGCGCCGAGGGCTGCATCCGCTCGTATGAGCACGCGTTCTCGAAGGAGGGCGGCCTTGCGGTGCTGACGGGCAACATCGCGCTGGATGGCTGCGTGGTGAAGACTGCCGGCGTGGACGAAAGCATTCTGGTGTTCGAAGGCACGGCGCACGTGACAGAGTCGCAGGACGAGGCGGTCGAGAACATCCTGAATGACAAGGTGAAGGCGGGCGATGTGGTAATCGTCCGTTACGAAGGCCCGAAGGGCGGACCGGGCATGCAGGAAATGCTTTATCCGACGAGCTACATCAAGTCGAAGGGGCTCGGCAAGGCGTGCGCGCTGCTGACTGACGGGCGCTTTTCAGGCGGCACGTCGGGTCTGTCGATCGGACACTGCTCGCCGGAAGCGGCGGCGGGCGGCGCGATTGGCCTCGTGCGCGACGGCGACAGGATTTGCATCGACATTCCGAACCGGACGATCGACGTGCTGCTGTCCGATGAAGGACT
Organism: Caballeronia sp. RCC_10; assembly: GCF_041360715.1. NCBI lineage: Bacteria > Pseudomonadati > Pseudomonadota > Betaproteobacteria > Burkholderiales > Burkholderiaceae > Caballeronia > Caballeronia sp. RCC_10. The sequence goes on from NZ_JBFUPT010000002.1 coordinate 622,677, forward strand.
CGCTCGGCGCCGTGAAGAGCAGAACGCGAAGGGCTGGAAGCCCGCGAAGCAGCGTCCGCGCAAGGTGTCGGCGGCGCTGAAGGCGTATGCGAAGCTGGTGATGTCGGCGGATAAGGGTGCGGTCAGGGATTTGTCGTTGCTGGGGGATTGAGTTCTCTTGGTGTGATTGATCCGATTGGAGCCGCTCTTGTGAGCGGCTTTTTTTTTGCGGCGGCGACGAAATTGGCGCGGTTGGTTCTATCCAGGCGTGGTCGATTGTGGGGTCGTTGATAGAGCTAAACCAAAGGTCCCGCGCCGCGTCCGGACTTAGTGGCTGAACCGCTCGCGGCCGGTGGTGGTCCCGAAGGCAGTCTTCTGATCGACGATTTCCGACGCATCGACCACCCGATTGCGGCCGCGCGACTTCGCCCGGTACAGAGCGGCGTCTGCCATGCCCAGCAGCGCTTGCGCCGACTCGGGCTGGTTCGGGAACGTACAAGCTAATCCGATCGAGACGGTGACGGGTCCGCCGCTCGGCGATGCCGATGGGATCGCGAGCTCCTCCACCGCCCCCCTGAGCGACTGACCGACGCGCAGTCCCGCCTCCGATTCACACGCGGGCAGGACGACGACGAACTCTTCACCGCCGTATCGTGCGATGAAATCGCTTTGACGACGCAAGGTGCTCGCGAGCGCGCCGGCGACTTGTTTCAAGCACTCATCGCCCGCCAGATGCCCAAACGTGTCGTTGTATTGCTTGAAGTGGTCCACATCGATCAGCAAGACGCTCAACGGCTGGCTGCTGGCGGACGCCAGGGAAAACTCCTGCGCAAAGCGCTCATCGAAGTAGGCGCGATTGAAGACGCCCGTGAGGCCGTCACGTGCCGACGTCTCGACCAATCTCCGGTGAGTCTCGGACAGACGGCGGTAGAGGCCCGTCGTCTCATAGACCAGCATTCCAAGCACAGCACTCGATGACATCATCGAGGCCCCGCGTGCGGCGTACCAGCCCACGCTGTAACGGGCGCTCGCCGACAGGGTCAGCGTTACATCGATCAGCGCGCCGAGCAGCGCGACTCCCAGCCACAGGTCCATCAGGGACCGCAGGCGAGTGGTCGAGATGTGTAGTCCAAGCGCTGCAAGACACGCCGCTTCGACAATGAGTGCAGCAGGGCTGCTCGATAGCTGCGCATATGAACCAGACTGGGCGACAATCGGCGGAAGGTGCGACTGGCCGACAGTTGCAACTACGCAAAGGGCGATCGCCAAGGCGACCGCGCCCACGACGACCGCTCTGCCGCGCGCTCGGTGAGTCAAGTTCGATGGAACGGAACGGGAAATCAACGAGGCTGTCACGAGAGCAGGGAAGCCGCCGTGCCAGAACACCCAGATCCAGATCGCCGTTTGCGGCCCTGCGCCAAGCAGACCTGTTGGCGAGAAGATGCCGGGAAAGACAAGTAACTGAATGGCGGCGATCACGCCGGTGAACGCGTACGCCCCGCTGAGCGCTGCGAACAGCAACCTTCCCGAGACGACGTACTGGGTCCAGAGCAGCAGCGCGGTCAGCCCCTCGGTGACCGTGACCCAGGTGGCGAATATCGGCAAAAAGGCGGGAATGACCGGCCCGGGGTTCTTGGCAAGCGGCCAGATGAGGACGGCAGCAATAATCGACAAAGCCGCCGCAGCGGCGGCCATAGCACGATGCCGCGGCGTGGATGGCAGGTGAATGAGCGTAGTTTGCATTGCTGGAGATGGCGTAGGTGCGACCACTGCCGCTGTAGCCCCTCGGCCGAGGAATCTATGCTCTGTATAACGGCTGCGGGCCAAGGTTCTTGAAAAACCGTAGGTTCGGTTGCTATCGATATCCAGCCACGGTAGCTCCGTTCAATTCGAATGCGACCATTGTTTCACACGAGCTTCCACCGCTCGGATCGTCCGACGAACTCCATCGGTTCCGCTTCGAAGCGGATGACGGCTCGGGGCTCGCCCAGAGGCCACAAAATCGCGTTCGCACCGCTTGCGCCATCGCTGAGAACCTGGGTCGCCATGATGCCGTTACCAAGATGCTCCGCTTAATCGTCAGCATAAAGCGCGCCGATCCCGACAATCTGATCAGTACGACGTGCACGAACGCCGACGACGCCGACGATGCCCGGTGCGCTGCAGCCGATGCAAAGTTGGTTGATGACCGATCCATTCTCCTCTGGATCGGAGTCGTCAAGGCGTCGCCGGGACAACCTCGCGTTGCTTCAGACCGCCGGTTTCATCCTCGACAGAGCGCTTCCGCGTTAGGGGTTAAAACTACTATTGGACGAATATCGGACCGGTAAGATCAAACATCAGAGCCGACCGTATGACGATAGCTCTTCAAACGAACGGTCGATCAACGACCGCGCGGGGCTTGAACACCGGCAGGAGACGGCACCAAAGATTGCCGGTCCACCTAAGAACCTGAGAGAGAACCGATGATTATTTATCACGGAGGAGCGGCGTTCGAACCGAACGTCCTGCGCGACGGGAAATCGTTCGTCGCAACAGCGTCCATCTTCGAGGAGGATGGTCATGTGACCTCGCTCGGAAGGTGGGGCTTATTCACCAACGAAGAGTGTGCAATGCACTTCGCGATTCTGTCGGCGACGGCGTTTATCGAAGGGGATGAATTGCCGGTGCCGCCCATCAGGTTGTTGGCGTAGGGTGACTCATCTGGCCGGGCGGCCGTGATCGACATTCGGTCTGGAGCCAATAGTCCACCAGTCGCTGGCGGCCTGCAGGCCCTCCGGATAGTACGGGGCGTACCATTGCGGCATGGCTGCAAGTCGAGCCGTATGAAGCAATCATCGAGTCGGAGGTTCGCGGTGAGCCAGGAGACAGTCCCCATCAACACCCGCGAACTGCGCGACGCGTTCGGCGCGTTCATGACGGGTGTCACGATCGTGACCACCGCGACCGACGACGGCAAGCCGCGCGGCTTTACCGCCAACTCGTTCTCGTCCGTGTCGCTCGATCCGGCGCTGCTGTTGATCAGCATCGCCAAGACGTCGAGCAATTACAAGGCGTTTTCGTCGACCGGCCATTTCGCGATCAACATCCTTGCGGAAGGACAAAAGGACTTGTCGAATACGTTCGCTCGTCCGAACGACGACCGCTTTGCCAACGTTCACTGGCAAATGAGCGCGAACGGTAATCCGCTGCTCGACGGCGTCAGCGCATGGTTCGACTGCACGACGCACCACATCGTCGATGCGGGCGACCACGCGGTCATCATCGGCAAGGTCGAAGCGTTCCGTTCGGCGGGTTATGCAGGTCTCGGCTATTACCGCGGCGGCTACTTCACTCCGGCGAAGGTTTCGGCCGAAGTCATCGCCGGCCCGAGCGTGATCGTCAGCGCCATCATCGCGAGGGATGACAAGGTGTTGCTAGTGAGAAGGCCCAACGACACGTGGGGCCTGCCATCGCGCGAGATGGGCAAGGAAGGCGCGGACAAGACGCTCGCGGCACTCTTTCGCGAGTATCAGCCAGAGGCATCGGCGAGCTTTATCTACTCGGTGTACAACAACACGGAAACCCGGCATCAGTACATCACGTTCCTGTGCAGCGCGCCGGATGATTCCGCCGCCTCGGGCAAGTTCGTCGATCTCGACGATATCGGAACGCTCACGTTACAGGACAGTGCGCTTGCAAGCATGCTCGAGCGCTACCGCAAGGAAAGCCAGCTGGGGAACTACGGCCTGTATCTGGGCGACCATAGCAGCGGCACCGTCCGCCCGCTCCATCCGTGAAGCGTCATATCACGGCGATGCGCTATAGCCCGCTTTCCCTGGCGCGGGAGTTCGCCGTGGTGTTGCGCCACCGTTGGAAGAGGGTTGCTCCGCAGCGGTGAGTCGCGACATTCGGCGTCGGTCAGGTGCCGCCCGCAGCGCACCTCGCGAGCACCAGCGACCTGAACCCCAAGTACGCGACGGTAGTTGCATGACCTTTTTTCAGGGTGTCACGAGGAGTCGTTTATCGTGCAGGTCGTAGGTTCGGTGACGGCTGCCCCTGGGATAGACATCGATACCCGTGTCGTCAGGCGGGAGCCGCCACTGACCATCAGCACAGCTACTTGTCGCTGCTGCCGATCTCGTCGTGCCTGTGTGTATGCGTGGCAGGATGAACGAGTTCGTAGTGAGCGCCTTTGCCGCTTCGCGTCGGCGGAAAATGCTCGGACTCGACGCATGTCACCTGAAAACACCAGCCGCCGTCACCTTCCTTGACTACCTTGTAGATGCCGGGCTTGTGTTGGCGTGCCATGTTCGCCGCCTCATATCCCCCGACTGCATTGATAACGCCGGGACATCAATGCTTAAGAAAATTGCACTTATCGTGTCAATTTATTTGCGTGATTATCTGTACTCAAGATTCCAGCCAAAAAGTGGAAAGCAATAAAACGCATCGGAGACACGCCATGCACGACGCAAAACGCATTCGACGCGGCTGACGAATGCCACCCGGGGCCGCTAACTCTCGTGGCCCGGCCTCAACCCATCCCGGACATCGCTACCCGAGCGCAAATGGCGCGGCGGCCGCTTTGTCACGTCCGGCGCTCGTTCGAACACCCGCTCTTATCTATCGCAATGCCCTCAGGAGACAAACTTCATGCAAATCACCGGTATGTTGCACGGCGCGCGCCTGCTGCAATTCGTCGGATTCCCGGCGAGTGAAATTCTCGGCCCGAGCGCGAGCGAGGAGGAGATCAAGACCTTGATCGATCGCCATCGCCAGATTTTCATCAAGCCTGTCTTCAAGGGCGGAGTCGGGAAGAAGGGCAAAGCGGGCTTGCTCGGCCGCGCCGCCGATCTCAAGACGGCGCTGATCGAGAAAGAGCGGTTGTACTTTGCCCAGCATGCCGTCGGTCACCTGACAGCGAAGGCGAATGGCGTGACGTTCGAAGCCGGCGTGCCGGCCGAGCATGAAGTCTATTTCTCGATCACCGATTCCACCCGCTTTCGTGCACCGACGATGACGCTCTCGCACAAGGGCGGCATGGATATCGAAGAGGTCGATCCGAAACATGTGGCGATGGTGCCTTTCGATGCGTTGACCGGCCTCAAGGCGTTCGTCGTGGCGAACGCGCTGAGCGAGATCGGCGCGCCGAAGGAAATCATCTCACCGCTCGTGCAGCAGTTGCCGAAACTCTGGGAGCTCTTTCACGACTTCGGCATGACGACGCTGGAGCTCAATCCGATCCGGATGCGCGAGGACAAGAACGGACGGCTGACACCGGTCGCCTGCGACTTCAAGTGCGGCTTCGATCGCGACGACCCGCGCTGGACGCGTCTCGGACTGCCCCAACACCTGTTCGCCGCCGACTATTCCGACTTCGAGCAGGAGATCAATCAGTTGCGCACGCATCAGGGCCAAAGCGACGTGTACGTGATCAACGACAAGGGAACGATCCTCGCGCCGACGTTCGGCGGCGGCGCCAACTCGCTCGTCACCGAGATGCTCGGCGACGCCGCGATCATTTCGTCGGATTTCGGGGGCAATCCGCCCTACGCGAAGATGAAGGAAGTAGCCCGTATCTGTTTCAAGCACTGGCTCAAGCAGTCGAACGTGCTTTTCATCATCGGCGGCAAGTCGAACAACACCGACATCTTCGAGACGCTGCGCGCGATGGCCGATGCCCTTCGCGAGCACTTCAGCGAGCATGGACCGACGCCGCTCTACGTGGTGCTGGGGCGCGGCGGGCCGAACCTCGTGCGCGGCATGGCGGCGTTGAGAGACACCTGCGACTCGCTCGGCCTGCCTTACAGACTCTTCGGATTCGACTCCGACATCAGCGAAGTCATCCAGTACGCACGAAAGGCCGATGCGTGGATGCGAGAGGGCGGCCGGGCCGAGGTCGCAGCACGGATCGGCGCGACTGCGGTGAAACCCGAAACTGCACAGGCTTGAGGAGCACGACATGCATAAACAACACAGCAACCCGTTCAAGTACTTCGTCGGCGTGAACTCGCTTGCGCAGATCGCCACGCGCGACGATCGCGTGTGCGTGCTCAATATCCTCGGCGGTGAGTCTTCGGATGTGACACCCGTCAGTCATGCCTTCTCGGGCGGCAATATCGTCTTCGGCACGTCACCGGGGAAGGGCGGGCAAACGCTCTCCACATCGGCCGGCGATATTCCGGTGTACAACAACGTCCGCGAAGGGCTGGAGGCAGGGCACCGCTTCAACTGCGGCGTGGTGTATCTGCCGCCATCGGCTGCCCGTGACGGCGTCGCCGAACTGATTCGCGTCAATCCCGACCTCAAGAAGATTTTCATCATCACCGAGAAGATCGCCGTGCATGACGCCCGCGAAATCCGCGCGATGGGTCAGCAAGCGGGCATCGACATCTTCGGGGCGAACGGACTGGGCGTTGCTGACTCGTGGAATCGAGTGAGAATCGGCGGAGCGCTCGGCGGCGACAATCCGGACGATTCCCTGCGCAAGGGTTCGATCGCTATCTTCTCCAACTCCGGTGGTTTCAGCACGACGATCGCACAATATCTGCGCATGAGCGGCTGGGGCACGTCGACCGTCATTTCGAGCGGCAAGGACGTCTACATCCACTACGCCGCGGCGGAATTCGCATTCGCGCTCGCCAACGATGCGCGCAGCAAGGCCGCCGTGCTCTATTGCGAACCGGGCGGCTACTATGAAGCCGATGCGACCTTTACCAAACCGGTGGTTGCCTGCGTGGTGGGGCGGTGGAAGAGCCGGCTGACGCGCGCGGTCGGTCATGCTGGCGCGATGGCCGGCGGTTCCGATGACGCACAAGCGAAGGAACGCTGGTTCATGGAGAAGTTCGGTGTCGACCGGCTCTTCAGCCCCGACGATCCATGCTGCTCGGCCAAGGGCGCGGTCGTCACGAACATTGCGCATATCCCGGCGGCGCTGACCGCCGTCATGCGCGCCAACGCGACGATGCCCGACTTCGAGCCCGAAGGCAGCCTCGCGCTCAAGCCGTGGTTTGGCTCCGATCAGGGTATCGAGTTGCCGTCTGATCTTGCAATTCCCGTGGTCGGCGCGGTCGCTCCGTATGACGAGCAAGTCGTGCAGGTCAACAGCCAGATCGGGGCGATTGCGCCGCGCCAGACGCTCAAGGACGCATCGGGCGCGTCGCAAATGGACGCGAAAACGCAAGTCAGCAGCCTGCACGGAACCTCGATGCTCGACGCCGCGACGCGCTCCCTCGAAGCGAACGTGAACCTTGCCTTGCTGCACGAATCCGGCGGCGAGAACGACGAGAGGCTGATCAACGTAGCGATTGCGGCATCGGTCAATCTGCATGGCACGCCGGAACTCGTCGCGGCCCAGGCGGCGCGCGAGGCGGGCAATGCCCCCAACGCGATTCTGGCGGCTGCGGCATCGATCGTCGGGCCGAATCGTCAGCGCGCGGCGCGCGATGCCGCGAAATGGCTGATCGATCGCTTCGCGGCTGCGGGCCTCACCAACGCGCTCGATGAAAGCTTCGATATCCGCCAGATCGACACCGCCGGCTGCGAGTCGCTCTTCGCAGATGCCCGCGATCCGCGCGCCGAAGCGATGCTCGCGGGACTTGCGAAGCGTGAAGCCAGGTCGGTGCTGATCCGCTGGCTGGCGTCGCAGCCGGCGCACCCGACGGCGGATGCCGTGCTCGCCGCGATCACGACCACGTTGGCGTGGGGTCCGCTCATGCGCAAGCGTGTGTCGCGCGTGACCGCAGAGAGCTTGCCCTGGTGGACGATGCTGTTCGGACGTCTGATCGGCGCTTCGGCGGACGCATCTCGTCACGCACCGGAAGGCTTCTGCGGCTTCACCACGGAATCGCTCTTGGGTGAACGCAGCCTCACCGAGGTTTGTTTCGCCGCATTGCTCGATTTCGAACCCGGCCGCGACGATCTTTTCGCCTTCAAGACGCTCGTCGGTCTCCTGCTCACCAACGGTCCAGGAGCCATCTCGGCGCAGGGTGCAAAGGGCGCCGTCTCGGCCGACGGGCCGGAAAGCCCCGAGCGCGTGCAACTCAACAAGGCCCTGGTCGGCTTTCTTTCGCATACCGGCTATACGCATGGCGGCAACGGGTATGAAGGCGTCGCGTTCCTGATCGAAGCGTTCCGGAACAGCGGCCTCGACGATCCGGCCGACCCTGCACATGGCGTGGACCTGCGCGCGCTGGCCGAGCGCGCGGTCGAGCGTTACGCGCAGTACAAGGCACGGCAGAAAAGCGCGGGTAGCCTCGACATCGCGAAGCTCCCGGGCGTCAATCATCCGGTGTTCAAGGACAGGCCCGTCAATCACGACCCCCGCGAGGTGTTCATCGCGAACTTGTGCGAGAAGCGCGGGGACTACAACGTGTTCCATGCGTTCTATCGCGAAGTCGTACAGGCGTTGTTCGATGCCGGCGTGTCCCGCAACGTGTACTGTGTCAACATCGATGCGGTGATCGCGGCCCTGCTGCTGAAGATGTTGTGGCAGCCGCTTCAACGTGGCGAATTGACCGAGCGCGATCTCGAGAGCGCCGCGTTCACGATCTTCCTTTATCCCCGCATGCTCGGATGCGCGGCGGAAATCGACGATCACCTGAACCGGGGACGCAACATGGACACCCGCACGCCAGCCTCTCAGTGCCGTTTCGTGGCTTGAAAGCCACCCGGCGCTGATAGCCAGCGAACATCAATTGTTTCTGTACCGCCGCGCTCGTCGGCAGCGCGGCCGTCGCGGCGAATGTGCATTGAAGCCGGTCCCCGTTCAACGCCAGCAGCCCGGCGGAATGCTGACGTTGGCGGCGTCGTGCGGAAGGACCGCACTTGCCTGCATGAGCGAACTTACACTCACGACCCAAAGCGGTGGTTCGAGATAAGCGGGATCTAATGACGGCGTTCGTGTGAAAAGCGGACTTCCTCGCCAGAGACCACCTCATTGCATCGTGTCCCGCCGATGTGATGCACGCCGGGTCCGCGCCGTTGCCCGCCAGCGTGTCGCAAACCTCCATCTGTTCGATGGCCGGCGTCACTCATCCCGCAAATCAGGGTTTGCGTTTGCTCGGGCCACCAGTGAATTTGTCAGCCGGCTTACGTGCACCGGTCGCTGAATTGCTGGCGCCCTTGCTGCGTAGCTTTTTCACCTCGAACGGATTAGTGCTGGACAGGCTTGGGCCTTCACTCGCGGCCACAACGCGCTCCACTGCAGGCTTGCGTTTGTTTAAGCCACTTTGCGGGCGCGGCTTTTTGGTAGGCATCTGCATGGCGCCAGAGGTCGCTTGCAGCACTTTGGGCTTCTTGGCCTTTTTAGGTTTCTTGATAATCTGGCCCGTCGCGCTGGTTTGCGGCACGCGGTGTTCTGCTTCAAAACCCGGCTCTTCCTCGCGTGGCAGCATTTGCCGAATCAGCGCTTCAATCGCGGCCAGCTGTGGCGCCTCATCGGCACACACGAGCGACACCGCCACGCCGCTGGCGCCCGCTCGGCCGGTACGGCCAATACGGTGCACATAGTCATGCGCCACGATCGGCAAATCAACGTTGATCACCAACGGCAAACTGTCGATATCCAGCCCGCGGGCAGCCACATCGGTGGCCACCAGCATATCTACTTCGCCTGTCTTGAAGCGCTCCAGCGCACGCAACCGCGCGGGTTGCGGTTTGTCGCCGTGGATGGTGTCGACCGCATAGCCCGCTTCATCTAACATGGCCGCCAGGTAATCCGCGCCTTTGCGGGTTTTGACGAAGACCAGCGCGTGCTCCCAGTTGTTTGCAGCCACGAGGTGCATGAAGAGGTCGGGCTTGTTTCTTTTATCAACGGTCACCACCCAATGCTCGATATTGCTGGCCGTTGCATTGGGCGGGCTGACGCTGATATGGACCGGGTTGCGCAGAATGCTCGCCGCCATGGCGCGGATGTCATCGGTGAACGTCGCGGAGAACAGCAAGGTCTGGCGCCTTGCGGGCAAGGCAGCAAAGACGGCGTTGAGTTCGCGCGCAAAACCCAGATCCAGCATACGGTCGGCTTCATCCAGCACCAGCGTTTGTACTTGATCGAACTGCACTGCGTTCTGGCGATTGAGATCCAGCAAACGGCCCGGCGTGGCAACGAGCACATCCACGCCTTTGCGCAACTTCATCATCTGCGGGTTGATACTCACACCGCCGTAGGCGGCCATTAATCGCACATCGAGGCCTTTGCCGTAATCGACAAAGCTTTGCAGCACTTGTTCAGCCAGTTCACGCGTGGGCACCAGCACCAGAACACGCACGCGGTTGCTGGACACCGACGGGCCGTCTTGCACCAGCCGTTGCAACAGCGGCAGCGCAAAACCCGCCGTTTTGCCAGTGCCGGTCTGAGCCGCAGCCATGACGTCCCTGCCACTTAGCACGGCAGGAATCGCCTTGGCCTGCACCGGTGTAGGCGTCTGGTAAGTGAGGTCCTGCAGGGTACGCAGTAATGGATCGAGCAGGCCAAGCGAGGCAAAAGACATGTTCGTATTCCGGGCCAAATCTGCAATTTTAGCGGTTACGGCGCTGATGGCACCGGCGCGGATCGCGTGATCGACGATGAGCTCAAGCGCTCCTCTCGCCGCGTTAGCGCATTCGTTTCTCCCGCAAAGGCACGATGCCACGGCGTGCACCGTCGAGCAATGACCGTCCTAACAACCCCCCGATACCCGTAACGAAACCGCCTCAGGCATCGACACCAGCACCATTTCGCATCATCGCGAATGACGATGGTGCCTTTCCCAAATAGCACGTACAAAGCGTCTCGTCGGGCGCATCATGCTCGCACAACATTGACTCGCCGAACGAAGGCGTGCCTTCGCGAGCGGCGCATTGACGGAGCGAGACGAAGCGATGCAACCCGAACACGGACCTGCCGGCCCGCAGACGCTTTACGACAAGATCTGGAACAGTCACCGCGTCATGTCACGCGATGACGGACAGGACCTCCTGTTCATCGATCGGCATTTCATCCACGACGTCACCGCGCAGTCCTTCGACATGCTGCGCCAGCGCGGACTCACGCCGCGCTCGCCCGAGCGCATCTTCTGCACCGCCGACCACTACGTGTCCAGCGCGGCGAACGGCCTGTCGGCCGTGACCGATCCCGAGCGGCGCTCGATGATCCTGGCGCTGCAGCGCGATGCCGCCGAGTCGCGCATCACCTTGTTCGACATGGACGATTCCCATCGCGGCATCGTCCATGTGGTCGGTCCCGAGCAGGGATTGAGTCTGGCCGGCATGATCGACGTGTGCGCGGACAGCCACACGTCGACGCACGGAGCGATGGGCGCGCTCGCGTTCGGCATCGGCGCGACCGAGGTGGCGCATGTCCTCGCCACGCAATGCCTATGGCAACGCAAATCGAGCAATATGCGCGTCACCCTCGATGGCACGTTGGGCAAAGGCGTCACCGCCAAAGACCTGATCCTCGCGGTCATCGCGCACATCGGTGTGGCGGGCGCTGCGGGCCACGTGATCGAGTACGCCGGCTCCGCAATCGCCGGCCTGTTGATGGAAGGACGGCTCACGCTATGCAACATGACCATCGAAGCCGGCGCGCGTGCCGGCATGATCGCGCCGGACGAGACCACTGTCGCGTACCTCGCGGGGCGTCCGTACGCCCCCGAAGGCGAACAGTGGGACCGCGCGATGGAGGACTGGCGCACGCTATTCATCGACCCAGGCGCGCGTTTCAATCGTGAAGTGCATATCGACGTGGCGGGCATCGCCGCGATGGTGACCTGGGGCACCACGCCGGAACACGCGTGCGCCATCGACCGGCGCGTGCCCGATCCCGCGATGCAGCCGGATCCAGATCTTCGGGCGGCCATGTCGAGCGCGCTCGACTACATGGGGCTGGCTCCCAACGAGGCGCTGGAAGGCGTGGCCATCGACCGGGTGTTCATCGGCTCGTGCACGAACGGGCGCATCGAGGACATGCGTAGCGCGGCCGAGGTCGCGCGGGGACGCCGCATCGCATCCGGCGTCGAGGCGTGGGTGGTGCCCGGCTCGCATGAGGTGCGGGCGCAAGCCGAGGCGGAAGGGCTGGACCGCGTGTTCCGCGAAGCCGGCTTCCAGTGGCGTTTTCCCGGCTGCTCGATGTGCCTTGCCACGAACGGCGACATCGCCGCGCCGGGGCAGCGATGCGCATCGACGTCCAATCGAAATTTCGTTGGACGGCAGGGGCCCGGCGTACGCACGCATCTGAGGAGCCCCGCCATGCCGGCTGCCGCTGCCGTGACAGGACGGCTGACCGACGTGCGCCGTCTCCTGGGAGCGTGAAGATGGAGAGCCCGACTCATCTCGATGCAATCGCGGTCCCGATCGTCGCCATCAACTGCGATACCGACCAGATTCTGCCCGCGCGTTTCCTGCAGAAACCGCGCTCCGACGACTTCGGCCAGTTCCTGTTTCGCGCGCTGCGCTTCGGGCCAGATGGCGCGGAAAGGCCCGACTTCGTGCTCAATCAGGCGCCGTTTCGCACGTCGCGCATCGTGGTGGCGAACCACAACTTTGGTTGCGGCTCATCGCGGGAACACGCTGTCCGGGCACTGTATGACTACGGCATCCGCGCGGTGATCGCTCCGAGCTTCGGCGACATCTCCTTCATCAACTGCCTGAAGAACGGACTGCTGCCCATCGTGCTGCCGGAGACGGTGGTGCTACCGCTGCTGGAACACTTGTCCGTCAACGCGGGCAGCAGCATCTCGATCGATCTGCCCGCACAGACCGTCAGCCTCCCCGATGGCGTCTCGCATGGCTTCGAACTGGAGCCGTTCGCGAAGGAGTGCCTGCTGCGCGGCATGGACGAGATCGATTGCACGCTTTCGCATCGCGACCGCATCGATGCGTTCGAGCGTGACCGTGTCAACGGATATTGACGCGCGTAATTTCAACAACAACCTGGAGGAGGTCAGATGAAGATAGCAGTCATGCCCGGTGATGGTATCGGTCCCGAAGTCGTGGCGCAGGCGCTCAAGGCGCTGCAAGTAGTGGCGCCGCAGGCGGAGACTCAGGAGGCGCCTATCGGTGAGGCCGGCATTCAGGCGCATGGTGCGCCGCTTCCGGAGCGGACGCTCGATGTCGCGCGCAAGGCGGACGCCATCCTGTTCGGCGCGGCGGCCGCGTCGACAGGCATCACCTATCTGCCGATGCTCGTCGCGAAGCAGCGCGGTTATTTCAAGGACGAAGGTCTCGATGTCACCATCGCCGCATTCTCCGGCGGCTCGAAGACGCTCGAGGCGTTGCTGGGCGGCGGCTCCGACATGGTGGCGGGCGCCTATTCCAATACGATCACGATGGCCACGAAGGGCCAGCACCTCGTCGTGGTGGCCGCGCAGGTGATATGCCCGGGCTGGATCTTCGGCGTGTCCCAGAAGCGCGGGTCGGACGTGAAGTCGCCCAAGGACCTGAAGGGTCTGCGCATCGGCGTGAGCGCGCCCGGTTCGAGCACGCATATCGCCGTAAACTACATCCTGCATAAGGCGGGGCTGCAGCCATCGGACGTGTCGATCATCGGCGTGGGACAGGCGGCCGGCGCGGTGGCGGCGGTGACTAGCGCTTCAGTGGCGCACCATTCGATCGAGGAGGAAACGTGAGACATATTCAGAAGTGGTCCGCATCCTTGATAGCAGTTGCGGCGATCAGTTTCAGTATCGGCTGCTCGCAATACGGCACGTCCAGCACAGGTCACCTTCAGGACGAGTCGGCGATAAATAGCGTGGTTTCCGAAATGACTCGGGGCTTCAACAGCCACGATGCGGAGGCTGCCACCCGGATGTACACCGACGATGCCGACTTCGTCAGCGTTCGCGGCGACGTCGCAAAGGGGCGGGAAGCGATCAAGAAGGAGTTGGCTGCCATTTTGAGCACAAGGGCAAGGAATGCATCACTCGATACTCGGGCCGTAGCCATCAGGTTCATTCGACCAGACGTCGCTCTTGTGCACGTGACCAACGAGTTGAGGGGGCTCGTAAATTCCGACGGACAGACTCTGCCCGCGCACCAGGAGCTAAGCCTTAGAGTGTTCGTCAAGGAGTCCGGGGTCTGGCGGGTTGCCGCGTTCCAAAATACTCTGACGAGACCATTTGAGCCTCGCTCGATGGAGAAGGGTGCTGCCACGCCGTGACAGACAAAGCCCGGTGACGCGGGGAGCAGTTCGGCCTGTTGGGATAGGCAGCAAGCGGCTCAGGAGGAGACGTCTACAGCGAGAGCGAAGCTGTTTGGCACGACGGCGCCAGCAAAGCGACCGCGCATTGCCTATCACTAAGTCTTTGAAGGACGAGGTTGCATGGAAACCGATTGGGAGTCTCCTTCGTGACGCTTCGAACGCCGCGTTTCATAGCTGCGAGGCATGAGAAGTCTCACGATATGCTGCAGAGCACCGAGACCGAACCGTCGTCGTGATTGGACGACCAGTGACCGTTCACGAATTCCTGATTAGCGCTTGGACGCTGCCCGAGACGGTGCGTTATTCGGTGATTCGACAGCCCCGCAATACGGGACTAACAGTCCGTATATTCCAGCCGCGAGGATTCTTGGCGCCCGCAGCGTGCGCGGAGATTATCGGCGCATGAAAGCATCCGCCAGGGGCCGATGGATTGCGAGCGATGATCGATGAGTACCGAGATCAATTTGATCCCAACGTCAAACTCGCAATCAACGCCCAAGAGGGCCACGGGCACACGCGGCGACTTCCTGATTCGGCCTTTCTCGGACGTTGAACATCCTGTGGTTATCGTCAAAGGATTGGCTCGAAGCTTAAACGAGTTCCTCCACCCCCAACTCGATGGGATGTCATTTTTGCCACGTAATCGAGTTGCTGCTCCCAATCGTGCTCTTCTGCAGCGTCATACATCGCGCTTCGCAACGCACGCGATTGTGTAACCATTCGTTACCCACTGAATCCGTCCTCGAAACGTTTCCGTATCAGTGACCGAGAGCGGCCCGCGCTGCTTTCCTGTTCCTGGTGCGTCGGGCTACGCGCAAATTGCCCGAACCGGCACCTCCAACGTAACTCCAGGGAGACGGACATGCCTGACAAATCTGCACTGACCGATGTACTTGACCGGCGCGTCGAGCGCCGTGAAAAACGCCGCCAATTCTTTCGTAGTGCCGGCGGCTTGGGGCTCGGGCTAGTGGGCGGCACGATCCTTGGCGCATGCGGCGGTGGTTCGGGAGACAGCGCACAGGCGGCGACTGGGCCGACCGACGCTGAGATCCTAAACTTTGCGTTGAACCTCGAGTATCTGGAGGCGACCTTTTATGCGTATGCGACGACCGGGGCCGGCCTTCCTTCGAACCTGGTAAGCGGAACCGGAACTCCAGGTAAGGTTGTTCCTGGCCAGCAGGTCCCTTTCTCGGACCCCGTCGTGGCCGCCTACGCTCGGGAGATCGCCAAAGATGAACTTGAACATGTGGCCTTCTTGCGCAGCGCGCTGGGCGGCTCTGCAGTCGCCATGCCTTCGCTTGATGTGGGCGGAACCGACCCCAACGGTGCATTCTCCGTCGCGGCGCAAGCAGCCGGTCTTGCGCCAGCTGGAATCGCGTTCAATCCATATCTCAACGACAATAATTTCCTTTTGGGGGCTTTCATCTTTGAAGATGTCGGGGTGACCGCATATAAGGGCGCGTCACCGCTCATCACCAATAAGACCTACCTGGAAGCTGCTGCCGGTATTCTTGCTGCCGAGGCCTATCACGCAGGGCTTGTCAGAACCGTTCTTTACTCAAAAGGGATGCAGACGCCAAGCCTCGTGACCGCAACGCAAGCGATCTCCGATGCGCGTGATTCGCTGGATTCGTCTAGTGACGTGGACCAGGGCATTGGGGGCGCGAATACTCAGGTCTCGAATATCGTTCCGCTAGATAACAACGGCATTGCTTTCAGTCGTAGTTACGACGATGTACTCAACATAGTCTATTTGAACAAGGGCGCAGTCTCGCAGGGCGGGTTCTTCCCAGCGGGTGTGAATGGCACGCTTCACATGAGTAGCGCTTTCGCTTAACGGTGATATGCATCCGTCGACTGAGGATCGCGAGAGTGCTCGGCGCTCGTTTCCTGTCGGTCGACTCAACGAATTCTCGTGGACATGCGGGATCCGGGCGCTTTCAGCGGCATCCTGGCCCATTCGGCTCAAGCGTCCACGCGGAGTGACCTCGATCGCGGCGCGCGTCAATGAGCCGAAGGTATGGCCAAACTGCGCCGATGTCCGCGGTCGTCCGAGAGAACTATATCTTTGCAGTCGCAAGAGATACTGATAAGGCGCAGTGCTATATTGCGCGTCATACGAGCTAAAACGAACCCCTACGCAACTTGCCGATGACGGACACGACCTCAGGCAGCGCCGAAGACCCCGACGCCTACTTCCAGGACGACGTCGAAGTCCAGCGTCGGGAACGCTTGAACCGAATGCTCCTAAGTGCGGCGACAGGCGACCAGCGAGCTTTCGCCGAACTGTATCGCGCGACCTCCGCGCGCGTCTTTGGTGTAATCGTGCGCATGATCCATGACCGAGGCGAAGCCGAGGACATCCTCCAGGAGGTCTACGTTACAGCGTGGCGCCGTGCGGATTCCTTCGACCCGGCGCGCGGCAGCGCCGTCACCTGGCTCCTCACTGTCGGTCGCAACCGCACGATCGACCGCTTGCGGCAGCATCGCGACGAACTGTTCACTGAATACGACGCCGCTGAAGTCGCCGACGAGTCTCCGACGCCAGCGGTCGTGGCGCAATCGAGCGAGGAACGGCGGCGGCTCGAAGACTGCCTGGATCTACTCGAGCCACAACAGAAGAAGGCTATTCGCGAGGCGTTCTTCACCGGCGCGACGTATAACGAACTGGCACAGCGCCTCGCCGTGCCGCTTGGCACGATGAAAAGCTGGATCCGCCGCAGCTTGATGCAACTCAAGGCCTGCCTCGCACGATGAATACGCCCGCCTCTAACGACGACGACCTACGTTGTGCGGAATACGCGCTTGGCGTGCTCGATGCGCAGGAACGCGCCGCGCTGGAACTCGATGCGTCGCGCGACCTGGCGCTGCAAAACACGCTGGATGCGTGGCAGCGACGGCTCGCGCCGCTCTCGGAAGATACCCGGCCGATTGCGCCGCCTGAGCGTGTATGGACGCGCATTCGCAGTGATCTCGGTTTCGCAGGAGGGCAGCCAAGCGCGGCCAGGCAGAGGCCATTCTGGGACAGCCTGCGGGTCTGGCGCTGGCTCACCGTTGGCACGAGCGTCGCGGCGCTCGTCTTGCTGGGCGCGGTCGTCACGCTGACGCAGCAAGTACCGCGAGCCCCGACGACGTCAACTGCTTCACACGGATACCTGGTGTCGACGATCGCACGTACGGACGGCTCCGTGCAATGGAGCGCGACCATCGATTTGCAACGCGCTCGCCTGGTCGTCACGCCTACGACGCCTGCGGCGATCCGCGCAGATCGGGCGACCGAACTATGGCTCGTCCCGCCGCACGCGAAGCCCATCGCCCTTGGTGTCTTTCCTTCAGATCGCCCCGCGACGCTGACGCTTTCGACCGAGACGATCGCTCACTTCAGTGAACAGGCTGTATTGGCTGTGTCGGAAGAGCCACCGGGCGGCTCGCCGACTGGCGCACCCACGGGACCGGTGCTGGCGACGGGCAACATGCACGCGATCTGACGATAGGATCATCGAAAGACTCCCTGCGTGTTGCGCCGGTTTGCAGCGATAAGACTATTTCAACTGAGCCTGCCTGTCTGGATGAACGCATGTGCTGTCGGCAACTTCGGTTTGCGGCCTGAACAGCCTTGGTTGACCCATCGCCATGGCTCGTCATCGGTCTCAGGCTCGCCGGCGCGCTTTATCTGATGTGGCTCGGAATAAGCGTCATGCGTGGACGAGGCCCGCAAGCGCGGTCACGCATGTGACGCCGCAGGCCCGACGGCCTTGCCTGCGTATCTCTCTTGAGGCGGCCACGGTATCGCTCGTCAATTCGAACACGCCTGGCTTCTTCGCGGCCGCTGTGCCGCAGTTGTCGATCTGGATACGCCGATACTGCCGCGACTCGCCACGCTCATCGCGATCGATGCAGACGTGGCGGCATTCTTCCTCGAACGATACTGCACGCGGATGCACAAGCCGACGCCATCGCTCTCGAAGCATGCGCTGCAACAGCTCGAAGTTCACGGTTGGCCCGGTAACGTGCGCGAGCTGGAAAACCTTGTCGAGAAGATGGTGAATTTGAATGAAGGCGATTGCATTGCGGATGTATCGCCGTTTTCGCAGCACGATGAACGCGCAGCCAGGCAGTGACACGCGCAACGCGTCACGTCACGAGCCAGTGTCGCTTCAGGAGGCCGAGCGCATCGCGATCGAGAATGCGCTCGAAGCATGTCGCTTCAATGTCACGACGTGCGCGAAGTTGCTACGCGTGTCGAAGCCCGCGCTTTACGCAAAGATGAAGCGGCACGGCATTCGTATCGAGCGGTCGCTTCGACATCCGTCCTAGGATCTCGTTTCCAGGAGCCACCGTATGTTCCTGAATTCGCCTCGATTTGCTGGAGAGCGAAGAACAGCGTGGCCAGCGCATGCAGTTGTTGCGACGACTCATCTCGGCGTTCGACGGCCTCTACGAAGCGCGCTTTTACGGATGCGATGCATCGCCGATCGTACAAGCCCTAAGGGAGGAAACTGCCCAGTGGTGTTCGTCGGTCCGACAGACTGCGAGCCTCAGATACGGTTGTCCTGCGTCTTCAGTTCGACGCTGCTGACTTGTTTCCCTTCGTCTTGCTTCCCGACATGGCACGCTCCAGAATTCAATCATTCATAAAGGGGCGATTTCGCTCACCGTTCTGAATCGATCGCTCCGTTAGACACTGCTGTGCGGACACTTGACTCAACGCGATGACATACGCCCCAAGCGTTTGCCCTTCGCACGAGCGCCTTCATTGCCGCTGGCGACGAGTCCGGGCGACGCGAACATCTCGACGAGTTGCTCGCGCAGCCACATGTGCGCGGGCGATGTTTCATTGCGCTGATGCCAGAAGAGGCTAATCACGCGATCGGGCGCTTCGAGCGGCGCGCGCACACTGACGAGTTCGCCCTTCGGCGCAAGCCGCTTGCATAGATCGCTCGGCAACAGGCCGATGAGATCGCTCGCGCGGATCATGTCGCACGCGACCGTGTAGTGGTTCACCGTCGCGACGAGGTTGCGCTTCAATCCACGCGATGCGAGGAAGCTGTCGAACGAAGGTTGCGTCTGCCCGGCGAGGCTCACATCGACATGACGCGCGTTGAGAAAGCGCCGCGTCGTCAGCCTGCCCGTTGCGGCGAGCGGATGATCGCGGCGCATCACGCAGCCGTACTCGACGGGCCACAACGAAAGCGATCGGATATGCGATGGCGGCAGCGTCTCGTTCACATACACGCCAATCAGATAGTCCACGCGATTGCCTTCGAGCAGCGCAGGCGCATCGAGCAGGATGTTCGGCACGGTATGAAAGCGCACCCCGGGCGCGGTCTTGCTGAAGCGCGTAGTGAGGCGTGGCATCACGATGCCCGCGACATAGTCGGACATGGACAGGCTGAAGTTGACTTCGGCGAACGCTGGCAGGAAGGTCTGCTCGTCCAGCGCGCCACGGATACGGCTCAGCGATTCGCCAATAGGTCCCCACAGCGCCATGGCGCGTTGCGTCGGCGTGACGCCCGCGCCGTGACGAACGAAAAGCGGATCGCCGAAGGCCTCGCGCAAGCGGCTCAACGCGTTGCTGACGGCGGGTTGCGTGAGCGATAGCTTCGTCGCGGCGCGCGTGACCGCGCCTTCGGTCATCAACGCTTCGAACACCTTCAGCAGGTTCAGATCGAGAGTTCGAAAGCTCATGGAAAGCCATTCACCGGATCAATGTGCGGGATCACGATTATAAATATGGTTGACGTGGGACGGCTCGTAGAATGGCGAGCTAAACCATGTGCCTCGCTCTGCTCTGGAGAATCCTGTGTCGAACGTATCCGCGCGCATCGAACGTCTTCCTTTTGGACGCTTTCACTGGCGCCTGTTGATGATGGGCGGCCTGGGCTATGCCTTCGACGCGATGGATGCCGCCGCGGTCGCCTTCGTGCTGCCCGTGCTGCGACACGACTGGGCGCTCACGAGCGTGCAGACCGGCGTGCTCGGCAGCGGCAATTTCATCGGCTACTTCTTCGGCGCGCTGTTCGCGGGCACGCTCGGCGATCTGATCGGCCGGCGCAAGGTGATGATGTATGCGCTGCTGCTTTACAGCATTGCTTCCATCGTCAGCGCGATGACCGATACATGGCCCACGTTCCTCGCCTCTCGCATCGTCGCGGGCATGGGAACGGGTGCGGAGAGCGCGATCATCGCACCGTATCTCGCGGAGTTCGTGGCGAAGCGTTATCGCGGAGTGTTCACCGGCGCACTCGCGGGCTTCTTTTCGTTCGGTTTCGTGGCGGCGGCGCTGCTCGGCTATTTCATCGTGCCCGCGTTTCCTGACGGCTGGCGCACGGTGCTGTTCATCACCGCGCTGCCGGTCGTGATGCTCTTGTGGTGGCGGCGTTCGCTGCCCGAATCGCCGCGCTGGCTCGAGAGCCGCAAGCGTCGCGATGAAGCCGAGCGCGTGCTCGGCCATATCGAAGCGGACTTCACGCGGCGCGGCATCGAATTGCCGCGTGCGGAAGCGGCGACGCCGAGCGGCGAGCCATCGGCTGAAACGGGCACCCTGATCGCCAACTTCCGCGCACTGTGGGCGGGCCGCCAGGCGCGCATCACGGTGATGACGTGGCTCATGTGGCTCTCCATCACCTTCAGCTATTACGCGTTCTTTACCTGGATTCCCGGCCTGCTCGTGCAGCACGGCATGAGCATCACGCGCAGCTTCGGGTATTCGCTGGCGATGTACGTCGCGCAAGTGCCCGGCTACTTCAGCGCGGCATGGTTCAACGAACGCATTGGCCGGCAGGCGACGATCGCATCGTACATGTTGTGCGGCTGCGCTTGCGCGCTCGGCATGGCGTTCGCGAACACGAACGGCCAGATCATGGTCGCGGGCATTCTTCTGTCGTTCTTCATGAACGGCACTTATGCCGGTGTCTATGCCTACACGGCCGAAGTCTTCCCGACCGCGGTGCGCACGACCGGCGCGGGAACGGCATCCGCAATCGGGCGCATCGGTGCGATCGTCTCGCCGATTCTCGTCGGCTATCTCTATCCGGTCTTCGGCTTCGCAGGCGTGTTCGGCGTGACGACCGTCGTCCTGCTGCTTGGCGCAATTGCCGTCGTCGTGATGGGCGTGCCGACGCGCGGGCGCTCGCTCGAAGACATCGCGGCGGGCGAGGCATCCAGCATGACGTCGGTGACCGAAGCATCGGCGCGATGACGCAATGAGCCACAGGTGACGATCCAAAGCCATAACGCCGCTGCGCATGCTCGGGCAGCGGCTTTTTCATGGAGAAGATGACAGTGCAAAGCATCCTGTTCAGCAATGCTGCCGTGCTCGATCCGGCACGAGGCGAGCTGCGCGAAGCGCATCACGTGCTCGTCGAAAACGGGCTCATCAAGGAAGTGTCCGACAAGCCGCTGCAAAGCGCGGCATCGCAGGTGATCGATCTGAAGGGCAAGACGTTGATGCCGGGTCTCATCGACCTGCACGTTCACGTGGTCGCCGTGCAGCTCAATCTTTCGCAGCAAGTGCACATGCCCAACGTGCTGGTGACGCTGCGTTCCGTGCCCATCATGCGCGCGATGCTGCGTCGAGGTTTCAGCACTGTACGCGATGCGGGCGGCGCGGGACATCCGCACAAGATCGCGGTGGAAAGCGGGCTCGCTGTCGGGCCGCGCCTTTTCGTGGCGGGACGCGCGCTCAGTCAGACAGGCGGACACGGCGACATGCGCGGCCGCTCCGACTACATGGGCAATAGCGCGCCGTGCGGATGCTGCGTGCGCGTAGGCGCGCTCGCACGCGTGGCGGATGGCGTCGATGAAGTGCGCCGCGCCGCGCGCGAAGAACTGCAGATGGGCGCGGATCATCTGAAGATCATGGCGTCGGGTGGCGTGGCGTCGCCGACCGATCCAGTCGGCGCATACGGTTATGCGGAGGATGAAGTACGCGCGATCGTCGAGGAAGCGCGCGCGCGCCATACGTACGTGATGGCGCATGCCTACACCGCCGATGCGATCTCGCGCGTCGTGCGCTGGGGCGTGCGCACGATCGAGCACGGCAATCTGGTCGATGCGCCCGCCGCCAAGCTAATGGCCGAACATGGCGCATACGTGGTGCCGACGCTCGTCACGTATGAAGCGCTGGCTTCCGAAGGTGCGCAGTACGGCCTCGGCGAGGAAAGCGTAGCGAAGATCGCGGACGTGCGCGAGGCGGGCTTGCGTTCGCTCGAAATCTATCGCGATGCAGGCGTGAAGATGGGCTTCGGATCCGACTTGCTCGGACCTTCGCAGCGTCTGCAAAGCGACGAATTCCGCATCCGTTCCGAAGTGCTCGGCAACAAGGCGGCGCTGCTCGCCGCGACCACGACCGCCGCCGAAGTGCTCGGCTTGCCCGATAAGCTCGGCTGCATCGCGCCGGGCGCATGGGCCGACATGATCGTCGTCGATGGCAACCCGCTCGCCGATATCTCCTGCATGCTCGGCCAGGGCGAGCGCATTCCGCTCGTGATGAAATGCGGCGAGATTCACTTCAACGAACTGTGAGGGCAGATGCGGCCGTGAGCCATGACTTTCCCGGCCGCGGATCGCCGGGAAAGCCATCGCCATTCGGCATTTTCACTCTTGCGCGCAGAGCATCCTGGTCTTCTCGCTTCATGTCCGCGAAGTAACTCACGGCACTCAGATACTGACGGGCGCGTTGATGGCCGGCATCGCGGCACGTCTGGCGAAGAGGCACAAGATCTCGTACATCATCGTCGCAGCGACGAGCGCGGTGTTGCCGCTCGGGTCGTAAGGCGGCGATACCTCGACCACGTCGCCGCCGACCCAGTTCAGCCCGTCCAGTCCGCGCAAGAGCGCCAGCGTTTCGCGCGTCGTCAGGCCGCCAATTTCCGGCGTGCCCGTGCCCGGCGTGAAGACCGGATCGAGACCGTCCACATCGAGCGAGAGATAAACCGGCGCATCACCGACGATTTTCCTCGCCTCTTCCGCAATCGCCGTTGGCCCGCGTTTCTCGAATTCCTCGATGAACACCACACGCATGCCGTGATCGAGCGAGTAACGCCAGCCTTCGTCGGTGTTCTGCGCGCCGCGAATGCCGATCTGGATCGTGCGCTTCGGGTCGAGCAGGCCAGCTTCGACTGCCCGTCTGAACGGAGCGCCATGCGTGAATTTCGAACCCTTGAACGCGTCCCAGGTGTCGGTGTGCGCATCGATGTGGACGAGCGCGAGGGGCGATTTCGGCGCTATGGCCTGGAAAACCGGATAGGTGATCGAATGATCGCCGCCCGCAATCAGCGCCATTTTTCCGGCGCGAAACACCGGCTCGAAGAAGCGGCGGATGTCCCCATGCGCGGCCTCAAGATCGTAGAGATGCTCGAACGGCACATCGCCGATATCTGCCACGCGGCACGCCTCGAACGGATTGAAACGCGTGACGTGATGGATCGCGCGCATCATCGTCGACATATTGCGGATTTCGCGCGGACCGAAACGCGCGCCGGGACGCGCGGTGACGCCCCCATCGAACGGTACGCCTGCCAGCGCGATATCGAGCGCCGCGAGATCGCGCTCGAACGGCACGCGCATGAACGTGGGGATTCCGGCGAAGCGCGGCAACTGCATCTGTGAAAGATCGGTGGCGGCCATGATGTGAGCGAGAGAGTCAGAAGGTGGGCGGGGTGTTGACCCAAAGAATGCGTGCGACCGTATCGCCCGGATTGCGATAGCTATGCGGCTCGGTGCTCGCGAAATAAAACGAATCGCCGGCTTTCAGCGAATAGGTCTGATCGGCGAGCGTCAGTTCCAGTTCGCCTTCGAGCACGTATCCGAGTTCTTCGCCGACGTGATGAATCTGCTCGTCGCTGCGCGCGAGCGGTTCGAGCACGTGGATGTCGCCCTGAAGCAACTGGCCGGGACTCGGCACGACCAAACGCTCGAGCACGATCGAACCGCGGCCGCGCCTGCTCCGATCCGTCGGGGCACGCGCCCCCGGAAAGCGCACGGACGGCCGCTCGCCCGCACGCTGCACGGGCGATGCCGTCATCGCGGGCGACGACAGCAGCGCCGCGATATTCGTATCCAGGGCGATCGCCAGCTTGTGCAGCATCGCGAGCGACGGCGTGGCGTGGCCGCCCTCGACTTTCGACAGCAAGCTCTCGGAGCAACCGGCCGTCTGGGCGAGCACCTTGAGCGTCATGTGCCGCACCATGCGCGCATGACGCAGGCGCGTGCCCAGGCCATCGGCGGCAGACGTGCCCGCTGCGCCGTCCACTTTGCGCGGAGCCCGTGAAGATGCCGTCTTGCGCGGGGCGCGGGCGGCATCGCCCGTCGATGAAAGTCGTTTGCTGGGCACGAAGAAAGTCCTGTCGAATAAAGGGAAACCGCGCTTACGCGAGAACCGTGAACTCGACCTCGAGCGGGTTGAGCGCGTTGATCGGAATGATATCTTGCGGGCACGCGGACATCACGACGACGCAATCCATTGCGGCTTTGATATCGACGTAATCGCCGGACTTCGATACGGGCGGCAGCCAGTCGATCGTGTAATCGGACTTGACCGGGATGTTCATCCACAGGTTGAACGGCTGCGGCACTTCTTTCGTGCGCAGACCGATGGCCTTCAGCGCAAGGCGCAGGTTGTCCGAGCAGTTGTCGTGGTAATGCTGGACACCGAGATTGCGATAGCGATACAGATCGCACGCCGCGATCAGCGTGTCGTGCACGCCGGGCGACGTGTCGGCGGCGAGTTCGGCAATCGGGCGGCGCTGGTTCGTCACGAGCGGGTCGCCCGGCTGCGGAATGATCTTGTCGATGGATGCGCGCGTGTGTTCGAACGACAGGAACTCGTTCAGATGCTGCGCGTTGAAGATCCACGTATCGCACACTTGCGTGCCGTGCGGATTGGCGATGCGGATCGTCTGCCCCGCCTTGACGCGCACGGCGCGGCCGCAGCGGGCGGGGACCGTGTAGGTCTTGCCGATTTCCGGCGTGCCGTCCGGCGAGATGGGTTCGTTGAGCGTGGCGTTGACGCCGGTTTCCTGGCCGTTGTCATCGGCGCAGGCGTGGATGGTGGCGGGGGCGTTCATGTCGATGGCTCCTTCAGTCGTTGCAGAGTGTGGTGAGGCAATGCGCGAGCACGCGCGCGCCGAGCACGAGATGCGCGGCGTCGGTGGCTTCTGCGGGGTTATGGCTGATGCCGTCGCGGCTCGGCACGAAGATCATGCCGCTCGGGCAATGCTGCGCGAGATACATTGCGTCGTGAAACGCGCCGGACGTCATGTGCAGTGCGCGGGCATCGAGCGCGCGGCACGCTTCGTCGATGCGCGACAGAACCGACGCATCGAATGCGACCGGCGCATGCGTGAACAACGCTTCGATGCGCGCTTCGTGGCGCTGTGCGATCGCGTTCACTTGGGCATCGAATGCGGCGAGCACGCCGGCATCGGGATGACGGAAGTCGACGGTGAACGTCACCGCCGAGGGAATCGTGTTGATCGAATTCGGTTCGATGCTCCAGCGTCCGAACGTGACGCGCGTATCGCCGCCGCCGAGTTCGTGCGCGATTGCATCGAGCTCGTGGCGCAATGCAATTGCCCGCGTCATTGCATCGCGGCGCAGCGCCATCGGCGTGGTCCCGGCGTGGGCCGCCATGCCGTCGACATGGAAGGCGTACCAGCGCACGCCCTGTATGCCGCTGACGACCGCAAGCGGAACGCCGGCGCTTTCCAGTTGCGGTCCTTGTTCGATGTGAAGCTCGACGAACGCATGCGGCGCGTCGCGCTCGATGCGTTGCGCGAGGTCGGGGAATGCGTTCCGGTGACGCTCTAGTGCGTCGCCCAGCGTGATGCCGTCGGTATCGCGCGCATCGGCATGACGCGTCATGCGCGACGGCTCCACGAACGCGCTCGATCCCATTGCGCCCGGCGAGAAGCGCGTGCCTTCCTCGTTGGTCCAGATCGCGACTTCGAGCGGACGGCGCGTGCGCACGTTCGCATCGCTCAGTGCGGCCAGCACTTCGAAACCCGCGAGCACGCCGTAACAGCCATCGAGCCTGCCGCCGGTCGGCTGGGTGTCGATGTGGCTGCCGGTCATCACCGGAGCCAGCGACGCATCTCCTTCGCGGCGAAAAAAGAGATTGGCGCACGCATCGACGCGCGCGCTGCATCCGAGCGCACGGGCACGTTCAATCAGAAAGCGCCGCGCTCCGAGATCGCGCTCGCCGAGCGCCGGGCGGTTCACGCCGCCGTCACCGCGCGCGCCGAAGGCGGCGAGAGCATCGATCGATTCGAGCAGACGGTCGGCGTTCACCGCATCGGCGATTTGCGTGGCGATCACGACGTCGCTCCTTGGCTCACGAAATCGAGACTGCGTTCGAGCCACGGCTTGAGGAACTGCTGAAGACGCGGGGTGCGTGTATTGCCGAAGAGCTGTGCGGGCGGTCCCGCTTCGACGATCCTGCCCGCTTCCATGAACACGACCTTGTCGGAGATCTTCGCGGCGAAGCTCATTTCATGCGTCACCATGACCATCGTCATGCCTTCTTGCGCGAGCGAGCGGATCACGTTGAGCACTTCTTCCACGAGTTCGGGATCGAGTGCGGATGTCGGCTCGTCGAGCAAAATCACTTCGGGTTCGATAGCCAGCGCCCGCGCGATGCCCACGCGCTGCTGCTGTCCGCCGCTCAGTCGCGCGGGATAGGCATCGGCCTTATGGTCGAGGCCCACGCGCTTGAGCGCGGCGAGGGCTTTTTCGCGGGCTTCGCGCTTGCTCGTCCTCTTGGCGAGCACGAGCGGCGTCGCCACGTTGTCGAGCGCGTTCATGTGAGGCCAGAGATTGAACTGCTGAAAGACCATCGAAATGGGGCGGCGCACTTCGGCGATGCTCGCTTCGCTATCGCGATCCTTCGCCGTGCGTCCCGTCGAGCGATAGCCGAGCAACTGGCCTTTGATCCACACTTCGCCTTCATCGTAGGCTTCGAGAAAATTCATGCAGCGCAGCGCGGTTGTCTTGCCGGAACCGGACGGCCCGATCAGCGTGACGATCTCGCCCCGCATCACATCCAGGTCGATACCCTTGAGCACGCGGTTCTCGCCATACGACTTGCCGACGGCGTGTAGCTTTAGAATCGGGAGGTCGCTCATGATGTCTTCCTTGAAAACGGAATGCGCGATGTCGCCGCCTGTGCGATGACCGACACAGCTTGGGTGAGCAGCCAGTAACACGCGATCAGCAGCGCATACGGACCGATATACGTGTAGCTCGATGCGACGATATCGCTTGCGGTCATCGTCAGTTCCGGGACGGTGATGATCGAGGCGACCGCGCTCTCCTTAATGACGAGGATGGTTTGATTGGCAATGAGCGGCGCGGCGAAGGCGAGCGCCTGCGGCAATTCGATCGAACGGAACGCATCGCGTCTGCTCACGCCGAATGCGGCGGCGGCTTCGAGTTGGCCGCGCGGCACGCTGGCCCACGCCGCGCGAAAAAGCTCCGCGAAATAGGCACTCGAATAGAACGCGAGCGAAACAATGGTGGCCTGCACGGCGGACAGCGTGATGCCGACGACCGGCAAGCCGAAGTACACGATGACGAGCTGGGAAAGGTAAGGCGTGCCGCGCACGAGCCACACGAACGCGCCGTAGAGAAGCTTGAACGGGTGGCCGAACGCGAGACGCATCGCGTTGAGGGCGAAGCCCGCGGCAATGCCGATGAGCGCGGCGAGCACGCTCACTTCGAGCGTGACGCCCATCGCTTCGATGAAGCGCGGGATGAGTGCAGTGACAGTGTTCATGCTGATGCCTCGTTCTCCGGTCAGGGACGCCGCGCCGCGCGTTGCGCATACACATGACCCGCGCCCGCGAGCAGCGACGTGATCGCCAGATAAAACACCGCGGCCAGCGCGTACACTTCGAGCGGCCGATAGGTCGATGACGAAAGCTGCTGGCTGACGCGCATCAGGTCCGTTACCGAGATCACCGACACGACCGCCGACGCCTTGACGATGTCGACCATTTCGGATACCAAAGCAGGTAGTGTCGCGCGCACGACCTGCGGCACTTCTATGTGCCACAAGGCCTGCCGCCGCGTGAGATTGAACGTCGATGCCGCCTCGATCTGACCCGGCGCGATCGAGCGAAAGCCCGCGCCGAGAATCTGGGACTGGTACGCGCCGGTGTTCAGCGAGAGCCCGATCACCGCCGCCGCGAGCCCCGGCAGTTCGAGACCGAGCGCGGACGGCACGTAGTAGAACACGAGCAGCTGCGCGAGCACCGGCGTGCCGCGCAGCACGCTGACATACACGCGCGCCGCGCCGCGCATCAGACGGCTGTCGCTCACGGACATCGTGTAGACGAACACGCCGACGAAGAAGCCGCAACACACGGCGACGCCCGAGAGCACGAAGGTCGTCAGCGCGCCGTCGAGCAACTGCGGCAGATAGCCGATGCAGCGCGTGAGCAGATCGGGACCGTTCATATCCATATCAGATGGAAGGGGCAGGCAACGTGGTCGGCACCTCCATCGTCGAGCCGAACCATTTCTCCTGGAGCTTCTTCATGGTGCCGTCGCTATTGGCCTTGGCGATGCCATCGCTGAAGAGCTTCAGAAGCGCGGCGCTGTCGGCATCCTTGCGGGCAACCCACGCGAAGTAGCTCTTCGGACCAATGGTCTGCGGCAACACGGCGAACACGCCCGGGCGCGACTTCAGCAGCGGCCCGAGATTGGCCACCGACTGTGCGACTGCATCGAGCCGGCCGACCGCCAGGTCCGCATAGGCTTCGTCGAACGCGACGTATTGCTTGATCTGCTTCAGACCGGGGCCGCCGGCTTCTTTCAGCTTCTTGTCGAGCGCCATCACGGCCTGCAGTTGCGCGGATCCGGTCTGCGATCCGACGACCTTGCCGTTGAGATCGCTCGGCCCCTTGACCGATGCATCGCCCTGGCGCATCAGCACGCCGGTGGTCGCATCCGCGACGGGCACGGTGAACGCGAAGTGCTCCGCGCGATCCTTGTTAACCGTCACCGCCGTGACGACCACGTCGAAGCGCTCGGCATCGAGGCCCGGCAACAAGCCCTGAAACGGCAGATCGAGCTGCTTGACCTTCACGTCGGGCAGGGACTTCAACACGTAGGCCATCAGATCGGCGTCGTAGCCGACGATCTTGCCGTTGTCCACATATTCGAATGGCGCGTAACGCGCTTCCGTGGCGATCGTGATTTCCTTGTTCGACTTGATGCGTCCGAGCAGATCGTCCGCGTGCGCGTAAGACGGCGCAGCCGCGTTGAGCGCGACCGCGCCTGTGAGTGCGATCAGCAAACGGCGAAGACCCTGGTTCATGATGCTCTCCTTGCGTGTGGGCTATTGTGAAAACAATCTGAATTTTATTCAAGTAACTTGAATGAAATTCATTAGGCATGAAGTGTGCCAATGAGCGACGCCAGCAGGCAAAGGCCCTTCAGTTTGCTTGTGCACGTTAACGGAGGGTGGACGCCTTCGCGTGCACCGTTGGCGCGACTCCGTGCACCGGTTTGGGAGCGGTCATGCGTCTGTCGACTGATGCGCCCAAGAGCATTGCGTACGGCGTCCAGCGCGAGCAGCGGATGTCGAATACTCAGGAACGGAAAGGTGGCTGCATGGATACGCACCATCAATAAGATGGTGGGGCAGGCATTTGCCCAGGCAACGCGTCGCCAGGAGGAGCGGGGCCAATTACGCCCCGTGGCGCGATCGGCGCTTCGGCCGATGCTTTGCAGGGGAGCTCGCTCGAACGTCCGCGGAGGCCGATTTGGCCACTTCTGCGTTGTCTGTCGTCGGAGCGTCGCAGGGCGCCGGCAACAAGCTGCGGTTCGACGACCCGGATCGATGCTGAGGCGAGAAGGACGCTTGCTGTCATTCAGAAATGGGAGTTATCTTTATGGCAGCGTTTTGCAGCAGTTTTTGCGGAGGACATGAACGCGAGACTCCGATGCGACGCTATCTCGTAGAGCGGTCGCCGAAGTGGTCTTCGGTCGCCTCGCGCTTCGAATCGGCGGTCGGAACTAGCACAGTGACGACAGCTTCCATCGAGAGCGCGGTAACAAGTAAGAACTCGTGCCCCCCATAAACACCGGCCTTTTCGGTCAACGGCTGGAGTGTGGCGAGACAAGCCGACACCGGCTTATGCCAATGAATACGGCGTGCATGAACGCTCGGACTCAAGCTGGCGCGTGGCAACTGCTCGCGGCGCGAGGTCTACGAGGCTTTCGCGATGATTCAGCGCGGTGCTGCTTCCTGCTCGGACTAGATCGCTCGAAGCACCGCTGCTTGCATGCGGCGCGCTCGAGAGCATCTGCAAGCAGGCGTTGCTCGCCGCTTTCCCACATGTACGTCTCGACGGAGACCGTTCATGAACCCGTTACAACAGATTCGGCGGCTTTGCCCTGTTCTTGGGGCAGCACTACTGCTGGGTGCTTCAATCGGGGCGTTGCTGCCTCGCGTTGGAGCGGCAGCTGATCAAGGTAACGCGGAGCATCTCCTGCTGCGGCACGTCGCGGACATTCCGATACCGGGACACACGACTCGTTTCGATTACGAAAGCGGCGATCCTGAGCGTCATCTGTTGATGGTTGCCCACTTGGGAGATGGAGAAGTCGTCGCCTTCGATACGCACGATGCGCGCGTCATTGCCACGATAACGAACGTCTCTGCCGTGCATGGCGTGCTTGTTATTCCGGAATTGTCGCGGGTATTCGCCTCCGCGACCGGAACGAACGAGATCGTTGCAATCGACGAGAAGACGCTAAAGGTTGTCGCTCGTATGCCCGGAGGTGTCTATCCCGACGGCATGGCCTATGCCCCCGATGTGCACAAGCTTTATGTCTCCGACGAGACTGGAAAGACTGAGACCGTCATTGATGTGTTAACGAACCAGCGCGTGAAGACCATTGCGCTTGATGGTGAGGTCGGCAACACGCAATACGATCCGGTGTCTCGACATATCTTTGTCAACGTTCAGACGCGTCGGCAGTTGATCGAAATTGACCCCTCGGCGGACACGATCGTCGCCCGCATCGACCTGCCCGGAGCAGACGGAAACCACGGCTTGCTCATCGTTCCGCAATCCCGGCTGGCATTCATCGCTTGTCAGGGGAACAGCAAATTGCTGGTGCTCGACCTGCGCACGAAGCGCGTATCGCAATCGTTCGAGGTAGGACGAGCCCCCGACGTGCTTGCGTTCGATGCTTCGGCAAGCACGGTGTATGTGGCCGGCGAAGCAGGTGTCGTATCGATGTTCCGCTATGACGGGACTCATGTAGCAAAGGTCGGCGAAGGTCTCCTTGGACCGAACGCTCACGTTGTGTATGTCGATGCAATGACGCATCGATCGTACTTCCCGCTGAAAAATCTTAACGGCCGTCCGGTGTTACGCATCATGGCGCCGCAGTGATGATGACACCGCGCGGAGGGGGGCGCGCAGACAGACGAACGCGCCTTGAATGGATGTCAGAAAGGAGCACGAATATGAATCGCTTATCGGAATCGCGGTGCTATTCACTGTTGCTTCGGCGATTGCCGCGCCATCTCATGTTATGGATGGAAGGCTGGTTGATGAGCACAGGATGACGCTTTATGTTTGTAGAGCACAAGGAGCACCAGACGCCAAATCATGCGAAGGCGGCTGTGCGCGGAACCTTCCGCCCGCGCTCGCAAGCTCGGACGATAAGGCTTCGGGCTCGCTAGAACTGGTCGATTCAGGCAACGGTGATCGGCAAGAACCTACAGAGGTAAGCCCTGTATCGCGGCGCGATGGATAAGAAGCCAGGCGATCGTACAGGTGACGGCCGGAATACAGTTTGGCGCAGTGTTCAGCCACACTGGCGCGAGACGAGATCTCGTGAACTTGTGCAACCGACTATGTGATCGAGCGGCCCGCGTGAGGGTCCGTTACGGCAATGGGAACGAGCCGTAATCTGCATCGGGATGACCTACAAGGGCAACTTTCGAGACGCTTTTCCCTCAAGTTTTGCGTTGTACTGCCGATAGCTCACGTGCCGACGAAAATCAGCGGTCAGCGCTTCGTCGTGCCCGGAAACAACGTAATAACGATATGAGGATGTATGAGGAAACTAACTTTTGCGGCCGCTATCGCCGCAGGTGCCTTCGCGCTGGCGGGGTGCGCCGGCACCGGTAATGACTCGCTGCGCTCGGAAACCGAGGCGAGTGTGTCCACGAAGATTGTTGACGGTAAAACAACGAAGGACGAGGTCCGTAGCATGTTCGGATCGCCATTGAAGACAGAGTTCACGGACGGGGGACTGGAGATTTGGCACTACGAGTTGACGAAGCTTCACTCTGACGCAGTCAGCTATATTCCAGTGGTGAACCTTCTGGGCTCGAGCGCGAGCGGCAAGAAGAAGGAACTGGTTGTTCTGTTCTCTGCCGACAACATCGTCAAGCGCTATTCGATGAGCGAATCAGCCGTTTCACACAAGACTGGCATTTTCAATTAATCGCAGGTATGGCTTTGGGTCGAGACTATCCCGTCGTTAAGGCCGGGATTGTCGAGGCCCGCACCCAGAACAGTTCGAAGTGTCCGCCCACGCGCATTGCCAACTTCATAGCATTAGGCCTGCAGCACCATCGGAAACCGATGCCACTTGACACCATGTCATGTTGAAAATGCGTTTGTGTGGCCACCACGTCGATAAGTCAATAAGCGAGAAGTCAATCGCGTAATACAGGAAGTCTTTGCAGCATGAAGAAAATCAGCGTGGCAGCCGTTCTACTGTCGACTCTGGCGCTGGCCGGTTGCGACGATAAGCCGAGCGACAAACTCTCATCCGAGGTGATTCGGAAGATCGCTGATAACGACTCGACCGAGGGTCTCGAAGTCACCAACTTCGAGCGTGCGAACGGGCAGGTCGACCAGAACTCAGCCAACCTCTACAAGGTGACCTACAGCTACAACCTGAGGCTTACCCAACCCTACGCTGAAACGGTGCTCGCGAACGCCAAGCTCTACCAGAAGGATAAGGCCACCAATGCCAGGCGAGAGACCGGCGCGTTCTTTGATGCGACCGCTTTGGAAAACAGCGTTACTAACATGCAGCAATCGATGCTGGTAAATCAGTGGATCGCCAATCAGGACGATGGTTTCAAAGCGCGCCGGGATGCCCTGCTGAATCCGTGTGCGCCGTGTATCGCTTGGTGGAATAGCGAAGAAGCTCCGGCGGAAGCGAAAGACCGCCGGATGTCCTTCATAGCGGCATGGATCGCAATGGAACAATACGGATTCAAGGACAGCGCCAAAGTCGGCGACGCCGTCCCCCGACACGCCTGGGCCTTCTTCTCCAAGACAGAAAAGGGCTGGCAGGCCGCGAACTAATCACAGTCAAAGCAGGGCCACGGTATGGCGCCGTCGCTACGCCGCGCGTTTGAGTAGCTAGCTCAAGAGGACCGTTAGAACGCCTCGCGTCGGGTTGACGTGCGGCATCCTTCATGCGATCTATGAACCACGCCTACATCCCGTAGCGCTTCATTCGGAAAATCAATCATGAATGAAGGTCGGGCGAAGGGTGTCGGGGAAAAGGTCAACGGCAAGATGCGATCCTTTCCCCGCGACGTCGTCATATTGACGGTCCAGATCACAGTGGTGCGAATATTGGGTTGTTTGGCTAATTCGTCGGTGCTGCGATCATGATCGTCACTCTCGCGACATCGTCCTTACGATCCTTTACGGGCGCGTCGGCCCCGCGCTCAGCTCACCGGGCCCAAACCTTAACAGACGCAGGAATTCGGGCCCGAGTTCGTCGAGACGGTTCACGCCGAGCAGTCCCATATCCGCATGAATCTCGGCCTTCACGAGACCGATGGCATGCTCGACGCCGGCTTGTCCGCCCACGCACGCCGCGTAGTTCATCGGCCGCCCGATGAAAGCGCATGTCGCGCCAAGAGCGATAGCCTTCAATACGTCCGTGCCGCGTCGAAAGCCGCTGTCGATCATGAGCGGCATATCTGGACAGGCTTCCGCGATGGGAGCCAGCATGCGCATCGGCGAGACCGAGCCGTCGAGTTGTCGGCCGCCATGGTTGGACACGATTATGCCGTCGGCTCCGAGGTTTCGCGCAGTCGCCGCATCGACCGGATGCAGAATGCCTTTGATCACCAGTGGACCCTTCCAGCGCGCGCGGATTTCGCGGATTGCATCCCAGTCCAGATGCTCACGTCCGCTGAAATCCCGGTTGGCGCGACGCGAGAGCAACGGCTCGCCTCGTTGCGCCGAGGCATTCTCGAAATGCGGCATGCCATGACGAAGCAACGTGCGCAGGAACGTGAAGAGCGACCAGTTCGGATGCGTCAGGCCGTCGCGCAATAGCTGAAAGTTTGGTCTGAGCGGAGTCCGGAACCCGTTGCGCATGTTGTTCTCCCGGTTTGGCACGACTGACGAGTCCACCGTAACGACCAGCGTCGATACATTGGCGGCGCTGACTCTCTCCACCAGCGCGCGCATTTCTTCCAGCGTTCTGGGCATGTAGATTTGAAACCATGCGCCCGGCGCGACTTCGACGACTGCTTCTAGCCGAACGAGCGACGCTGCGCTGAGAATCATGGGCACGCCGCATTCGCGCGCCGCCTGCGCCTGTGCGAGGTCGCCGCGATAGCCCGTCAAAGAACTGATGCCCATCGGCGCAATGCCGACCGGGGACTCGTAGCGCACGCCGAAGAGCTCGATCGACTGGCTTCGCTGCGACACGTTGCGCAGTACGCGCGGAACGAAGCCGAGTTCGTTGAAGGCCGCGCGGTTGTCCGCGAGGGACGCATTGTCTTCCGTCGCGCCCGCGACGTAACCGAAGAGCGGGCGCGGCAGCCTGCGCCTCGCCGCTGCTTCGAAATCGGCGAGCGACAAGAAGCCGCGCATTCGCCGGGGGACGTTTTTGGATTGCCTGGTTTTGATCATGCCGCGCAACGACCTTCCGTTTTCCATTAGTTCCGCGCTCGTCGGTCATCGTCACATGAGGACGCGACGAGCGCGCAGACCGTTTGTATCCGCCTCGACAGGGCAGGCTTTTGAGCGAAATCAGCGCGTGGCCCCGACCGCATCGTTACCGCCGCGTCCCGCCAGACCGAGACGGAACCACACGACGAGCGCCCCGGCTCCGAGCAACATCAGGGTGAAGGCTGGCACGAGCATCGGTGCGGAGGTGCTGTGCATGGCCTTTCCGACCCACGGCATGATGTTTTGCGCCAGGAATCCGCCGACGCTCGAGCCCGCAGCAATGACCGCAAGCGCCGCGGCGCCGCCCGCGCCCTTCATGAACGATGCCGGCAAGAGCCGTGGCGGCAGCGCCCAGAAGCACGGGATCATCAGATACAGGCACGGCGCGCCTGCCGAGAGCGCCGCGAAACGCACCGCATTCGAGAACGGCCCGACGCTCGCGATGAAGCACAGAATGCCGAGGAACGCCGCACCGAACGCGGCCGTCAGCACAGTGCGAGGACTGCGCAAGCGGCGCGGCAGCCACAGCAGCATCAGTGATGTCAGGAACCACGGAATCATGTTGAGCATGCCGTTGACACTGCTCGATACGCCGAAGCCCCGGACAAGGGTAGGGAGCCAGTATGCGATACCGTAAATCGCAATCGAGATCGTGCCATAGCCGATCGAAAAGAGCGCCACGGTCAAGAGCGAGCCGAACGACCAGGCGCTGCCCGTCGCGTGAACCGGCGCCGGATCGTGGCGCAGACTGTCCTCGATGACCTCCTTCTCGCGCTCGGAGAGAAAGCGCGCCGAACGCGGATTGTCCGGCAGGAAGTACAAGGAGACGAAGGTCAGCAAGACGGCGGGCGTGCCCGTCGTGAGAAACACCCACTGCCAGCCTTCAAGGCCGAGCAAACCGTGCAGTTCGAGCGAGAAGCCGCCGATGAGCGAGCCGAGCATGTTGCCCATGCTGCTGCCAAGCGTGAGCAATCCGATGATGCCGGTTCGCTGGCGCTCCGGAAACCACATGCCGAGATAGAGAATAATGCCGGGATACAGTCCCGCTTCCGCTGCGCCTAACAAGAAGCGCAGCACCTGAAACGCGGTTTCGGACGGCGTCCACGCGAGCAGCAGCGTCGCCACGCCCCACGTGAACATGATGCGCGAGATCCAGCGGCGCGCGCCATACCGATGCATCGCCAGATTGCTCGGCACCTCGCACAACAGATAGCCGATGAAGAACAGCGACGAAGCGAAGCCATACGATGCCTCGCTCATATGCAGGCTCGTGAGCATCTGCAACTTGGCGAAGCCGATGTTCGCGCGGTCGATATAGGCGGTGAGAAAGATCGCGATGAGAAGCGGCACGAGCCGCCACGCCACGCGCGTGAAGAGTTGAGCTTCCACACTACGGTTTGTCACTAGGGTCTCCATGCCCGGCGGCTTTCTGCGCTCGCCGTGGCGCTTGACGTTATGGTGGCTGTGCGGCGCACTAAGCGCGCCGCGTCGCGATTCCGAATTACTTGCTGCCGTCTGCTTGCCACGCTGCAAATTCCGCTCGCGTCGACTCGTCGGGCGGATACAGGCCGAAGGTGGAACGGCCTTCGCGCACGCGCGCATCGACCCAATTCTCGAAAAGCGTCATCCTGGCCGCTTCCTCGGCAATTTCGTTCGCGAGGTGCGCCGGGATCACGACGACGCCTTCCTCATCGCCGACGATGATGTCGCCGGGATACACGGCGACATCGCCACACGCGATCGGCACGTTCAAATCCACAGCGTGGTGGTGTATCAGGTTCGTCGGCGCGGACGGACGAGCCGCATAGCAGGGGAAGTCGAGCGAGCGCAGATCCGGCGTGTCGCGAAATCCGCCGTCGGTTACGATTCCGGCGACGCCGCGCATCATCATTCGCGTGATGAGGATGCCGCCCGCCGAAGCGGCGCGCGGGTCCTTGCGGGAATCGACGACCATGACGTGACCGGGCGGAATTTCTTCGACGCCGCGCCGCTGCGGATGACTCCGATCGGTGAAGACGGACAGGGTGTCGAGGTCCTCGCGCGCCGGAATATAGCGCAGCGTGAACGCCTCGCCGACCATGCGCGCCGCCGCCGGATTGACGGGCAGCACGCCCTGGACGCAGACGTTGCACAGGCCACGCTTGAAGAGGGCGGTGGTCAGGGTCGCCGTGCTGACGCCACGAAGGCGCGCGCGGTTCTCTTCGGTGAGCGAAGTGATGGTGTTATTCACTGGAAGCATCCTGTTGAAGGCAAAGCCGGGTGTGTGGCGACTCGTTAGAACTTGTGGCGCACGGCGAAGCGAACGGCGGCCTGCTGATCCGACGACGACGGCGTGAGGCCGTTGAGCGCCGCGCGCGCAGCGTGGCCGGTCGAGTCGGTGCCCGAGGCGTGTTGCAAGACGCCGATCAGATAGAAGTCGGTCCGCTTGGAAACCGCGTAGTCGGCAGCGAGCGCGCCCTGGTGATACCTGGCGTCATGCGCGCCGCTGTTCTTCGTGTAGCTGTAGGCCGCGCCGAGCGACAGCGCCGGCGTCCACTGATACTGGAAGTCGAGTTCGGCGCTGTTGAAGGTCGCCGTGCCGCTGGCTCCCGCAGGGTTCAGGACGGATACGGTGCCACTCAGGTTCTTGAACCTGGTGTTGGAGTAGATGGCCCCGAGCGTCGCCCGGCCGATCGCGTAAGTCGCGCCAGCGCCGATGATTTGCTGGGACTGCGCCGACGCATAACCATTGATCACCGGCGAACTGCCGAAGTTGTTGCTCGCCGCCGTGGCCCCGACTGCCGTGCCGAAAAACGAAGCGTTCGGGTTGCGTGCGTTGAGATAGCCCGCGCCCACGTTGAGCGGACCGCTCGCGTAGCCCACGCCGATGGACCAGATCTGATTCGTGCCGACGCTGCCGGGAACGCCGCCAAAGCTATAAAGCCCTTCGGCCGAAAAACCGTTCAGGTTGACCGTGCGGTACTTGACCGCATTGTTCACGCGGTTCGCGTTGTTCAGATTGTCGAGGTCAGCCGGATGCGCGCCGATGCTTCCCGAGAACATGGCGCTCGGCATCAGCGCATGCACATAATCGACGACCGGGTCGTACTGGCGGCCAAGCGTGAAGGATCCGACGTTCGTCGAGAGTCCGACATAAGCCTGGCGGCCGAATTCCAGCGACCCTTGGCCCATCCGGCCGTTGTTCACGTCGAAACCGTTCTCCAGCACGAAGATCGCTTTCAAGCCACCGCCCATATCTTCCACGCCGCGCAGCCCCCAGCGGCTGCCGCTCAGGATGCCGCTAGACAAGCTGAACAGGTTGTGGCCGTTGCCGGGGCTCGTCTGCACGTTGCTCGTGTAGTTCACGCCTTCGTCGACGAT
This sequence comes from Caballeronia sp. RCC_10, assembly GCF_041360715.1. Lineage (NCBI taxonomy): Bacteria > Pseudomonadati > Pseudomonadota > Betaproteobacteria > Burkholderiales > Burkholderiaceae > Caballeronia > Caballeronia sp. RCC_10. The sequence continues at coordinate 661,134 of NZ_JBFUPT010000002.1, forward strand.
GCCGTATAGCGTCAGGCTGCCTTGCGCGTTCGCCCCGCCCGCGGCCGTCAACGCGCACGCGGCGACGAGTCCGGCGAGCGGGAGGTGCTTGAGGCAGGTTCGGACTTGGGCTTGCTCTTTCACTGAATGTCTCCTGGTTGTGTTTGGTTCGTCTTGGGAACTGTCAGGCGCAGCATGTAGTAGTCGGAAAATCAGGTTGTCAGACAAAGTATTTAAAATCTTGCGGCGCTCATCGAACATGGGCGCCGCAACGTCAGTCGTTACTTGGCAGGTCGATGCCTTGACGCTTTGCCGCCGCGCGCAAATGACGCTCGGCGGAAACGGCGGCCTCGATGCAATCGCCGCGTTCAATGGCAGCGAAGAGCTCACCGTGCTCGCGCCAGGCGAAGTCGCCGGCGTGGTGCGCCGTCTTTTCCCATTGCGCGCGCCGCGCTATCGCGAGTTGGCTGTGAAGGAAATCGTGGAACGCGACGAAGTAATCGTTCTTGGTCGCCGCCGCGATGGCGCGATGAAAAGCGACGTCCGCCGCCGACGCCGCTTGCGAATCGTTGCGCTTCAGTTCCATCTGCCGAATCGCATCGCTCATATGCTTCAGGTCCGCGCGCGTCCGGCGCCGCGCGGCCGCGGTGGCGGCCTGCGTCTCTATCCACAGCCGAAACTCGAACAATTGCGGAAGATCGATGCGGTTACCGTCTGGGCTGGGAAGGCGAAAGACCGTGCCCGAAGGTGTGCCGGAGATGAACGAGCCGGCGCCCCGGCGCGCGGTCAGCACGCCATCGGACTTCAATTGAGCGATGGCTTCGCGGACAACCGAGCGGCTGACGTTGAGCCGCTCCGAGAGCTGCTGCTCGGTCGGCAAGCGGGATTCTGCGGGGAAGTTGCCCGCCTGAATCTCTGCGCGGATCGCTCCGACTACTCGCTGCACCAGGGAGTCAGGTCTTTCGAGTTCAAGCATTGCATCGGCGATTAATCAGGTTGTCGGACAATATCGCGTCGAACGCGCGGTGTCAACGCCGAAATCCCCGGCGAGGACGGCGATCAGTGGTTTGGATGAGCGCCTCAGGCGCTCGTCGCAAATACGCTCATCCGCTGCAGAATCCAGCTCAACAGTTCTTCCGCCGCGCCGGAGAGGGGCCGTCGCGCCTTCACCAGGATGCGAGCTTTCGCCGCCTCGAACAGCGGATGAAGGATGGGCAAAGCGACCAACTCGCCCGCATCGATCTCCCGGTACACGGAAAACGCACCGATCAACGTCGCGCCTTCGCCGCGGGTTACGAACTGACGCAGGACCTGCAGCGAGTTAGTGACGAGCGACGGTCTGACCTCGATATTTTCCGTGTAGGCGAGCATTTCGATGACCTGTCCGAGACCGAAGGCCGGCGGCATCAATGCGAGCGGATACCGCAACATCTCGGCGATGGTGACGGCGCCGCCGCGCTTTGCAAGCGGATGCGCCGCATTGACCAGCAATACGACCGGCTGCGATGACGTCGCCCGATACACGATGTCCGGATGCGCCGGCGGGTTGTACGCGAGCCCGATGTGCGCGCGGCTCTCGGCGACTTCCTCGAGCACGTCGTTGACGGGCAGGATATCGACGGCCACATCGAGCTTCGGATAGTGCATGTGGAAGTCGCTCAGCACTTCCTCCATCAGGCCGTCGATATAGCCTTCGCTGATCGCAAGCCGGATGTGCCCACGCTGCAGGCCGTGCAACGCCCGCAACCGGTCTTCGAGTTGTTCCTGCTGTGCCTGGCAGCCACGCCAGTACTCAAGCAGATGAGCCGCCGCCTCGGTCGGTTTCACGCCGCGTGCCTGTCGTTCGAACAGCGCCGCGCCGACTTCCTCCTCGAGCAAGCGGATTTGCCGCGTAATGACGGATGCCGCCGTGTTGAGGCTGTCCGCCGCCGCCCGGATGGAGCCTTGCGTAAGCACTTCGTGGAAGTACCGCAGCCTTCGTTGGTTCAGTTCGCGCATCTTGCGACTCGTTCTAGCGTTGCCCAGCAGGCAACGATAGCCGACTTCGGTTGCTCTTGCTCATCGCATTTTGGATGTCGAAGATAAATTCACCTCACGACCGAAACGTTCATCGGAGAACGCCCTTGTCCGCCATTCCCTCCACGCACGTCACCGAAGTGCACGCGGCGCTGTATCGCAAGCTCGACTGGCGGCTGCTTCCGTTCCTGCTGCTTTGCTACACATTCGCGTATCTCGACCGCGTCAATATCGGATTCGCCAAACTGCAGATGCAGAGCGATCTGGGTTTCTCCGACGCCGTTTATGGCCTCGGCGCGGGCATCTTCTTTCTCGGCTATGTGCTGTTCGAAGTTCCCAGCAATCTCTTGCTGCCGAAGGTCGGCGCACGCAAGACCATCAGCCGGATCATGATTCTTTGGGGTTTGACCTCGGCGGCGATGCTGCTCGTTCGCAACGAAACGACCTTCTATGCGATGCGCTTCCTGCTCGGCGTGTTCGAGGCCGGCTTCGCGCCCGGCATGATTTTCTATCTCACGTACTGGTACGGCCGCGCGCGCATGGGGCAGGTGATGGCGATCGTGATGCTCGCCGGGCCGATCGGCGGCGCCTTCGGTGGGCCGCTTTCGACGTGGATCATGACGTCGTTCTCCGGCGCCCACGGCCTCGATGGCTGGCAGTGGATGTTCCTCATCGAGGGCCTGCCGTGCGTGCTGTTCGGCGTACTCGCGCTTTTCGTGCTCGCGGACCGTCCCGCCGACGCGCGCTGGCTTTCCGACGATGAAAAGCGCCTGCTCGCGTCCGAACTCGATACTTCCGGCGGTCATCATTCGTTTGCGCAGGTGGCGCGCGATCCGCGTGTCTATCTGATGGCCGTGCCGTACTTCTGCTTCATCTGCGGCATCTATGCCGTGAGCTTCTGGCTCCCGTCCATCATCAAGGCAGCGGGCGTCAGGGACACGATGCAGGTCGGCCTGTATTCCGCGATTCCCTATGTTGCTGCGGCCATCGCGATGATCGTCATCGGGCGCAGTTCCGACCGGCGCGGCGAGCGGCGCTATCACAGTGCGGTTCCCGCTCTCGTCGGCTCGCTGGCGCTCGCGCTCGCCACCTTCTTCGGCGGCGATCTGGCGACATCGCTGACTTGCATGACCATCGCGACCGCAATGATGTGGTGCGCCTACACGGTGTTCTGGGCGATGCCTTCCGAGCATTTGAAGGGAGACGCCGCCTCGGGTGGAATCGCGCTCATCAACACCATCGGGCTGATCGGCGGCTTTCTTAGCCCGACGATCATCGGCTGGGCGCAAAGCGCGACCGGCAGCCTGCACGCCGGCTTGTACGTGATGGTTGCGCTGCTCGCCATCGGTGCACTCGTGCTGATCGCCATGCGTCCCGCGCGTGCGGCGTGACCATCGCCATTCATCGAACAGACCACGAAAACGAGAGGTTTCCATCTTGCCGAGTTCCAATCGCACCATTCTCATCGCCGGCTTCCAGCACGAAACGAATACGTTCGCGCCATCGAAAGCCGCCTATGAAAACTTCGAGCGCGGAGAAGGTTTTCCGCTGATGTGTCGCGGCGACGACGTGCTCGCGCTGCGCGAGGTCAACATTCCCGCCGGCGGATTCATTCGTGCGGCGCAAGCGTCGGGGCACACGCTCGTGCCGGTGATCTGGGCGGGCGCGAGTCCATCGGCGCACGTGACACGCGACGCCTTCGAGCGCATCGTGGGCGAAATCGTCGAGGCGGCGCGCACGCGTGAGTTCGATGCGGTGTATCTCGATCTGCACGGCGCGATGGTCGCGGAGCATGTCGACGACGGCGAAGGGGAGCTGCTCGCTCGTCTGCGCGAAGCGGTCGGGCGCGATGTGCCGATCGTCGCTTCGCTCGACTTGCACGCGAACGTCACGGAGCGCATGTTGCAAAACGCCGATGCACTCGTCGCATACCGCACGTATCCGCACGTCGATATGGCGGACACCGGTGCGCGCGCGGCTGCGCTGCTGGAACGGCTTTTGGCGGGCGAGACGCTGCATGGCGCGTCACGGCGGCTGCCGTTCCTAATTCCGATCAACGGCATGTGTACCTTGCTCGAGCCGTCGCGCGGCATGTACGACGCCGTGAGCGCGGCGGAGGCGGGCACGGTCGTATCCGCGTCGTTCGCGCCGGGTTTCCCGGCGGCGGATTTCGCCGAATGCGGTCCGGTGATCTGGGCTTACGCAGATTCGGCGCAGACCGCGCATGCTGCCGTCGACTCGCTGTATCGCCGCATGCTCGACGACGAGCGCGCCTGGTGCGTGCCGTTCCTCTCGCCCGACGAAGCCGTGCGCGAAGCGATGCGCCTGTCGAAGGGCGCGAGCCGTCCGGTCGTCATCGCCGATACGCAGGACAATCCCGGCGCGGGCGGCGATGCCAACACCATGGAGATGCTGCGCGCGTTGGTACGCAATGGCGCGACCGGCGCGGCCTTCGGGCTGATCTACGATCCCGAGGCGGCCGCTGCGGCGCATCGTGGGGGCGTCGGCGCGCGGTTGGAACTGTCGCTGGGCGGCCAGTCCAACGTGCCGGGCGATGCGCCGTTCACGGGTGAATTCGAGGTTATATCGCTCTCGGACGGACGTTGCCGCTACGACGGCCCGATGATGAACGGCATGCAGGCAGAGCTCGGCCCGGTGGCGTGTCTGCGTTTCGGCGGCGTGCTGATCGCGGTGAGTTCGGCCAAGGCGCAGATGCTCGATCGAAATCTGTATCGCGTCGCAGGCATCCAGCCCGAGGACATGAAGATTCTGGTCAACAAGAGCTCGGTGCATTTCCGTGCCGATTTCGAGCCGATCGCGGAGGCCGTTCTTGTCGCAAAGGCGCCCGGCCCAATGGTGGCTGACCCGGCGGACTTGCCTTGGACACGTCTTGCGCGAGGCATGCGGACGCGCCCGGGCGGCGAGGCGTTCGAGGTCGGCAGCGAAGTCATGTGAGCGAAAGCATTGGCCGGCGGCAGGCGTGGGAATGACCGCTGTTGCGTCGAGAAGCGGCGTCCAAGTCGTCGGGCGGTGAGGGGCGGCTTGAGGTCGGAAGTACGCACTGCCGACTGTCCGTTGCCGGGCCGCTGAATTCGAGTGACCGCTTTCGAACGATGCGTTCGGGAGCGGACTGACGCAGCCCGACCCGATCCAGCCACCGGGTCCCGTGATCGAGCGAAATCGATTCGGCTACGCGTATTTGTCACCTACCGTACTGCGAATCGGATGGGTATCGTAGACGATGGTCATCCGCTCGATTAGCCCGTTGTCGTCGAATTCGAAAACGTCAACGCACTCGAAACGCACCGCGGACCCATCCTTCAGTCCCCAATCATAGACAAAGTAACCGGTCGCACGTCGAGCCCCCGTCGTGCTGACGCAGATGTCGATAGGCGTTATTCTGCTTTCTCCAGACGCTGCGGTGACCTTCGCAAAGAATGGCGCAGGGCGCATCCAGCCGAGAAACGGCGAGAAGATTTGGGCGTCGGGCGTAAACAACGCGCAGATCGCCGCGACATCGCCGCGCTCCAGCTTCTCGAGATAGTTGCGAACCTGCCGTGTATATAGTGCTTCCGACGATGAGGCCATCTTCATTCTCCGATCATTCGGTGACAACTCGCGCGCCCGAGCGGACGTGCATCCGTCCAGCACGATATCGAAGCACCGATGATCGAACAATCGAAAAATTCGCAACCGGGTATGCAACGCATGCATATCCATTGGCCGACCTCACGCGCGCGTTGCCGTCGCTGACAGCGGTCCAGTCATTAGTCGCCGCAGCGCAACCGGCGCATCAGCAGAGCCGCTGACCATCTGTGTCGAACGCAGGGGGCGGTGAGCCGTCAGATCCAGCAACTGGAAGCGCACTACCGGTGTGCACTTTTCGTGCGCCATGCGTCGGGGCCGCTGACAGCGGAAGGAAGCGAACCGTCGACCGTGGCCGTAAGCGTACTCACGCAACTGGTTCAGCACGCAGACATGCACGCCAAGACAGCGTCTATTCGTCACCTGCGGTTGCCATCCACGTTCGCGATTCGCTGGATGCTCCCACGGCTGGTAGACATAAATAACGCGTTGCCTGAAACGGAACTGCGCATCTCCACGTCGGCGGACGACACACAAGATTTTCAGTATGCCTGACGTCGACGCCATCGTTGTTCGTGGAACCGGGCAGTGGGCGGGTACGGACGCGGTTTCGTTGTTTGCCGAGCAACTCACACCGATGTGCACAGCCGAAATGGCCGCATCACCTAGTTCGGCAACCACGTTAGCCATTGTCCAATATGGCCGGCCTCGCCCATTGGCAAACTGGGGAAACCGTCCAGCAAGGATGCGCAGATTTTGTAATGTCGCGACGCGAGAAGCCAAATTCAATTGTGTCTGGACCGTGGGACGGTAAAAAAACGCCGCCCTTTTGAGAGCGGCGTTGCCAACAGTCCTGACGACTTGACGAACCTGGAGAGTCCGAGTCGTATTTTCAGAGAGCTATTAGTTTCTGTTGATGCCTCGAATCATTATTTCTTATACCGCCGTTGGGAAGTATTACGTCTAGATTACTACCAGGCACCTCCGAACGCTGCATGCCGAGGCTCGACCGAGGTGTGCCGGAGCCGCAAACATGGGCCTGTGTAGGCGTCGGACTTGGCCTCTCGCCTTCGAGGCGTGTTGACGCTCCGGCTTACGATTCGCCGACACCGAGTCCACCATCCGTGCGTCATTAGCGTCGCATTTCTAGGGGACGGGTTCAGTATGTGAGACCACAGCCGTTATTGCTTCAGTGAAAGCAACGTATTAAAACCGCCCTGAAGATATCGGTGACGCCATCTAAACAGCAGACTGCTGTTGACGTCGTCGCGACGCGCGACCAGCGATACCGACTTTCTTTTTTTGACGCCGGGCTTTCGTCTTTCAGGGCATGCCCGGTTGAAGCCGGGGATTTGAAAATTACGGCGGTGGTCGGAAATGTACGTTCTAACGCGATGTCGAGATGGCCGGCATGGAGTAGTAAATAACCAAAAAGCTCCAGAGCGATTTACGTCAACCTGGGCTGACACCCAGCTTGAATCAAACGTTTGCGGTCGCAAACATTATCTGTAGCGTAATCAACGCGTCAACCGTATTAAGGCAAATGATGACTATTACAAAACGACTTTTTCTTGCTTTTGGATTGCTTATGGCGGCGCTGATCGTCACCGGCGCATCGGCTATCCTTCTGCTCTCGCGTTCTCAAGAACGATTTGAATACATCCAAGTCAATACCATTCCCAGTATTGCCGACATTGGCAAGACAATCGCTGAAACATCGAATCTGAGAGCCCTGCTTTATCAGTACGTGGTCGTGACCGACGAGTCCAAACGCTCTGATGGCGAAACGCGCATTAACGCCAGCCTGAACAAGCTTGGGGAACTCGTCGAGTACTACAACAAAAACGACATTACCGATGCAAAAGACCAGCAAATGAACGATCAGGTCAAGGCGGACATTGCGACGATCAGGGCGTCTCTGGCTGACTTTCTGCCTAAATCCCGGGAAAGTGTTCCCGGTGGCGCCGAGCTGCTTGTCGACGGAAAGGGCATTGGGGGCGCAGTCGATAAGATTGTGGCCGACCTGAATACCCAGATTAACTATAACGTTGAATTCGGTAACGGACTGCGCAAGGAAAACAAGGCCGCGTACGCAACGGCCCTGTGGGGCATGGCGATCGGCATTCTGGCCGTCGTACTTATTATCGGCGCGTTCGCGGTCCAGGTCGTGCAAGGCGTCCGGGCGAGCTTGAGCGGCATTCAGCGCACGTTGAGCGATGTCAGCAAATCTCTGAACCTCACGCGCACGGTCAGCGTGAACCGCATGGACGAAGTCGGTCAGACGGCAACCGCCTTCAACTCATTGCTGGCACGTGTTTCAGGCGTGCTTGCCACCGTGATCGGGTCCACGGAATCGGTCGGCACCGCAGCCAAGGAAATTGCGGCGGGTAACGTCGATCTTTCGGCGCGCACGGAAGAACAGGCGGCGTCGCTCGAAGAAACGGCGTCGAGCATGTCGCAATTGACGGTCACTGTGAAGCAGAATGCCGACAACGCACGCCACGCCAACACACTGGCCACGACGGCCACCGAAATTGCAGATGCGGGTCATGACGCGGTCCAGACCATGGTTGGTACGATGGGGCAGATCAGCACCAGCTCGGCGAAGATTTCGGAAATCACTGCATTGATCGAAGGCATTGCATTCCAGACCAATATTCTCGCGCTCAACGCAGCCGTTGAAGCGGCGCGCGCAGGCGAGCAGGGCCGCGGCTTCGCGGTCGTCGCGACCGAGGTCCGCACGCTGGCGCAGCGTTCGTCCACGGCGGCCAAGGAGATTAAAGACTTGATCGAATCGTCCGTCGGACTGGTTCAGGATGGTTCAAAGCAAGCCGCCGATATGGGCGTCACCATGGGGCAGGTCAAGCAGGCGATCAAGCAGGTTTCCGATATTGTCGGCGAGATCGCAGCGGCGTCGCATGAGCAAAGCCGTGGCATCGAGCAGGTCAATCAGGCCGTGCATCAAATGGATGAAGTCACGCAGCAGAACGCCGCGCTGGTCGAACAAGCGGCCGCCGCTGCACAATCGCTCGAAGAGCAGGCGGTGACGTTGAAAGATGCTGTGTCGGTGTTCACCGTGGCGGCTAACCAGGCGGCGGGAAAACAGATTGCAAGCGCTCAGCAAAAGCCGCGCGCCACGTTCCCTCGCGCAAAGCCAAGCACTGTTGCTTCGAACAAGCGGTCGGAACCGAACGCCATCGCGGCATCGAAAGAGCCGGCAACTGCCGAGACCGCTGACACAGCGTGGGAACAGTTCTAACACCAATACTGAGTGCTGCATATCCGATCGAAGGCGGTCGCTTCCGGGCCTTCTTCGGTCTTTTACCCGCCCAATTCCCATGAACACACGAACAAAAGATTCGACTTCCGGCACGCCGCAATTCCTTGCATTCGCACTGGGAGCCGAACAATACGCGGTAGGCATATTGAGTGTGCAGGAAATCCGCGGCTATGACGCCGTAACACGCATTGCGAACGCGCCAGAACACATCAAGGGTGGGCGGTTTCAAGGTTGAAGCGCAACAGCGAATTTAATGTTTAGAGCCATGAGGTTGAGCTGCGGAAGCGAGTGTGGC